>NZ_JAGOLP010000001.1 GCF_017994015.1 Ferrovibrio sp. | reverse complement strand
CTTGAAAATTCAGTGCCGCCAGCCTAAATAAAACTGGCGCCGGGACGACCCGGCCGCTCCCCCAAATACCGATGGGACGGCCCGTCACAGCGAACGAGCCTTCCCATGGCATGGATTCTCCTGTTCCTGGCTGGCCTGGCCGAAATCGGCTGGGCCGTTGGCCTGAAATACACCGCCGGCTTCACCCGGCTTATGCCCAGTCTGCTCACCATCGGCGCCATGATCGTCAGCCTGGCTTTGCTTGGCCTGGCGCTGAAAAGCCTGCCGCTCGGCACGGCCTATGCGATCTGGACCGGCATCGGCACAGTGGGCACGGCTTTGCTCGGCATCTGGCTGTTTGGTGAAAGCGCCGACTGGCTGCGGCTCGGCTGCATCGGCCTGATCGTGGCCGGCATCATCGGCCTCAAGCTGGCGGCGCCGGCGTAACCAGCAACAGCGCACCCTCGGCGCCGATCACCTGCACGATGCTGCCGGCCGGCAGATCCGGGCCGCGCACCGGCCAGACCGTGTCGCCCAGCCGCATTTCGCCATGGCCGTTTTCCAGCGCGCCTTCCAGCCGGCCGCGCTGGCCGATCAGCCGGGCCGCGCCCTGGTTCACCACTGCCTCGGGATTGGCCGCTGCGCCGCGCTTGCGCAGCCACAGGCCGAGTCCGAGGCAGAGCGGCGCCAACACGGCAAAACTGCCGAATTGCGCCGCGCTGCTCAGATCAGGCAGCAGCCAGAGCAGGCCGCCAACACAGAAGGCGGCGGCGCCAAACCAGATCAGCACCGCGCCGGGCAGCAGGATTTCCAGCCCGGCCAAGGCCACGCCCAGCGCCAGCCAATGCCAGGGTTCAAGTGCAAAAGGCAGGCTCATGGCGTGCTGCCGCCGCCCCAGGGGCGTGGCACAGGCTTGGCCGCCGCTTCGCTGCCAAAAGCCTGTTTCGCCAATTCGCCGATGCCGCCCAGGCTGCTGAGCAGACCGGTGGCTTCCATCGGCATGAAAACCAGCTTCTGGTTCGGGCTTTCAGCAAATTTGCTGAATGCCTCAACATATTTCTGCGCCACGAAGTAGTTCATCGCCGCCACATTGCCGTCGGCAATGGCCTGGCTCACCATCTGGGTTGCCTTGGCTTCCGCCTCGGCCAGCCGCTCACGCGCCTCGGCATCGCGCTTGGCGGCTTCCATGCGGCCTTCGGCTTCCAGCACGGCGGCCTGTTTGGCGCCCTCGGCGCGCAGGATGCTGGCCTGTTTGGCGCCTTCGGCGGTGAGGATTTCAGCGCGTTTCTCGCGTTCGGCGGTCATCTGCTTGGCCATTGAATCAAGCAGGTTCTGCGGCGGCTGGATGTTGCGCAACTCGATGCGCGTCGCCTTGATGCCCCAGGCCAAAGTGGCCTGATCCACCACCGAGAGCAGGCGGCGGTTGATCTGGTCGCGCTGCGACAGCACTTCGTCCAAATCCATGGCGCCGATCACCGAGCGCACATTGGTCATCGCCAGGCTGGACAGGGCAAACAGCAAGTCCTGCACCTCATAGGCCGCCTTCACCGGATCAAGCACCTGGAAGAACACCACGCCATCGGCGGTGACGGTGGCATTGTCGCGGGTGATGACTTCCTGGCTCGGAATGTCGAGCACGGTTTCCATCAGCGACAGCTTGCGGCCGATGCGGTCGATATAGGGGATGATAATCGACAGGCCCGGGGTGAGGGTGCGGATATACTTGCCCAGCCGCTCCACGGTCCATTGCTGGCCCTGCGGCACGGTCTTGACGCCGGCAAAGACCGTAACGGCCACCAGGGCCAGCAGGATGATGGCAACGATCAGCCCGGCGGAGATTTCCATGGGATTTCCTTGGTTGCGGCGATTGCTTCCATCACATTGGCATGTTGCCAGGGCTTTGCAAGCCGTCAGCCTTGCATGCGCGCTGCCGGCGGCGGCGAGGCTTGCAGCAGCAGGGCGCGGCGTATCCGCAGCAGCCGGTTGGCCAGCTCGTTGGCGGTGGGATGATCTTCCCGGCGCAAAGCGGCGGCGATGCGGTCGAGATGTTCGGCCGCCTGCTGCTGGTTGCCGCCCTGCATGGCGATCAGGCCGGCATCGAAAAAGCCGCGCCCCAGCCCGGCCTGTTCCAGCCGCTCGCGCATCGGCTTCGGGATGCCGTCATAGAGCAGATAGCCGGCCCAGGGATCGGCCAGCCGAAGCGCGCTTGGCGCAAAGCCCGGCCTTGGCGCCCCCGGGATGCTTTCGATCTCGGCAAAGAATCGTTCCAGCGCCGCATCCAGGCCACGCTGATCCGCCTGCATCATGCGGCCATAGGCCAGCGGCAGCAGCAACATGGTGGCGGCATCGCGGCGGGCAATGTCGCCACCCGGCAGCAAACCGGCGCGGTAGCGCTCCGCCACGGCAACGATCTGCGCTGCATTGCGCTGGCGTAGTGCCAGGGCGAGGCGCATATAGGGCAGTTCGGCCGCCAGCCGTGCCGCCATGGTGCTGCTATTGATGCCATCCGGTTCCAGCCAGCCGGCGGCTTCGATCCGGTCGATCCAGGCAGCAGCCTCGGCATCCTGGTTTTGCCGGATCAGGATGGCCACGCCGACAAACTGCACCATCGCCGCCGCATGGCGCAGCGCCGGATTAGCTTCGTTGCCGAATTCAGCGGCAATCGCCCGCGCTTCGGCCAGGGCTTCGGCCGGCTGCTGCGCCCGGCGCAGATCGGCCAGCGCCCAACGTGCCTGCACTTGCAGGCTGCGCAATTCATTGCCGCGCTGGCCGGCCAGTTGCTGCGCCACGGTCCGGCAGGCGGTTTCGGCCTGGGCGGTGTTTGGCAGCTTGGCCAGCGCCAGGCAGCGAAAAGTGGCGGCCTGGGCCTGGCGCAATTGTGCCGGGTGGCTTGCCAGCACGGCATCCATGTTGCTGACCGCCGCTTCATAACGCTGCTGTGCCATGGCGCTGAGGCCATTGCGAAAGGCTTCGTCGCTGGCGCTGTTGTCGGTGGTGACGCAAGCTGTCAGCAGCAGAACCGGCAGCAGGGCGGATAAAGGGCGCATGATCGGATGGCTCACTCGGTTAAGAAAGTGAGCATCCTTTCCATTTACGGGAAAATCAAGCGCCCTATTAAACCTCCAGCCATTCCTTGCGGGTGGCGGCATCGGCCTGCAATTGTGCCGGCGTGCCTTCAAACACCATCTGGCCGTGGCCCATGACATAAAGCCGCTGCGAGATTTTCAGCGCGATGGTCAGCTTCTGCTCCACCAGCAGGATGGCCACGCCGCGTTCGGCGATGCGCACCAGCAATTTGCCAACATGTTCCACCATCATCGGCGACAGGCCCTCGGTCGGCTCGTCCACCATCACCAGATCGGGATCGCCCATCAGGGTGCGGCACATGGTCAGCATCTGCTGTTCGCCGCCCGACAGCACACCGCCCGGCGCCTCGGCGCGCTCGGCCAGGCGCGGGAAGATGTCGTACATGTCCTGGATGCTCCAGCGCCCGGTCTTCTTGGCGTGTTTCTGGCCGAGATAGAGATTCTCGCGCACCGTCAGGCCGGGAAAGATGTCGCGGTTCTCGGGCACGTAGCCGAGGCCGAGATGGGCGATTTCATGCGGCTTGCGGCCAACAATCTCCTGGCCCTTGAAGCGGATCGAACCATGCGGCTGCACATCGCCCATGATCGCCTTGATCGTGGTGGAACGGCCAACGCCGTTGCGGCCCAATAGCGAGACAATCTCGCCCTCGCGCACATCAAAGCTGACACCATGCAGGATATGGCTCTTGCCGTAATAGGCATTGAGGTCGCGCACTTCGAGCAAAGTCTGGCTCATGATCAATGCTCCGCTTCCAGCGCCTGGCCGAGATAGGCTTCGCGCACCGCCTTGTTGCTGCGGATCGCCGCCGGGGCGTCGCTGGCGATGATCTGGCCGTAAACCAGCACGCTGATCCGGTCGGCCAGGTCAAACACCACGCCCATGTCGTGCTCCACCATGATCAGGGTGCGGCCTTCCGAGATGCGCTTGATCAGCGCCACAGCATGGTCGGTTTCCGACCTGCTCATGCCGGCGGTGGGTTCATCCAGCATGATCACATCGGCGCCGCCGGCAATGGTGATGCCGATTTCCAAGGCGCGTTGCTCGGCATAGGTCAGCACGCCGGCCAGGATGTCGCGCCTGTTGCCCAGGCCGATACGTTCCAGCACAGCCTGGGCCTGTTCGTTGGCATCCTTCAGCTTGCGCACATTGTGCCAGAAGGAATAGCGATAGCCGAGCGACCACAAAACGCCGCAACGCACATTCTCAAACACCGTGAGGCGCGGAAAGATGTTGGTGACCTGGAATGAACGGCTCAGGCCGCGCCGGTTGATCTCAAACGGCTTGCGCCCGGTGATATCCTCGCCCTTGAGCGCAATGCGCCCGGCGGTGAGCGGGAAGCGGCCGGAGATCAGATGGAACAAGGTGGATTTGCCGGCGCCATTCGGCCCGATGATGGCGTGGCGCTCGCCCTGGCGGATATCCAGCGACACGCCGCGGATGATCGGCGTGGCGCCGAAGCTCTTATGCAGGTCCTGCAACGAAAGTGCGATGGCGGTCATGTTCAGGCCCCCTTGCCGGTGGTGGCGGTGGCGGCGGCCCAGCCGCGTATCACCATCGGCGCCAGCCGGCGGCCGAGCCACAGGCCGAAAACGATCAGCGCCAGCGCGGCGATCCAGGGCGGTATTGTGTTGGAGGCGAAGGCCACACCGAAGAATTTCATCGCCGGGCCTTCGGTAGCGGTTTTCACCAGTTGATGATGCGCCACCTCGATCAGCAGCGACAGGCCGCAGAGGCCGAGCAAAGCCGGCACCAGGATGGCGCCATAGGCCGGCAGCACATGGCCGATGCTGCCGCGCCGGATCAGCGGCTCGTGCATCAGGATCAGGCCGGCAATGCCGCCCGGCGCAAAAATCACCATGGTGATGAAGAGCAGGCCGAAATACAGCATCCAGGCCCCGGTCAGGTCGCTGAGGAAGGTTTGCAGCAAGGTCACCAGCACGGCGCCCAGGATCGGCCCGGCAAAATGGCCAACCCCGCCGATGAAGGTCATCAGCAGCACCACGCCGGATTGCGCGCCGGAAACGTTGATGGCGTTCATCAGTTCAAAATTGATCGCCGCCAGGCCACCGGCGATGCCGGCGAAGAAACCGGCGGCGCAGAAGGTGATGAACCGCACCATCTGTGTGGAATAGCCAACAAACTCGGCGCGTTCCGGATTCTCGCGCACTGCGTTGCACATGCGGCCCAGCGGCGTGCGGGTCCAGGCAAACATCAGCACCATGCACAGGAAACACCACACCGCGATCAGGTAATAAACCTGGATCTGCGGCCCGTAGCTGATATCGAACAGGCGCAGCAGCTTGGTGCGGTTGGCGGTCACACCTTCCTCGCCGCCGAAAAAGCCGCGCAGGATCAGCGACATCGACGCGATCAATTCGCCCAGGCCGAGCGAGATCATGGCAAAGGCGGTGCCGGCGCGGCGGGTGGAGACGGCGCCGAAGATGATGCCGAAGATCAGCCCGGTGACGCCGCCGGCCAGCGGCAGCAGGGGCAGCGGAATCGCCAGCTTGGCGGCGGCGAATGTGTTCATGGCATGCACGGTGAGAAAACCGCCCAGGCCGTAATACACCGCATGGCCGAAGGACAGCATGCCGGTCTGGCCCAGCAGCATGTTATAGCTGAGCGAGAAGATGATCATGATCCCCATCATGCTCATCGTGGTGATGGCGGCGCCGGAAGTGAACACTTTCGGCGCCAGCAGGAAGGCGATGGCGGTGAGGCCCCAGATGGCATAGCCGACGTAATTGACGCCAGATTGCTTGATGGCGCTGCTGCTTTGGCTGGTCATGGCTCAGGTCTCCCGCGTGCCCATCAGGCCGGTTGGCCGGAAGATCAGAATCAGCACCAGCATCAGATAGGGAATGATCGGCCCGATCTGCGCCACCGTGACCTGCCATAGATCACTGAGGAAACCCTGCATCGGCCGCGTCATGCCCAGCAGGCTGAGCGCCTCGCCGAGCGAATAATTGATGGCGATGGCGAAGGTCTGCACCAGGCCGATCAGCAAGGAGGCGATGAAGGCGCCGGAGAGTGAGCCCAGGCCGCCGAACACCACCACCACAAACAGGATCGGGCCGAGCACATGCGCCATGCTCGGCTGGGTCACCAAAGCCGGGCCGGCAATCACCCCGGCAATGGCGGCCAGGCCGCAGCCGAAGCCGAACACCATCATGAAAACCCGCGGCACGTTATGGCCCAGCATCGCCACCATCTGCGGATGGCTCAGCGCCGCCTGGATCACCAGGCCGATGCGCGAGCGGGTCAGGATGGTGAGCAGCACCAGGAAAATCGCCACCGAGATCAGCAGCATGAACATGCGGAAGGCCGGATAGGTGGTGCCGAACAGGGTGAAGGCGGGAAAATCCAGCAGCGCCGGCACGCGATAATCCACCGGCAGCTTGCCCCAGATCATCTGCACCAGTTCCTCGATCACAAAGGCCAGGCCGAAGGTGAACAGCAATTCCGCCACATGGCCCCATTTATGCACCGTGCGCAGGCCCCAGCGCTCGATGCCGGCGCCGATCAGGCCAACCAGCACCGGCGCCACGATCAGCGCCGCCCAGAAATTCAGCCATTGGCTGATCTGGAAGCCGAAATAGGCGCCCAGCATGTAGAAGCTGGCATGGGCGAAATTCAGCACGCCCATCATCGAGAAAATCAGCGTCAGGCCGCTGGCGAGGAGAAACAGCAGCATGCCATAGAGCACGCCGTTCAAGGTCGAGAACAACACCAGTTCAAGCAAGTTACTTCCCCCTCGCCTAGTTTTTGGCGCCCAGTTTACGGTGCCCGGATTTTGCCAGGTCGTTGGACAAGCTGCCATGCTGCGGCTTGTCGAACGGTCTGGACTGGCGGGGCGGCATGGCGCCGCCCCGCTGCCCTTGGCTTCTATCAGCTCGGCTTCGCCATCTTGCAGGTGGTCGGCACGTCGGTATCGGCCATCTTCACCGTGGCAACGGTTTTCCAGCCCCAGCCGGTATTTTCCTCGTCATATTTCAGCTTGGCTTCGGCAATCGGGGTGAACACCTCAATGAACATGTCCTGGAAGAACTGGTGATCCTCGGCGCGCATGTAGGTGGCCGAACCGTAGATGTTGGTATATTTCATGCCGCGCAGCTTCTCGGCAAACACCTTCGGATCGTTTGACTTGGCCTGGTTCATCGCCGTCGCCAGCATTTCCATCTGATTGCGCACGCGCGGATACCACACGCCCATATTGGCCTTCTTGCGGAATTCTTCCTCAAAAGCCTGGTTGGCCGCTTCCATGTGATTCGGGCCGCCTTCCACGATGGTATAAACCCGGTCCTTCAGGCCGGTCTGCTTGATCGCGGTCGGGCCACCGGCGCCACCGGCATAATAGGTGTACCAATCCACCTGCAAGCCGGCATCGGCGGCGGCCTTGAGCAGCAGCGAGATATCCGAGCCCCAATTGCCGGTGATCACACTATCGGCGCCGCTGGCCTTGATCTTGGCGATATAGGGCGAGAAATCGGTCACCTTGGCCAGCGGGTGCAATTCGTCGCCCACCACCTGGATATCCGGCCGCTTCGCCTTCAGCATCTCGTTGGCGGATTTGCGCACCGCCTGGCCGAAGGAGTAATCCTGGTTGATCAGGTAAACCTTCTTGATCTTCGGATTGTTCTTCATATAGCCGGTCAGCGCCGCCATCTTCACATCGGCATGGGCATCCCAGCGGAAATGCCAGTAGCTGCATTTGTCATTGGTGAAGGCCGGGTCCACGGCGGCATAATTGAGATACACCACCTCCTTGCCGGGATTGCGCTCGTTATGCTTGTTGACGAAATCGATCAGCGCCGCCGCCACGCCCGAGCCGTTGCCCTGGGTGATGATACGGGCGCCGGCATCAATCGCCTTCTGCGCTGCCAGGATGCTTTCCTGCGGGCTCAGCTTGTTGTCATAGGTGACCAATTCCAGCTTCTGGCCATTCACGCCGCCCTTGGCGTTGATGCGCTCGATCATGAAGTTGAAATGTTTCACGCCGCCTTCGCCAATCGGCGCCATGGCGCCCGATAGCGGATCGATATAGGCGATTTTCACTTGCGCAAAAGCTGGCGCGGCGAACACGCCCAGCGCCAGAGCCGCCATCACCGGCACACCGTAACGAACTGCCATAGTTTCCTCCATCCCGTTTTTTATGCTGCGGCGCTGGCACCCCGGAATCCATTCCGCTGGGCGCGGTCGCCGATCCCCTGCGCGTTGGCAGGAAATACCGTTGATGCTGAAACGCCGCTCTATCGTTGTGTCAGATTTTCTCCGCGTTTCACTTGACGATGGCGGCGTAAACCATGTCGCGCAGCAGCGCACGATAGGCCACGCGCTGGCTGGGCGACTGCATCATGTAAACCACAAACAGATTCTGCTTCGGATCAACCCACATATAGGTGCCACCGGCGCCGCCCCAGTTATATTCGCCGGCCGAGCCGGCCATCGGCGACAGACCATCCTGCTGGCGCACCGCAAAGCCGAGGCCAAAACCGTAGCCGACGCCCGGCAGGTAGAACGGGCCGGGCTTCACCATGGCGCCCATATGGTCGCTGGTCATGGTGGTGATGGTGGCCGGGCTGAGATAGCGCCGGCCATCCAGGCTGCCCTTGTTGAGCAGCATTTGCAGGAAGCGGGCATAATCCATCGCGGTGCTGACCAGGCCGCCGCCGCCGGATTCAAATTTGCCCGGCTGGCGCGGCTCGCTGAAATCAGCCCCGGCGCCAAAATTGCGGTCATTGGCAAAAGGCTCGGCGATGCGCTTCTGCTTCGCCGCATCGGTGACATAGAAGCTGGTATCCTTCATGCCCAGCGGCTTGAACAGGCGCTTTTCAAACACCTGGCCCAGCTTGGCGCCATCGGCCACTTCCACCACACGGCCCAGGATGTCGGTGTTATAACCGTAATCCCAGGTCGTGCCGGGGGCATAGCCCAGCGGCAGCTTGGCGATGCGGTCGGCGAATTCGGCATTGTCGTAATCGCCAGCCAGCGCGCCGCTATCGCGATAGGCGCGTTTCTGCGCCGTGTCGCCGAAGAAGCCATAAGTGATGCCGGCGCTGTGGCGGAACAGGTCCTGCAACGTGATCGGCCGTGTTGGCACCAGCTCAACCAGCTTTTTCTGCGCATCGGCCGGATCGGGTTTTTCCACCAGAAGCTTGCTGTCCTTGAAGCTGGGCACATAGCGCGCCAGCGGGTCAGCCAGGGTGAGCTTGCCTTCTTCCACCTGCATCATTGCCGCCACCGAGGTGATCGGCTTGGTCATCGAATAGATGCGGAAGATGCTGTCCTTGGCCATCGGGATCTTGGCCTGCGGATCCTGCTGCCCGAAGGCTTCGTAATACGCCACCTTGCCGTGGCGCGCGATCAGCAGCACGGCGCCGGGCATGGTGCCCTTGGCCACATCATCTTTCAGCCGCGTGGTGATCTTGCCCAGGCGGGCGGAAGAGAAGCCCAAAGCTTCCGGCTGTTCGCGCGGCAGATCGGCGGCAAAGGCGGATGGCCCTGGCAGCGTAAGCGAAAGGATTGACGTTAAGGCGACAGCATACGCACGCAGCGCGACATGACGCAGCATCTTGTATCCTCCCAGGTGGCGTTTCATTTGTTTGATCGAACGCCTTATTTGTGGGATTGTCCGACAAAGCCATCTGCCCGTCAAGGGAATTGATGCAGGGGGGGAGTTACCGCGCCGATGAGCCAGGCCATGGACCGTTTTCCGCGCATCACCAGCATGCCGGCCTATGAGCGTGTGGCCGAGGCGATCGAGCAGGAGATCGTCAGCGGCCGGCTGCGCCCCGGCGCAGCGCTCGGCACCGAGGCCGAACTGGTGCGGCAATTCGGCGTCAACCGCTCCACTGTGCGTGAAGGCATCCGCCTGCTGGAACAGGGCGGCCTGATCCGCCGCGATGCCAGCCGCCGCCTGATCGTCGGCCTGCCGCATTACGAACGCCTTGCCTCGCGCATGAGCCGCGCGCTGATGCTGCATCAGGTGACATTCCGCGAATTATGGGAAGCCGCCATGGCGCTCAGCCTGGCCACTATCGAATTGAGCATTCACCGCGCCACGCCGCAATTGATCGAAGCGCTGGAGCGTAATATCGCCGCCACCGAGGCGGCGCGGCACGATCCGCAGCGAGTTGGCGAACTGGATGGCGAATTCCACATGGCGCTGGAAGAAGCCAGCGCCAACCGCGTGCTCAAACTGGCGCGCGAGCCGTCCAACATGCTGATCTATCCGGTCACCGAACTGGTGGTGCGCGATGTGGCGCAGGGCGCCGAACGCCTGATCCATGCGCATCGCATGCTGGTGCTGGCGCTCAAGGAGCGCGATGTGGAATTGGGCAAGCTGTGGACCCGGCGCCATCTCAACGACTGGCGCAAAGGCTTTGAACTCGGCGGCCGCGATTTTGACCAGCCGGTGGATAGTGTGCTGCTCGATGCCCGCCGCCAGAAACCCGGGGAATAAGGCTTAGAGCCGCAGGTAGAGTTTGTTCACGCCGGTGAGCAGGGCATGTACCGGGGCATAGGCGGCGCTGAATTGTCCCCAGTTGAGGCCCAGGGCTTCGGCGATCTGGCCCAGATTGCGCCTTCCATCCAGCAAGGCCACGATGGCGCCGGCGCCTTCCGGTGCCGGCAATTCCAGGCGGTCCTGCTCAAAGGTCACGGTCAGCTTGCCGGTTTTCTCCAAAGCCGCCGCCAAAGCTGCCGGCGGCAGGCCGCGCAGGCCGGGGATCAGCGCCGGATCGTCGGGCCAGGCCGGGCAGGCGGCGGCGCGATGGCGCGGCGCGGCATACAGCACATGGGTTTTCAGGCTGCCGCAGAGCCGCTCGGCCAGCGCCGCCTGTTCCAGCAGCGGCAAAGCCGCCGCCTGCTCGCGCAGCCGCTCGTCTTTCAGATAACTCAGCGGGTCATAGCGGCAGGGTTCGATGAAGGCCACTGGCTCCAGGTCGCAGGTATCCAGCAATTCAACAATCTCGGGCACCAGATAGCTGCGATCCTGGCTATGCAGCAGCAGATCATACAGCCCGGCATCGCCGCTCTGGTGGTCATGCAGGAAAGGATTGCGGCGGAACGGATGCAGCGGCGGCAAATCGGCCAGCAATTGCCGGGTCAGCGCCAGCTTTTCTTGCGGCGTTGCATCCTCGGGCAGGATTTGCCGCAAGGCGGCCTGCAACGGATACACCCCTTCGCGGCCCAGCGTGCCATACAGCATCAGGCCCAGCCCGCCCTGCGGCCCGAGCTGCATCGCCAGGATGCTGAGGCCGATGGCCGGCACCGGCAGATGATGCAGCACGCCGCAGCAATCAATGTAATCATAAGGCCCGGGCGCCAGCTGCGGCAGATCAAGCAGCGAGCCGGTGATGAAGCGGATATTGTTCAGGCCGCGTGCGGCGGCGCGCGCTTCGGCAATCCGGCGCGAAGCCGCCGAGAGATCGAGATAGACCACTTCATGCTGCGCCCCGCCCAATTGCTGCGTGGCGATTTGCAGATACTGCGCCAGCTGGATGGCGCCGTCGCCGGTGCCGCCGCCGGCCACCAGGGCACGGAATGGCTGGCGGAAATCACGCCGCCCGGCAAACAGGTAATGATTCACTTCCGGCAGAAAACTCGGGCTGCCGGTGATCAGGCGCCGCGCCTCATCGGCCGGGTCGCGCACCGGATAGGGATAGGCCTCGTATTGCGCCTGAACCGGCCCGCTCACGGCACAGGCTTCATCACGGCACGGTAATCACCACCTTGCCGGTGGTCTTGCGGCTGAGCAGGGCCTGCATGGCCTGCGGCACCTGGGTCAGCGGGAAACTGGCAGAGACATGGGGTTTCAGCCGGCCCTGTTCAAACAGGCTGAACAAAGCGGCGAAATTGGCGCGGTTCTTGTCAGATTCGCGCGCCGCAAAGGCGCCCCAGAATACACCCACAATGGCACAGCCCTTGATCAGCGCCAGATTGGCCGGCGCTTCCGGGATACGCCCGGAAGCAAAGCCAATCACCAGCAGGCGGCCATCCCAGGCGATGCAGCGCAGCGACTGGTCGAAGGCATCGCCGCCCACCGCGTCATAGATCACATCGGCGCCGTTGCCGCCGGTCAGTTCCTTGACCCGGTCCTTGATGCTCTCGGTGGAATAGTTGATGACATGGCTGGCGCCATATTCCTTGACGATGGCGGCCTTCTCATCAGACCCCACAGTGCCGATCACGGTGGCGCCCAGTTCGCGGCCCAGTTCCACCGCATTGAGGCCAACGCCGCCGGCGGCGCCATGCACCAGCAGCACTTCGCCCTTCTTGATGCGACCGCGGTCCACCAGGGCGTGATAGGTGGTGCCGTAAGTGATCGGAAACCCGGCCGCCACTTCATAGCTCATGCTGTCGGGAATCTTGAATACGTTGTTGGCTTCGGTCACCACAGCTTCGGCAAACGAGCCATGGCCGGTGGTGGCCAGCACGCGGTCGCCGGGCTTGAGGTCGCGCACCTTTTCGCCCACCGCCTCGATTGTGCCGGCACATTCCATGCCGGGGGCAAACGGGAAGCTGGGCTTGAACTGGTATTTGCCGGCGATCATCAGCGTGTCGGGGAAATTCAGGCCCGCCGCATGCACCCGGATCCGCACAGATTTGGGGCCCAGTTCGGGCAAGGCCAGATCGTCATAGACCAGGCTTTCCGGGCCGCCCCAGGCCTTGGCGATCATGGCTTTCACGGTGCTGCTATTCGCGCTGCTCATGCGGTGTTTCCCTGCCCTTATTTCGCCATGCCCCCGCCGTTTGCCGGCAAGAGATGGCCGGGTCAAGCCCGGCCATGACGTCGTGTGGTGGTTATTTTGGCGCGATGACCATGGTCATCTGGCGGCCTTCCATCTTCGGCGACTGCTCGACCTTGGCCTTCTCGGCCAGTTCGTCACGCACGCGGTCCAGCACTTTCATGCCAAGTTCCTGGTGCGCCATCTCGCGGCCGCGGAAGCGCAGGGTCACCTTCACCTTGTCGCCTTCGTCAAGGAAGCGGTGCATCGCCTTCATCTTGACCTCGTAATCATGCTGGTCGATACCCGGACGCAGCTTGATTTCCTTGATCTCGATCACCTTCTGCTTCTTGCGGGCTTCGGCGGCTTTTTTCTGGGCTTCGTATTTGTACTTGCCGAAATCCAGAATCTTGGCCACCGGCGGCGACGCATTGGGCGAAATTTCGCACAGATCGAGGCCGGCTTCCTCAGCCAGGCGGATGGCTTCGCGGATGGAAACGACGCCGCGATTTTCGCCGGCGGCATCAATCAGGCGCACCTGGGGCACGTCGATCTCGAAATTAACCCGCGGGCCATCGGACTTCGGCGGCGGTGCGGGCTGGAAGGGCGGGCGGGCTATGGCGATCTCCTGTCGATGTTGACGATGGTCTGAAAATTCAAGCTGAAGCCGGCATGCGCGCTTCGGCGGCCAATTTAGCAACCGCATCGGCCAGCGCAATGGTTACTTGGGCTTCCTCGCCCAGGCGGCGCAAAGTGACTGTTCCTTGCTCAGCCTCTTTTTTGCCCACAATTGCCAGCACCGGCACTTTCACCAGGCTGTGTTCGCGGATTTTGTAGTTGATCTTCTCGTTGCGCAGATCGGTATCGACGCGCAGGCCGGCCAAGCCCAGCGCTTCGGCGACTTGCTCGGCATAGCCATCGGCATCCGAGACAATCGGCGCCACCACCACCTGCAACGGCGCCAGCCAGAGCGGCAGCTTGCCGGCATATTGCTCCAGCAAAATGCCGATGAAACGCTCGAAGCTGCCCAGAATGGCGCGATGCAGCATCACCGGGCGATGCCGGCCGCCATCGGCGCCGACATATTCCGCGCCAAGCCGCTCCGGCAGCACAAAATCCACCTGCAAGGTGCCGCATTGCCAGTCGCGGCCGATAGTGTCGCGCAGCACAAATTCCAGCTTCGGGCCATAGAAGGCGCCTTCGCCGGGATTGAGCGTGTAATCCAGCCCCACTGCCTCACAGGCCGCCTTGAGCGCATCCTCGGCCTTGTCCCAGATTGCATCCGAGCCGGCCCGGGTGGCCGGACGGTCGGAGAATTTCACCCGCAATTCGGCAAAGCCCAGATCCTTGTAGATGCCTTGCAGCAACGAGCAGAAAGCCTGGCTTTCCGAGATGATCTGGTCTTCGGTGCAGAAGATATGCGCGTCATCCTGGGTGAAATTGCGCACCCGCATGATGCCATGCAGCGCGCCGCCCGGCTCGAAGCGGTGGCAGGAACCGAATTCGGCCATACGCAAAGGCAGGTCGCGGTAGGATTTTAGCCCCTGGTTGAAAATCTGCACATGGCAGGGGCAGTTCATCGGCTTGAGCGCGAAGATACGTTCGCTGGGATCGGCGGCGTAATCGCGGATGCCGTCCTCATTCTCCGCGATATACATGTTTTGGCGGAATTTCTCCCAATGGCCGGAAGCTTCCCACAATTTGCGGTCCACCAATTGCGGGGTTTTCACCTCAACATATTTGGCGGCTTCCAGCCGCTCACGCATGAAGCGTTCCAGGGTGCGATACAGCGTCCAGCCCTTGGGATGCCAGAACACCATGCCGGCAGCTTCTTCCTGCTGGTGGAACAGGCCCATCTCGCGACCCAAACGGCGATGGTCGCGCTTCTCGGCTTCCTCCAGCCGCTTGAGATGCGCATCCAGTTCCTTCGGGTCGCGCCAGGCGGTGGCATAAACCCGCTGCAACTGGCGGTTCTTGGCATCGCCGCGCCAATAGGCGCCGGATACTTTCATCACCTTGAAGGCCACCGGCAGTTTGCCGGTGGAGGGCAGATGCGGCCCCATGCAGAGGTCGAGCCAGGCATCGCCCTGGCGGTAGATCGAGATTGCCTCGCCGCGCTTGGCGATTTCCGCCACCCATTCGGCCTTGTAGGTTTCGCCGATGGATTGGAAATAGGCCACCGCCTTGTCGGCCGGCCATTCCTCGCGCTCAATCGCCAGGTCGCGCTTGACGATTTCAGCCATGCGCTGCTCGATCTTGCCGAAATCTTCCGGCGTGAACGGCTCGTCGCGCACGAAATCGTAATAGAAGCCGTCCTCGGTGGCCGGGCCGAAGGTGATCTGCGTGCCGGGAAACAATTCCTGCACCGCCTGGGCCAGCACATGGGCGCCGTCATGCCGGATCAGTTCCAGCACTTCCGCCTCATTGCGGTCCTTCATGGTCACGATCTCGAACCGCGCATCCTGGCGCAGCGGCTGCTTCAGATCGCGCAACACACCATCCAGCCGGATCGCCAAAGCCGCCTTGGCCAGACCTGGCCCGATGCTGGCAGCCACATCCGCCCCGGTGCTGCCGGCGGCGCAGGTTCGCACACTGCCATCAGGCAGTGTCAGGCGAATCTCGGGCGCGGCGGCATCGGTGGACATGGCGGAATCCTTTGAAAACAAGCCGGAATACTCGGGCGGCGCAGCCTAGAGCATGAATGGTGGCTGTCAACCCTGCCACCTGGCCTGGAACTTGGCCGTGGGCTAGAGCCGCGCATCCTGGCGCAGCAGCGGCCCCGCCCAGCCCAGTATCTTCTCGTCGGCGGTCACCAGTGTGGCAGTGTGCGCCAATGCGGTGGCAACAATGAAACGGTCGGCCGGATCTGGGTGCAGGTCGAGGGCGGCGGCTTCCAGGGCGACGCGGCCATCCAGGGGGCATTCGCTGATACCGCGCTCAATAGCCATTTCGCGAAACCGGATCGGGCTTACATCAAGCCCGATCCGGCCTTTATGCACCAGCAAGCCGATTTCCCAATAGCTGATCACCGATACCGATAATTGACCGGTTGCGAAATTATCCTGCAATTGCCGCTTGGCAATACTGCCGAAGGCTTCAGGGCGTTGCAGGAACCAGATCAGGGCATGAGTGTCGAGCAGGATCAATCGCGCAGAACCTCCCAGTCTTCTGGCTCTGAGGCCGGGGCGATGATGTCACCTCTGATATGGATCAGGCCTCGCATGGAACCAAAAGCCTCCTCGAAGCTTGGTTTGCGGGCCGGAACCAGAGTGACCACCGGCTTGCCATTCTTGGTGATGGTGATGGCTTCGCCGCTGGCCGCCACCTCATCCATCAGGCTGAGGCATTTGGCCTTGAATTCACTGGCTTTTATCATCCGGGTCATGGTGAACCTCCGATCGCATGACCATGGTCATGACCAATGGTCATATTAGAATGGAAAGCCCGGATTACAATTGATTTATCAGCGCCAGGGCGCCAAGCACTTCCTCGACACTGACCTCTTCCAGCTTGGCCGAGCGGATCACCCGCACCTGCTGGCCGCGTGGCGCGCAGAGTGTCGGGTCGGAAGCGGCCGAGAACAGCACCAGGCAGGGCGCGCCGGCCACGGCGAACAGATGCATCGGCCCGGTATCATTGCCCACCGCCACCACGGCATGGCGCGCCAGGGCGGCTAGGTCAAAAAAGCTGGTGCGGCCGAGCAGGTCGGCGGCTTTCGGCGCCGCCGCCTTGATGGCGGCAATCAGTTCGGCCTCGGCCTTGGTGCCGATCAGCACCGGCTGGATGCCATCGGCGCTCAGTGCCCGGGCCAGGGTGGCGTATTTCTCCGCTGGCCAGCGTTTTTCCGGCCGGTGCGCCGAGCCGCCCGGCACCAGCAGGGCAAAGCGCGGTTCCAGCCGGTAGCGCCCGATATCGGCATCGGCCCAGCTCAGATCCGGCGGTGGCACCCGGCTGATGCCGGCCATGCGCAATTGCTCGGCCTGGCGGTCCAGCGTGTGCATCAGGTTGCGGCGCTCATTGGCATGCGGATGCGAACGGCCCAGGCCGATGCCCGACCATTCCGGGCGCGGTGTTGGCAGCAGGTAGAAATAGCGCGACGAGCGGCCCGATGTCTGCAAATCGTAAATCCGGCCAAAACGGCCAGAAATCAGCTTGCGGCGCAAAGCCAGCCATTGCCCGAGGGAAAACCAGCGCGGCCGCGTATCCACCCACACATCGTCAAAAAAGCCGGAACGCCGGCCCAATTCGGCATAGGGCGCGGTGGTCAGCAGGGTGATATGGGCCTGTGGATGCGCCTCGCGGATCGCCTGCATCGGCCCCAAAGCCTGCACAAAATCGCCCAGCGCGCCGTGTTTGATCACCAGCAGGCGCTGCGGCTCGGCCTGCGCCTGCACACCGGCCGCCAAGGTCATGTGCCGGTTCCGGCTTCAGGCCCGAACAGCAGATCGGTATAGACCTGGATATAGGCGGCGCACATCGCCTCGCTGGTGAAATGCGCTGCCACATGGGCTATCGCCTGCTCGCGCAAGGCGGCGCGCTGTTCCGGCGTGATCGAGATCGCCTTGTTCAAGGCTTCGGCCAGGGCAGTGGAATCGCCCGGCGGCACCAGCCAGCCGGTTTCACCTTCCAGCACGGTTTCACGCGCGCCACCATGATCGGTGGCAATCACCGGGCGGCCCATGGCCTGGGCTTCCACCGCCACGCGGCCAAAACCTTCCGGTTCGGTTGAAGCTGAAACCACCACATCGGCCAGCATCAGCGCCGCCGGCATGTCGCGGCAATCGCCGGGCAGCCGCAGGCTGCCGCCCAGCTTAAGCTGCTCGGCCAGGGCATAGAGTTCGTTGCGATAATTTTCGCGGCCCTGATGGTCGCCCAGCACCACACCGACAAAATCGCGTTTGCCGCGGATTTCCGCCAGCTTGGCCAGGGCCTTGAGCAGCACTGCCTGGCCTTTCCAGCGCGTCAGCCGGCCGGGCAGCAGGATCACCGACAGGCCATCCTCCAGGCGCCAGGCGCGCGAAAGCTGGGTGATGCGTTCCGGGCTGACCCGGGTGGGGTCAAATTTGGTCAAATCCGTGCCGCGTGGGATGGTGGTCAGCCGGGTCCACGGCACGCCATAGCGGTTATGCGCAAAATCCGCCACGAAGCGCGAGATGGCAATCACCCTGTCGCCCTTGGCCATAGAAGAATTCCACAGCTTTTTCAGCCAGTTATCGGCTTTGTAGGCATTGTGGAAGGTGGTCACGAAGGGCAGCCCGCAATTGCGCGCGGCGGCCCGCGCCGACCAGGCCGGGGCGCGGCTGCGGGCATGCACCAGGTCTACCGGCAGGTCGCGCAGCAAGACTTCCAGGCGGGCGACATTCTTGCGCATCACCAGCGGATTCTTGCTCGCCAGCGGCAGGGTGAAATGCTGCACCCCGGCGCGCTCCAGTTCGCGCACCATCGGCCCGCCTGCCGAGGCGACATAGGATTTCCAGCCGGCCAGGGCCAGGGCGCGGGCCAGGTCCACGGTGCCACGTTCCACCCCGCCGGTCACCAGGGCTGGCAATACCTGGAGCACGGCCGGCGGGCGGCTGGCGATCGGATCGGTCAGGGAGTCGGGCATGCGTCGGATTGCAACTTTCTGCCCCCCGACTATAGCAAAGCCTTGGCCCTGGCAAGAACTGCGCAGCTTGGTTACGACTCTGGGTATGACCGATATGCCCAGCCCCCCCGCTTTTCTGAACCGGCCCGATGGCCAGCGCCTGGCTTATGCCCATTTGTCCGGCAGCGACACTGCGCCCGGCCTGTTGTTTTGCGGCGGTTTCCGCAGCGACATGACCGGCACCAAGGCGCTGGCGCTAGAAGCGGCGGCCCGCGCGCGTGGCCGGGCCTGCACCCGGTTTGACTATTTCGCCCATGGCCAATCCAGCGGCGATTTCAGCCAGGGCAGCATCGGCCGCTGGCTGGCCGATACACTGGCGGTGCTGGATCAGGTGACAACCGGGCCGCAGATCCTGATCGGCTCCAGCATGGGCGGCTGGCTTGCCACCCTGGCGGCTCTGGCGCGGCCTGCGCGTTGCGCCGGCCTGGTGCTGATCGCCCCGGCGCTGGATTTCACCGAAGCCCTGATGTGGGCGCAGATGACACCGGCGCAGCGCGCCGTGCTGGAACGTGACGGCGTGCTGCGCGAGCCGTCACAATATTTCGATCAGCCCTATGAATATTTTCACCACCTGATCGTGGAAGGGCGGCAACATCTGCTGCTGGATCAGCCGATTCCGCTCGCCTGCCCGGTGCGTATCCTGCAAGGCATGAACGATCCCGATGTGCCCTGGCAGCACGCGCTGCGCACCATCCAGGCCTTCTCGGGCGGCGATGTGCGCCTCACCCTGCTCAAGGATGGCGACCACCGCCTCTCGCGTCCCGAGGATATCGCCCTGCTGATCGAAACCGTTTTCGGTCTCGCCTGATCCGTCTCAGTCTTGCAGCAACGCCGCCAGGCCCTCGCGGTAGGTCGGGTAGAGCAATGTCACGCCGAGTTCCTGCTTGATGCGGCGGTTCGAGACGCGCTTGTTCTCGGCATAGAAGCTGCGCGCCATCGGTGTCATCTCGGCCAGTTCAAACGGCACTTCCGGCGGCGGCGTGATGCCGAGCAGGCCGGCGGCATGGGCCACCACCTCCTGCGGCGGCGCCGGCTCGTCATCGGCCACATTATAGGCCGCGCCGGGATTGGGCTTGAGCATCGAGGCATGCAGCACCTGGGCGATATCGGCAACATGGATGCGCGAGAAATACTGCCCCGGCTTGATGATGCGATGCGCCTTGCCCTGGCGCAGGCTTTCCAGCGTGTTGCGGCCCGGCCCGTAGATGCCGGCCAGCCGGAAGCTGTGCACCGGCAGGCCATGCCGGGCGCCGAGTGCAAACCATGCCGCCTCGGCCTCGGCGCGGCGCCGGCCGCGCTGCTGGCTCGGTGTCATAGGCATGCTCTCGTCCACCCAGGCGCCGCCCTGGTCGCCATAAACCCCTGTCGTTGAGAGATAGCCGATCCAGCGCAGATCGCGGCGCCGGGCCAGATCGTCGGCATGCTGGCGCAGCACCGGGTCGCCATCGCCGCTGGCTTCCGAGGGCGCGGAAATCAGCACATGATCGGCTTGGTGCAGGCTGTCGGGTTTGCTCAGCGGCGCCGTGCCGTCAAAGAGCTGCATGTCGATGCCCTGGGCGGCTAGCTTGGCGCATTTCTCGGCATTGCGGCTGGTGCCGGCGAACAGCCAGTTGGCTGCGCCGTCCTGCCGGCGCAGCCGCTCGATCAGCGCCAGGGCGCTATAACCCAGGCCAAAACAGAACAAAGTCCGGGTATTGCTCAAGGCGGGCTGCTCCTGCTTGCCTTTCGGGGTTGTGGGCGGCAGTCTGCGCCCCCATCTTCCACCCCATGTCCAAGGCCATGTTGTTCCGCCCCATTCTGCTGGTCAGCCTGCTGCTGCTGCAAGCATCGCCACAAGCCTTTGCACAGCGTGCGCTGGATGCGGTGAGCTATCAGGATTGCCTCAACCTGTCGCGCAGCCGGCCCGAGGAAGCCTTTGCCACGGCGCAGAGCTGGCAGGCTACCGGCGGTGGCCTGCCGGCCGGCCATTGCGCGGCGCTGGCGCTGTTTGAACTGAAACATTACGGCGATGCCGCCGACCGGCTGGAAAAGCTGCTGCCCGAGGCCGAAGCCCAGGCGCCGCATCTGGTCACCGATCTGGTGGCGCAGGCGGCCAATGCCTGGCTGCTGGCCGGGCTGGCCGACCGGGCGCGGAAATTGCTCGATATCGCCGTGGCGGCGCGGCCCGATGCGCTGGAACTGCGCCTGGATCGCGCCCAGGCGCTGGCCGAGTTGAACGATTATGCCGCCGCCGAGGCCGATCTGGACCATGTGCTGCACCTGGCGCCGACCCGCGATGATGCCATGGCCTTGCGCGCCGCCGCGCGCCGCCTGGGCAACAATCCGGCCGGCGCGCTGGAAGATGCTGAAACCGCGCTGGCGCTGAACAGCCGCAATGTCGAAGCCCTGCTGGAACGCGGCTATCTGCGCCACGCGGCGGGCGACCGGCGCGGCGCCCGCGCCGATCTGATCCAGGTGCGCCTGATGGCGCCGGACACGCCGGCTGCCGAAGCCGCCGCGCGCGAAATCGAAGCGATCGATCTGGGCCGGAATTAGGGCGCTGGCTTACCGCCCCATAATCGTCATGCGCGGACTTGATCCGCGGCTCTCCGGTTTAACTTCTGACCGACTGAGCACCCCCGCCGTCGTCATCCCCGGGCTTGACCCGGGGATCTCTATCCAATTGAAAAAATATCCGAAAACATTGAAAAACGGGATGCCCGGGTCAAGCCCGGGCATGACGAAAGGGGGGGGGGTAACGAGCGAGGCGACGCTCGGCATAACACCCGCAACTACAGCGCCGGCATCTTGCAGGTGGTGGGCAGGGCGGTGGCCTGGGCGGCGATGCGGCCCATGCTGCGCCAGCCCCAGCCGGTGGCTTCCTCGTCGAATTTCATGCCGTCCTGCAACGGCCCGAGCGAGGCAATCACCAGGTCTTGCAGCAATTGGTGATCGGCGCGGCGCAACTGCGTCGTGGCGCCATACATGGTGCGGTATTCGGCGCCCGACAAAGCCCGCCCCAGCGCCCGGGCCGACAGATCACCCGGGCTGCGGCTCACCGCCTGATCCAGCATTTCCATCAAAGCGCGGATACGTGGCACATTGAAGCTGCCCTGGAAACGAGCGCGATAGGCGCTCTCGATGCCGTCGGCATCGGCGCCCGGATCGTTGGCCTGGCCTTCGATCACGCCATAAACCCGATGCGCCAGCCCGGTCTGGCGCACCGCCGTGGGGCTGCCGATGCCGCTGGCGTAATAGGTGTACCAATCCAGATTGAGCCCGGCATCGGCGGCGGCCTTGAGCAGCAAAGCCAGGTCGTTGCCCCAATTGCCGGTGATCACACTATCGGCGCCGCTGGCCTTGATCTTGGCCACATAGGGCGAAAAATCGGTGATCTTGGCCATCTGGTGCAATTCGTCGCCGACAATCTGGATATCGGGCCGTTTTGCTTGCAGCATGTCGAGCGCCGATTTGCGCACCGCCTGGCCGAAGGAATAATCCTGGTTGATCAGGTAAACCCGCTTCACCGCGGCCTTGCCGGCAAGGAAATTGGTCAGCGCCTGCATCTTCATATCGGCATGGGCATCGAAGCGGAAATGCCAGGGCGAGCATTTGTCGTTGGTCAATGCCGGGTCGATGGCGGCGTAATTCAGGAACAGCGCCTGCTGGCCGGGATTACGTTCGTTATGCTTGTCGAGGAAATCCACCAAGGCCGCCGCCACCGCCGAGGAATTGCCCTGGGCGATGATGCGGATGCCGGCATCCAGCGCCTTTTGCGCCGCCACGATGCTTTCCTGCGGGCTGAGCTTGTTATCGTAGGCCACGATCTCGTAGCTGCGTCCGGCTTTTGACAGGCGCTCGGCCATGAAGCGGAAATGATTGAGGCCGTTCTGCGTCACCGCCGCCGCGCCGCCGGACAGCGCATCGATGAAGGCGATGCGGATAGTCTCGGCCGCCTGGGCCGGGCCGCTGCCGAGCAGCAGCGCCAGCAGGCAGAAAGCCGGCAGGCAGATCGGGCGTGTGAAACGGCTGAACATGGGCAACGCTTTCCTCGAATGAACCGGGCGGCAGCGTAGAGAGCCGCCGCCCAGGTTCAAGCCGTTGCCGGGATGAATAATATTTGTGCGCTAACTATCATATATGGCGGCAGCCGATAAGTATGTTTCAAGATCGCGGCCGCATTTTTAGGGCAGGTTTCTCCCCCTCTCGTCATGCGCGGACTTGATCCGCGCATCTCGCTTTTTCGTCTTTTCCAAGAATTGCAGGCCAAGGAGAGATGCGCGGATCAAGTCCGCGCATGACGACGGTTGCGCTCAACCCTTAAGGGCTTGCGCCACAAAGGGTTTGAGATCGATCTGCGGCCGGGCGCCGACATGGCTGATCACTTCCGCCGCGCACAGGCTGCCAAGCCGGCCGCAGGCATGCAGGTCAAAGCCATCAACATAGCCATGCAGGAAACCGGCGGCGTAAAGATCGCCGGCGCCGGTGGTATCCACCACGCTCACCCCCGGCACGGCATCGATGATATGCACATTCTGCCCGGCCAGGATCACCGAGCCTTTTTCCGAGCGGGTCAGCGCCGCCACGTCAACATGATCGCGCACATGCTGCAAGGCGCCGTCAAAATCGCTGGTCTGGTACAGCGACACAATCTCGCTTTCATTGGCGAACAGGATGTCGATATTATGCTCCACCAGATGCTGGAATTCGGCGCGGTGGCGTTCAACGCAGAAGGCATCAGACAGCGTCATCGCCACCTTGCCGCCGGCTTCATGGGTCAGCCGCATCGCCTTGCGCATGGCTTCCTTGGCATGCGGCTGGTCCCATAGATACCCTTCCAGATAGGTCACCTGGGCTGCGGCGATGGCGGCGGGGTCGATATCTTCAGGCGTCATCTGGGCGCAGGCGCCGAGATAGGTGTTCATGGTGCGCTGGGCATCCGGTGTCACCAGGATCAGGCAGCGCGCCGTGGCCGGGCCGTCCTGGGCCGGGCTGGTGTCAAAACCCACACCGATCTTGCGGATATCGGCGCTGAAGGCATCGCCCAGTTCGTCGTTGCGCACGCGGCCGACAAAACGCACAGCACCGCCCAGCATGGCGATGCCGGCGGCGGTATTGGCTGCCGAGCCGCCCGACATGCGCACCTTGGCGGCCGGCATGGCGGCATAGATGGCTTCGGCGCGCTCGGCATCAATCAGCGTCATATGCGCCTTGTTCATGCCATGCTGTTGCAGGAAGCCATCATCCACCTGGGCCAGCACATCCACGATGGCATTGCCAATCGCCAGAACGCCGCGCTTGTCGGCTGGGGTGGAGTTGGTAACGGTCATGGAAGCCTACCCGGTGTGAAAGTTTGTCGTTACTCTCCCTTACCCCGGCCATGAAAAGAACGCAATTCGGTGGAGGATGAGGACGCTATGAACGAGTTGATCCGGTTGACGGCGCGCCAGGCAGTGGATGGCCTGAAAAACGGCGATTTCACCCCCGCCGAACTGATTGATGCCGCCGAGGCGCGTATTGCCGAGGTGGAGCCGAAGGTGAATGCGCTGCCGACGCGCTGCTTCGAGCGTGCGCGCGCCGCTGCGGCGCGGCTGGAGCGGCCGGAAAATCCCGGCCCGGGCTATCTTTATGGCCTGCCGATGGCGATCAAGGATCTGGTTGAAGTGTCTGGCGTGCGCACCACCTGGGGCAGCCGCGCCTTTGCCGATCATATCTCCACGCGGTCGGACTGGTCGGTGGAGCGGCTGGAAGCCAAGGGCGCGCTGATTGTCGCCAAGGCCAATACGCCGGAATTCGGCGCCGGGGCACAAACCTTCAATGACGTGTTCGGCACCACCACCAATCCATGGAATACCGCACTCACCCCGGGCGGCTCGTCCGGCGGTTCGGCGGTGGCGGTGGCTACCGGCGAGGTCTGGCTGGCCGATGGTTCCGATCTGGGCGGCTCTTTGCGCATTCCGGCCAGCTTTGCCGGCGTGGTCGGGCTGCGGCCGTCGCCGGGCCGGGTTGCCACCGGGCCGCGTGCGCTGCCGTTTGATACCCTGGCGGTGAATGGCCCGATGGGCCGCACGGTCGGCGATGTGGCTTTGCTGCTGGATGCGCAAAGCGGCCTCGATACCCGCGATCCGCTCACCCTGCCGCCGCCGGGCGAAAGTTTTGTCGCCGCCGTGGACCGCCAGATGACGCTGGGCCGGCTGCCGAGCCGCTTTGCCGGCGGCTGCCGCATCGCTTTCAGCCCCGATCTGGAACTCTGCCCGGTTGATCCGGAAGTGGTGGAAGTATGCCAGGCGGCAATGCGCCGGCTGGAAAAGCTCGGTACCACGGTGGATGACCGCGCCCCCAGCTTCAAGGATGCCGAGGATTGTTTCCAGGTGCTGCGCGCGATCAACTTCGCCGCCAGTGTATGGCCGCGCATCAAGGACAAACAGGAACTGGTCAAGCCGGAGGTGATCTGGAATGCCCAGAAGGGCTTGCAGCATAGCGCCGAGGAAATTGCCATTGCGCGGCAGCAGCAGGGGGCGCTCTATAACCGCATCGCGGCGTTTTTTGAACGCCATGATTTCCTTGCTCTGCCCACCGTGGTGGCGCCGCCATTTGATCATCGCGTCCGTTATCTGGAAGAGGTCAATGGCCGCAAGTTTGACACCTACATCTCCTGGCTGGTGCTGACCTTCGCTGTCACGCTTACTGGCACGCCGGCCATCTCGGTGCCGGTCGGCTTCACCAAATCCGGCCTGCCGGTTGGCCTGCAACTGGTGGCGCGGCCGCGCGGCGAGGCGGAATTGCTGGCGCTGTCGGCCTTGCTTGAAGCCGACCTGGCGCTCGGCACGCATAATCCCGTGGAGCCGCGATGATCGCTGCGGCCCTTCGCCTGGCCATTGCGCAGCTGCCCGATCCGGCTTTCCGGCGCGTGCTGCTGCGCAGCCTGGGCATTTCCATCGTGGTGTTTGTGCTGCTGGGATTTGCCGTCTGGTATGGTGTTGGCCTGCTGCCCAGCACCGGCACCGGCTGGCTCGACAGCCTGATCGCGGTGCTGTCCGGCCTGGGCGCCTTCCTGCTCAAGCTGCTGCTGTTTCCGCTGGTGATGACCGCCGCTATCGGCCTGTTCCTGGATGATGTGGCCGATGCGGTGGAAGCCAAACACTATGCCGCCGATCCGCCCGGCAAACCACTTCCCGCGGCCGCTTCGCTGCTGCAATCGCTGCGTTTCCTGCTCACCGTGCTGGGCATCAATCTGCTGCTGCTGCCGGTTTATCTGGTGCTGCTATTCTTTCCGCCGTTCAAGCTGGCGTTGTTTTATGCGGTGAACGGCTATCTGGTCAGCCGTGAATATTATGAATTGGTCGCCAGCCGTTATCTGCCGCGTGCCGAGATGGAAAAGCTGCGGCGGCGGCATCGCGGCGACTTGTGGTTGTCGGGATTGCTCATTGTTCTTCTGTTAACCATTCCTCTGCTAAATCTAGTTGTGCCGATCGTCGCCACGGCGTTTATGGTTCATATCTTCAAGCGTCTGCCGGCGGCACCAGGGATGCCACAGCAGAGGTGAGGCCAGAGCGGCCAGGGCCAGGGCGTCCGGTGGTTGGATACAGCATCAGGGATGAGGGGTTACCGCATGTTTGGTCGCAAGAAGCCAGTAGAGTCATCCGCCGCCATATTGCCCGCCGCGCCGCCGCCGAAGGCAGCGCCGCCAAAGGAACTGTCGGCTGTGGCCAGCAGCGCCGCGCCGCCGGCCGAAATCGGCGAGCCCGAACCCGTCGCTGTTGCGCCGGCGCCGCTCAAGGCCGCCGCCGACGATCTGCCGCCGGTGCCGCTGCATTTGCAGCGCTTCGGCCGGCCCAGCCTGCCCAATCCTTCCGTCTTTCCCGCAGCCGCTAATCAAGGACCGTCCAGCATGAGCGACAATCTCGCTTCCGGCACCCCCACTTTCCGCCCTGAAATCGCCAAGCGCCCGGCGATGGATCTGGGCCAGCCGCGCCCGGCCGCGCCGGCTGCCGCGCCCACCGTATTCAACCCGGTGCCGGCGATGCCGGCTTCCAGCGCCGCCGCGCCGCGTAATGATTCACCCGAGCCCAAGGTGCTGATCATCGGCCGCGAAATCAGCCTCACCGGCCAGATCACCGCCTGCGACAAGGTGGTGGTTGAAGGCAAAGTGGAAGCCACGCTCAGCGACAGCCGTTTTGTCGAGATCGCTGAAACCGGCCAGTTCAAGGGCGCCGCCGAGATCGACGAGGCCGAAATCCGTGGCCGTTTTGAGGGCAAGCTCAGTGTGCGCGGCCGCCTGCTGATCCGCGGCACCGGCAAGGTGATGGGCGAGATTGCCTATGGCCAGATCGAAGTGGAATGTGGCGGCGAATTGAGCGGCACGGTGCAGACCGTGGCGTCTGGCCGCCTCGCCACTTCCGCCGCCGCAGAGTAATCGGCAGCCTGCATGTCTGTATTCCTGCGCAGCGCCTTTCCGGCGCTGCTGCTTCTGGTTCTGGCGGCTTGCGGCGCTGCGCCCAAGCCGCCGCCGGTGGTTGAAGCGCCGGTGGTTGTGCCGGCAGAACCCAAGGAAGAATTGAACCTGGCCCTGGCGCCGCCGCCAGCGGTGCCGGGCGAGCCGCCGCGTCGTCCGGTGAGCCAGGATGTGGTGGCCAAGACGGCCGCCGAAGTGCGCGCGCTGTTTGGCCCGCCGGGCCAGGTGCGGCGCGAGGCGCCGGCGGAAATCTGGCAGTATCTGTCAGACCAGCCGGCCTGCGTGCTGTTATTTGTGCTGTATCCCGGCGATGCCCCGGCCTCGCTGCGGGTGCAGCATGCCGAAGTGCTGGCACGGCGGCGTGGCGCCAACGTGGCCGATGCGGATTGTGTCGCAGCGCTCTTGAAAACCCAACCAACCCCGGGCAAAGCTGCATCCTGAGATAGCAGGCTGGCCCATAGCAGGCTGGCATAGCGGGGGGAACCATGGCGATAGACGAGGTGGTGCTGCGGCTCGACAGCACCGGACAGCTCGTGCTCGGCCTGGTGCTGGCCCTGATCATGTTCGGCGTGGCGCTGGATCTGCGGCTCAGCGACTTTGCCGCCGTTTTGCGCAAGCCATTCGCGCCGGTGCTGGGCATGGCGGCGCAGGTGCTGCTGCTGCCGGCCGCCACCTGGGCGCTCACCATGCTGCTCAAGCCGCATCCATCCGTGGCACTGGGCATGATCATCGTCGGCGCCTGCCCGGGCGGCAACCTGTCCAACCTGATCACCCATATGGGGCGCGGCAATACCGCGCTTTCGGTCTGCGTCACCGGCCTGTCCTCGGTGCTGGCGGTGCTTTCCACGCCGCTCAACATTCTGTTCTGGGCCGGGCTTAACCCGGATACCGCTGCGCTTTTGCGCCAGATCGAGATCGAGCCGCTATCCTTCATCCTGTCCACCGCCGCCATCCTCGGCCTGCCGATGCTGGCCGGCATGCTGCTGGCGCATCACCGGCCGACCCTGGCGGCGCGGCTGCGCAAGCCGTTTCAAACCGGCTCATTCCTGTTTCTGGTGCTGTTCATTGCCGCCGCCGCCATCGCCAATGGCAAATATCTGCTCGGTTTCCTGGGCATCATCATCCCGCTGGTGGCATTGCATAACGCGCTGGCGCTCAGCGTCGGCTGGGGCGTGTCGCGCATCGCCGGGCTGAACACGCCTGATACGCGCGCCATCACCATCGAGGTCGGCATGCAGAATTCCGGCCTCGGCCTGGCGCTGATCCTCAATCATTTTGACGCCCTGGGCGGGGCGGCGCTGATCGCCGCCGGCTGGGGCATCTGGCATATCGTTTCGGGCTGGACCCTGGCCAGCATCTGGCGCCGCCAGGATCGCAAGGCGGATTTGTCATGAGTATCCTGATCACCGGCGCCGCCGGTTTCATCGGCGCGGCCCTGCTCAGGCGGCTGGCAGCAATACCCGGCGGCGAGCCGGTGATCGGCCTGGATCGCCGCGCCCTGGCCGATTGCCCGGCGCAAGGCAGCTTTCACCTCGGCGATATCCGCGATGGCGCCGCCTTGCGCGGCCTGTTCCAGCAGGTGCGGCCGCGTGTGGTGGTGCATCTGGCTTCCGTGGTGGCAGCGGGCGGCGATGCGGCGCTGGATTATGCCATCGATGTCGGCGGCACCGAGAATGTGCTGCAAGCCTGCCAGGCGGCCGGGGTGCGGCGGCTGGTGGTCACCTCCAGCGGCGCCGCCTATGGCTATCATGCCGATAATCCGGTGCCGCTCTGCGAAACCGATGCGGTGCGCGGCAATGAGGATTTTCCCTATGCCCGCAACAAACGCCTGGTGGAGGAAATGCTGGCGCGCTGGCGGCAGATGCAGCCCGCACTGGAACAGGTGGTGTTCCGGCCCTGCACCGTGCTTGGCCCCGGCGTCGCCAACCAGATCACGGCGATATTTGAACGCCCGCTGATCACCGGCCTGCTGGGCGCCAGCACGCCGTTCAGCTTTGTGGCCGAAAGCGATGTGGTGGGCGCGCTGCACCATGCCACGGCTTTGCAGGGCGCCGGGCCAGCCGGCATCTACAATCTGGCCGGCGATGGCGCGCTGACCCTGCGCCAGATTGCGGCGCGTATCGGCAAGCCCTATCTGGCCATTCCGCCGGCGGTTATGCGCGGTGCGCTCTGGGCCGCCAACCGGCTTGGCCTGACCAGTCTCGGCCCGGCCCAGGTGCTGTTCCTGCAATACCGCCCGGTGCTGGATAACACCCGGCTCAAGGCGCAATTCGGCTATGTGCCGGCCTATGACAGCGCCGCCGCCTTTGACCGCTACTGGCAGGCCCGCGCATGAAACATCTGATCATCGGCGCCGGCCCGGCCGGCCTGGCGGCGGCGAAAGCCTTCAAGCAGGCCGGCATCGCGTTTGAGGTGGTGGAGGCGCAGGCCGATATCGGCGGGCAATGGCTTTATGGCGGCCCGGCCAGCGCGGTTTATGCCTCCACGCATCTGATCTCGTCAAAAGGCACCACCGCCTTTGCCGATCTGGCGATGGATGAAAACCTGCCGGCTTATCCGCGCCATGATCAGGTGCAGAGCTACTTGCGGGCTTTTGCGCGGCATTTTGATCTCTATCCGCAGATCCGGCTGAATACCGAGGCGCGTAGTGTCAGCCGCCAGCGTGACGGCTGGCAGGTCTCGTTCAGCGATGGCAGCAGCGCGCTTTATGCCGGCCTGGTGATTGCCAATGGCCATCTCAGCGATCCCAACATCCCGGCGATACCGGGCCAGTTCAGTGGCCACTTGCTGCATAGCAAAGCCTACAAGACAGCGGATATTTTTGCCGGCAAGCGGGTGCTGATCGTCGGTGCCGGCAATACCGGCTGCGATATTGTGGTGGATGCAGTGCATCGCGCCAAATCCGTGGCCTGGAGCCTGCGCGGCGGCAATCATTTTGTGCCGAAATTTTTTGCCGGTCGCCCGGCCGATGCCGGCAATCACAACAAGCGTTTTGTGCTGCCGCGCCCGCTGCGTTCGCTGCTGCATGAAGCCGTGCTGCGCATCCTGGTCGGGCCGCCGGAACGTTTTGGCCTGCCCAAGCCGAAACACCGGCTCTATGACCGCACGCCGATTGTCAATTCACTGGTGTTGCAGCATCTCGGCCAGGGCGATGTGAGCCTGCGCAAGCCGATCGAGCGTTTTGCCGGTGAGTTGGTGTTTTTCCAGGATGGCAGCGCCGAAGCCTTTGACCTGGTGCTGCTGGCCACCGGCTATCGCATCAGCTTTCCCTTTATCGACACGGCCCTGCTCAACTGGCGCGAGCCGGCACCGCATCTGCATCTCAACATCTTTCCGCCCGGCGATACCGGCCTCTATGTCTGTGGCCTGCTGGAAGGCGCCGGCATCGGCTGGCAGGGCCGCATGTTGCAGGCCGAAGCCATCGCCGCCTATATCGCCGCCCGCGACAAGCCGGCCGGTGCGGCGCTGCGCCGCCAGATCGATAAATTCTGCGCCGCGCCGCGCCCGGCCGATAGCGGCGAACACGGCATCTTTGTTGATTTCCATGCTTACCGCCGCAAACTTGGCAAGGTGATTGCCGGGCTAAAATAGCGCGCGGAAGCCGGCATAGGATACCGCACCGGCCGCCTGCAAAGCCTTGTCGTCACTCACCAGGATGGCATCCGCCGCCCGTGCCTCGGCCAGCAAAAGCGCATCGCGGCTGGCCAGGCTGGGCGCGGCTTGCGGCGCGCTACCATGCAGGGTGAAAAACAGCGCAAGCAAAGCCTGGCGCCGTTCGGCAGCGGCGATCTGGCGCAGCTCCGCCAGCACAATACCGCTGGCGATCAGCTCCAGCTCGGCTTGTTGCAGCCGCGCCGCATCATCATGGCGCAGGATGGCGTCATAGGCGTTGCTGTCGAGTAGATAGCCCGTCAATCCACGTCTTCCGTCTTCGGCGTGAAGCGGCACAGGTCGCGGATGCGGCAGCGCGGGCAGGCCGGCTTGCGCGCCTTGCAGATATAGCGGCCATGCAGGATCAGCCAGTGATGCGCATGCTGGATGAACTCTTTCGGCACCACTTTCTCCAGCCCCAGTTCCACCGCCAGCGGGGTTTTGCCCGGCGCCAGGCCGATGCGGTTGGACACCCGGAAGATATGCGTATCCACCGCAATGGTGGGTTCGCCCCATAATACATTCAGCACCACATTGGCGGTCTTGCGGCCCACGCCGGGCAGAGCCTGCAAGGCATCACGATTGCGCGGCACCTTGCCGCCATGCTCGCGCACCAGCTTTTCAGACAGCGCGATGACATTCTTGGCCTTGGCGTTAAACAGCCCGATGGTCTTGATATGCTGTTTCAGCCCGGCTTCGCCCAGGCGCAGCATCGCCGCCGGATCCTGCACGGTTTGAAACAGCGCCTTGGTGGCCTTGTTCACCCCCAGATCGGTGGCCTGGGCGGATAGCACCACCGCCACCAGCAAGGTGTATTCATTGACATAGTTCAGTTCGGTTTTCGGTTCCGGCTCGGCGGCGGCGAGGCGGGCGAAAATCTCGTGGATGGTGGCGGGCGGCAGCTTTTTCGGCTTGGCGGGCATGGTGGCTTCCGGGGCTTGCGGCTGAATGCCGGCTGGTGAATCTTTAGCCGATGATCCGCCTGCTTGTCGCCCTTCTGCTGTTGCTGTTGCCTGCGCCGCTGCGGGCCGAAACTAAGAGCTGTCGCCTGCCGGAGCGGCTGGAAAGCCGCGCCTGTGCGCAGCAAGGCCCAAGCCGGGGTGTGGCGGGGCAGTTTGATTATTATGTGCTGGCGCTGAGCTGGTCGCCGGCTTTCTGCGCCGAACCGCGCCAGGCGCGCGGCAACCGCCTGCAATGCGCCGATAATCGCTTCGGCTTTGTGGTGCATGGCCTGTGGCCGCAATATCAGGAAGCCCAGTCCGGCAGGAATCAGTCCGGCAGCAATCAGCCCTGGCCGCAATATTGCCAGCCGGATGCTGCGGCTGTGCCGGAAGCCTTGCTGCGGCGCCATCTCTGCCGCCAGCCCAGCGCTGCGCTGATGAATTGCCAATGGGCCAAACATGGCGCGTGCAGCGGCCTCAGCATGGCAGCGTATTTTGCCGCCCAGGAACAATTGATGCAGCGCCTGACGCTGCCCGCCCTGACGCCCGGGCCGAACACCGCCGGCGCGGTGCTGGACGCATTCCAGAATGCCAATGCCGTGCTTGGCCTGAAGCGTGAGCATATGGTGTTGATCGTGAAAGATGATGCGTTGAGTGAGATACGCATCTGTTACGCGAAGAATCTGACAGAATTTGTTGCCTGTGGTCCTGGCATGCGTGGCAGCCGGCCAGAGCGCAAACTAATATTACACTGAGGTTGCGGCATACTTGCCAAGTTCCGGGCAAGGCCGGATGATCCCCCCCGAACACGTATCACTCGCGTTTTTTTTAGTATCGGGGGAAATGTCCATGATCCTGCAACGCTCCATCGGCGCGCGTATTGTCGCCGCCATGCTGGCCGCCACCTTTCTCGGCATCGGCATCGTTGCCGCTTATATGGTGGCCGACAATCTGAGCAATGCGCGCGCTGATATCGAGCAGCAGATGCGCGATTATTACAGCGATGTGCAGGATGGTGTGGTGCAGGAAATCCGCGCGCTCGAAGCCGTCAGCAACACTGTGGCCGGTTTGCGCGCCGTGCAGGAAGCGGTGGTGAAGCAGGATCGCGCCGCCGGCCTGGCCGTGCTGGCCGAAACCATGAAATTCCTCACCGAGCGCCAGGGTATCGGCCTGATCACCGTGCAGGTGCCGCCGGGCATCGCCTTCATGCGCTCGCATAATCCCACTGCCTTTGGCGATAATGTGCTGGCGCGGCGCCTGACCGTGAAGCAGACACTGGAAACCAACCGCACCCATAGCGGCATCGAGCCGGGCCGCGACAATCTTTCGATCTTCGCCAGCGTGCCGCTGCGTGCCGATGGCAAGCTGATCGGCGTGGTGGATACCGGCACCGTGCTGGGCGAGGAATTTGTCAAACGCATGAAGGCGCGCAGCAAGGTGGAGGTGAGTATCCATCTGCCCGATGGCGACAATTTCAAACTCTATGCCGCCACGCGCAAGGAGCAGATGGCTTCTGCCGCCGCTCTCAAAGCGGCGATGCGGGGGGAAATCCAGTTGGGCAGCGGCAGCCGCAATGGCGCCGATTACGCCGTGCTCACCGCGCCGATGACCAATTATTCCGGCCAGCCGGTGGCGGTGGTGGAAATCGTCGCCGATACCAGCAGGCAGGCTGCCGAAGCACGCAACGCTTTGCTGGTGCTGCTGGCGATTGCCATCGGTTCGCTGGTGCTCACCGCCGTGATTGCGGTGTTGCTGGCCCGCGGCATCAACCGGCCGATCATGGCGATCACCGGCGCCATGCAGCAATTGGCCAAGGGTGAACTGGAAACCACGATCCCCGAAGAAGCCCGCGCCGACGAAATCGGTCGCATGGCGGCGGCTTTGGCGGTGTTCAAGCGCAATGCACAGGAAAATCGCCGCCTCGCTGCCGAGCAGGAAAGCCAGCGCCGGCAGCATGAGGCGGAGCGGCAGGAGCAGGAAGCGGCGCTGGATCGTGCCGTCGGCCAGGTGGTGCAGGCCGCCGCCAATGGCGATCTGGCGCAGCGTATTGCCACCGATCAGCTGGATGGCGTGATGCGCAAGCTGGGCGAAGGCGTCAACCGCCTAGTCGGCACCACCGATGGCGCGCTGCGTGAATTGTCGGATGTGCTCGGCCGGCTGGCCGATGGTGATCTTGGCGCCCGCATGGCCGGCACGCATCATGGCGTGTTTGCCGAATTGCAGCAGGATGCCAACCGCATGGCAACCAAGCTGACCGAAATTGTGCAGCAGCTGGGCACCGCCACCCATGCGGTGCGCGATGCGGCGCATGAAATCTCCGCCGGCTCTACCGATCTGGCCGGCCGCACCGAGCAGCAGGCCGCCAGCCTGGAAGAGACGGCGGCCTCGATGCACGAGATCACCGCCACGGTGAAGCAGAATGCCGATAACGCCCAGGCCGCCAACCAGCTGGCCGGCGCGGCGCGGGATACCGCCAACAAGGGCGGCAGCGTGGTGGCCGATGCGGTGGCGGCAGTGGCGCGGATCGAGGATAGCGCGCGCAAGATCGGCGATATTGTTGGCCTGATCGACGAGATTGCCTTCCAGACCAACCTGTTGGCGCTGAATGCTTCGGTGGAAGCGGCACGCGCCGGCGAGGCCGGCAAGGGCTTTGCCGTGGTGGCGCAGGAAGTGCGCAGCCTGGCGCAGCGTTCCGCCAATGCCTCGAAGGATATCAAGGCGCTGATCGTGGAATCCAACAATCAGGTGCGCAGCGGCGCCGCTCTGGTCAACCAGACCGGCCAGTCGCTCGACGAGATTGTCGGCGCGATCAAGAAAGTGTCGGATATCGTGGCCGAGATCGCCGCCGCCTCGGCCGAACAGGCCACCGGGCTGGAGGAGGTCAATGTTGCCGTGGGTAATATGGACGAGATGACCCAGCGCAACGGCGCCCTGGTGGAACAGACCAATGCGGCGGCGCAGTCGCTGGCCGGCCAGGCCGACCAGCTGGCGCAGACCGTGGGCTTCTTCCGGCTCTGATGTGAGCAGTTGATAACGGCGGGCGAACTATCGCCCGTCGGGGGCGTCGGATAGGATGCCGACCCGATGGAAAACGCCAAGGAAAAATTCCTCGCGACGCTGAATTCCAGCACGTCGCGGGTTTATGCCACGCTGCTGTTCACGCGCGCGCTGGCCGCTGCGCCGCCGCTGGAGGATGGCGCAGAACGCCAGCCGCTCTTTGCCAATGCGCGGCTCAACCGCTGTTTTGTGGTCAAGGAAACCACCACGCGGGTATCGGATTTTTCACTCGGCAACTACACCGAAACAAAGCTGGTGATACCCTATAACGTGGATGCGCTGGGCGAAGGCGGCATCTCGTATTTGCCGCGGATGCGCGGCGGCTGGCGTGCCTTGCAGGATGCCGGCCTGCTCAGCGAAACGCTTGACGATCCGCGCCGCCAGCGCGACCAGACCATCATCGATGCCTTCTGCTCGATCCCGTCCTATGCGCCGTTTCTGGTCAAGGACCGATTGCAGAGCAAGGGCATTGTGGCCGATGAAGCCTATTTCGCCATCACGCCGCAGGAATACGAGGCGGTGCGCGCCTTCATCAATCAGCGTTTTGACAAGATGGTGCAGACACTGATCCCGCCCACGGCGCCGGATCGTGCCGCACGGGTTGAGAAACTGGTGCACAAGCTGTGGTTCCTGGATGACATGGAAGCCTTGCGCGATATCGCCAAGGCCTTTGCCATCCCGCCCGACAAGACCTTTGAGGTTTTTTATGGCTGGAAGGGCATCTCGTATTTTGAATACGAATATGTGCGCATCAAACAGCGGCTGATGGATCTGGTCACCTGGCTGGCCGGCGAAAGCGAGCCGGTGGATTATGTCGCCCGGGAAAACCGCAAGGATTATGATGCCGACCGCGATGCGGTGGCCAAGGGCATGGTCTATGCCACGCGCATCATCCACAGCCTGTTGCAGCAATATAACGACAGTTTCGACAAGCTGTTTGTGCATCAGACCGGCTCGGCCGATTTTGTTAATTTCCTGCTCAGCGCCAATGAGAAATTCTGGCAGCTTGGCGAGAATATCTCGAAGATCGACCATGCGTTGAGTGTGATCGACAGTTATATCGACCGGCTCAAGACGCGGCGGTTCCAGTTTGTGCATCTGAGCGAAATCCTGGCGGCGCAGAAAGCCGTGTTCGCGATGCCGGAGCGCCGCGCCGAGGAGGATGGTGCTGGCGATGGTGACAGCGGATTCATCACCGGGTAGAAAACCGCATACAGATAAAGCGGCTGGGGCCGGAATGCGGGAGCGGGCGGCATGACAATACTGGTGGCGGGTGGCGGCATTGGCGGCCTGGCGGCAGCTTTGGCTCTGGCACGTCAGGGGCTGCAAGTCACGGTGCTGGAACAGGCCGGCAATCTCGGCGAGATCGGCGCCGGCATCCAGATCGGCCCCAATGCCTTCCATGCGCTGGACCGCCTCGGCGTCGGCGCCCTGGCGCGCGACAAGGCAGTGTATGTTGACGGCCTGGTGCTGATGGATGCGGTGTCAGACCAGCGTATCTGCACCATTCCGCTGGAGGCGCCGTTCCGCCAGCATTTCCGCAATCCCTATGCCGTGATCCACCGCGCTGATCTGCATGGCGTTTTGCTGCAAGGCTGCCGCGCCGATCCGCGGGTTGCCCTGCGCACTGCTGCCCGCGTGGTGGATTACGCCCATGAAACCACAGGCGTGGTGGCCTTGCTTGAGAATGGCGAAAGGCTGCCAGGCCAGGCGCTGATCGGCGCCGACGGCCTGCGCTCGGCGGTGCGCGCCCGGCTGGTGGGCGATGGCGAACCGCGCGTTTCCGGCCACACCACCTATCGTTCGGTGATTCCCACCGAGCAGATGCCGGAAGAATTGCGCTGGAATGCCGCCACGCTATGGGCCGGGCCGAAATGCCATATCGTGCATTACCCGCTGCAAGGCTGGAAAGTGTTCAACCTGGTGGCCACGGTGCATACCGATGCCAGCGAAGCCGTGGCCGGCGAGCCGGTGCCGACTGAGCTGGTGCGAGCCAGCTTTGCCCATGTGGTGCCGCGCGCCCAGCGCATCATTCATGCCGCCGAAAGCTGGAAACGCTGGGTGCTGTGTGACCGCGAGCCGCAGGAAAACTGGGTTGATGGCCGCGTTGCGCTGCTGGGTGATGCCGCGCATCCGATGCTGCAATATATGGCCCAGGGCGCCTGCATGGCGCTGGAGGATGCAGTCTGCCTGGGTGAAACACTCGGCGCAGAACTGGACAATATTCCGGCGGCTTTGGCAGCCTATGCCGCCGCCCGGCTGCCGCGCACCACGCGGCTGCAACTGGCCTCGCGCGCCATGGGCGAATACGTCTATCACCCGGCCGGGGCGCAGCGCCTGGCGCGCAATGCCTGGCTCGGCGCCAAAAGCCCGGCGGATTTTTACACCAGCCTGGATTGGCTCTACGGTTTCGGCGCCAGCGGCGCCTGAGGCATGGCGGCGCCGAAACCGTTATGAACCCTGCCTTACGCCTTCGGTTTCACCATGAAGGCGTTGAAGCGGCGCAACGGATGGCTTTGCACCAGCAATTCCTTGCGCGCGGCGAATTGCCAATTGGGATGGAAGACCGGGATGAAGGCCTGTTCCTCGATCACCGCTTCCAGCACCTGGGCGGTCAGGACATTGCGCTTGTCCTTGTCCATCTCCACCGCCGCCTTCTGGATCAGCGCGTCGATCGCGGCATTGGAATGGCGCGTGCGGTTGGCGGTGCCGAAGCCGCGTGTCGCATCCACGGTATGGATCAGCGCGCGCGGCCCCACCAGGGCTTCCTCGGTGCCATACTGGGCGATGAAGGCCGAGTATTTCTGCGTGCTGGCCTGGCCGAAGAAAACCGTGCCGGGCACAGCCTCAATCGCCACCTGCAACCCCAGCCGGGTCCAGGTCTGGCCGATGGCCTGGGCGATGTCGCGGTCCTTCGGATAGCGGTCGCCGGTGGCATGCAGGGTGATCTTGAAGCCATCGGTATAGCCGGCCTCGGCCAGCAGCTTCTTGGCCAAATCGGGGTCGAAGGCCTGCGGTTTCAGTTTCTGGCTGGTGCCTTCAAAGCTGGAGGGCATGAATTGCGAGGCTGGCGTCACCGAGCCATCCATCAACCTGGTGGCAATCAGCTCGCGGTTGATCGCCAGCGACAGGGCGCGGCGCACCCGCTTGTCCTTCAGCGGATTGCCCTTGAGCGGCGGCTGGCCATCCTTGGCGCTGATGAACGGGCTGTCATCGCGGTCGCTGTCAAAGGCGATGTAATGCACCACCGAACTGGGGCCGCTATAGGTGCCGAAACGGGCATCGTCGCGCAGCCGCGGCAGATCGGCCGGCGGCACTTCGTCGATGGCATCAACCTGGCCCGAAAGCAGGTTGGCGATGCGGGTGGGATCGCTCTTGATCACCTTCTCCACCACCTTGCCCCAGACCGGCTTCGGCCCCCAGTAAGTCGGGCTGGCTTCCAGCAGCAGGCGGTCGCCATTGACCCATTCAGTGACCCGATATGGCCCGGTGCCGATACAGGCGCCCTTGCCGGCTTCGCCGCCCAGGTTGAAATCCGCCGTGCTGGCCTTGGCCAAAGCCGCCGGGATGATGAACACGCGGGCCAGGTCGCCCGGCAGGGTCGGGTTCGGCTCCTTGGTGTGGCAGCGGATCAGATGCGGGTTCACCACTTCGATCCGGTCGATGGATTTGGTGAACTGGCTGAACAGATTCGGGCTGTTCGGCACATGCGGCACGCGCTCATAGGTCGCCACCACATCGGCGGCGGTGAAGGCGGCGCCGTTATGGAAGCTCACGCCCTTGCGCAGCTCGATCTCCCAGATCAATTCGCTGACCAGTTTGTAGCCGGTGGCCAAAGCCGGGCGGGCGACAAAACGCTCATCCAGTTCAAACAGCGCATCGAAGATCAGGATGTGGCTGGAAGCCTGCGGAAAGCCGTTGAAAAAATGCGGGTCGAGGGTGTTCAGCTCCAGCTTGGTGCCCAGCGTCAGCGTGCCGGCCACCACGGTGGCGCCGGCCTGCGCCCGGGCGCCACCCGGCAAAGCCGCCAAGGCGCCGAGCGCCATGCCGCTGGTAATCAGGTTGCGCCGGTTGATGTGAAACATTGCCCTCTCCATGATTGCCCCCGCAGTAACTGCTTCGTTAGTATGAGAACAATCGTCGCCCCGCTGTCAAATGGTAGCCTGATATGAACAAGCTCTATCGCGTCGCTTTCGGCGGCTTCATGCTGGAAAGCAACAATAATGCGCCGATCGCCACCGAGGCCGAATTCCGCGATGCGGTGCTGCTGGAAGGCGCCGATCTGCTGGCCGATATCGCCAAGCCGGCACCGGCCAGCCCGCCCACCGTCACCGGTTTCACCCAGGCGATGGATGCGCTCGGATCGTGGCAGAAACTGCCGCTGATCCTCGGCGCGGTGGGCGCTTCCGGCCCGGTGGAGCAGGGTTTTTACGACTGGTTTGTTGCCCGCCTGGTGCAGCATCTGCGCGATCATATCGCTGCCGGCGGCCCGCTGGATGCGGTTTTCCTGTCACAGCATGGCGCCGCCATTGCCACGGTGGATGTTGATCCCGATGCCACGTTGTTTCGCGCCGTGCGCGAGGTAATCGGCCCGGATGTGCCGCTGATCTGCACGCTCGATCTGCATGCCAATCTCAGCGCCGACATGGTGGCGCTGACCGATGCGCTGATCAGCTATCGCTGCAATCCGCATACCGATATGGCCGAGCGCGGCGCCGATTGCGCGCGCCACCTGCATCGTATGCTGGCCGGCGAGCGGCCCTTCAACGGCTATCAGAAACTGCCCTTCATCCCGCCTTCCACCTCGCAGAATACCAAGGCCGGGCCCTATGCCGATGTGATCGCCTATGGCCAGACATTCGTGGATGGCCAGGAGGTGTGGGACGTATCGATCAATTCCGGCTTTTCGCTGGGCGACACGCCAAAGAATGGCACATCGGTGGTGGTGACCGCTGCCAGCCAGGAACGCGCCGATGCCGTGGCGCGCGATGTGGCGGCACATGTCTGGAGCCAGCGCCAGCGGTTTGTCGCCAAACTGACCTCGATTGCCGATTGCACCCGGAAGGCGCTGGCGGTGGCGGCCGATCCGGGCTTGCCTTCGCTGCTGTTTGCCGATGTGGCGGATAATCCGGGCGGCGGCGGTGGCGGCAACACGGCCTATATCCTGGAAGCGTTTCACAAGGCCGGCGTCAGCGGCTGCGCCATCGGGCCGTTCTTCGATCCGGAACTGGCCGCCGAGGCGCATCAATTGGGCGAAGGCGTGCAATTTCCCGCCACCTTCAACCGCAAACCCAGCACCAGTTTTTCCGGCACAGTGACGCTGCCGGCGCGTGTGCTGCGGCTGAGTGACGGCCTGTTTGTCGGCCGGCGCGGCATGGCGGCCGGGCGGCAGATGGATATGGGCAAGGCGGCGGCCATCGCCGTGGATGGCATCATCGTGGTGGTCACCACCTATCGCCATCAGGCGCTGGACCCGATGTTCTTTGAAAGCCTGGGAATCGATCTGCGCGCCCTGCGTTCGCTGGTGGTGAAATCGCGCGGCCATTTCCGCGCCGGCTTCGATGATCTGTTCAGCGATGACCGCATCATCGAAGTCGATGCGCCCGGTCTCACCACGCCGATGTTGCAGCGCGTGCCGTGGAAAAATGTGCCGCGCCCGATCTTCCCGCTTGATCCCGAGCTGGATTGGGCGCCGGCCTGAGGCAAAGATAAAAAAACACCAACCGAGGAAACGCCAATGAAGCGCCCGAACCTGGCCCTGCTGTTATCCGGGCTGCTGCTTGCCGGCTGCGCCGGCAGCCTGCCCGGCCCCGACACCGCCCTGGAAGCGGCGCCTGTGGCGCAAAACTGCCCGGATGCCGCACCGGCCGGCACGCGCTGCCTGGCTGGCCAGGATCGGGCGGGGGCGTTTTATCTGATTGCGATCCCGGCGGATTGGAATGGCCATCTGGTGCTGCATGCCCATGGCGGGCCGGAACTCGGCGCGCCATCGATGAAGCGCACCGAAGAGGATTTCAAACGCTGGTCGATCACCGTGCGTGCCGGCTATGCCTGGGCCGGTTCCAGCTTCCGCCAGGGCGGCGTGGCTTTGCGCGCCGCTGCCGAGGATACCGAGCGGCTGAACCGGATTTTCCGGCGTCATGTTGCCGTACCCAAGCGCACCATCCTGCATGGGCAATCCTGGGGCGCCGGGGTGGCGGCTATGGGCGCCGAGATGTATGGCCGCGCCTATGACGGCGTGCTGCTCACCAGCGGCGTGCTGGCCGGCGGCACGCGTTCCTACGATTTCCGCCTCGATCTGCGTGTTGTCTACCAGTATCTGTGCAACAACCACCCGGCACCGAATGAGCCGGCTTATCCGCTCTGGCAGGGCCTGCCGGAAGGCGCGGCGCTGACCCGGCCGGAACTGACCCGGCGGGTCAATGACTGCCTCGGCCTCGACAAGCCGGCGGCGCAGCGCAGCCCCGAGCAACAGGCGAAGGTGAAAACCATCGCCGATGTCATCAAGATTCCGGAGCGGTCGATCCAGGGCCATCTGGCCTGGGCCACCTGGCATTTCCAGGATATCGCCCAGAAGCGCACCGCCGGCCGCAGCGCCTTCGGCAATAGCGGCGTGCGGTATGCCGGCTCGGCCGATGATGCAAGCCTGAATGCAGGGGTGCTGCGCTATCGCGCCGATCCCCAGGCGGTGGCCAGCTTCGGCGCCGATACCGATCCCAGCGGCCGTATCCGGCTGCCGGTCGTGACGGTGAAGGGCCTGAACGACCCGACGGCGTTTGTGGAGCTGGATGCGTATTTCCGCAGCACGATGGAACGCGCCGGCCAGGGCGGCAATCTGGTGCAGAGCTTCACCGAGCATGCCGATCACAGCTATCTGGCTGATCCGGTCTATCCGGCGCTGTTTGCCGCCCTGCTGGGCTGGATCGAAACCGGCACCAAACCCAATCCGGCCGGCATTGCCGCAGCCTGCCAGGCGCTGGAAGCGCGCTACGGCAATGCGCCCTGCCGCTTCCGGGTGGCGTATACGCCGCCGGCCCTGGAAACCCGTGTGCCGCCGCGTGACCGACCCTGATTCTGCTTTTGATGTGATTGTGCTCGGCGCCGGCGGCGCCGGGCTGATGTGTGCCGGCGTGGCCGGCCAGCGCGGCCTGCGTGTGCTGCTGCTGGATCATGCGACAAGCCCGGGCGAGAAAATCCGCATTTCCGGCGGCGGGCGCTGCAATTTCACCAATCTGAATGCCGCGCCGGGGCATTTCATCTCGGCCAATCCGCATTTCTGCACCTCGGCTCTGCGCCGCTACACGCCGCAGGATTTCATCGCCCTGGTGGAAGCGCATGGCATTGCCTGGCATGAAAAAACCCTGGGCCAACTATTCTGCGACGGCTCGGCCAGGCAGATCGTCGCCATGTTGCTGGCGGAATGTGAGAAGGGCGGCGTGGTGCTGCGCCTGGGCGAGAGCATTGCCGCCGTGGCGCATGATGGCGCGGGTTATCAGGTCAGCACGGATCAAGGCCACTATACGGCGCCGCAATTGGTGGTGGCCACCGGCGGGCTTTCGATTCCCAAGCTTGGCGCCAGTGGCCTGGGTTATCGCATCGCTGCGCAATTCGGCCTCAATCTGGTGCCCACCCGCGCCGGGCTGGTGCCGCTCACTTTCGCGCCTGAGGAACTGGAGCCTTTGCGCGCCCTGGCCGGCCTGGCGGTACCGGATAGTGTTCTGAGCTGCGCCAAGACGCGGTTCCGCGAAGCCCTGCTCTTCACCCATCGCGGCCTCAGCGGTCCGGCAGTGTTGCAGATTTCATCCTATTGGCGCGAGGGCGCGGCGATCGAGGCCGATCTGGCGCCAGAGCAGGATGTGCTGGCGGAGCTGAAACAGGCGCGGCGTGAAACGCCGAAACAGGAATTGGCCACGGCTATCGGGCAATGGCTGCCGCGCCGCCTGGCTTTGTTCCGCGCCGGCGATGATGGCACCATGCGGCTGGCTGATCTCAGCGATGCGCGGCTGCGCCAGGCCGCCAACACGCTGAAACAATGGCGCCTGCTGCCGGCCGGGCATGAGGGCTATCGCACGGCGGAAGTGACGCTCGGCGGCGTCGACACCGCCGGGCTGTCATCCCAGAGCATGATGGCGCGCGCCGTGCCGGGGCTTTATTGTATCGGCGAGGTGGTGGATGTCACCGGCCATCTCGGCGGCTTCAATTTTCAATGGGCCTGGGCATCCGGCCAGGCGGCGGGCCGGGCCTTGCAGCGCCGTCAATAGGCCGGGCGGATCGGGCTGTATTCCACCATCACATCGGCGCCTGGCGGCAGCAGGGCATGCGGCTCGGGCGCGGGCGCATTGGCTGCGGCGCCGGGGCTGTGAAACACCTGCACGATCATCACACATTCCACCTTGTCGCCGCCGCGGGTCAGCGGCATCACCACACTTTCGGATATCACCGGCGGCTGATGTGGTTGCAGGAACTTGGTCTGTACATGCAGCGGCATGCGGCGCGCCACCAGGTCGCGGGCGATTTCATACATATGGTCGATATAGCCGGCCGGGGTGATACGCGCCGCATGATCCACATCCAGCCCTTCGGGCGGCAGGCGGAACCAGCGTTTGATCTCGGTGCCGGCCAGCAGGTAATGGCCATGGTCAAAATCGGCATCACTCATCTCGGCGATCAGCAGATGCGGCAGGATGTCATGCGGAATCGTCTCCGCATCGATATGCAGGAAATCCGGCAAGGCCTCGTCATGCGCTTTCGGCAGGCTGAGCCAGTAGAGCAGGGCTGCATGCAGTACCGGATTGGCATGCAGGTTGCCGGTTGGCATCGTCAGGCTGGCGGTCGGCATGGTGGACTCCGGGAAGGGCAGGAATGAAGGCGCTGTTTATGCGGCTGTTATGTCGCTGGTCAGCGCATCTGGCATTGATCTGGCGCAAAGCACCCGTGAGGCGCCGTTTTTGAACTTATAGGCTCACTGGCCGCCGATTTTGGCCACCATGCGTTCAAAGCTCTGGCGCAGGGCGCGGCCGGTCTGGCCGCCATCACCGCGGATACGATTGCGCGCCACGATGATAAGCGCATCTGCATGGGCGCGGGCGATTTTAAGTTCAACTTCGGTAAGCTGGATTTTGTCGCGCAGCAGCCGCGCCAGCGAACCGGCGAATTCGGAAAGCAGTGGATAGCCGAAGCTGGCGCCCTGGCCCTTGAAGTCATGCGCGGCGCGAAATGCCTTGGGCAGGCGGTCAGGGTCAAGCTGGCCGGCTTCGATCTGCGACAGCAGCGTGGCCAACTGCGTGACGGCCGGCAGCAAATCGCGCTCGTATTGTTCCTTCAGGGCGCGTATTTCCTGTTCCGCCTTGCGCAACCGCTCCAGCTTTATCGCCTGCTGTGCAGTGTCGCCCCCGTCTTTGCCAGGGAGCATGCCCTGGTTATCGCCGTTTGGCGGCGCAGATGCCGCAGACCGTGCCTTGCGCTCGATCATCGCCCGGATGCCGGCCTCAACCCGCTCTGGGGATACCGGCTTGACGATGAAATCATCCACCCCGGTATCGCGTGCTTCCAGCACCAGCCCGCGATGCGAATGGGCCGTCACCATCAGGATCGGTAGGCGCTTCAGGACCGGGTTGCTGTCGGAGCGGATCATGTGCACCAGATCCAGCCCGGTGATCGGTTCCATCTCATAATCGGTGATCAGGATATCGGGATGAATCACGCGGATGTCGTTCATGCCCTCTTCGACATTCTGGAATACCCGGATTCTGTGAATACCGATGGAACGGCAGATGGTGCGCATCAGGTTCAGCATGGTGCGGTTGTCGTCCACCACCACGATATCGATCTGCTCCAGCGATGCCGGCTGCCGGTTCATGGCCGGCGCGCTCCCGGTTCGATACTGGCTTCCAGCGAGTTAAGCTGTTCCAGCAGCAGGCTCAATTCGGCGGCGTGATCCTGGGTCAAGGCATCATCTGCCGGCCCATCCTGGCTGCCGACCAGCGGGCCAAGGGCCTCAGCGCCATCGCCGCATTGCCGGGCAATCGAGGCGCTGAGTTTATGCGGATCGATCGGCTTGCTGACATAGTCGTTCATGCCGGAATCGAGATAGGCCTGGCGCTGATCGGTAAAGGCATTGGCGGTCAGCGCGATGATCGGGATATCAGCCTTTTCATTTCCCAGGGCGCGGATCTGACGTGCCGCCGTTGGCCCGTCCATTTCCGGCATCTCCACATCCATCAACACCAGATCGAATCTGCCGCTGCGCACCGCCTGAACGGCTTCGATCCCATTATTCACAATGGTGCAATGATGACCGCCGCCTTCCAGCAGCAGGCGCGTCACCATCTGGTTGGTGGCGTTGTCTTCCGCCACCAGGATGTTGAGATTGCGGTTCAGGGTGGGCAACTCGGCTGTCGCGTGGTGATGGCTGGTTTCGCCTTCCACGGACAAAGCCGGGTCGCACAGGATGCTGAAGCTGAAACTGGCACCTTGCCCGCTGGCGCTGTTCACCTGGATGTTGCCGCCCATCTTCTCCACCAGGCTTTTGCAGATGGCTAGACCAAGGCCGGTGCCGCCATATTTGCGTGTGGTGGAGGCATCGCCCTGGCTGAAACGCCGGAACAGGCGGGCCTGTATCTCTTCGGTGATGCCGATGCCGGTATCGGTCACACTGCAATGTAATGCGACGCGGCCTTGCGCTGCCGGCCTGGCATCGGCGCGGATATCAATGCGGCCATGTTCGGTGAATTTGATGGCATTGCCGATCAGATTGACCAGGATCTGACGCAGGCGGAAGGTATCGGCGCGCAGCCAGCGCAGGCTATCGGCCGGTATGCTGCGTTCAATCTGGTTGCCGCGCTGCAAGGCGCGCGGTGTCATCATCGACACAACGCCTTCCAGCAGCGCGTCGAGATCAAAGTCTTCCGGGTCCGGCTCGAAGGCGCCGGTTTCCAGCTTGGAGAAGTCGAGGATGTTATTGACCACGCTTAACAGCAGGTCGGCCGATTGCTGCGCCGTGGCAACCCATTCTGCCTGCTGGCCGGAGAGCGGTGATTGCGACAATATCTGCAGCATGCCGGTGACGCCGTTAAGCGGCGTGCGGATTTCATGACTCATCACCGCCAGAAAATCCGACTTGGCCTTGTCTGAAGCAACCGCCTGGTTTTTTGCTTCTTCAAGCTGGCGCTGCCGCTCGCGCTCGCCGGTGATATCCTGCACCGTCAGCACTGTGCCGCCATTCGAGGTGCGCCGTTCGATGGTGCGCAACACCCGGCCATCCAGCAATGTCTGCTCAAAAGCTTCGCCCGGATTGAGATGCTGCTTCAGGCGCCACATCACCCAGGCAGTGGGGTTGAAGTCACGGTTACCCAGCTTGGCGGCTTGTGCTGCGAATTGCGTGATTTCCTCAAAACTGATGCCACGCCGCAGCACGGATTTCAGATGCGGAAAAGCCTCGATATAGCGCTGGTTCCACAATTGCAGGCAATCATCCGGATCGAACAGGGCAAAGCCCTCATTCATGGCATCGATGGCAAAGCCCAGGTTTTCGCGCGCGATGCGGCGCTCGGTAACATCCACGATGGTGCCCGCAGCCTGGCGCAGATGATCCGGCCCGCTTGCGAAACCACGGCCGATACCTTGCAGCCAGCGGGTTTCGCCGCTCCGCAGAACGATGCGGAATTCGATCTCGAATGGCTCGCCCAGCGTTATGCCGCGCAGGGCCGTTTTGACCAGGTTCAGGTCGTCCGGGTGGATCAGGCTGTGAAAGCCGGTGCCGCCAAAGAAGCCTTCAAATTCTGCATTGGTCTCGATCCCGATGATGCTGCGAAAACGGTCCGAAACCATGAATTTGTTGGTGGCGATATCCCAGCGCCACAAGCCGGCACCAGAAGCCTCAATCGCCAGATCAAGCTCGTTTCTGGCTTGTGTGAGGCGGCGCTCGCTCTCGCCTTTCAGCTTTTCATGCAGCTCCTGCAATTCTTCCGACACAAGCTGGCTGGCGCGCATTTCGCGCTCACGATCCGCATCGGCATCATGATAGGCGCTGCTCACCAGGCTGTAGAGCCGGTCAAGATCAAGCATACCGTCATGCGTCGCTTGCCGGATCTGTCGGCGCAGCAGGCCATGCACCGTATCAGGCATGATTCTCTTCGCCCAGAATGGTGATGGTCATGGTCTGGTTGTGCAACTCGCAGCGGCCGGTCAGCTTGTGCGGGGCAATTTCGCCATAGGAGTAGAAGCCGATCAGCGGCATGTCCGGCAGGATCGCCTTCACTTCCTCAGCCTCGTCCACCACACGCTGGCCCATCAGCAATTTGCGGCCGATACACGAGATCAGCAAGGCCAGCCGGTCGCCCTCAATGCCGGCGGCGCGCTGGCTGGCGGCCAATGCCGCCTGTTCCGCGCCGGCAACAAGCTGGTTGAAATTGCCGCGCATCAATTGCCCGGACCAACCCTGCGGCACGTCGCCGGCAAAGGTCATCGAGCCATTGGCTTCATCCACTTTCAACACAGTGCGCACCAGGCGTTCCCTGTCATGACCGGGCGGCGCGATGGTGAGCGGGAATAATAGCGCACTGCCGGGCAGGTTTTGTGCTTCAGGCCCAAGATAGGATTTGTAGAGCGGCAGCACCGGCTTGCCATCCAGCTCATACAACACGTTGCCCTCTGAGCGCGTGATGCTGCGGATCGGGCCAAAGGCATCCCAGCCGCCAAAGCTGCCATGGCCCAGCCGTATCGCCTTGCCGCGAAAGCCGATAGCGGCAATGCGGCCGGGCGCTGCCACTTCATTCAGGCCAACCCAGGTTTCGGCAAAATCGGCGCCATCACCAGCCAGGCCGCCGGTGATGATGATGTTTTTGCCCAGAACAGATTGCAGGCCGGCAATCAGCTCGCTGCCATTGATATGAGTGCCGTCGCTCAGCACAAACAGGCCGGCCAGATCGTCAGCCTCCAGCTGTTGCGCCAAGGCCTGGCCGGCCTCGAAGGACGAGCCGTTCGCCGGCAGCATAACCGAGCCGTGGCTCAGCGGTGTGTGATTAAAACGGATGGCGGCGGCGGCGATGGCGCCGTCATGCACTTCGTCATCCATGATCTCGCCGCCCGTGCTGCAACCCAGGATCAGGGCCGTGGGGCAGGTGGCGCGCAGGGCAGGATAGGGCTGATGCCGGGCCAATGCCGCGCGGCTGCCGAAATACAGCACCAAGCCCGCATCAGCCGGCAAGGCGGTCAGGTCGGGTGCTGTATTTGAATCAGGCTGCCACAGGGCGGTGGATACGCGCATGACCAACACATCCTCTCGGCCGGCGGGCTGCTCTCGCCTGCTGATTGATTACAGGCGGCCGCGATAACTGCACAAGGGGGGCTGGCGTTAGTTCTTGATAACCTTTGGAATATCGCCTGTTGTTGCAGCAATAATGACAGGGCGATACAGCCCTGGCGGCAGCAGTGGCAAAAGGCCTGTGGGCATTAAGAAGGGCGCCCGTTTAAATTGTTTGTTGCGGCAGTATATTCTGTAAAATACCGTATATAAAAAATTGCAGGGTTGATTGATGATTTTAAAACATCTTTTAGAGGGGCCTTTTGGTCGAATCCTGCTTTTGGCGCCGCGCCTGCTGGTGATCTTCCGCACATTCGCCCCACGCCTCCGTCTGGCGCTAATATGACTGTTCCGCTCTTATAAGCCGGGATTGGAGAGTTTCCACACCACGCCGGAAAATCAGCGGGTTCTGTGTGCCACAATCGCAACCATCACCGGCCATAGCCTAAGCGAGATCTTGCGCTATCGTGAGGAATTGTTGGCTGATGTGGATTTTCACCGCTATTGCCAGGAAGCCCTGGATGCCCACCACTGGCAGGCTTTGGTTGATCCGGAATACCGCTGGGGCCATCGCCTGGCACATTACCTGCTGATCCGGGCCACCAAGCCCGGTTTTGTTGTTGAGGCGGGCGTGCGCCACGGCTTTGGCGCCGCCATGATCTTGCGTGTGCTGGAGCGCGATGCGTTTCTCTGGCGGCTTTTTCCCGGCTATCGCGGTGAAGTGGTGCGCGGCGATTCCGAACAGGTGCTGGCTCAGTTGGAGCACAAGATCGACCTGTTCCTGCACGAAACCACCACCGATCCTGGCCATGTTGCCCGGCAGCTAGCCGCCCTGCAGCCGCACCTCACGGCGCGTTCGATCATCGCCGCCCCGTGGCACCTGCAAACATTTCTTGATTATGCCGAAAGCCAGGGGCTTGCCGTGATCACACATCATCTTACGCCGTTCGATCACTGGCTATCAGGCACCAACATGATGTTCCTGTTCCGGCAAAAATCGGCGCAGCAGATGCTGGGCGAGGCGGCCTGAGGCTGCCGGAGCCGGCCGTTCAGTTGCCGGTCTGGCAGCTCGAACCGATCAGGCCGGCAAAGCGCCGGCGATACTGGAAGGCCAGAATGCCGCTCAGCAGGATCAGGATGATTGCCAGCGGGATGCCGCCGGGATTGAGCACGAAGTGAAACAGCACGATCACGGCCAGCAAAGGCGCCAGCAGCGCCAGGCCCAAAGCCGGCGCCTTGTTGCTCAGCAGGCAGAAAGCCGCCACCAGTTCCACGCTTTTCATCAGCGGCCAGAAAAACCCGGTGGCTTTCAGCGCCGCCTCAAAGGCCAGCCCGGCATCCGAGGTGGGCGGATGGATGGCATGCTGGCCGGTGAAAATGAACCAAAAGCCATCCAGCGCCCCAGCCAGGAAAATCAGGCCGAGCAGCACACGCGGCAGGGCGGCGAAAAGGCGGGTCAGCATCGCGCAGCTTCCATCTATGTCAAAGGTTGATGGCCGGATAAATAGCTCGCCTGAAGATGGCTGCGCAAGAGGCTCGGCTCTGCCGCGAAAAAGCTGGTTATCGGCATATTCGGGCGCAGCGCCGTGCTGGCCGGCATGCAGGCCAAGGCGCGCAAAGGCAGACGCCAGTTGGAACGAGGCGTGAAGACTCGGCTGCCGGCCGGCTTTTAGATGTGGCTGGATTTCAGCTTTGGTTGTGATGAGCAATCGCGCTGGAATTGGTGGAGCCGAGGGGAATCGAACCCCTGACCTCCTCATTGCGAACGAGGCGCTCTCCCATCTGAGCTACGGCCCCAGCGCGATAGTCTGCGCACGGCGGCCTTGCAGCCAACCGGGCGGCATGCTTGTAGCCAAGCTTGGCGGCTTTGTCCACCGCCGGTTTGCGGAAAATGCAGGTCCGGCCCGGCGCCGGGCGCGGCATATGGTTGCCAGGGCTGGCGCCAGCCGGTATCACTCTGGCCTGAAATCACTGGCGCCACCACGGCGCCCGCAGCGCGAAGGAGCTTCGATGTATGCCTTTATCTGGCTGATCGACACCCTGATCAGCCTCTATATCTGGTTGCTGATCGCCTCTGCGATTCTGAGCTGGCTGGTCGCCTTCAACGTGATCAACACCCGCAACCGCTTTGTCTATCTGCTCGGCGATTTCCTCTACCGGGTGACCGAGCCGGCCTTGCGGCCGATCCGCCGCGTGATGCCCAATCTGGGTGGCCTGGATATCTCGCCGGTGCTGCTGATCCTGCTGCTGATGTTTGTGCAAAGGCTGCTGGTGCAGGATCTGGCGCGGGCCTTGCTCTGAGTGATTTGAACGCCAAGCCCTATGCCGAAATCGGCGGCGAATTGCGCCTGCTGGTGCGGCTGACGCCGAAGGCGCGGCGCGACGCCGTGCTGGGCCTCAAGCCGACCGCCAGCGGCGGTATGGAACTGGCGGTCAGCGTCACCGCCGTGCCGGAAAAGGGCAAGGCCAACACAGCCTTGCTCAAGCTGCTGGCCAAGCGGCTGGGCGTGGCGGCGGGGTTGTTGCGGCTGGCTGCCGGCGAGACCGACCGCCACAAGCAGGTGGCGCTGGCCGGCGCTGCGGCCGAATGGCGCCAGCGGCTGGATAGCTGGCTCGCCGCCGAGGCGATAATCCATGATGAAGGAAGCGTGACATGACAGCCACCCTGATCGAAGGCAAACCGATTGCCGCCGAAATCCGCGCCGAAGTGGCAGCGAAAGTGCCGCTGTTCCAGGCCCGCACCGGCCGCGTGCCGGGCCTCACCGTGGTGCTGGTGGGCGACGACCCGGCCAGTCAGGTCTATGTCCGCAACAAGGGTGTGCTGACTCGCGAAGCCGGCATGGTCTCAACCGAAATCAAGTTGCCGGCTGAAACCAGCCAGGCCGATCTGCTCGGCGTGGTGGCGCGGCTCAATGCCGATCCACTGGTGGATGGCATTCTGGTGCAGATGCCGTTGCCCGGCCATATCGACACCCAGCGCATCATCGAGGCGATTGATCCGGCCAAGGATGTGGATGGCCTGCATCCGGTCAATGCCGGCATGCTGGCCCAGGGTATGGAAGCCCTGGTGCCGTGCACGCCCAAAGGCTGCATGATCATGCTGGAAAAGGTCGGCGTGGCGCTGGCCGGCGCCAATGCGCTGGTAATCGGGCGCTCGATCCTGGTCGGCCGGCCGATGGCGGCTTTGCTGATCGGCGCCTCGGCCACGGTGACGGTGGCGCATTCGCGCAGCCGCGACCTGCCCGGGCTATGCGGTGCCGCCGATATCGTGGTGGCTGCCGTGGGCCGGCCCGAGATGGTACGCGGCGAATGGCTCAAGCGCGGCGCCGTGGTGATCGATGTCGGCATCAACCGCATCCCCCGGGAAGATGGCAAAACCCGGCTGGTCGGCGATGTGCATTTTGCTTCCGCCGTTGAAGTCGCCTCGGCTATCACCCCGGTGCCGGGCGGTGTCGGCCTGATGACCACCGCCTGCCTGCTCGGCAACACGCTCACCGCCGCCTGCCGCCGCCTCGGCATCACATTATAGCCCTGCCGCCACGGTAGCTGACGCCACGACAGGCTTCCGTTTCGGGTGAACCCGGCTAAGCTGGTGCGATGATGAAGCGCCTGCCGCCCCTGCTTGCCCTGGAAGCCTTCGATGCCGCCGCCCGCCATATGAGCTTCAAGGCGGCGGCGCAGGAACTGAACCTGACGCCCTCGGCGATCAGCCATCGCGTCAAGGCGCTGGAGCGCCATCTCGGCCAGCCGCTGTTCCGCCGCCTCAATCGTGAAATCCGCTTCACCGAAGCCGGCCAGGATTATTTTGGCAGCGTGCGACGTGCCTTCGACGAGGTGTCGCGCGCCTCGGCACGGATCCGGGCGCCGAGCCAGGGCGATGAATTGCGCGTTTCCGCCGTGCCGTTCATTGCCGCCAGCTGGCTGATCCCCAATCTGGAAAGTTTCCTCGACACCCAGCCCGGGCTGCGGCTCTATGTTGAATCGACCCAGCGGAATGCCGATTTTGCCCGCGACCCGGTGGATGCGGCGATCCGCTGGGGCCATGGCCGCTGGGCCGGCCTCAGCGCCACCCGGCTCACCGGCATCTCGGTAACGCCGGTAGCGGCGCCGCGCTTGTTGCAGGCGCGTGGCGCTGTGCGGCCTTTGGCGCGGCCGCGTGATCTGCGCGATCAGACGCTGATTCATCTCAGCTATCTGCCGGAAGCCTGGAACCGCTGGCTGGCGGCGGCCGGCGTGGCCGGATTGAAGCCGAAGCGCGAAATCTGGGTGGATAACATGCAGCAGGCGATTGATGCCGCCGAACGTGGCATCGGTGTCACGCTTGGCGTGGTGCCGCTGCTGGCGCCGCGCCTGGCCGAGAAGCGCCTGGTGATGCCGTTTGGCCTGGCGCTGTCGGAGAATTATGCCTATTGGTTTGTCTGCCGCCGCGCCGAAGCCGATCGGCCGCGCCTGAAAGCATTGCGCGACTGGCTGGTCAATCTGCTCGGCCAGGCCGATAGCCAGATGAAGCAGCTTCAGGCGAAGGGCGGCAATTAGCGTTTGCCGGGCAGCCGGTTTTTTCGCCAGTCTGTGGCGCATGAGCGATCCTGAAAGCATCACCCTCACCGCCGCCGATGGCCAGTTGCTGGCCGCCAGCCATTATGCCCCGGCGGCAATGGCGCCGCCGCTTGGCCTGGCCTTGCAGATCAATTCGGCCACCGCCGTGCCGCGCCGCTTTTATGATGCCTTTGCGCGCCACGCCGCCGGGCGCGGCTTTGCCGTGCTGAGTTATGATTATCGCGGCATCGGCCAGTCAAACAGCGGCCGGGCTGCGCAATACACCATGCTGGATTGGGCCGAACGGGATGCCGCCGCCGCGGGCGCTTGGCTCCAGCAAAACCATCCAGGCTGCCGGCTCTGCGTGATCGGGCATTCCTTCGGCGGCCAGATTCTCGGCCTCACGCCGCAGGCGGCGGATTATGCCGCAGCGTTGCTGGTGGCCAGCCAGAGCGGCCATTGGCGCCACTGGCCGGCGGGCTGGCCGCGGCTGCGCATGTTTCTGCTATGGCATCTGCTGATCCCGCTGCTCACCCGGCTTTATGGCCGGATGCCCGGCGCGCTGTTTGGCGGCGAGCCGCTGCCGCCGGGCGTGGCGCTGCAATGGGCGCGCTGGGGCCGCTCGCGGCATTATATTTCAGATGCCGCCGGCGCGCCGCTCAGGCCGTATAATCCCTTGCTCAAAGCGCCGCTTCTGTCGCTCAGCTTCAGCGATGATCCGATTGCCCCGAAAGCCGCCGTGGATGCGCTGCTCGGCTATTACCCGGCAGCGCGGATCGAACGCCGCCATATTGCCCCGGCCGATTGGGGCCTGCCGAAACTGGGGCATTTCGGCCTGTTTCACCGCGCCATGCCGGTACAGCATTGGGATGCCTTGCTGGATTGGCTCGCCAGCGCCGCCTTACCCGCCAGGTAATCGACTTGCGGCGCCCAAGCCGGCAGACTGGGCAGATAATCATGCCGGAGTGAACAATACCCGTCGCGCCCGAGATTGCCGCCCGCATCGAACAATTGCTGATCCATTCGCCGCTGGGCGACCGCCTCGGCCTCACGCTGGTGGAACTGGCGCCGGATCGGGTGGTGCTGGGCCTGCCGTTCCAGCCCGGCAATGTCACGGTGGGCGACATGGTGCATGGCGGCGCCATTGCCACGCTGATCGATGTGGCTGGCATGAGCGCGGCGATATCCAATGCGCCGGCGGAAAGCCAGAACCGCGCCGCCACGGCTTCGCTGGTGGTGAATTATCTCGGCCCCGCCAAGGGGGTGGAAATCCGCGCCGAGGCCCAGGTGCTGAAACGCGGCAAGGCGCTGGTGGTAAGCCGCATCACGGTGCGCGACATCGCCGGCAACATTGTGGCTGATGGCACTGTCACCAGCCGGCTGGGCTGAGCCGACGGTATTTTGGCAGCCGCAAAAGCTTTATACCGGCGCGATGGGAATCGGACTTCTGGCCAGCCTGGCGGCTGGCGCGCTTTGGGCGCTCACCTTCATCACGCCGGTGCTGCTGCCGGATTTTGGCGCGGCGGCAATCACCGCCAGCCGCTATCTGGTTTATGGCCTGCTCTCGGCCTTGCTGCTGGTGGGCCGGCCCTGGCGTGCCTTGCTGGCGCAGCATTGGCGCGGCCTGCTGCTGATGGCCTGGTTCGGCAATCTGTTCTGCGCCCTGCTGATGGTGGTGGCGGTGCAGCGCACCGGCGCGGCGCTTACCGCCCTGGTGCTGGGCTGCCTGCCGGTGACGGTGCCGCTTTCCGCCGTGCTGTTTGGCCACAAGCTTGGCCGCGCGCGGCTGCTGCGCCGGCTGGCGCCGGCCCTGCTGGCGATTCTCGGCGGCTTGCTGCTGCTGCAATGGCCGGCGCTGCAAAGAGGCCTGCATCCCGATCTCTGGGGTTTGGCTGCCGCCTTCGGCGCCTTGCTGAGCTGGAATCTCTATGCCCTGATCAATGCGCGCTATCTGGCACAGCATCCCGATCTGCCATTGCGCGACTGGGCCTCGCTGGTTGGCCTGGGCTGCCTGGCTTTGCTGCCCAGTCTGGCGCTGCTGCTGCCGTTTGAGCCGGCCTTGCCCAGCGCGCCGCAAGCCTGGCTCTGGCTGCTGGTTTGCGCCCTGCTCACCGGCCTCGGCTCGGCCTGGGGCGCCAACTGGGCCTGGAATCTGGCTTCCTCGCGCCTGCCGATGGCTTTGGCCGGTCAGCTCATGGTGTCGGAAACCCTGTTCGTGCTGCTGTTCAGCTTTCTCTATGAAGGTCGCGGGCCAAATGCGCTGGAGGCGGCCTCGATCCTGCTGGTGCTGGGCGGCGTGCTGTGGGGTGTGCGCGCCCTGCGCCCGGCACAGCCGGCGCAATAGAGCAAGCTGCGCCCGGCACAGCCGGCGCAATAGAGTAAGCTGCGCCCGGCACGGCCGGCGCAATAGAGTAAGCTGCGCCCGGCACGGCCGGCGCAATAGAGCTGGCGGCGCAGAAAAAGCCGCGGCCCTGTCACAATATGCCGGCCGGCGCCGTCTTGGGTGTAGCTTACATCTGAAGGAGCGCCGCCATGAGCCAGAATCCGCATGCTGTTGTCACCGCCCTGGAACGCATCGCCGCCGCTGAAGCCGTGCTGGGCGTGCGGCTGGATTATCAGCGCGAAATGGCCACGCTGGGCAGCCCGGTGCTGGGCCATATCCAGGCCATCACGGCGATGAACCGCGCCGCCGCCGATGCCGCCCTGCCGGCGGCGATCCGGCAATTCGCCACATTAGGCGCGGTGCAGCAGGATGATTGCGGCGAATGTGTGCAGATCCATGTCAATCTCGACCGCGCCGAGGGCGCCGATCCGGCGCTGCTGCGTGCCGCGCTGGCCGGACGGCCGGAAGACCTGCCGGCACCGCTTGGCCTGGCCTGGCGTTTCGGCCAGGCGGTGGCGGCCAACACGCCCGAGCTTGAAGCCTTGCGGCAGGAACTTGAGCAGCATTGTGGCCGCGCCGCGATGATCGAACTGAGCTTCCATATCGCCGTGGCGCGTTTCTATCCCAGTGTGAAGCGGGCTTTGGGTTATGCACAGACCTGCGCTTTGGTGCAGGTGGCGGCATGAGCGATCACGCCGCGCTGTTTGAACGCCATCGCCGCCGCCTGCACGGCCTGGCCTATCGTATGCTCGGCAGTGTTGGCGAGGCCGAGGATGCGGTGCAGGACACGTATTTGCGCTGGCATGGCCAGAGCCTAGCCGATTTGCGCAACCCGGAAGCCTGGCTGGTCACCGCCTGCACCCGGCTGTGTATTGACCGGCTGCGCGCCGCCAAGGTGGAGCGCGCCGCCTATACCGGACCCTGGCTGCCGGAACCCGTGCTGGCGGCAGAGGCGGATTTTGAGGTGGAACTGGCGGAAAGCCTGTCGCTTGCTTTCCTGCTGGTGCTGGAGCGGCTATCGCCGGCCGAACGCGCCGCCTATCTGCTGCGCCAGGCCTTTGACTATGATTACCCGGCAATCGCCGCCATTCTTGGCAAGAGCGAAGCCGCCTGCCGGCAATTGGTCAGCCGGGCGCAGAAACATGTGCAGGCGGACCGGCCGCGTTTCGGCGCCGCCGATAATCAGCACCAGGCGGAAGCCCGGGATCGCGCCCGTGATCTGGCGCGGCGTTTCGCCCAGGCTGCCGAAAGCGGCGATGTGGCGGCCTTCGCCGGTTTGCTGGCCGATGATGCGATGATCTGGTCCGATGGCGGCGGCAAGGCGCGCGCAGCGCTGAATGTGATCCATGGTGCGGATCGTTGTGCGCGGTTTTTCGCCGGTCTGGCACGCAAGAATGGCCCGGGCTTCAGCCGGCAATTCTGCCGCGTCAACGGTCAGCCGGGTTTTGTGGTGTTTCATGCCGGGGTGCCGGTCTCGGTATTCACCTTCGGCATCGAGCAGGGCCGCATCCGCGCCATCTTCGTGGTGCGCAACCCGGACAAGCTGGCCCGGCTCGACCTTATCCACTAATCACTCATCCAGGGGCAGCATCAGCAGGCGGCCAAAGCCTGGCACCGCATCGTCGATGCCGGCCAGCCGCAGGCAATGCCAGGCCAGGGCCTGGTTGCTGGTGACAATCGGTTTGCCGATTTCCTGCTCCAGCGCCTCGATCCGCTCCACCAGGCGCAGCGCGGTGCAGGATACAAATACCGCATCGGTATCCGGGGCGCGGCCGATCTGGCGCACCGCCTCGGCGGCGCTGGCCTGGCTCACCCGGTTCACCATGGCACCGTTGGCGATGTTCCAGGAAGCCATGGCCGGCACGCTGAAGCCCTGCTCGATCAGATACTGCCGCATCGCCTGGTTCACCTCATGTTGATACGGCGACAGGAAGGCGATGCGCCTGGCGCCGAGCCGTTGCAAGGCCAGGCAGCCGGCTTCCATCGGCGTGGTGCAGCGCAGCTCGGGCCTTTGCTGGCGCAGCAATTCATGCACCCGGGCGATGCCGATGGAAAGCGAGCCGGAGGTGCAGCCAAAGGCCATCACCTCCAGCCGCAAGCCGGGCAGCAGCAAAGCAGCGGCGTCGGCCAGGCCACCTTCCATGCGGCGCAGGGTTTCCAGATTCACATTGCCGGCATGATGCAGGATGCGGGTGACATAATGTGCCACATCCGGCTGCTGCCAGATCTGCCGGCATTCATGCTCGATGGTCTGATCGCCGGATAGCGCAATCAGCCCGATCCGCCCGCGCGGCCCCAGCCCGGCATCCATTTCATAGGGCAACTGGCGCAGGTCGATGGTGAGGTCGGCAACGGCGGTCATCGGCAGGCTCCGGGCTTGAGGCAAGCCGCAGCCTGCCACAGCCAGCGCCGGGGTGAAACCGTTTTTGACTAACTGTTCAATTAGTAGCGGACGGCCTCAGGCCAGCGAGCGGCGGCTCAGGGCGTCTTCGATGGCGTTCCAGATTTCGGCTTCCAGTTTTTTGCCGTCGAAGCGGTTGATCTGCTGGATGCCGGTGGGCGAGGTGACATTGATCTCGGTGAGGTAATCGCCGATCACGTCGATACCGACAAAGATCAGCCCGTCGCGTTTCAGGAACGGCCCGATCATTTCGCAGATTTCTTCCTCGCGCCGAGTCAGGCCGACCTTTTTCGGCTGGCCGCCAACATGCATGTTGGAGCGCGCCTCGCCGGCTGCCGGCACGCGGTTCACGGCGCCGACCGGGCGGCCATCCACCAGGATGATGCGCTTGTCGCCGAGCCGCACTTCGGGCAGGTATTTCTGCACAATCACCGGCTCGCGGCTCAGCTTGGTGAACATCTCGTAGAGCGAGCCGAGATTTTCGTCATCCGGCCGCAGATGGAACACCCCGGCGCCGCCATTGCCGAATAGCGGCTTCAGGATGATGTCCTGATGCTCGGCGCGAAACGCCTTGATCGCTTCAAAATCCGACGAGATCAGGGTTGGCGGCAACAGGCCGTCAAAATGCGTCACATAAAGTTTTTCCGGTGCGTTGCGCACCGCCACCGGATTGTTCACCACCAGGGTGCGCGGATGGATATGCTCCAGCAGATGCGTGGCGGTGATATAGGCCATGTCAAACGGCGGGTCCTGGCGCATCAGCACCACGTCCATATCCGTCAGATCGATCAGTTCCGGCGCGCCGAGGCTGAAATGGTTGCCGCGTTCGGCGCGCAGCCGCATCGGCCGGGCGCGGGCCAGCACGCGGCGGTCATGGAAACTGAGGTCTTTCGGCAGATAATGCCACAAGGCATAACCGCGTGCTTCGGCTTCCAGGCCAAGCACAAAGGTGCTGTCGCCATCGAAATCGATCGATTCGATGGGGTCCATCTGGATCGCCACCTTCAACGCCATGGCCGGTTCCTTCTATTGCTGAATTGCTGGTGCTGCTGGTCAGTTAAGCTGGCGCCGAATGTGGTGCAGAAAGGCCTGCGCCTCAAGCCCTGCGCCCTCATCGGCGGAAAGCACCAGGAAGCGCTCGGTGGCGCTGATCGATTGCCGGATGCGGCCGCGTTTTTCTTCCACCAGGCCGAGTTCGCGCCAGGCCGGGGCAAAATCCGGCGCCACCAGCAGCATCCGTTCCAGCATGGTGGCGGTGCGGTCCACATCGCCATTCTTCCAGGCCCGTGCCTTGATATTGTTGGCCAGTCGCAACAGCACGTCGCGGCTGCGCATCGGCCGCACATGGTCGGGGCGCAATTCCTGCTCACCGCTGATCCGGCGCAGCAAATCCTGCATCAGCGGCGGATCGGCGATGCGGCCGCGATGAAACGGGTCGAGCACCAGGCTGCCATCCTCGCCCTGCACGCGGATCAGAAAATGGCCGGGGAAATCCAGCCCGTCCACCGCCCAGCCCTGGGCGCGGCCGGCATGGATATAAAGAATGCCCAAAGCCACCGGCAGGCCGAGGCGGCGGTCGATCACCCGCATCAGGTCGGCATTGGCCGGGTCGTCATAACTCTCGTTATCGCCGCGATAGTCGTTTTCGCCGGCAATCACCGCCGCCAGCGCCAGGGCGCGCGGCCCGGCCTCGGCGCCGGCATCTTCGCCTGCCACCTGGCCCACCAGATCGGAGAGATGGCGCCGATAGGGCGCCAGGTCGATTTCCGGCCGGTCCAGCGCCGCCATCAGCAAAGCGGCTTCGGCGATATCAAGCTGGTCGTCGGGCATGGCGCCCAGCGCGCGCAAAGCAGTTTCAATCGCCGCGCTGCCGGTCGCCATCGCCGCTAGACCGGGCGCCGGCGCGAATCGGTCTTCAGCAGCACATGGCTGACGACGCGGCGCACACCCTGGATGGTGCGGGCATGATCGGTAACGCGCAGCAATTCCGCCTCGCTCTGCGCCAGGCCGAGCAGGTAGATGGTCCCGTTCACGGTATCGATGGAATAGTTGATATCCACCACCGAGGAATCGCCGGTCAGCTTGAAACGCAACTGGCTGGTGATCCAGGTATCGTTGGCCGAATCAATCAGGTTGCCGCTCGGTGCGATCACCAATTCGTTGATCACTTCCACGGCGCGGCCCTGTTCCCAGGCGATACGTTCGGCCTCGTCGCGGTCGGCCTGTTTCTGCACCACGCCGGTCAGCAGCACGCGGCCTTCATACACGGTGACGCTGACCTTGCCGAACAGGCTCAGGTCTTTCTGGAACAGGCGTTCGTTGATGGCGAGCTGGATGCCCTTGTCATTGGCGGCATTCTTGGCGCCGCGTTCCTCGGCGGCGGCCACGCCGGCGGCGGCCCCGGCCCCCACGGCAATGCCGACACAGCCTTGCAGCAGCGGCAGGGTGCCGAGCAGCAGCAGCGGCAGCACATAATGCAGCCTGGAATGGGTGATCTGGGGGGCGGCAATACGGGTCACGCGCTACTCTCCTCGGGTCGATCAAAGTTCCGGGCGCCAGGCATCCCGGATATGGTGTGGCAGCCGCCAGGGTGCAAGCAGCAAGGCGTCAAAACGCAAGGCCACCCGGTCATGGTCGGGCAATTGCGCCCAGAATACCGAAGCGGCGCGCTGGATGCGATATTTTTGCCGGGGTGATACCGCTGCGGCGGCCTGATCGTGGTCGGGGCGCCATTTCACCTCCACTGCCGCCAGCACCTGGCCGCGCCGCGCCAGCAGGTCCACCTCGCCGCTGCCATGGCGGAAATTGCGCGCCAGGATGGTGTAGCCCTTGAGGCGCAACCAAAGCGCGGCCATAGCCTCGGCCTGGCGTCCGCTGCGCTGATGGCGCTGGCGCTTATGGCGATCCATTTGCCAGCTCGGCGGCCAGTTCCAGGGCGCGGGCATAAACCGCCCGTTTGCGCTGGCCGGTGGCGGCAGCCACCGTGGCGGCAGCCTGGCTGACACTGAGATGCAAAAGGGCGGCGCGCAATTGCGTATCCAGGTCGGCCACCTGGGCGGCCAGGTCGGCGGCGGCGGGCGGGCCGATCACCAGGGTCACTTCACCGCGCGGTGCGCCGGCCTCGGCATAATGCGCCGCCAGTTCGGCCAAGGTGCCGCGGCGCACTTCCTCAAATTTTTTGGTCAGTTCGCGCGCCACGGCGGCTTCGCGGCTGCCGCCCAGCATCTGGGCCAGCCGGGCCAGGCTTTCCGGCAGCCGTTGTGCACTTTCCAGCAGCACCAGGCTGGCCTGGATCGGCGCCAGTTCGGCGGCCCAGGCCTCGGCGGCCTGCGCCTTGGCGGGCGGAAAACCGGCAAACAGGAAACGATCCGTGGGGAGGCCGGCCAGGCATAACCCGGCCAGCACCGAGGACGGGCCGGGCAGGGCGGTGACCGGCAGGCCCTCGGCCACCGCCTCACGCACCAGCTTGTAGCCGGGATCGGAAATCAGCGGCGTGCCGGCATCCGAGATCAGCGCCAAAACCGCGCCGGCGCGCAGCCGGCGCAGCAATTCCGGCCGCATCTCGGTGGCGTTATGCTCATGATAGGGCAGCAATTTGGCCCGGATGCCATAGCGTTGCAGCAAAGCGCCGCTGGTGCGGGTATCCTCGCAGGCAATCACATCAGCGCGGCCGAGCAGCGCCAGGGCGCGCACCGTGATATCGGCGGCGTTGCCGATGGGTGTCGCCACCAGATATAAGCCTGGGGTGAAACTGTCCTGGCGACCCAGGCCGGCCAGGGCGGCAGCCAGCAGATCGCTGGCCGATCCTGGCACGGGTGGGGCGCCGGTCTCGGCGGATGACATGGGCGGTTCCGTAATACGCAGCGGAAAGCGAGCAAGTGATGAGACGTTACCTTAAGGCCGGGTTCTGCATGCTGGCAATGGTGGCCCTGGCGGCTTGCGAACATGCGCCGAAATCGCTGCCCGAACTGCTTGATACCATTGTGAATGGCCCGCCCACCTCGCTGGTGCGCCCGGCGCCGCAACCGCAGCGCCCAGCCGCTCCACCCCAGGCTGCTGCGCCGCCGCCCGCCCCGGCGCCCCAGGCCACGCCCCAGCCTGCCCCCCAGATTCAGGTGGAAGCCCGGCCGCTGGAAGCGCCGCCCGCCCCATCCGGCATGACACCGCCGGCTCTGGTGGCGCCCAGCAGTGCTGAAGGCGTGCGGATCGGCTTCCTGGTGCCCCTATCCGGCCCCAGCGCGCCACTGGGCCGCGCCCTGCTGGATGCGGCGCAGATGGCCTTGTTTGATCTGGGCGATGATCGCCTGGTGCTGCTGCCGCGTGATACCGAAGGCCGGCCGGAAGCCGCCGCCAGCGCGGCGCAGGCGCTGCTGGCCGAAGGCGTGGATATTATCCTGGGGCCGCTTTTTTCGGCTTCGGCTGCGGCTGTGGCGCCGCTGGCGCGGGAACGCGGCGTCAAGGTGCTGAGCTTTTCCACCGATCGCGCCGTCGCCGGCGGCGGGGTTTACATCCTGGGTTTCACGCCGGATCAGCAGGTGGCGCGTGTGCTGGCCTATGCCCGCGCCAAGGGGCTGAACCGCTTTGCCCTGCTGGCGCCGGATTCGGCCTATGGCAATGCCGTGGCCCAGGCGATGGAAGCCGCGCTGAGCAATGGCGCGGCCATGCCGGGTAATCAGGACGTGCGGCTGCTGCGCCAGGATCGTTATCCCGCCGATGCGCCGGACCTGACCCCCAGCGTGCGCCGCTTTGCCGCCGCTTTGCGTGGCCTGTCGCCGGCCGAGCCGCTGGCCGACGGTGCCGTGCTGCCGGGTGCCAGCGGCGCTTTGGGCGGCAGTGCCGGCCCGGGTCAGCCCGGCAATGTGGTGGCGCCGGCGCCGATTGATGGCCTGCTGCTGCCGGAAGGCGGTGCCCGGCTGCGCGCCCTGGCGCCTTTGCTGCCGTATTTTGATATCGATCCGCGCGCCGTGCGCTTCATGGGCACCGGCTTGTGGGATGATCCAAGCTTGGGTAACGAACCGGCGCTGATCGGCGGCTGGTTTGCCGGCCCGGCGCCGGAAGGGTTTGAGGAATTCCGCAAACGCTTCGAGCAGGTTTATGGCCGCCGCCCGGCCCGCCTGGCCAGCCTGGCTTATGACGCCACGGCGCTGGCCGGGGTGCTGGCGCGCAATGCGATCCAGGCCAGTCAGCCGCTTTTTGCCGATATGCTGCTGAATAACCCGGATGGTTTTGCCGGTTATGACGGCGTGTTCCGCTTTCGTGCCGATGGCGTGGTGGAACGTGGCCTGGCGGTGCTGGAGGTGCAGCGGCGCGGCGCTCGGGTGGTAGACCCCGCGCCGGCCAATTTCCAGGTCACGACAAATTAACAATTACTGGAGTTGAATAGGCCAAATCAGCGATCACGTTTGTTGTGTGATGCTGTGTTGCCTCTTGCTTGCGGCGGCCTTTCGGTCGAAAAAGAGGCAATAGACAACTGCTGCGAGTGCTGTTTGGGTGGCAGAGTATGCTTGTGTGATGGGTTTCAGTCGCTTAAACCAAGAATGATGAGATCGGTGGCTGGGGGATTGAAGAAGGTCGTTTTACATGAGCATGGAAAAGATCGACTTTTCCAAAATTAATTTTCTGATTGTGGACCCCAACCGGCTGATGGGCACGATGATTCGCGACGTGTTGGTGACGCTGGATGCGCATCATATCGACCGCGCGCGCAATTTTGAGGGCGCGGTGACGATCCTGCGTCAGGGCCGCATTGACGTGCTGATCACCGAATGGGATTTGCAGGCCGAACAGAATGGCATGGATCTGGTGAGCTGGCTGCGCAACGACCCGGCCTCGCCCAACCGGCTGATGCCGGTGATCATGATGACGGCCAATTCGGAAATCGAATATGTGGTGCGCGCCCGCGATGCCGGGGTGAATGAATTTGTCGCCAAGCCCTATACGGTGCAGAGTTTCTACACCCGGCTGGCTGCCGCCATTGCGCGGCCGCGCCAGTTTGTGCGCGTGGATGGTTATTTCGGCCCGGATCGCCGCCGCAAACGTGATGAAGCCTATGGCGGGCCGGAACGCCGCATCGAAACCGATGGCCGCCGCTGATGCCAAAGCGCCCCACCTTTATTGCCGCCCCTCAGGAATTGAAGCGCAAGGCGGTCAATTTCAAACGCGGCTTTTCGCTCAAGCTTGAACCCGAAGCGGTCAAGAAGCTGGAGCAGGTGGTGGAAAAGGCCACCGACAACTTCACCATCGAAGTGGCCGAGAAGCTGAAGCAGTTGCGCCTGGCGCTTGATGATGTGGCGCAGGGCGGCGCCCGTGGTGTGCAGCAGATGCGGGAAATCCGCAATGTGTCGCTGGATATCAAGGGCATGGGCGGGATGTTCAAATATCCCCTGCTCACCGCCTTTGCCAAAACACTGAATGATTTTGTGCAGGGCATGAACGATCCGAGCGACATCCAGCTCGATATCATCGCGGCGCAGATTGATGCGCTTTATGTGGTGATGGCCAATCGCATCCAGGGCGGCGGCGGCGCCACCGAGCGCGAATTGCTGCAAGTGCTGCAAGTGGCCGTGCAGAAATACAAGGATGGCTGACGGCGCCGCCCTTTGGCGGCGCCGGCAATCAAATTATCACAAAACCAGCAGAAACAGGCCGATGGCGGCGGTGGCGGCCCCGGCGCCGCGGGTCAGCAATGCCAGGTTGCCCTGGTTTGCCAGCCGGGCGGCAAATAGGCCCAGGCCATGCAGCAGGGCGGTGCCGAGCAGCATGCCGGCAGCATAGGGTGCCAGTGCGGCGCCGCCGCTTTCCAGCGCATGGGCATAACCATGGCACAGCGCAAAGCCGGCGCTGGCCAGCATCGCCAGGGCCAGCGGCGGGCGCAAAGACAGCGCCACGGCCAGGCCCAAAGCCAGCAGCGAGAGCAGGATGCCGGTTTCGGCAAAGGGCAAAGTGATGCCGGCCAGGCCAAGGCCGAAGCCGGCCGCCATGGCGGTTACAAAGGCGCCCGGCACGGCATAGATGGCGCGGCCACCCTGCTGCATCGCCCACAGCCCCACCGCCACCATGGCCAGCAGGTGATCCAGGCCGCCGAAAGGATGCGTCAGGCCGCTGCTGAAGCCTTCAGCAGCATGGCCGGGATGGGCAGAGGCTGCGCCGGAAAACAGAAAAGCCGCCGCGCCCACGGCGATCGCAAGCCGCGTGCAGGTACGCTGTGTGGCAGGAAACATCGAAATCCCCTCTAACAATATGCTGCGCGACCCACCTGCTATCTTTGTGCCTGCTTGGCGCCGCTTTGACAAGCCGGGATGATGCAGTACAACAACCGTCATGGCCCTCGATTATATCCGCGACCCGGATCGCGCCCATCGCGAGACCCTGGCCCGTATCCGCGCCCGGGTTGATATGGGTGGCCTGCCGCCCGGCATCGCCGAAGTGGCTTTGCGCCTGATCCAGGCCAGTGGTGATACCGGCCTGCTGCCGGACCTGGCCTGGTCGGCCGATCTGGTGCCGGCCTGCCAGGCGGCCTTGGCGCGAGGCGCCGCCATCCTGACCGATTCCGATCTGGTGGCGCATGGCCTGATCCGCGCCCGGCTGCCCGCCGCCAACCCGGTTCACTGCTATCTCAACCACGTCACCGCGCGTCGCATAGGCCGCAGCCAGAATATCACCCGCGCCGCCGCCGCCGTGGAATTATGGCCGCCGCATCTGGCTGGCGCATTGGTGGTGATCGGCGCCTCACCCAGCGCCTTGTTCCGCTTGCTGGAATTGCTGGATGAGGGTGCGCCGCGCCCGGCGGCGATCCTGGCCTTCCCGGTCGGCTTTGTTGATGCCACTGAAGCCAAGCAGGAACTGGCGCGTGATACGCGCCGGCTACCCTACCTGCTGCTGCATGGCACACGCGGCGGTGGCAGTCTGGCCACGGCGGCGCTGGATGCCCTGACCGGGCTTGGGCCAGCGCCTCGTTCGGAGGGCGGATAGACCACGCCCGGCCCCAGGCGCTAAACTGGGTTTAACGATTCGTTAGTCTTGCGAGCGTAAATCCGCCTCATGCCGTTTTGTCGTTTCAGTATCCCCCTTCTCGCCGCCTTGCTGCTTGTGGTGCCGGCTCCGGCTGTGCTGCTGGCTGCCGACAAGCCGGTGCAGCATGCCGCCCTGTCCAGCCCAATGCTGGCGGTGCCGCAGCAGTCTGATCTCAGCCGGCCGGTAGAGGCGCAGAAAGGCCCGGATTCCGGCCTGCCGCTGCCGCGTTTTGTCAGCCTGGCGGCCGACAAGGTGAATGCCCGCACCGGTCCCGGATCGCGTTATCCGATTGCCTGGCAATACCAGCGCCGCGGCCTGCCGGTGGAAGTGGTGGCGGAATACGAATACTGGCGCCGCATCCGTGATCGTGATGGCACCGAAACCTGGGTGCACAAGAATCTCACCTCCGGCCGGCGCTATGCCCTGGTGGATGGCATGGTGCGCGACCTGTTCAAGAAGCCCGATGCGGCTGCCGATGTGCTGTTGCAGGCAGAGCCCGGTGTGCAGGTGCGGCTGCGCAAATGCCAGGAAGCCTGGTGCCAGGTGGAAATCGCCGGCAGCAAGGGCTGGATGCCGCGCCAGCATCTCTGGGGCCTCTATTCGGATGAGAGCTTCGATTAGAAGCGAAGCCTAGCTGCGGCATTTCGCCCTCTATCCCGGCGCCGCCACTGCCCTATTCTCGCAATCATGGAACACGAAGACAGCATCGAAGCCCGCGCCGAGCGGCGGCGCCAGATCGCCCCCGGCAGCCATGCCGGGGTAGACGAGGCGCTGATCGAGCGTGTGGTGCGTGGCTTTTACGGCCATATCCGCCAGGATGCCCGGCTCGGGCCGATCTTCGCCGCCGAGATTGGCCATGATTGGGAACCACATCTGCGCAAGATGATCGATTTCTGGTCCTCGGTGCTGCTGATGACCGGGCGTTATTCCGGCCGGCCGATGCCGGTGCATATCCGGCTGGATGGCAGCAAGGGCGATGGCAAGGGGCTGGATGCCGGCGATTTCCAGCATTGGCTGGCGCTGTTCGAGGCCACCTTGCGCGAACTCTGCCCCGGCCCGGCGGAAGCCCTGTTCATGGACCGCGCCCGCCGCATCGCCGAAAGTTTCCGTATGGGCATCCAGTTCCATCGCGGCCAGACCCCGGATTGGCTCGGGCCGGTGCGTTCGGTTCAATAAAGCCGGTTCTTGTAGCTTTCTTCCAGATATATATCGGCCTGCGCGCCATCCACGCCCTGCACCTGGTCGGCGATGACACGGCCCAGGCTGGGGAAGGCGCTGCGCGGCACCTGGCTTTCCGGCTGCCACAGCTTTGAGCGCAACAGCGCCTTGCCGCAATGGAAATACATTTGCGTCACGATCACGCGCAAAGCGGTGCCGGGGATTTTGCCCTGCGCGGCCAGCGGTGCCAGCAGGGCGGCATCGCTGACAATCTCGGCACGGCCATTGATGCGCAGGGTTTCGTTGATGCCGGGCACAAAAAACAGCAGGCCGATTTCCGGCCTTGCCTGCACATTCTGCAAGGTATCAAGCCGGTTATTGCCGCGCCGATCCGGGATCAGCAGGGTCTGCGCGTCCAGCACCTGCACAAAGCCCGGGGCATCGCCGCGCGGCGAGCAATCAGCACCATCCACGCCGCCCGAGGCAATCACCAGAAACGGCGATAGTGCGATGAAGTTGCGGGCGTGATCGTCCAGATGCGCAAGCTGCTTGTTGCGTGCCAGATCGCTGGGCGGATCATAAAGCTGGCTGAGGTCGGTCATGGCGGGCCATCCTGAAAGAACAGATGGCCCGATTATGCCCTGATTTGTGCTTCAGATAAAATCCTGCGCCAGCGCCTGGCGCGTGCTGTCCGAAACAATGGCGAGATGGCCGTAATTCGGGTGGTCGCAGCCAAGCAGGATGCGGCTCTCCGCCTGGCGGAAGGCGGCGATCTGGCTCGGGTTCAACGGAAAACGCAGGAAATGCACCGCCGAGGTTTTGCCATCCTCGCGGTTACGTTCGGCATCATCTTCGGGTACGGCATAGATTTTTTCGCCGTTGATCTCAACAAACAGATGGCTGTCGATGCCGCCCAGGCTGCCGAGCACGCGGGCACGGCGCACCGGCTCGTCGATTTCCAGCATGAAGGTGGCCACCAGTTCGCTGCCCTTCGGCACCAGCGGCGCATAGGCCGCCAGTTCATCGGCCATCTGCTCCTCGCCGCCCTTCTCGATGTAGAGCATTTCCTGAATCTGCCACCACATGGTGAGGAAATTCTCAAAATAGAACGTGGCATGCGGGCCCAGCGCCACGCGGCGATGTTTTTTCATCGCCACCACTTCGCTGCGCTTGTCGCGGCGGATGGCGACAAACGCATCCATCGAAATGATGTCGTCGCGGCTCAGGGTGGTTTTCGGCGCCATGTACATTCCTGCCTCTCAGATCAAACCATAAGCCTTGGCAAACAATTCCACCGGATGCTCAGCCTTTTCCGGCAGCTTGAAGCCGTCCTTGTCCTTGCCTTCGGTTTCCATGCCCTGGCGGATATGGATCGCAGCCAGCGGGCATTCGGAAGCGATATGCGCCTTGTTTTCCTTCACCGCGCTGCGCATCACCGGCTTGCCCACCTTCATGCCGATCTCGAAGAAATCGGTGCGCACGCCCCACGAGCCGCCATGGCCGGCGCAGCGTTCGATCACCGCCAGGTCCTTGCCCTGCTTCATCTCGGGGATCAGCTTCAGCATGTCCACCGCCTTGTTACCCATATTCTGGGCGCGGGCATGGCAGGCCAGATGCAGCGTGACGCCGCCTTCCAGCGGCTTCAATCCCGGCGCCAGGCCATCCTTCTTGGCGATGTCGACAATATATTCGGAGATGTCGAATGTGGCCTGGGCCAGCTTTTTCACCAGTGGGTCATCCGGCAGGATCAGCGGCCATTCAAATTTCAGCATCAGCGCGCAGGATGGCACCAGCGCCACGATATCGTAGCCCTGGTCGATCAGCGGCGCGTAGAAGGCGGCCACCACGCGGGCTTTCTGCGCCACATCCTCGATATCGCCCTGTTCCAGCCGCGGCATGCCGCAGCAGCCGGGATAATCCACGCGCAGAGCCACGCCGTTATGGGCCAGGATTTTCTGCGCCGCCACGCCGATATCGGGGTTGTTGTAATTGCCGAAGCAGGTGGCATAGATCGCCGCCTTGCGCTTGCCATGGGCCGGCGCGGCAGTGTTGAGGACGGCCGGCTCGCTTTTGGCCCGCGCCACCAGGGTCTTGCCAGTGAATTTCGGCAATTCGGCATCGCGATGGATATCCGCCACCTTTTCCATGATCGGGCGGGTCAGGCTGTTGCTGCGGTCGGAAGCCCAATTGGCAATCGGCGCCACCAGCCCGGCCAGCTTGCCGTTGCGATCGGTCTGGCTCAACTGGTCGCCGATGGCATCAACATGGCCCTGCTTCCGCTCGGCGGCGCGATAGCGCAGCATCAGATGCGGGAAATCCAGGTTGAATTCATGCGGCGGCACATAGGGGCATTTGGTCATGTAGCACAGGTCGCAGAGCGTGCAGGCATCCACGACCGGCTTGAAATCCTTGCTGTCTACCGTATCGAGTTCTTCGCTCGGCGCCGCATCGACCAGATCAAACAGGCGCGGGAAGGAATCGCACAGATTGAAGCAGCGCCGGCAACCATGGCAGATATCGAAGATGCGCCGCATTTCGGCGTCGATCTTCTCCAGGTCGTAGAAATCGGGGTTGTTCCAATCCAGCGGATGCCGGGTTGGTGCCTCCAGGCTGCCTTCACGCATGATCTGCTCCGGTGCGTCTGATCGTTTGCCGCCGCCGGATCGATAGTGTCCGGGGCAGCATAGCTGGGGCCAAACCCCGGCCCGGATGCCTGTTGTCAGGCGGCCCGGGCCGGGGAACGGTCACGTCACGGAAACTGGCTCAGGCCAGGCTGTCCAGCGCCTTCTGGAAGCGGCCGGCATGGCTCTTCTCGGCCTTCGCCAGGGTTTCAAACCACTCGGCGATTTCGTCGAAGCCTTCCTCGCGGGCGGTCTTCGCCATGCCCGGATACATGTCGGTATATTCGTGCGTCTCGCCGGCAATGGCGGCCTTCAGGTTCAGGTCGGTGCCGCCGATCGGTTCGCCGGTGGCCGGATCGCCCACTTCGGCCAGGAATTCGAGATGGCCATGGGCATGGCCGGTCTCGCCTTCGGCGGTGGAGCGGAACACGGTGGCGACGTCGTTATAGCCTTCAACATCGGCCTTCTGGGCGAAATACAGATAGCGGCGATTGGCCTGGCTCTCGCCGGCAAAGGCTTCCTTGAGGTTGCCGTGGGTCTTGGTGCCACTGAGTGCGGGCATGGTTATTCCTCCTGGCTGGTAGGCAGCCGCCCGGAAGGATTTCCAGGGCGGCGGGGGCTCGCTCGGAAACTAAATCGCGAGGAACGGCAGGAATTATGGAGCCGAACCGATTCGTGTCAATTGTTTTTAGAATAATTCTAAATGATGCGAATGACTCTCAGTGAAAACCGAAAGCAAGCGCAAATCATTCGCAAGTATTCGCCACAGCGAATAATGCCGGCTCAGCTTGCCGGGGCTGCATCATCCAGGCGCAGGATCACATCCACCCGGCTGATACGCTGGCCGGCCGGGGCCTGCGGCAGATTGGCAAGCTGCACATGGCTGGCCGGAATGTCGCGCAGGTCGCCGGATTTCTCATAATAGAAGTGATGATGCTGCGACAGGTTGGTGTCGAAATAGGCGCGGCCGGAATCCACCGTCACGATCCGCAACAGGCCGGCATTGGTGAATTGGTGCAAGCAGTTATATACCGTGGCCAGCGACAGCTTGACGCCCTGCTCGGCGGCGCTGGCATACAGGCTTTCCGCCGTCACATGGCGATCCAGGCCGTCGGCAAACAAAATCTCAGCCAGCGCCAGGCGCTGCCGGGTGGTGCGCAAGCCGGCCCGGCGCAGGCGCTGGCCGGCATTCGATTCCATGGCTTCAGCCGTCGGTTCTGCTATGCCAGACGCGATTTCCGCCGTCTGTGCCGGGGAGGGCTTGCGTAAAGTCGTCATGTCCCCAGATATAACACAGCTGTTACAAAAAGAAACGAAACAGTTGCCCCGGGCCGGGCAATGGCTAAAGTGAGCCGGATTTGAGTGGCCTGGTCTAGTGGTTATGGGGGTCGGCCCCAACCGCCTTTTGGCGGTCGTAATCGTTGCAAATCGAGGATTTCCGCCCGTGGAACGGAAGAGTAGCTATACTTACGAGGATCTGCTGGATTGCGCTCACGGCAAGCTGTTTGGCGAGGGCAATGCCCGCCTGCCGCTGCCGCCGATGCTGATGCTCGACCGCATTCTCAAGATTGCCTCCGACGGCGGTAAATACGGCAAGGGTGAAATCCATGCCGAACTCGATATCAAGCCCAATCTGTGGTTCTTCCCCTGCCATTTTGAGAGCGATCCGGTGATGCCGGGCTGCCTCGGCCTGGATGCGATGTGGCAGCTGGTCGGGTTTTTCCTCGGCTGGAGCAAGGCGCCCGGCAAGGGCCGCGCGCTCAGCGTCGGCGAGGTCAAGTTTTCCGGTGAAGTGACGCCGGAATCGCAGAAGATTTCGTTCCAGATCGATATCAAGAAACTGCTGATGCGCAAATTCGGCATCGCCGTGGCCGATGGCTGCATGTATATCGACGGCAAACTTGCCTATGAATGCAAGGACATGCGGGTCGGCGTGTTTCCGGCCGGCATGGCCGCCAGCGCGGGAGCCTGAACATGCGCCGTGTCGTCGTCACCGGAATCGGTATCGCCTCCTCGATCGGCAATAATGTCGCCGAGGTGACGGAAAGCCTCAAACTGGGCCGTTCCGGCATCCAGTTTTCGGAGGAATATGCCAAGCTCGGCTTCCGCAGCCAGGTTTACGCCCCGGTGAAGATCGACCTGGAAGCCGCCATCGACCGGCGCCAGAAGCGCTTCATGGGCGATGGCGCCGCCTATGCTTATCTCGCCATGGAGCAGGCGCTGGCCGATAGCGGTCTGGAAGAGGCCGATATCGTCAATCAGCGCACCGGCCTGATCGTCGGTTCCGGCGGCCCCTCCACCCGCAATCTGATCCAGGCCGCCGATATCACCCGCGAGAAGGGCGGCCCGAAGCGGATCGGCCCGTTCATGGTGCCGCGCGCCATGTCCAGCACCTGCTCGGCGGTGCTGTCCACCGCGTTCAAGATCAAGGGCCTGAGCTATTCGATCTCCTCGGCCTGCTCCACCTCGGCGCATTGCATCGGCAATGCCGCCGAACTGATCCAGTTCGGCAAGCAGGATGTGATGTTTGCCGGCGGCGGCGAGGAACTGGATTGGGCCCTGTCCAACCTGTTTGATGCCATGCCGGCGATGTCGTCGAGCTACAATGCTACCCCGGAACGGGCTTCGCGCGCCTATGACAAGGACCGCGACGGCTTTGTCATTGCCGGCGGCGGCGGCTTGGTGGTGCTGGAAGAACTGGAACATGCCAAGGCACGCGGCGCCAAAATCTATGCCGAACTTGTTGGCTATGGCGCCACTTCGGACGGCGCCGACATGGTGGCGCCCTCGGGCGAAGGCGCGGTGCGCTGCATGCAGCTGGCGCTGAATGAAGCCAATCGTGGCCATAATGCCCCGGTGGATTATATCAACACCCATGGCACCTCCACGCCGGCCGGCGATATCACCGAACTGAACGCGATCCGCGAAGTGTTTGGCGATATGGTGCCGCCGATTTCCTCCACCAAGTCGCTGACCGGGCATTCGCTCGGTGCTGCCGGCGTGCAGGAAGCCATCTACGCGCTGCTGATGATGCAGCATGATTTCATCGCCGCCTCGGCCAATATCGAAAATCTCGACCCCGGCGCAGAAGGTTTCCCCATTGTGCGCGAGCGGCGCGATAATGTGACGCTGAACCGCGTGATGTCGAATTCCTTCGGCTTCGGCGGCACCAACGCCACGTTATTGTTCCAGCGCTACGACGCCTGATCGCTCAAACCATATCATTGAAGAAAATAACGCCATGACGGAAACACGCGGCCTGATGGCCGGCAAGCGCGGCCTGATCATGGGCGTCGCCAACGATCATTCGATTGCCTGGGGCATCGCCAAGATGCTGGCGGCGCATGGCGCCGAACTGGCCTTCACCTATCAGGGCGAAGCTTTTGAACGCCGCGTGCGGCCGCTGGCCGATAGTGCGCAGGCCAAGGCGGTGGTGCCGTGCGATGTTGAAGACGAAGCCAGCCTGAAGGCGGCGATTGATGGCGCTGCGGCGGCACTGGGCGGTCAGCTTGATTTTGTCGTGCATGCCATCGCCTATTCCGACAAGGAAGAACTGAAAGGCCGCTATCTCAACACCACGCGCAGCAATTTCAGCCGTTCGATGCTGATCTCCTGCTATTCCTTCACCGAAGTGGCGCGGCTGGCCGTGCCGCATATGAGCCAGGGCGGCGCGCTGATCACGCTGACCTATGAAGGCTCCACCCGCGTGATGCCGAATTACAATGTGATGGGCGTGGCCAAGGCGGCGCTGGAAGCCAGCGTGCGTTATCTGGCGGTGGATCTCGGCCCGCAGAATATTCGCGTCAATGCCGTCTCGCCGGGCCCGATGCGCACCCTTGCCGGCTCGGCCATCGGCTCGGCCCGCGCCACGTTCAAATTCACTGCCCAGCATAGCCCGCTGCGCCGCAACGCCTCGCTGGAGGAAGTCGGCGGCTCGGCCTTGTTCCTGCTCTCCGATCTCGGCGCCGGCGTCACCGGCGAGATTGTGCATGTGGATAGTGGCTTCCACGCGCTCGGCATGCCCAACCCGGCCGATCTGAATGGCGGCGAGGGCTGAATCTCAGCCGTAATGGTAGCGGCATTGCGCAATTTCAACGCGCTGCTCGCTGCCGCTGCCAACCACGCGATAAACCAGCCGGTGTTCGACAATGATGCGGCGCGACCAATAGCCTTTCAGGTCATGGCGCAAAGGTTCCGGCTTGCCCAGGCCCTGAAAGGGATGGCGGCGAATATCGTCAATCAATAGGCCAAGTTTGAGCGCCAGTTCTGGCGCTTCGGTCTGCAATTGGCGAAACTCTGCCCAGGCATGCGGCGAGAAGATTACCAGCATTACTCTGGCTTTGGGTCCGGCAGCGTGTAAGTCACAAACTGACCGGCTTCAAGCTGTGCAATCGATTCCCGCAGGCGTTCGGCATTCTTCGGGCTGGAAAGCAGATGCAGTGTGGCTTCCAGCCCTTCATATTCCTCCAGCGACAGCATCACCACCGGGGCGCCGTTGCGCCGCGTGATGATGGTTGGCGCCCGCTCGTCGCAAACCTTCTGCATCAGTTCGGCAAGATTCTGCCGCGCCTGAGTATAGCTGATCACACCCATGGCCTGCTCCTTTTTCCTGTACAATAAATTGTACAGGAGGGGCCAAGCGTCAAACCGGAATCAGAGTTTCAGCGCCAGTTCGCGGATGGTGGCGCGGCAGGAATCGGCGGTCTGGCGCAGGTAGTCACGCGCTTCCGGGCGCAGGTTGTCCTGCTGCAATTGTTCATTGATGGACGCAAGAATCGCCCGCAAGTGCCTGATACGCACCGACATACTCTGATCCCCCACAAGGTCGTTCATGGGCGCGAGCTTGGCTGATTCGTGGTTAACAAAGTTTATCCACAGCCGAATTATCGCCCAGATTGCAGATCAATCTGGTGCGAATTCAGACCGTAACGTCGGCGTGGCGCCCCATGCCGCGTGGACGCGGGCCGGTGCGCTGCGCATCGGTGCGCGATTCGGTGGCATTGGCATTGTTATCGGCATTGCGGCCCTTGTCGCCGCGCGTGCCGGCCGAGCCGCCGGAATTGCCTGAAGCAGCCGCTGCCATGCGGGTATCTGTGCGCACGCCAAGCGCCGCCACCCCGGTTGCCGCCTGCAAGGCGGCCGGTCCCTGGTTGGATTGCACCTGGTTGGGCGATTGCGCCACCGTAGGAAGCAATCCTGCTGCTTGCACGATCAGGCTCATACGGAAGATTGTATCCCTATTTGACGCTAGGGCAAGAAAAGATGACAGCGCAACAAGATGGTTGCGCCCGGGCGCGGAAAGCGAGAGGCTGCCGCCATGGCCGCACCGCCGAAAAAACCCGCTCCACCAGCCGCGCCGGGCGCCTTGCAGCGCCTGATGAACAAGCTGTTTGTGCCGGAAAACAAGGCAAAAAATCCAGGTCCGGCGGTGGCACGGCCAGCCCGGCGGGCGGAAGACCCGCGCGCCGAACTGGCCCGGCTGATCCGCAGCATCCGCGCCCGGCTGGATCCCAAATTATTGAAGCTGGCGGAAAAAATCGCCCGCAAGGGGCCACCCACCACGGATAACGAGCGCGCCATGCTCAGTGTGGAACTGTTCCTGGCGCAGCGCAATGATGGCGGCGCCTTTGCCGCCAAGCTGCGCGAAAAGCTGGAACAGGAAAAACAGCGCGGCGGACCCACCCGGCATTAAGCCGGGCGGCATTAAACCGGCTTTAGCAGCTAGGGTGCGGACCCATTATTAGCGGGTCCGTGACGGCGTGATTTTCTTGCCTGGCCAGGAGGGCAAGCCGAAAGCGATGTGGTGCATCGGTGAGGCTTGGCGACGCCGCCAGGCAAGAAAAGCACACCGCCCCGCAGGGGTTGGTCCAGGCAGGCCGCCGGACGTTGTTGCAAATCTTGCCCGTAGTCCCGCTACGCGCTTCGATTTGCTCCTAGCCGGCGGCCTGCCTGGGCCAATCCCGGACCCGCTAATAATGGGTCCGCACCCTAGTGAATCTGGCGCGGCGGCGGCTCGGTTTCGCCCGCTGTTGCAGCCGGCGGAACAACTGCTTCATCCGCTGCGGCGGCTTCTGTGCTGGCAGCTTCGCTCGGCGCCGGCTCGCCGCGTTTGAGCCGGGCATGCGCCCGGGCGCTGAACGGGATCGAAATGATATAGGCGATTTCCAGCAGCGCCAGGCTATACCAGGGCTCGTTCATCAGCAAAGCCGCCAGCAGGCCGACGCCGAGCAGCACCGGCAGCACCGCCTCGCGCTTCACCCGCACCCGCTTGAAGGAATAGGTCGGCACTTTGCTGATCATCAGGAAGCCGATGCCCAGCGCCCAGACTGCATTCAGCAGCGGCGAGCGGAACAGCGCCGAATCGATTTCCAGGCTCAGGATCATGAACAGCAAGGCCAGGCCGGCGCCGGCCGGCGACGGGATGCCGGTGAAAAAACTGCCGGTCCAGACCGGCTTGCTGGTATCTTCCAGCGCGGTGTTGAAGCGCGCCAGGCGCAAAGCGGTGCAGGTGGCGAAGGCCAGCACCACCAGCCAGCCCGGATTGCCATTGCCGAGATCGTGCAGGGTCCAGAAATACAGCACCATCACCGGTGCCACGCCGAAGCAGAGGAAATCGGAGAGTGAATCGAGTTCGGCGCCGAACCGGCTGGCGCCCTTGAGCAGCCGCGCCACGCGGCCATCCAGCATGTCGAACAGGGCCGCCACGGCAATCGCCGCCACGGCGAATTTCCACTGCCCGGCAATGGCGAAGCGGATTGAGGTCAGCCCCGAACACAGCGCGCAGATGGTCAGGATATTCGGCGCCAGCATATTGAGCGGCAGCTTGCGCAGGCGCTGCGGCGGCTTGATCAGCATGGCGAAAGCTCCCTGGCTGGTGAATGAATCCGGGGCTGCGGCTTGGTTCAGATGGCGTTCAGCGGATTTCGCCGCCGCGCGCCGCCTCTGCGCTGTCATCCTCGGCAATCACGGTTTCGCCGGCGATGGTATTCTGCCCCACCACCACCAGCGGCACCATGCCGTCATCCAGATACACGTCCACCCGGCTGCCGAAGCGGATCAGGCCGAAGCGTTCGCCGGCCTTGAGCTGCTGGCCTTCGCGGGCTTCGCACAGGATGCGGCGCGCCACCAGGCCGGCAATCTGCACCACGGCCACTTCCTTGCCGCCGGCCAGCGCCAGCTTCATCGACTGGCGCTCATTGTCGGTCGAAGCCTTGTCGAGTGCGGCATTGAGGAACTTGCCCGGGCGATAGGCCAGGGCGGCCACCGTGGCATCCACCGGCGAGCGGTTCACATGCACATTGAACACGTTCATGAAGATCGAGATGCGCAGCCGCGCATCATTGCCCATGCCCAATTCCTCGGGCGGCACGGCGCGTTCGATCATCTGCACCACACCATCGGCTGGCGCGATCAGCAACGTGGCCGGCGCCTTGCCATCCGGGCCGGGCTGGCGGATCGGCGTCACACGCGGCGGGTCGCGGAAGAAATAGGCGCACCAGGCAGTCAGCACCACGCCGAGCCAGCCCAGCGGCACGGCAATGGCGAACAGGATCAGGGTCACCAGGGCGAACAGCGCGATGAACTTCCAGCCCTCGCGGTGGATCGGCACCAGAACCGAACGGATCGTGTCCATACTGAGCAAGCCTCACTGTCTTGAATGCAGTGCGGCATTGTACCGGCATTAAGCCTCGGCTGAAAGCCTTAATGCCGGGTCAGGATTCACACGATGGCGGCGGCCTTGAGGCGGTTTTCCGCCTCGGCGGCTTCCTGCTGGCGGTGCCATAGTTTGGCATAAAGGCCAGCGGCCTTGAGCAATTGCTCATGCCGGCCACGTTCCGCCACGCGGCCCTGTTCCAGCACGATGATCTCGTCGGCATCCACCACGGTGGACAGGCGATGCGCGATCACCAGGGTGGTGAGGCCCTCGGCGGCATTGCCCAGCGCCTGCTGGATTTCCCGTTCGGTATGGGTATCCAGTGCCGAAGTGGCTTCGTCGAACACCATCACGCGCGGCTGTTTCAGTAGCGCACGGGCGATGGCAACGCGTTGTTTCTCGCCGCCGGACAGTTTCAGGCCGCGTTCGCCCACCATGGTCTGATAACCATCGGGCAGCCGCTCGATCAGCGGTTCAAGCTGCGCCTGGCGCGCCGCTTCGCGGATTTCCGCCTCGCTGGCGCTGGGCCGGCCATAGCCGATATTGTAGGCGATGCTGTCGTTGAACAGCACGGTATCCTGCGGCACGATGCCGATGGTCTGGCGCACGCTGAGCTGGGTCACCGCGCGGATATCCTGGCCATCGATCAGGATGCGGCCGCCGCTCACGTCATAAAAGCGGAATAACAGGCGCGAGAGTGTGCTCTTGCCGGCGCCCGAAGCGCCCACCACCGCCAGCTTGCGGCCCGGCGCGATGCGAAAGCTCACCCCCTGCAAAATCGGCCGACGCGGATCATAAGCAAAATCCACCGCCTCGAACACCACCTCGCCGGCACCGTCCCGGGGCGTCAGCGGCTGGGCATCGGGCCGGTCCACCACTTCGGCCGGCACATCCAGCAAGGTGAACATGGCTTCCATATCCACCAGCCCCTGCTTGATCTCGCGATAGGCGAAACCGAGGAAATTCAGCGGCATGTAAAGCTGGATCAGATAGGCATTGACCATGACAAAATCGCCCAAGGTCATACTGCCATCGCGTACACCATGGGCGGCCAGCGCCATCACGCCGATCAGGCCCACGGCAATGATCGCGCCCTGGCCCAGATTAAGCGCCGCCAGCGATACCTGGCTTTTCACCGCGGCGCGCTCGTAGCGGCTCAGGGCTTCGTCAAAGCGGCGCGCTTCATGCGCCTCGTTGGTGAAATATTTCACCGTCTCGTAATTCAGCAGGCTGTCCACCGCGCGGGTATTGGCGCGCTGGTCCTCGTCATTCATCTGGCGCCGGTATTTGGTGCGCCATTCGGTGAAGAGCAGGGTGAACACGATATAGGCGGCGATGGCGCCTACCGTGACGGCGGTGAATTGCCAGCCATACAAAGCCCACAGGATGCCGCCCACCAGGGCGATTTCCACAATGGTCGGCACGATGTTGAAGGTCATGAACTGGAGCACAAACTGAATGCCCTTGGTGCCGCGCTCGATCACCCGGCTCAGGCCGCCGGTCTGGCGTTCCAGGTGGAACCGCAGGCTGAGGGCATGGATATGGTTGAACACATCCAGCGCCAGGCTGCGGATTGCCGATTGCGCCACCTTGGCGAAGATCGCATCGCGCGCCTCGCCAAAGGCCTGGGCGCCAACCCGCGCCAGGCCATAGGCCAGCACCAGGCCCAGCACCGCCACCAGCGCCACCTGGCCGTCATTCTTGGCGATGTCCAGTTCATCCACCGAGCGTTTGAACAGGTAGGGCACCGTCACATTGACCAGCTTGGCGCAGAGCAGGAACAGCAGCGCCAGCACCACGCGGGCGCGCAGGTCGGGGCGGCTTTGCGGCCATAGCCGGGCCAGAAGTTCGGCGGCAAAACGGCGCGGCTGGCCGGGTTGGCGCTGCGGCGGCGGAAACAATAGCGGCATGGTGATAATGGCCTGAAAAACTGGCTGGATGGGCGGCAGGGCGGGACTTGCGCGGCTCCGGGGGCGGGCGTATTGGTTTTGGTGAAAGAACCAGACCGTTACCTCGGGAGCAGCGCGATGAAGGTGGTTAGTTTTACGGCGAATGGCAAGGCCTCGTATGGCGTGGTCGGCGCGGATGGCAAGGTGGCCGATGTCGGCGCCGTGCTCGGCGCCACCTATCCCGATCTGGTGGCGGTGCTGAAGGGCGGCGCCCTGGCCAAGCTGGGTGAAGCCGCCGCGGCGGCGCCCAAGCTCGGCGCGGTGGAAAGCCTTGATCTGCTGCCGGTGGTGCCCAATCCGGGCAAGATTCTATGCATCGGCGTGAATTACGACGAACATCGCCGCGAAATGGGCCGCGAGCCGCCGGGCCACCCCACCTGCTTCGTGCGTTTCCCGGAAAGCCAGGTGGCGCATGGCAAGCCTTTGCTGCGCCCGCAGGAATCCGAACGCTTTGATTATGAAGGCGAATTGGCCATCATCATCGGCAAGGAAGGCTTCAAGGTGTCGGAAGACGATGCCTGGTCGCTGATCGCCGGCTATAGCTGCTACATGGATGGCTCGATCCGCGACTGGCAGAACCACACCAGCCAGTTCACCCCGGGCAAGAATTTCCCCGCCACCGGCGGCTTCGGCCCCTGGATGGTCACCGCCGATGAAATCCCTGATCCGCAGGCGCTCAGCCTGGAAACCCGGCTCAACGGCGTGAGCGTGCAGAAATCCGGCACCGATCTGATGACCTTCAACATCCGCAAGATCATCAAGTATGTCACCACCTGGCTGCCGCTGAAGCCGGGCGATGTGATCGCCACGGGCACCCCGGGCGGTGTCGGCGCCAAGCGCACCCCGCCGCTGTGGATGAAGGATGGCGACGTGGCCGAAGTGGAAATCAGCGGCGTTGGCCTGCTGCGCCACCCGGTGAAGAACGCCTGAGGTGCAGGGGGGCGGCTGAAAGCCTCTTGTATGGTACCGGATACGGTACCATACTAAGCTATGGCCAAGGCCGCCAAGCTGCTCGAAGCGATGCGCCGCAATCCTCAGGATTGGCGCATCGAACAACTGCAATCAGTGGCCGAGGCACATGGTCTGGTCTGGCGCCAGCCGGGCAGCAGTCATGTCACGTTTCGTCATCCTGGTGGCGCGATGCTGACTGTTCCGGCGAAACGCCCGATCAAGCCGATCTATGTGAAACTTTTTGTACGGCTGATCGATGGCATTGAAGCGCAAGACCCCGCTCGCTGAGGCTGATTCGGCTTTGCCCGCACCAGATTATCCGATCCGGCTGGAACGGCTGAGCGGTGCCGATGGTGGCGGCTGGCTGGCAAGCGTGCCGGATTTGCCGGGGTGCCACGGCGATGGTGCCAGCCCGGAAGCCGCCCTGCGCGATGCCCGCGATGCAATCAAGGCATGGCTGGCCACGGCGCGAGAATTCGGCGATAGCATCCCCGATCCCAGCAACGATACAGCCTATTCCGGGCAGTGGCGCGTGCGCGTGCCGCGCTCGCTGCACCGCAGGCTGGCGCAGCGCGCCGAGCGTGAGGGCGTCAGCCTGAATACGCTGACCGCCACATTGTTGGCCGAGGGCATGGGCGCAACGGCGGCCCGGCCCGGCAAGCGGCCCGGCGTGCTCCCGCTCAGCGCGCCGCCACGCCAACCGCGTCGCTGACCGATTTGAAGCCGTCTTGTTTCAGCAGCGCGGCCAGCTCGGTGGCGATGCGGCGGGCCAGGCCGGGACCTTCATAGACCAGGGCGGAATAAAGCTGCACGGCATTGGCGCCGGCGCGGATCTTGGCATAGGCCTGGGCGCCACTGGCGATGCCGCCCACCCCGATCAGGGCGATGCGGCCACCAAGCCGGGCATAAAGCTGGCGCAAAACGGCGGTTGATGGCTCAAATAGCGGCGCGCCGGAAAGCCCGCCGGTTTCGGCCTTGTGCGGGCTTTGCAGGCTGCTGGGCCTGGCGATGGTGGTGTTGGTGGCGATCAGGCCATCCAGCTTATGCGCCAGCGCCAGTTCGGCGATGTCGTCGAGATCGGCTTCCGCCAGATCGGGCGCGATCTTCACAAAAAGCGGCTTCGGCCGGGCGGCGCGCAACGGCGCCAGGCGGTCGAGCAGGCTCGATAATTCCTCGCGGCCTTGCAGGTTGCGCAGGCCCGGCGTGTTGGGCGAGGAGACGTTGACAACGCAGAAATCCACCAGCGGCGCCAGCGCGGCATAGCCCAGGGCATAATCGCCGGGGCGGTCGGCGCTGTCCTTGTTGGCGCCGAGATTGGCGCCGATGATGCCGTTGGTCTTGCCATCCGCCCGGCGCGGCCGTGCCGCCAGCCGCGCCACGGCGGCATCCAGGCCGGCATTGTTGAAGCCCATGCGGTTGATCACGGCGCGGTCGGCTTCCAGGCGGAAGACGCGCGGCTTCGGATTGCCGGGCTGGGCGCGCGGTGTCACCCCGCCGATCTCAACAAAGCCGAAGCCGAGCCGCAGCATGGCATCGGGCACTTCGGCATTCTTGTCAAAGCCGGCGGCCAGGCCCACCGGGCTGGGCAGCTCGATGCCGGCCACATGGCAGCGCAGGATCGGGTCCGGCTGTGGGGCGGGCGGCAGCGGCAGGTGTTGCAGCAGGTCGAGGCTCAGGCGATGGGCGCGCTCGGCATCCATGTGGCGCAGCAAAGGCCAGGCCAGGGTTTTGTAGAGGCTCATGCCTGCTCCAGCGTGAAGGTTTGCACAAGGCGGGGATGCAGCGAGGGATAGCGCTCGTTGCGCAGCAAATCCAGCCGTTCCGCCCGCCAATCCACGCTACAGGGCAAAGTGGCCACGCGGGCGGCGAAATCGGCCGGCAGGGCCGCCGGTTCGGCATAGCGCAGCAGCGTGCAATGCACCAGCGGATAGGGCGGCTCATGCGGCAAAGGCGGCGGCGGCAGGCGTGCGATCAGGCGGTGGCGCAAGGCGGCGAGACGCGGATCGGGGCTGGCGGCGGCAATCACGCCCAAGGGGGCGGCGATCAGGCGGTCAAAATGCCAGGTGAAAGCCCGGCGCTCGATCTGCTCAAGCTCGGCCAGCGCGGCAGCCTCGGCCACAGCCCAATAGGCATCCTTGTCATACTCATGCCGCGCATTGGCCAGGATATGCACCGAAACATGCAGCCGTTCGGCTGGTGCGCGCCAGAAACTGTCAGGCGGCGCCATGGCCTCAATCCGGTCGCGGAAGGCTTCGAAGGCGGCCTGGGCTTCTGCTGGTGCCGGCGCCTGCACAGTGTAGGAAAGCCGCGTCGTATCCCAATGCGGGTCGCGGATGAAAGGTGCGCTCAAGCCGGCTTCAGTCAAGCGGCGGGAAAACATGCCGGCCATCGGCGCCGAGCGGCAGTTTCTCGATGCGGTAGACCTGCTCCGGCCGCAGCCGGCCATACAGATGCGGAAACAACTGCCCGCCGCGCGCCGCTTCCCAGCGCAGGGCGTCCCCCAGGGCATCAGCGGCAACATAAAGCAGCAGCAGGTCGCTGCGGCCCTGGCGGTGTTTGGCGGCGGATTCCACCACTTGTGCGGCAGTGGAAAAGTGAATGAAACCGTCGCGCAGGTCGTCGGCCGAACCGGCATACTCGCCGCTCTGCTCGGCACCCTGCCAGTCGGCGCTGGCGGCCATATGATAGATCGTGGTCATGGCGCCTGTTTAGCCGATTTGCCGGGCGGTTAATAGCGCGAAACCACTTGTTTCGATGCCTGATCCAGCTTGGCCTCGATGCGCAGCAGATGTTCGGTCAGGCGGATTTCCACATCCTTCAGCGCACTCAGCGAGGCATAGGTCTGCGCCACTTCCAGCTTGTAATCGGCCAAAGCCGAGCGGGCCGCCTGGATCGCGCTGTGACTATCGCGGCTCAGGCTTTCCAGGGCACGCTCGGTCTGGTCGCGCTGGCGCTGTTGCAGCCAGAACAGGCCGGCCAGGGCGGGTAGTTCCACCGCCGTCAGCCACCAGGCCATATCCACGGGAAGCGGCATGCTCATGGTTCTCTCCATCGCTCAGGCTTTGAACGGATCAAAATCGGCGCGTGCCTTGCTCTGCCCGGCACCTGGGCGCCAGTCGCGCCGCGCCGCCGGTGGCGCCTGGGTCAGCCGCACCGGCTCGGCCAGCAGGCAGCCGGCCACTGCATCCAGCCCGTCATCGCGGGCGCTGCTGCTGCCTGGGCGCCATTCGCGCATCTCGGTGATCAGTGGCGAGTCCAGCACAGTATCATGCGCATGCAGCATGCCGGCTGCCAGCGGGGCATCAAAGGCGGCCAGGATACGCGCCTGCTTGGCCTGGCGCGAAACCTGCTCCACCACGGCGGCGCCATGGCCGATACGGGCCAGGGCGTGGCGCAGCAGGCCGGGCAGGAATTTGCCCAGCCCGTTTGTCTCCACCCGGATGCCGGGCAGATGCAGATCGCGCAGGAAACCCGCCACCTGGTCGCAGAGCTGGCCCGCCGCATCCTGCTCGGCCAGCCGCGCCGGATCGTGGGTCAGATAGGCGATGCGATGCAGATAGAACCGGCTCTCGGCATCGCTGAACAAGGCCGCCACCACGCTGCCATCGCCATTGCCGGCATGCTTAACCCTGGGGGTGCCATAGGCCGGGTCCCAGAAGGCGCTGGCGGAAACCAGCCGCCGCCCGGCCAGGCTCAGCACCAGCCGGCCGCCGGCCTCGCGGATTTCCAGCTCATCGCCATAGCTGCGCAGCAGGCCGGGATCGAGCCGGCCATCCTGGCTGCTGGTGGGTTGCAGCAGCATCTGGCTGGCGAATTTGGCCGGGCCGCTGCGGCGCCGGATCCGCTCGATCCGCGCCAGCGGAAACCGTTCCGGCCAGCGGCTCTGGCCCTGTTCATCCAGGATCGGCAATTCCAGCCGCTTGAAGCCATCCAGAAACGCCGCTTGCTCGCCAACCTCCTGGCGCGGCTGGGTGGCATAGATGCTGTAATAACTATGCGGTGTGCCGATATAAAGCTGCATGCCGGTGGGCACCAGCACATAGTCGATTTCCAGCAGGCGCTGGCGCAATTCCTCGCGCCCGGTGGCGCTGCCGGCATTGGCCGGCACTTCCACATCGTCGCAGATCACCACATCGGCGCGGCTGCCGGTGATATTGCCGCCCAGGCCGCGCGCCAGCATGGAGGGATCGCGCAATTCGATATTACGGTTCACGGTGAACAGGTCGGCAGCCCATTGCTCGCGCCGCTTCGGCTTCAGCCCGGCGGTGAGCGGGTGGCGTTCGATGATGCGCTTCACGTTACGCACCAGCTTGCGTGCCAGGGCCTGCTCTGCGGCCAGCACCAGGATGCGCAGATGCGGCTGGCGCAGCAAAAGCCAGGCGCAGAACAGCCCCACCAATGTGCTCTTGCCGGCATCGCGAAACACCAGCAGCAGCAATTCGCTGTCGCCGGCATGCCAGCTCTGTTCCAGCCAGTCCAGGATGCTGAGATGCAGCACCGGGCAGGGCAGATTCTGGCGCTGGTTCCACAGCAGCACAAAATCCACCAGGCGGATGTCTTGCGCCAGCGTGTCGGGCAGGATCGCGTTATCCGGCGGCATCACAGCTCTCCTTTTCCTTGGTATCGTCATCGGCCCCGGATTCGGCATGGCGCCGGGCATCGTGCAGCATGCTTGCCAGCGTGGCGGCATCGATCTGCGGCGCGGCAGCTTCCGATTCACCGGATGGCGGCGGCACCGGCAGCAGCCGTTGCAGCATCAGGTAATGGCTCAGCACCGCCTTGGCCGCCGCCTGGCGCTGGGTGATGGCGCGATCATCGGATGGCTCTGCCGCCGGGCAGGCCAATTGCTGATAGACATCCAGCAACTGGCTGGCGCGCTGCTGTGCGATGGCGGCCAGGCGCAAGGCCTGCCGGGTTGCTTCAAGATGGGCTGCCTGGCCTGGTCGCATCGGCTTCAGGCCCAGAGACGGCTTGGGCTGGCCGGCGTGTCGATCAGCAAAGTGCTGGCCTGCAACAGCGGCAGCAGGGCATCGTCCAGCAAACGCAGATTGGCATGCCAGCCCGGCAGCCAGGTGGCCTCGCTCACCACAAGCATGCCCTCGAACACCGCGGGCTGATCAACCAGGGCGCCCAGCGGATCAAACGCCCATTGTGTCGTGGTCAGCCGCCAGTTGCCGGCGGCATCGACAAAATCCGGCAGCGCCGCCTTGGCTTCGGCTTCACTGGCGGCACGGATATAGAGGTCTTGCATCGGGCGCTCCTTTACAGGCGGGTGAGGTCTTGCAGCTCGGCATTGCCGAGGCGGCGCGGAAAATACGCGGCATGGCGCAGATGGCCGCCCATCGGCGCGGTGCCCCAATTGCCGCCGCCCAGTTCCAGCGTGTCGAGCCCGGCCGGGATGGCGCTGGGGGCAAAAGTTGCCACCGGGCCGCCATTGATGCACAGCGCGCCATCGCCCTGTTTCCAGGCTACAGCCACCCGCACCATTTCGCCCGCCGCCAGCGGCAGGCTGCCGGCCACATTGCCGCGCGGCGTGCCGTCGTTGATATCCAGCGCGATCAAGTTGCCGGTGCCGCGATAGAGCGCGATGCCGCCGAAACTTGCATTATGCAGCCGGGCAATGCCGCTCAGCAGGCCCAGCGCGGCCACGTCGAAATGCACCAGCAGGCTGCCCTCAGTCGGATTGAACGGAAAAGCTGCGGTGGCCAGGCTGAACAGGTCGCCCGCCCGCGTCACCATCGCGCCGGCAGTGGCGATATAGCTGCTCGGGAAGCTGCCGAGTTCAACCTGCGCGCCCCAGGCATGGATGCCGCTGCTGCCGTCGCCGTTGTATATTTCGCTGCCATGCGCGGTGCCGCTCGCTGGCGCGATACGCACACTGCGCGTTGCGGCAGCCGTGGCGCCCACCACGGCGCAGCGATACCAGGCATTGCCACAGGCCGTGATCGATGCCGAAGCCAACGCGCTGCCGATATAGCCGACCGTGCCGGCCGAGAGATCGAAAAAGGCGTTGCTTGGTGTGGTGCTATCCAGTTGCACCATCGCCGCATTACGTCCCGCCGCCTTGAGGTAAACCGAGAAGCAATAGGTCGCCGCCGTGAAAACGATGGCCTGGGTCAGATTATGGCTCTGCGCCACGTCGCTGGCCTCGACGATCTTGTCAGCGGCCAGCGTGCCATCAGGTGCTGCCGTGGCGTTGGCCGTGATCGTCGTATTGATCTTGGTCCAGGCCGCATTGTCGGCTGCCGCCGCGTGCAGTGCCAGATTGCTGCGCTGTTCTTCGATCAGCCAGCCGAGATAGCGGCCATCGGCAGCGTAATCATGGCGCATGGCGCCTGCGGCGGCCGTTGCCAGCAGGCCGATGGCATTGCACAGGCTGGCATTGCCGGCACGGCTGAAACTGGCCGGCATCGGTTTGCCATTGGCGTCATTCAGATAAAGCCGCGCGTCGTAATTCAGCGATGGATAGATCATGGCATGTCCTTCAGCTCTTGAGATTGGCCCAGTTGGGTGTGTGCTGGTTGGCGGCTAGGCCGGGGCTGGCCTGGTGCTGGCGCTGCAAAACCTGCTGCTGCCAGGCCAGCGCTTGCAGCTTGCCTTCCAGATCCAGCGCCAGGCTGGTGAACAGCAAAACCTGCTGCTGCGCCGCCGCCGCCGCTGCCTCGGCCTGCGCCAGCAGTTCGGTCATCTGCTGCAAACTCAGCGTTATGCCGTCCGGATTGAGCAAGCTGGCTTGCGGCGCGCCATCGGCATCAAAGCCCAGAAACTTGCCGGCGCGGTCGTCCCGCCGGGGCAAATTCAGGCCGGCCGGCGCATCGCTGGGTATGGCCTGCAAGGCGCGCTGGCTGGCTTCGTCCACCTGCTGGATCAGCAGGGTCAGGCGATCCAGTTCCTCGTTCAGCGCCCGGGCGTGGAAGGCGCCGCCTTCAACAAAATCCGTCTCGCGCTTGATCGCCATGCGCCGCGCCAGGGTGATGCGGCAGCCGGCTTGCGGCGGGCTGGCAAACAGGATGCTGCCGCCGGCCGATTGATTGAGGCCGCTGACGCTGTAGGCCAGCGGGCTCGGCTGGTCATCGAGCCAGACCACAAGGTCGTTGGCATCGAGCAGCGGAAACGGAAAGCCATAGGCGCGTTCCACGCCATCGGCCAGATATTGCTGGCGCGGTGTCGCCGCGCTGACGATCAGGTCGGTCATGCCGCCCCCTATTGGCTGAATGCGGAAAACGCGCTGCCGGCCAGCGACCGGCCGCCATTCAGCCATTGCTGGCGCTGGCGCAGCAGATTCACCCGGCCGGCAGCGGCCAGGCTGCTGACCTGGCTCTGATAGGCTTGCAGCAGCTGGTCGCGCTCGGCTTCGCTCTCCGCCAGCAGGTTGGTCAGGGCCGCCGCGCCTGAACCATCGGCACTGACGCCTGAGGCGGCAAAGCCGGCGCGCTGCGCCGCCTGGCTGCGCGCCAGGCGCTGCTGGCGCTCGCGCTCGGCGGCCTGGTAGTCGCGCGCGGCATCGGCCTGGTTCTGCGCCAGGGCGCCGTTCTGCGCCTTGGCCTGGGCATTCTGCTGCGCCATGCTGCTGGCGGCAGAAGCGGCGGCAATCGCCAGCGGGATATAGGCGGCCATCAATCGGCTCCTTTCAGGTCGGTGGTCACGGAAAGCAGGGTGAAGGGCTGCGGCGCATCCTGCTCGATGCGCCAGAGTGGCCGATCCAGGCCACGCACCCAGCCCAGGCCGCGCAATTCGCGGTCGCCGCTGAATAGCGGCGGCGCCGCATCCAGCGCGGCACCAAAGCGGCTGAAACTCTGCGGCCGCAAACCCTGGCCACAATCCACCACCAGCGCGCCGGTCTGTTGCAGCCGGAACACGGCGCGGATCAGCCGCAGCGGCCCGGCCTGGGCGCCGCTATCACCGCCGAATTCAGCCGGCAGCGGTTCGATATTGTGGCTGAATGGCAGCCCGATCTCGACCTGGCTTGCCGTCTGGGCCAGGGTGAGGGCGCCGTCCTGCACTGGATACAGGCCATAATCCATGCCATCGCCGCGCACCCGCACCATGCGGCCTTCCAGATGCGCCAGGCCGCTCCAGTTACGGCGCGGTGTCTCGGCTTCGCCCAGCAGGCAGGCATCGCTGTGGCAGGCATCGTCTAAACATTCCAATGCCAGGCTTTCACCGCGCTGGATGGCGGCATAAACCACATCTTCCACCACCGCCACGGCGCGGAAGGCGCCCTCGGTTTCCAGCCGGGTCCAGGCCAGGATCTGCTGGGCGCGGAAACTGGTCTGCACCGTCAGGCTGCCATCCTGCATCGGGATCAGGATCAGGCGGCGGCGCGGATCGTAATCCAGGCCGCGCGGGCCGTTGAACAGATGCGGCGCCACCAGCGTCACATCATCGGCGCTATAAGCCTGCTCGGTATCGGCATAGAGGAATTGCCGCAGGCCCGTGCCGTCACGCGCCAGAAACAGCGTGGCGCCATCCACCACGCGCGGCGCGATGCTGCGTTCCAGCAGGCTGCCGATGCGGGTCTGGCGTTCGGCGCGCAGCCGGGTCGGGGTCAGCGGCTCGCCGCTCACCATCCATTCGGCGCCGGCGGTGAAGATTTGCAGATGGCGCCCGGCCACCACGGCGCGGATCGCATCCACCTGGTCGGCCAGCAGCGAGAATTCGATGCTTTCATCGTCTAGGGCCGTGCCGAGGTCGAAATTGGTCAGGTCGCTGGTCTTCGACATCCAGACCCGGTTGGGCAGGTCGCGCGCGCCGGCAAAGATCAGGCGTTCCTGAAACAGCGTCACCGCCACCGGCCAGCCACGCCGGCTGGAAAAGGCCGGCTCCTCCCAATCCTCGGTCGCGGCGGTGTCAGTCAGCGTCTGCTTCACCAGCGCGGTGGCGGAAACCGCCGAAGTGATGGCGGTGATCTCCACCTGCTTGCGTTTGAGCCGGAAGCGGCTGCCGAGATGCGCCGCATCAAACACCGGCGCCGAGGCGGTCAGCGTCACTGTGCCGCTGGTGCCCGAGGCTTGCAGGGTGACATTGCCGGCGGCGAATTTGAAACCGGGAATATGCTGCACGCCGCTGGCCGGATCGGCCTTGAAGCTGAAGCTGGTCAACTGCCAGTCGCTATGCGATGTGCGGGTCAGCCGCTGCGGCGGCAAATCCGGGTGGCAGAAAAACAGTGTGTCGGCGCTCTGCACCCAGCTCAGTTGTGCCAGTTGCGCCGCGTTCCAGGGCGTCGCCAGGCTGGTGGTCTCGGCGCCGTTGCGGAAGACCCGCAGCAGGCCATCGCCCAGCACCAGCAGATAGCTCTGCTCCACATTGAAACTGAAGCCGATCAGCCGCACGGCATCCGGCGCCACGCCATGCAGCAGCGTGATATGGCGCAGGCCGGGGCGCCGCGTCACCCCGCCGGTCGGGCGGATCAGCACATTGCGCAATTTGGCCGCGCCATTGGCATAAGCGGTCAGGTCGGCGCGGCCTAGCAATTCCGGCGCGATCTCGCCGGCGGTGAAGTTGTTTTTGGTGCTGCGCAGGCGGGGCATCAGCGGCGCGCCTGGGTAAGGGTGAAATCCTCGATCCGGCCGGGTTCGCCCTGCTGGCTGTCGATCGCCTTGGCACGGCGGAATTCCTCGTCGGCGCGTTTGAACAGCAGGTCGGCGCGGCTGCTGCTTTCGGTCAGCGGCAGGCAGAATTCCGCTGCCAGCCGGGAAGCCAAAGCCTGGTCAAAAAACGGCGGGAAGCCGGCTTCGTCGGGCCGGAAGATGTAGGTCAGGGTCAAAGCCTCGGCATCAGCTTGCAAGGTGCCGGCCACGATGCGGTAGCTGACGCCGCGGCCACGGCTGTCGCTGCCGGCCGAAAGCGCGCGCAGAAAATCCGCCGGCAACTGGAAGGCATGGGCAAAATCGGCGCGCGGCGCCGCCAGCAGGCGCGGCAGGGCGGCCTGGCCGGTGGCGAAACGCCAGGGATGCGCGGAAAGCAGCGCATCGCGGGCCGGGCCGTAGACATGGCGCGCCACCTCGGCTTCCACACTGCCATCGTCAAAGCCCGGAATGGCACGGGCGCCCAGGCCCACCAGGGCGCGGCTGCAAAGCTGAACGGCGTTGAGCGCCATGATTGTCTCCTCTGTGGGATAAGGCAGCGAAACGGGGTGTTCCGGTGGCAGGAGGGGAGGGCCGGAACACCCCGGGCCGCGCGCGGCCGCGCCGCACCGGCCCCACGCCGCCCAGAAGGCGCGGAGCCGGCCGGCGTATCGCGGGTCAGTCGGTGTCGGTGCCGCCAAACGGCGTCAGGTCGGCAAGGTCAACCGCGCCGCCGGCATTCGATGCCACTACAAAGATGCCATGCGCCGGGCTGCCGGCGGTGGCGCAGTTGGCGAAGATGAAGTCGCCCACCCGCAGCATGTCGGCGGCGGCATTGAAATAGCCGCCACTATCCACGGCGGCCGCCGCGTCGGGCGTGGTGTAATGCCACAGCGTGAAGCCATTGGCATAACCGATGACACTGAGATTCTTGGCCTGATAAGCCATGCTTGCGTCTCCTGTTTTGGATGAGGTGCGGGATCAGCTTTCGAGGCAGCGCAGCGTCACCACGCCGCTGCCGTCGATCAGCACGGCGCCCTGGCTCATCATGTTGTTGATGAACAAGGCGGCACGGTCGCCATGCCAGGTGATGTCGGCGGCCACATCCTTGCCCGAGGCATGGCCGATGGCGGTCTTGTGGAACCAGTGGCAGAGCCGCAGGTTGCCCGACAGCGTGAGGCCGCTATGGGCGATCCACAACGTGCCGAGCCAGTGTTTGGCCTGAGCGCCCTTCCACGGCAGGTCTTCATCGCCGACATAATCCGCATCGGCGAATTCCGGGATGTCGAGCAACTGGCTCCATTGCCGCCAGCCGATCACCGCGGTGCGCTGGCCGTCATCGGGCACATCGGCGCTGCCGAGCAATTCGAAGGCGGTGAGGATCTTGGCCTTGGTCAGGCCGTCGCCGGTGCCGCCGGCAAAATTGCCCGAGGCATCCAGCGCCTTGATGATCAGTTCGTCGGTCTTGCGGCCCAGCGCATAGGCGCCGGCATTCACGATCACCTGGCGCTCGTTATGGCCAACCTTCAGCTCGTCCAGCGCATCGAGCCATTCGCCGGCATAATAATCCTGCAACAGGCATTCCACGCTGGCATGGTCCACATTCATCACCGGCACCTTGCCGTGCCGCGCCTTGGTGCTGGCGCTGCCCTTGCCGACCTTCTGGAAGGTGGTGGAACTGCCCTTGATGTCGGATTTGGAGCGCACGGTGGGGCGCAGCTTGGAGCCGAGCCGCTGATAGGCGGCATGCACATCCTGTTCGAATTGACGCACAAAACTCGGTTCAATGGTGGGGGCCATGGTGGCTGTTCCTCAAAATAGGGGGATGCGAGGAACCGGGCGGCGTTATCCAGGCAGCCACAGGGCGGCCCGGGCATCGCAACGGTCGGGATGGCTTGAGGCTTGGCGGCCCGGTGCGGGTTGTCGCCTGAAAGAGCAGAACCCGGCGCGGCATGAACGGGCCACACCGCGCCGGGCAGCACGCGATCAACCCGGATAAAGCCTCCGGAACCCTTCGGTCACTTGTGCGAGGATTTCGGGGTCGCGATGCTTCCAGTAGCGCGGGTCGCGCATCAGTTTCGCCAGTTCGGCTTCGCTCGGCAGGCCGGCCTTGCCGCCGCCGCCATTGCCGCCCAGGCCGGGTTCGCGGTTCTGCATCATGGCGTGCAAAGCAAGCACGCCCTGGGCGGTGCCGGCCAGGGCATCGAACAGCTTGGGCGGCAGATTGGCGCGGCCCCAGGCATCCAGCGCCCGGGCGGTTTCGCGGAACCGTGCCGGGCCGCCGAAATGCGCCTCCAGCTGTTCGCGCTCGCGGCTCGCCGCCACGTCGCCGGCAAATTGCTCCAGTTGCGGCATGACATGGTCGCAGGCCAGGTCATAGACCAGCTGGGCCTGGGCCGGGGTGAAGCCGGCCTGATGCAGCCGGGCATTCACGGCGGGGTCAAGCTGCACCTGCGGATGGCGCAATTCGATCTGGTAGGCATCGGGCGTTTCCGGCACGCCGAGGGCGCGAAAAAAGCTGCGCCGCGCCGGCTCGTCGGCATCGTCGCCTGGCAGGGCCACCATGCGGGCCATGCGCTTTTCCAGCGCCAGATAGGATTTCAGCAGCTTGTCGGCTTGCAGCGCGCCGGTTTCCGGATCGCGGAACTTGGCCGGGATTTCCAGCGCGGCGGCGGTTTCGGCCCCGGATTCCGGGGCGGCATTAAGCAGATTGGTGGTCATGGCTCTTGGCTTTCCTTCCTGATTGATCATGAAATGTTCTGTTGAGAGACAAGCGGAACATCCACCGGCAGCTCGCCGGCTTCGAGCAGGAATTCCCCCGGCACACCCAGGCAGCGGCCCAGCCAGCGCGCCACCGCCGGGGCATCCAGCACACCGGCCGCTGCCGGCCCCAGCGCCTTGACTTGTTCCAGCCATAACAGCGTGCTTTGCACATCGGCCTGGGCCTGCAAGCGGGCCAGCGGCGATTGATAGGCCAGCGCCACGTCGCGGCCATCCAGGGCAAAGCCGGGCAATTCGCCACGCCGTTGCAGGATATCAACCACCCGATCCAGCAAGGGTGTCAGCAATTCGCCTTGCAGCCGGCCAAAGCTGGCGCCGAGCAGGCGGGCCATTTCGGCGGCGCGTTCCAGCACTTCGGTGGCGCTCATTTTCGGCCCCGCCACCTGATCCAGCCGGTCGGCCAGCATGGCATGGCGGATGCGGGCGCGCAGATCGTCCAGCACCAGTTGCGAGATGTCGAAGCGGCCCGGCGCGGCCAGCGGGGTCAGGCCCGAGGAGCCGACCGCCTTGGGGATGATGGCGCCGGGCAGCAGCTTGATATTGGCCGGGTTGAGCACGCCATCGTCATCCGCCTGCCAGATGCCGGTAACGGCGATGGAAGCATTCTTCAGCACCAGTTCCACCACCTTGTTGGCGGTTTTGATATCCGGCAAGGCCTTCATCACCGGCGAGCGGCCATAAGCCTCGCCCGGCGCCTTGAGCCAGCGGAAAGCGATATAGGGCGAGCGCGCGAAACGGCCCTCGGCCAGCAGCGCATCGGCGCCGATGGCTGTGTCATCATCCAGCAGGGCGGTATAGGCATAGCCCCCGCCCTGCTGTGCCGGCTGTGGCAACACGGCTTCCAGCACGGCGAAAGCCGGCGTGTCGGCATCGCCCGTATTGCGCTGTTGCAGTGCCGGCAAGCTGGCGGCGGCCGGAAAGCGCTCCAGCAGCTGCGCCCGCTTCATCTGGCGGCGGCGGAACACACTGTCGAGCCGGCCGGTGCCGCCTTCCTCCAGCACCACATCCAGCAGCGGCACGGCGGCAAAGCGCAACGCACTTGGCTCGCCCAAAGCCGCTTCCTCCACCGCCAGGCAGGCAGTGCCGGCGGTGATCAGGTCGAGATAACATTGGTGAATCTCAACAATGAAATTCGAGCGGTCAAAATGGCCCTGGGCGCGGCGCGCGGCATCATCCAGCAGGCTGGCGGCCTGGCCGTGCTGCGCCGGGGCCATGTCGCTGCCGGGCTGAAACGCAAACCAGCGCGACCAGGGCGGGGTCAATTGCGCCAGCAGGCTGGCGGCAAACTGCTCCACCGCATCGGCGGCGGTACCGTCATACAATGCCTCGGCATTATTTACCTGGTTTGTTCCTGAATTGCCGGCGGCCAGGGGCAGCGCCATGGCATAACATTCCTGCCAGCGGCTTTCCCACAGGCTGCGGGCGGCCTTGGCGGCGGCGTGGCGCTGGCGCAAAGCCTGCACTTTTTCAGCAATTGTGGGCTCGGTTGAATGGCTCGGCAGCATGGTCACTCACCCAGCAGGGTCTTGCGGGTGAACAGCCCGGCCGGTGCCGCCGCGCCCAGTTCAACACCGCGATACGAGGTGGCGATGGTTTCGCCCTGGGCGCGGCGGCGGCGTTCACGCGCTTCGCGGGCGGCGGCCTCGGTCGGGTCTGCCGTCGGGCTGGGCGGCACGGCCAGCGGTGCCGGCGCCGAACTGCTGAAGATGCCACCCATGCTCTGCCTCCGAGGTATAAGACCGGCAACCAGCCGGCGTAAAACAGCGGACCAGGCCCAGGGCGCTCGCTTGTGGCGATACATATACGCCTTTTGTTCCTGTTGAAATAAGGAATAAGCCAGAATTATGCTATCGTCAAGGGAAATTTTCCTCATCTCGCAGAAAAGTTGCCATGGTGTACTTATCTGCCAGCTTTGCAGGCCAAGCAGGCGTTTCACCACTTCCACACAGGAAAGCGGCAAGGGTGGCGCCAGGCGCGGCGGCGGCTGGCAGATCGGCACGGCCAGGGCCATGTAACCGCCCAGGCGCAAAGCGGCCGCCAGTTCCAGCGCCGCTTCCGGTGCTGCCGCGCCATGCTGGCAGGGCAGCAGGTCGAGCAACAGATGATGTGACAGCGGATCAAGCAGCAGCCAGCCCTGCGGGTGCCAGCGATAGGCGAAACAATGCCGGAAACCGGGTTTCAGGCCGCGCAGCCACCAAATCCGGGTTTGTTCAGCAAAGCCGATCACGGCCCAGCCGGTAACGGCGCCGGCTTTTGCTGGAATACTGCCAGTAATGGATTGTGGCTGTTGTTCGCAAACCGCAAATTGCAGGGCCGATTGTAGATGCATGGAAATGTTCTCCAGCTACAGTGGGTCAATTGCTACAAAATGGAACATACTGCGTTAAATAAGGATACATATTATCGTATTCGTAAGTATAACGCTGTCAATTCCCATTTTTGGCGCATATCGCGCTAGCCAGAAACGGAGAAATGTATGACAATCTTCCCATGCTCACCCACAAAGCCATCTGGGCCGCCATTGATGGCTTGGCCGACCGCTACGGTCTGACTGCTTCCGGCCTGGCGCGCAAAGCCGGGCTTGATCCCACCACTTTCAACCGCAGCAAGCGCGAAGCCGCCGATGGCCGCCAGCGCTGGCCGTCCACCGAAAGCATCGCCAAGGTGATCGAGGCCACCGGTGCCTCGATCGGCGATTTCATGGAAGTGCTGGTGGATGCCAGCGGCCTGCGCGGCTCGGCTTTCCGCATTCCGATGCTCAATCTGGCCCAGGCCGGCCAGGGCGGGCTGTTTGACGAAGCCGGCCTGCCGCTGATTCGAAGCGGCTGGGAGCGGGTGCCGTTCCCTGATGTCAACGACGATCAGGCCTATGCCCTGGAAGTTGGCGGCGACAGCCTGATGCCGGTTTATCGCGATGGCACATTGCTGATCCTGTCGCCGCGCGCGCCAACCCGGCGCAATGACCGCGTGGTGCTGCGCCGGCTGAATGGCGAAATGCTGTGCCGGCAATTGCTGCGCAAGACCCTGACCCGGGTGGAACTGGCGGCGTTTGATCCGGCCCAGGGCGAACGTAGCCTGGATGCCACCGAAATCGCCTGGATGCACCGCATCGTCTGGGCCTCGCAATGACCGCGCTGCTCGTCTGGGCCTCGCAATGAGCCTATCGCCGGCTCTGGCGCGGTTGCCGGCTTTGGTGGCCGAAGGCGCCGGGGCGATCTGGCAGGATGGTGCCGCCGCCGCCCTGGCGCCGCCGCCGCCCGAGCGGCTGGATGCCGAAGCCGCCGGGCGCCGCGCCCGCGCCGTGCCGCCTTTGCTGATCCATGGCCGCGCCACGGCGGCGCGGCTTGGCCTCAATCCGTTTCCGGCGCTTGATCTGCTGGATTTGTTTGCCTTTGTGCGGCCGGCGCGCTTCTGCCTGCCCACCGCGCGCGGCCTGCTTGACGCGCTGGGCCATGCTGTGCCGGCCGATGCAATGGCGCTGGCCCCGGCCTTGCGCCTGGCGGCACAAAGCCTGCTGGCCGAACTGGGCCGGCTCGATCCCAACCGGCAGCGCCGCGCCATGCGGATTGCCGCCACCATGCAGCGCGCCGCCTGGCCCTGGGCCGGCTATGTGATGGAAGCCCTGGCGCCCGAGCCGGTGCCGACGCGGCTCGGCCTGGATGTATGGAGCGAATTGCCGGAATGGTCGGATTTTGCCCCGCCGCCGCCGCCCGATACCCAGAGTGTCTCGCCGGCTGAGGCGCGCGAAAGGCTGCGCCGGCTGCTCGGCGAGATGGCCGAATTGCGCGAGGCCCAGGCCGATTATGCCGCCACCACCGCCCAGGCCTTTGCGCCGCGCGCTGAACTGGGCATGCCCGAGATGGTGCTGAGCGAAGCCGGCACCGGCATCGGCAAGACGTTGGGCTATATCGCCCCGGCCTCGGTCTGGGCCGAGAAGAATGGCGGCACGGTATGGCTCTCCACCTATACCAAAAACCTGCAACGCCAGCTCGACCGCGAACTTGACCGGCTCTATCCCAATGCCGGCGACAAGGCGGCCAAGGTGGTGCTGCGCAAGGGCCGCGAAAATTATCTCTGCCTGCTCAATCTGGATGATGCGAGCCAGTCGGCAGCGGCAAGGCCGGCGGATATCATCGCGCTCGGCCTGGTGGCGCGCTGGGTGCAGGCCACGCGCGACGGCGATATTGCCGGCGGCGATTTCCCCGCTTGGCTGATCGACCTGCATGGTCGCGGCCGCACGCTGGGCCTGACCGATCAGCGTGGCGAATGTATCCATGCCGCCTGTCCGCATTATCGCAAATGTTTCATCGAACGCAGCCTGCGCCGCGCCCGCCGCGCCGATATGGTGATTGCCAATCATGCGCTGGTGATGATTCAGGCCGCCATCGGCTCGGATGACGATGCCACCCGGCCGCTGCGTTATGTGTTCGACGAAGGCCATCATCTGTTTGAGGCCGCCGATGGCGCCTTTGCGGCGCATCTCAGCGGCCAGGAAGGCATGGAATTGCGCCGCTGGCTGCGTGGCCCGGAAGGCGCCCGGCGCAGCCGCGCACGCGGCATCGGCAACCGCATCGGCGATCTGGTCAATGGCGATGATGCAGCGCGCGCGGCACTGGATGCGCTCACCGAAGGCGCCCGCGCCCTGCCCGGCGAAGGCTGGGTGCAGCGTTTGCAGGAAGGCGCGCCGCTTGGTGCCGGCGAGCGTTTTCTGTTGCAGGCCAGATTGCAGATCCTGGCGCGCAGCCCGGTGCCGGACAGCCCCTATGGCCTGGAATGCCCCACCCGTGAGCCAGCCCCGACCTTGCTTGAAGCCGCCGCCAGCTATGCCGGCGCGCTCGGCCACATGATCCAGCCGATGGCGGCGCTGACCAAGGCGCTGGCGGCCAAGTTGGAGGATGAAACCGCCGAGCTGGATAGCGCCACCCGTGGCCGGCTGGAAGGTGCCTTGCGCGGCCTCGGCCGCCGCAAGCTGACCCTGGAAGCCTGGGCAGCGATGCTGAAAAGCCTGGAAACCGGCACCGGGCCGGAATTCGTCGACTGGTTCGCGCTGGACCGAGAGGATGGCCGCGATATTGATCTGGGGCTTTATCGCCACTGGCTCGATCCGATGCGGCCCTTTGCCGAGGCGGTGCTGAAACCGGCGCATGGTGTGGCGATCACCTCGGCCACGTTGCGCGATCTCAATCCCGGTTTGAGCGATGCGGCGCCGGAGCAGAGCTGGCTCAGCGCCGAAATCCGCTCCGGCGCGCGCCACCTGCCGCAGCCGGCGCGGCGCGCCAGTTTTCCGTCGCCGTTTGATTATGCCGCCCGCACGCGGGTTTTTGTTGTCACCGATGTGCGGCGCGACGACATGAACCAGGTGGCGGCGGCTTATCGTGAACTTTTCCTCGCCTCAGGCGGCGGTGGCCTGGGCCTGTTCACCGCCATCTTCCGCCTGCGCGCCGTGCAGAAACGCATCATCAAGCCACTCGCCGAACACGGCCTGGCGCTTTATGCCCAGCATGTTGATCCACTGGACAATGCCACGCTGGTCGATATTTTCCGCGCCGAGGAACATTCCTGCCTGCTCGGCACCGATGCGATGCGCGATGGCGTCGATGTGCCCGGCGCCGCGCTCCGGCTGGTGGCGTTCGACCGCGTGCCCTGGCCGCGCCCGGATCTGCTGCACAAGGCGCGTCGGGCGGCTTTCGGCAACCAGGCCTATGACGACCTGCTCACCCGGCTGAAGTTGAAACAGGCTTTTGGCCGGCTGTTGCGCCGCGCCGATGATTACGGCGTGTTTGTGGTGCTGGATGCGCAATTGCCCAGCCGACTGCTCTCGGCCTTCCCGAGCAGTGTGGAAGTGCGCCGGCTCGGCATCGCCGATGCCGTGCGCGAAACCGCCGCCTTCCTGCAAGCCATGCAGGGTGCGGTCAGAAATCCCGCAATTCAGCCTGGATAGCGGCAATGCCGGCCGGGCTGAGGCTGAGGCCGATATGGTTCACGCCCGGCACGATGCGCACTTGAGCATCTGGTCGGATGGTTTTCAATTCGGGTTCATAGGCGGCGGCATTGAACAATTCGTCCTTTTCGCCAATCAGCACAATCGGAGCACGGGCCTGGCGCCGGTAATCGGCGGTATAATCCTCATGCGCCTTGAAATTGGCCCAGAGCCGGAAGGAATAGGTGTAGGGCCGGCCGGCGCTGTCCTGACGCGCAAAGGCCAGCACCGGCAGATGCTGGAAAAACGGCAGGCCGGCATTATCCAGCACGGCCAGGGCGATCAGGCGCGGCAGATGCGCGGTGGCCCAGCCGCCACCATTCTGGCGATAGGTTGGCGATTGCGGGTGCAGCATTGGCGCCAGCAACAGGATGCGCTCAAAACGCTGGCCCAGTTCGCTGCCGGCCACGCGCAGGGCAAAGCCGCCGCCGGCCGAGAAGCCGATCAGGCCTAGTTTGGCCTGGGGCGGCAGGATTTGCAGCAGGTCGGCCAAATCCTGCTCCATCTGGCCGATGAAATCGATATCGCCCAGCCGGCCGCTCTGGCCATGGCCGCGCATATCCAGGGCATAGATGGTTGGCCCGCCACCGGTGTTCAGCACCTGCGCCATGGCATGCATGCCTTCGGCGCTGCCGGTGGAGCCGTGGATCAGGATCAGCGCTGCATCCTCGCGGCCGGCATAGCGGCGAAAGGCCAGTTTGCTGCCATCCCGGGTGGTGAACTGCAACAGCGGCGGCAAGGCACCCTGCTGGGCGCGGGCCTGGGCAATCGCCGGCTCAAGAATGCTGGCCAGCGGCGGCGGCGGCGCGCTGGTGCCAAAAGCGATCAGCGCGGCGAACAAGGCGCTGATCGTGGCAAACAGCACCAGGCCGGCCAGCGCGGCGCGCCCGAACAGATGCGGCGAAAGGCCCCGGAAAGAGCTGGTGGCTGGTTTTTCCATGGCAGGCATTCTGATCCTTGGCGTTTAACAAGAAAGTGTCGGCCATCACGCCGGCATGCAAGCGCAGGTGGTCTGGCGCTGCAGTAGCGGCCTGGGTCTTGCCCGCAGCCGGCATGGCTTGCATAGTTCCGGCCTCGCAAGGAGAGCCAATGACCACGATTTCGCCCCAAGCCGCAATGATTTACGCCATGGTGATTGCCGCCGTGGCCGATGGCCGGATCAAGGATTCCGAACTGGAAACCATTTCTTTTGCGGTGCGCAGCCTGCCGGTGTTTCGTGGGTATGGCCAGGATGCAATGCGGGTGGCAACCGGCGATTGCGTCGCCCTGCTGGATGACGAGGATGGCATCGCCGCCGCGCTTGGTCTGGTCAAGGAAGCTTTGCCCAAGGATCTGGTGGAAACCGCCTATGCGCTGGCCTGCGATATTGTGGCGGTGGATGGCAATGCCGAGCAGACCGAATTGCGCTGGCTGGAAATGCTGCGTCATGAACTGGGTGTTGAGCGCCTGCACGCCGCTGCCATCGAGCGCGGTGCGCGGGCGCGCTATCGTCCTCTGCCAGTCGCACTTACGCGCTGAGGCCGCTATCGCGGGCTGATCAGGGATAGCGGCCGTGTTGCAACATATAACCGCGCCGGCAATTGCCCGGCCATGTCGCCATCAGCCTGCACCGGTTCGGCCTGGGCCGGTTCCGGCCCCCCGGTAGCCTCGATCACCACCTCGCGGCCGCGCAGCAACTGGATTTCCGGCAATTTGTGCAGCAGGCCAAGCGGCAAGGCCAGCAAGGCGCGCGCCACGCCCCAGCGGCCGCCCAGCCGAAACAGGCAAATCTGGAAATCCGCCGCCTCCAGCCGCGCATCGGGGCAGCAGATGAAACGCCCGCCATAATAATGCCCCTTGGCGATCACCGCCGAAGCGGCCTCATGCCACACACCATCAATACAGAGCCTGTAGCGCGGCCCATGCCAATCCAGCAGCCGGCGCAAGGATTGCAGCACATAGGCGCCCTTGCCCATGGCGCGTTTCAGGCCGGGCGGCAGGCTGGCCACCACATGGGCATCAAAGCCGATGCCGGCCATGATGGTGAAGAGCCGGTCATTCACAAAGCCGGGGTAAATCGGTCGGGCCGGACCATGCAGCACGGCCTGCACCACAGCGGCCGGCCGCAATGGCAGGCCGATCTCGGCCGCCAGCACATTGGCGGTGCCCAGCGGAAAGATGCCTAAGGGTGCGGCGCCTTCAATCGGCAGGCCGTTTGCCACTTCGGCAATGGTGCCGTCGCCGCCCGCCGCAACCACGGCGTCATAGCGTTCGGCCAGCGCATCGGCGGCAAAGGCTTCGGCATCGCCGCGTTTGCTGGTCGGGCGGTATTCCACCGCGCAGCCGGCCTCTTCCAGCAGGTCGAGATAGGCTTCCAGCCGCGCCCGTTTACGCCGCCCGGCCGTGGGGTTGTAGATGATCAGCAGCCGGCGGCGGGGACGGGATGGGGTCATGCCGCCCGACTTAGCAGATTGCACCACAAGGGTTTAGCGAAAATTTGGTTACAATTTGCGGCCCCGGAATGGCGTTGGAGACTAAGTTGTGCCTGTGCCGAATCCGGGGTTGACAGGGGGTTTGCGGCGGCTATAGTGCGCCACCTTGGAATTTCAGGTGGCGGCTGGGCTCAGCGCGTCGCCTTTTCACATGGATTTGGCAAGATGTTCGCAGTGATCAAGACCGGCGGGAAACAGTATAAGGTGGCGGCGGGCGACGTGCTCGAAGTCGAGCTGGTCGCCGGTGAGGCCGGTGCCACCATCGAATTCGACCAGGTGCTGGCCGTGGGCGGCGATGGCGCCACCAAGATCGGCAAGCCGCTGGTGGAAGGCGCCAAGGTCACCGCCGAGGTGATCGGCCGCACCCGTGGCGAGAAGCTGATCATCTTCAAGAAGCGCCGCCGGCAGAATTCGCGCCGCAAGAATGGCCACCGCCAGGATTACCTGTCGGTCAAGATCACCAACATCGCGGCCTAACGCGGTTCAGGATTTAGGAGAAGACTATGGCTCACAAAAAAGCTGGCGGTTCCTCCCGCAACGGTCGCGACTCGCAGAGCAAGCGTCTCGGCGTCAAGAAGTTTGGCGGCCAGGCTGTGCTCGCCGGCAACATCATCCTGCGCCAGCGCGGCACCAAGGTGCATCCGGGCAAGAATGTTGGCCTTGGCAAGGACCACACCATTTTTGCCCTGGCCGATGGCCAGGTGAAGTTCCATGACGGCAAGAAGGGCCGTGACTACGTTTCGGTACTCCCCCAGGGTGCCCCGGCGGAGGCGTGATCGAAACGCGCCTTCCCGAAATTGAAGCGATTTGAGGGGAATGGCGCAAGCCATTCCCCTTTTTCGTTTCCAGCGAGTCCAGCGACATGAAGTTTCTCGATCAAGCCAAAGTCTACGTGGAGAGCGGCCAGGGCGGTCCCGGCTCGGTCAGCTTCCGGCGTGAAAAATTCATCGAATATGGCGGTCCCGATGGCGGCAATGGCGGTCGGGGCGGCGATGTGTGGGTGGAATGCGTTGATGGCCTCAACACCCTGATCGACTATCGCTACCAGCAGCATTTCCGCGCCAAGCGCGGTGGCCATGGCATGGGCCGCAGCCGCACCGGCGCCGATAGCCCGGCAGTGACGCTGAAAGTGCCGAAAGGCACCGAAATCCTGGCGGAAGACGGCGAAACCCTGCTCGCCGACCTGACTGAAGTGGGCCAGCGTGTGCTGCTCTGCCGTGGCGGCGATGGCGGCCATGGCAACGAGCATTTCAAAAGTGCCACCAACCGCGCGCCCCGGCGCGGTGAACCCGGCTGGCCGGGCGAAAACAAGTGGATCTGGCTGCGCCTCAAGCTGATCGCCGATGCCGGTCTGGTCGGCTTGCCCAATGCCGGCAAGTCCACCTTCCTGAGCCGGGTCAGCCGCGCCAAGCCGAAAATCGCCGATTATCCCTTCACCACGCTGAAGCCGCAGCTTGGCGTGGTGCGTTTTGCCGACAAGGAATTTGTGCTGGCCGATCTGCCCGGGCTGATCGAGGGCGCGTCCGAAGGCGCCGGGCTTGGCACGCGCTTCCTGGGCCATGTGGAACGCTGCGCCGTGATCCTGCATCTGCTGGACGGCACCGAGGCCGAGCCGGTGAAACATTGGCGCATGATCCGCAAGGAACTGGCGGCCTATGGCGCCGGGCTGGAAGACAAGCCGGAAATCATCGGCCTGAACAAGGCCGATGCCGTGCCGCCGGATGAGTTGAAAGCCAAGGTGCAGAAGCTGAAACGCGCCGCCAAGCGGCCGGTCTTTGTGCTGTCGGGCGTTTCCGGCGATGGTATCGATGCCGTGGTGCAGGCGCTGTATGAGCAGATCGCCGCCACCCGCCTGGCCGAGAAAGAGCTGGAGGCCGGAACAGCGCAAACAGGTGTGGTATGACCGACCACCTCAAGCGCTCGCGCCGGGTTGTGGTCAAAGTCGGCTCCAGCCTGCTGGTCGATGGCGATAAAGGCACTTTGCGCGGCCAATGGCTGCAAGCTTTGGTGGAAGACATTGCCGGCCTGCGCGAGCAGGGCAAGGAAGTGCTGGTGGTATCTTCTGGCGCCATCGCGCTGGGTCGCCGCGTGCTTGGCCTGGGCGCCGGCGCGTTGCGGCTGGAGCAAAGCCAGGCCGCTGCCGCTGCCGGCCAGATCCGGCTTTCCGCCGCCTGGGCTGAGGCTTTGGGCAAGCATGAACTGAAGACGGCGCAGATTCTCCTGACATTGGGCGACACTGAATCGCGCCGGCATTATCTCAATGCGCGTGAAACGGCGAATACTTTGCTGGGCCTCGGCGTAGTGCCAGTGGTGAATGAGAACGACACCGTGGCGACGGCGGAAATCCGCTTTGGCGATAATGACCGCCTGGCCGCCCGGGTGGCGCAGATGATCTCGGCCGACAGCCTGATCCTGCTCTCCGATATCGATGGCCTCTACACGGCTGATCCCGGTGTTGATCCGGCGGCGAAATTCATCCCCGAGGTGAAGGCGATCACGCCGGAGATCGAGGCGATGGCTGGCGTATCGCGTTCCGGCTTGGGCCGTGGCGGCATGATCACCAAAATCCTGGCCGCCAAGATTGCCGTGGGCGCCGGCTGCGCCATGGTGATTGCCAATGGCAAGAAGCAGCATCCGATCCGGCAACTGGCCGAAACCGGGCATTGCACCTGGTTCCGCGCCAGCGGCTCGCCGGCCACGGCGCGTAAACAATGGATTGCCGGTCATCTCAACGCCCAGGGCAGCATCGCCATCGATGCCGGCGCCGCCCAGGCGTTGAAACGCGGCCGCTCGCTGCTGCCGGCCGGTGTCACTGCCGTGCATGGCCGTTTTCAGCGCGGTGATGCGGTGCAGGTGGTGGATGCCGGCGGGCTTTTGGTGGCGCAGGGGCTTTCGGCCTATTCCGACGAGGATGCGCGCCGCATCATCGGCCATAAATCCAATGAAATTGCAGCCATCCTTGGCTACGCTGGCCGCGATGAGATGATTCACCGCGACGATCTTGTGCTGCGGTAAGGAGGCGAGCATGAACGCGCCGATGCAAACCGATCTTTCAGCTCAGGCGATCATGGATCAGCTGGGCCAGGCGGCCCGCGCCGCTGCCGCCGAACTGGCAGTGGCCGATACGGCAGCGAAGAACCGTGCCCTGCTGGCTGCCGCCGAAGCGATCCGCGCCGCCAGCGCCGCGATCCTGGCTGCCAATGCCGAGGATATGGCCGCTGCCCGCGCCAAGCAGCTCAGCGCTGCCCTGCTTGATCGCCTGGAACTGAACCCCAAGCGGGTCGAAGCCATCGCCGTGGGGCTTGAGGATATTGCCGCCCTGCCCGATCCGGTCGGCGCCGTGATGGCGGAATGGACGCGGCCCAATGGCCTGCATTTCAAGCGCGTGCGCACGCCGCTCGGTGTGATCGGGGTGATTTTTGAAAGCCGGCCGAATGTGACCGCCGATGCCGGCGGCCTGTGCCTCAAGGCCGGCAATGCCTGCATCCTGCGCGGCGGTTCGGAAGGTTTCCGTTCCAGCCGTGCCATCCATGCCGCGCTGGTGCAGGGCCTGCGCGCCGCCGGCCTGCCCGAAGCCGCGATCCAGCTGATGCCCAGCACCGACCGCGCGCTGGTTGGCGCCATGCTGGCGGCGCCGCAATATCTGGATGTGATTGTGCCGCGCGGCGGCAAGAGCCTGGTGGCGCGGGTGCAGGCGGAAAGCCGCGTGCCGGTGTTTGCCCATCTGGAAGGCAATTGCCATCTCTATGTTGAGGCCAGCGCTGATCTGGCGATGGCGAAAAACATCCTGCTCAATGCCAAGCTGCGCCGCACCGGTGTATGTGGTGCGGCCGAGACTTTGCTGGTGGAACAGGCGGCGGCGGCAACGCATCTGGCGCCGCTGGTGACCATGCTGCTGGAGCATGGCTGCGAAGTGCGCGGTGATGCCGCCACCCAGGCGGTGGATGCCCGCGTCAAGCCGGCCAGCGAAGCCGATTGGGCAACCGAATATCTGGATGCCATCATCGCCGTGAAGCTGGTGCCGGATCTGGATGCTGCGATCCGGCATATCGAGCGCTATGGCTCGCATCATACCGAGAGCATCATCACCGAAGCGGCCGATCATGCCGCCGAATTCATGCGCCGCATCGACAGCGCCATTCTGCTGCATAATGCCTCAACACAATTTGCCGATGGCGGCGAATTCGGCTTCGGCGCCGAAATCGGCATTGCCACCGGCAAGATGCATGCGCGCGGCCCTGTGGGCGTTGAGCAGCTCACCACTTTCAAATACCTGGTCTTTGGCAACGGCCAGGTGCGGCCCTGAACAACACGCCGCTTTTGCCGCCCCTGGGCGCGCGGCTGCGGCTGCGCGTCGGCCTGCTTGGCGGCTCGTTCAACCCGGCCCATGCCGCGCATCGTGAAATCAGCCTGGCGGCGATGCAAAGGCTAAAGCTGGATCAGGTCTGGTGGTTGGTCAGCCCGCAGAATCCGCTGAAAAGCCGTGCCGGCATGGCGCCGCTGGCGCAACGGCTGGCCGGGGCGCGGCAGGTGGCGGCGCATCCGCGTATCAAGCCCTGCGCCATCGAGCAAAGTTTCGGCAGCTATTACACAGCCGATAGCCTGGCCTTGCTGCGCCGGCATTATCCGGCCATGCGTTTTGTGTGGCTGATGGGCGCCGATAACCTGGCGCAGATGCGGCATTGGCAGGATTGGCGCCGCATTGCCGCGCTGATGCCGATTGCGGTGCTGGATCGCCCTGGCTTTGGCCTGCCGGCGGCGCAAAGCCTGGTGGCGCGCGCGCTGGCGCCGCATCGGCTGCGGCTGGGCCAGGCTGGCGCCCTGGCCGGGCATAAGGCACCGGCCTTCATGCTGCTCAAGACGCGGCTGAATCCGCTCAGCGCCACGGCTTTGCGCCAGCAGCGGAAAACAGCAGGCTTGCAAGCCAGCGCCTGAATGCCCATATAATACAGGATGACCCGGATGCGCAGCCTTTCTCATATCTGCCGCGCTGGCCGCCTGCATGCAGGCGCTGCCGCCCCGGCCGTGCGCGCTTGATACAAGCCGCCCCCGCCGGGGCTCGATAACCCAATCGGTCATTTTCCCAACGCCGTCGTCTGTTGAGATACAGACGCGCGTTTTTTGCTTATGGAGTTTTCCTATGTCTTTCCTGCAACCGCTGCCGCCGATCACTGTTGGCAATGCCGATTACGACCGCCTAATGGCCATCGCCGAAACCTGGCGCAGCCGCCGCCCTGATGTGGCCGAGATGCTGATGAGCGAATTGTCGCGCGCCGAATTGCGCCCGCAAGGCGGCCTCGATCCGCGCGTGGTGGCGATGCATAGCCGCGTGCTGTTCGGCTACAGCCACAGTCGCGACACCCAGGCCGTCACCCTGGTCTATCCCAATGAAGCCGATATCGCCGCCGGTCGGATCAGCATCGCCACGCCGGTCGGCACGGCTTTGCTCGGTCTGCATGAAGGCGGCAGCATCGGCTGGCTCACCCATAGCGGCGTGGAGCGCCGCATCACCCTGCACAAGGTGCTGAACTGACGCCGTTAGAGCACGCTGCGATCAGAATTCCTGCCAGTCATCGTCCGGCTTGGCTGCCACCGCAGCGGCGGCCATCGGCCTGACCGGTGCGGGCGATGCCGGTTTGGCGGCAACAGGTGTTGGTGCCGGCTTGGGCTTGGCCGGAGCCGGCTGAACGCTGCTTGCCGGCGGCTTTGCCGGCTGGGCTGGCGGCGCAATCCTGGCCATGCTCAGCGGCTTGCTGTCACCAACATTGAAGAAACCAACCAGCTTGGCCAATTCGGCGGCCAGATTGGCGAGCTGCTGCGCGGCGGCGGTGGTTTCCTCCACCAAGGCGCCGTTGCGCTGGGTGATCTCCTCCATGCCGCCGACCGAGGCGCCAACCTGATCCAGGCTGGTGGCCTGGTCTGCGCTGGCGGCAGCAATCTCGGCCACGATATCGGAAACCTGGCCGATCGACCGTACAATGCCCTCCAGCGCGCCGCCGGTGCGATCCACCAGTTCGGCGCCGCTTTTCACCTGCGCATTCGAGGTGCTGATCAGCCCCTTGATGTCTTTTGAGGCATTGGCCGAACGCTGCGCCAGGGCGCGCACTTCCTGCGCCACTACGGCAAAGCCCTTGCCGGCTTCACCGGCGCGGGCCGCTTCCACCGATGCGTTCAGCGCCAGCAGGTTGGTCTGGAAGGCAATCTCGTCAATCAGGCCAACAATCTCGCTGATCTTCCGTGCGCTCTGTTCAATGCCGCGCACCGCCGTCACCGCATCCTGCACCACCGCGCCGCCCTGATTGGCGCCGTCGCGCGCGCCGCCGGCCAAGGCGGCGGCCGATTGTGCGTTGCGCGCATTCTGCCGCACGGTATCAAGCAGGCTCTGCATCGAGGCGGCGGTTTCCTCAATCGCCGCCGCCTGGGCTTCGGTGCGGCCGGCCAAGTCCTGGCTGCCGGTGGAGATTTCCGCGGAAGCGGCTTTCACTGCCTCGGCGCTGTTGGCCAGGCGATGGGCGAAATCGCGCAATTTGTCGCTGGTGGCATTGAGGTCGTTCACCATCGTGGCGAAGCGGCCGCCAAAGCGGCCTTCGATACGCTGGCGCAGATCGCCATGCGCCAGCGCGGCAGTCATGTGGGTCACGGCGTTGAGCACTTCGTCGGTGCGGGCCAGCAGGCGGTTCACCGCTTCGCCCACCCGGCGCATGGTGCCATCAAGACTGGCCACATCCACACGCTGCGCCAGGTCGCCCTCGGCGGCAGCGGCCACCACGCTGCCGATTGCAGCCTCAAAACGTTGTTCCTGTTCCGCCTGGCTGGTGGCAAAACGCGCGCGCTCGGCGGCGGCCTGCTGTTCCAATGCCTCGCGTTCGGCAATGCCGGCACGCATCTGCTCAAGGCTGGTGGCGCTTTTGGCAAACAGCTGCTCCAGCACCAGGCAAAGCCAGATCAGCACGCCGCATTCCACCACCACGATGGCGGCATGCAGCAGCACACGCAGCAGGTTGCCGCCATCAGGGAAGATAGCGCTGGGCAAAAGCAGGTTGAGGCCAAGATGATGCACCGCAGTGAGCGCGGCCGCCAGCAGCACCACGCGCCAGTCGCAATAGGCCGCCAGGATGGCAAAACTGGCGAAATAATACATGTGCACATCAATCTGCCACGGCCCGGCCGCGCCATTGACCAGCAGCGACACCATGCCGACAAAGCCGGTGGCCATGACATAGCGGGTCAGCGGCGCCAGTGGATCGCGTGCTGCGCAAAGCGAGGCGGCCAGCGCCAGCACTATGGCAAAAGCCGTTGGCAGCCATAGGCCGGTTTTGTTGAACCAGCCGATCAGGGCAATCACCGGCACATGCAGCCAGAGCCACAGGGCAAAGAAACGGCTGGCCTGCTGGCGCAACGCATCCACGCCTTGAAGTTTATCGGCAGTCTGTGACATCGCCATATTTCCTATGAAATCTGATTGCCGGTCAGGCCAAGGCAGCCGGCCAGCCAAGCGCGTGCGTCCAGCACCAGCCAGGCACCATTGTGATAGAGTTTGTTGGTCAGCGCGGCATCGCCAGCCACCAGCCAGGCGCCGGCGCGCCCGGCGGCAATCGGCCGGGCATCGGCAGCGGCCAGCCCGGCGAAAGCCTGCTCGGCCGGGTGGTGCGGGGGATAGAACACCAGCAGGCGCTGGTTGGATGCGGGTGTAACTTCCGTTCCGGGCAGGGCAGCCAGCGGCAGGAGCAAGGCAGGCAATGTTGCAAGCAGGGCAACAAACAGCCAATGATGTTTAGGCATAAAGATCCATACCCCGAAAAAGGGCTGCTTCTAATTTACAGAGCAGACAAACTAGTTCAAAAAGACCCGCCAGCAAGGAATTTTCCGCTTATAAAGAGTAAAATACAGGTGACGCGCCTACGTGATTGAGTGGGTGGGCGTCACTACAAGCCTATCGGGAGGCCACATGCCGCAGAATTTTGTCATAATACCGATCTATGCCGCCTTGCTCGGCCTGCTGCTGTTGGCGTTGACCACTGCTGTGGTGCGGCTGCGCGGCAAGCACAAGGTGGGCATCGGCGATGGCGGCCATGCCGATCTGGCGCTGGCCTGCCGCGCCCATGCCAATTTCATCGAATATGTGCCGCTGGCGCTGATCCTGCTGCTGTTGCTGGAATATCGCGGCGTGCCGGTCTGGGCTCTGCATGGCCTGGGCGCAGGATTGTTCCTCGGTCGCGTGCTGCATGCCTGGGGCCTCAGCCGCAGCCAGGGCACTTCGCCGGGCCGCGCCATCGGCATCCTGCTCACCTGGATCAGCATCCTGGTGCCCAGCCTGTGGCTGCTGGTGATCAGTTTCACCTGAGCATGGCGGTTACGGTAAAGCGGCCCAGCCTGGCCAAATCACGCAGTCCGGCCAAGCCACGCAGTCTGGGCAGGCCGCGCCGTCCGGCAAAACCGGTTGATCCACGCGATGCCTTGCTGGTAGCGGCAACGCAGCTCTTTGCCGCGCGAGGTTTCACTGGTGTCTCGGTGCGCGACATCGCCGCCGCCGCCAAGGTCAATCATGGCCTGGTGCATCGCCATTTCGGCAGCAAGGAAGCCTTGCTGCGCGCAGTGATGCAGCGTCAGGCCGATCAGCTTGCGGCAGCGGCCGGCGAAAGTATTGCACTGGGAGATGCGAACCAGACGCTGACCGCGCGACTGTTTGCCGCCACCCAGGCCCGCGCCGCCTATTGGCGCATCCTGGCGCGCTGGCTGCTGGATGGCCGCGATCCGCGTGAATTGCAGCTTGATTTCCCCACCTTGCGCCGCCTGATCGACAATCGCGCCAGCCAGCGCCAGGAACCACGCGAGGCGGCGGCGGTGGACATTGTCACCCTGGTGGCGGCCGCCATGGGTTTTCTGATTTTTGAGCCATTCCTGCGCGCCGCCAGCGATCTGGATCGTCAGCCGGCTGATAAGCTGCGGCAGGCTTTTGTGCAGCGGCTGGCCGAGATGGCGGATCGCTAACTCCCTCTTGCATGGCATTGCAGCGGCGCTATACTCCCGTGAAGTAGTCAATTGACTACAGCAAAGGGAGGGGAAGCCGATGGGCGCGTTTTGGGCCAGGGCTGGCATGGGTGCGGTGCTGTGCGCCGCCGTGATTTTTGCGCCGCTGGCTGACAATGCGGCGCAGGAGGCCGCCAAGCCCGCCACCGACATCACCCGCCAGCATAACCGTAGCATGGCGGCCAGCCTGCCGCTTGATGACAGGCGCGATGCCGAGGAAGCCGCCCGTGGCCTGATCGCGCGGCTCGACAATCCGGATATTCCGGGTCGCAACAGCAGCACCGCCTTTGCGCGTTCGTCGTATAACTTCATCGATGCCGCCGAGCAGGCGCCGGATACGGTCAATCCTTCGCTCTGGCGCCAGGCAAGGCTCAACAATCTGCATGGCCTGTTTGAAGTGCGCCCGGGCATCTATCAGTTCCGTGGCTACGATCTGGCCAACATGACCTTTGTTGAAACCCCGAATGGTTATGTGGTGATCGATACCCTGCTGGTGGCCGAGGCGGCGCGCGCCGGGCTGGAATTGCTCTACAAGCACCGGCCGCGCAAGCCGGTGCTGGCGGTGATCTACACCCATCCGCATATCGATCATTTTGGCGGTGTGCGCGGCGTGATCGACGAAGCCGATGTGAAGGCCGGCAAGGTGAAGATCATCGCACCGGCGCATTTCATGGAACATGCGGTGAGCGAGAATGTGCTGCTTGGCACCGCCATGACACGGCGGGCCGAATACCAGTTTGGCATCGGGCTGGCGCGCGGGCCGCAGGGCCAGGTCGATACCGGCCTGGGCAAGACGGTGTCCTCCACCGGCACCATCGGCCTGATCGCGCCCACCGATCTGATCGAACGCACCGGCCAGACCATGACCATCGATGGCCTGCGCATGGAATTCCAGATGACGCCGGAAACCGAGGCGCCGGCGGAAATGAACATCCTGTTCCCCGATCTACGCGCGCTTTGCCTGGCCGAGAATGTCTCGGGTGTGATGCATAATCTCTACACCCTGCGCGGCGCCCTGGTGCGCGATGGCAAGGCCTGGGCCTATTACATCGACGAGGCGATGCGGCTTTATGGCGACCGGGCCGATGTGGCATTTTCCAGCCATCACTGGCCGCGCTGGGGCCGCGAGCGTATCGCGGAAGTGATGGAGAAGACCCGCGACCTGTACAAATTCACCCATGACCAATCGGTGCGGCTGGCCAATAAGGGCCTGGTGCCGGCCGAGATAGCCGAAACCATCAAACTGCCCAAGGAACTGGATCAAGCCTGGCATAACCGGGGCTATTACGGCACGCTGAAGCATAATGCCAAGGCGGTGTATCAGCGTTATCTCGGCTGGTATGACGCGCATCCGGCGCATCTCGATCCGCTGCCGCCGGAGCAGGGCGCCAAGCGCTATGTGGATTTCATGGGCGGCAGCGCGGCGATGCTGAAACGCGCCGGCGAATATTATGCACGCGGCGAATACCGCTTCGTGGCCGAAGTGCTGACGCATCTGGTATTTGCCGAACCCGATAACAAGGCGGCGCGTGGCCTGCAAGCCGATGCGCTTGAGCAGCTTGGCTATCAGGCCGAATCCGGTGTCTGGCGTAATCTCTATCTGCTTGGTGCACAGGAATTGCGCGATGGTTTGCGCAAGCTGCCGCCGGCCAGCACCGCCAATCCCGATACAATTGCCGGGCTGACGCTGGATATGATGTTTGATTTCCTCGCCGTGCGGATCGATCCGGAAGCGGTGGCGGGCAAGACCATATCCGTGAACTGGCGTTTCACCGATACCGGCGAAACCTTTCACATGTTCCTGCGCAACAGCGTGCTCAACCATCGCCGCGATGCGCTGGACGACAAGGCCGATGCCACGGTGAGCCTGACCCGGCAGACCTGGAACCGTATTGCTCTGCGGGAACTCAGCCTGCCGGTGGCGGTGTTGACCGGTGATCTGAAAATTGCCGGCAATCCGCTGGCTTATCTTGACCTGATGCGCCAGGTGGAACCGCCGGGCGATCGCTTTAATATCGTGACGCCATGATCGACGGCCTGATCTACGATTATGTCATTGTCGGCGGTGGTTCCGCCGGCTGTGTGCTGGCGCGGCGCCTGAGCGAGGATGGCCGCAACCGGGTCTGTTTGCTGGAAGCCGGCCCGCCCGATGATATCGCCGCCTGCCAGTTGCCGATTGGCGCGGCCTTGTTCATCCCGGGGCCATGGCGTAACTGGGCATTCAAGACCGTGCCGCAGCCGGCCTTGAATAGCCGCCAGGGCTATCAGCCACGCGGCAAGATGCTGGGTGGTTCCAGCGGCATCAATGCCATGATCTATATTCGCGGCCATCGCCGTGATTATGATGAATGGGGCCTGCCAGGCTGGGCCTGGGATGATGTGCTGCCCTATTTCATCCGCTCGGAACGGAACCTGCGCGGCGATATCGATGCCGGCCTGCATGGCCGCAATGGCCCGCTGGCAGTATCCGATCTGCAAAGCCCGAACCGCTTTGCTGCTGATTTCATTGCCGCTGGCGCAGAAAATCAGCATCCGGTGAATGCCGATTTTAATGGCGACAGCCAGGAAGGCGTCGGCTGGTATCAGGTGACGCAGGAGAATGGCGAACGCTGTTCGGCGGCCAAAGCCTATCTGCCGCCCGATGTGCGGGCACGGCCCAATCTTGAAATCATCACCGGCGCCCAGGCAGCGCAGATTGTGCTGGAAGGGCAGCGCGCCAGGGGCGTGCGCTACCGCTATCGCGGGCGGGATCTGCTGGCGCGCGCCGGCCGCGCCGTGCTGCTGGCGGCGGGCGCCTTCGGTTCGCCGCATCTGCTGCTGCTCTCCGGCATCGGCCCGGCTGGCGAAATTCAGCCGCATGGCATCCCGGTGCAGCATGAACTACCCGGTGTGGGCCGCAATTTGCAGGATCATCTGGATTACCTGGAGCATTACCGCGTTGATAGTACCGACTTGTTCGGCCTGTCGCTGCGTGGCCTGCCGAAGATGTTGGCGGCATGGCGGCAATGGCGCCGTGAGCGCAGCGGTATGCTGACCTCCAACTTTGCCGAAAGCGGCGCTTTCCTGAAAACCGACCGCAACCTGGAGCGGCCGGACATCCAGCTGCATTTTGTCGTGGCGATGGTGGATGACCATGCCCGCAAGCAGCATCTTGGCCATGGCTATTCCTGCCATGTCTGCGTGCTGCGGCCACAAAGCCGCGGCGCGGTTGGCCTGGCCAGCCGTGAGCCGCTGGCAGCGCCGCGGATTGATCCGGGTTTTCTCTCGGCGCCAGCCGATCTGGAGATTTTGAAGCGCGGTGCCTGGATGATGCGGCGCATTATGCAGGCGCCCAGCCTGGCCCAGCATGCGCCGCGCCCGCTTTATCCGTTGCCACAGGATGATGCCGAACTGGAAGCGGCAATCCGCGCCCGCGCCGATACCATCTATCATCCGGTCGGCACCTGCCGCATGGGCCTGGCCGATGATGCCGGTGCCGTGGTCGGGCCGGATCTGCGCCTGCATGGCCTGCACGGGCTCTATGTCGCCGATGCCTCGGTGATGCCGCGCCTGATCGGCGGCAACACCAACGCGCCCACCATCATGATTGCCGAAAAGGCCGCCGATTCGGTGTTGCGCGCCGCCAACGCACCGCGTTAGGCGCTATTCTCGGCTTGGCGGCGCATTCAGGGCGGCGGCCACGGCTTCAAGCAATTCTGCCCGCCGCACCGGCTTGCGCAGCATGCCGAAGGCGCCAAGATCGCGGCTTAAGCGCAGCGCCAGTTCGGCATCCATCATGCGGCCACCGCCTGAAGTGGCAATCACCGGGAGAGCGGCATGGCTGCGGCGCAAAGCGTTCAGCAATTCAAAGCCATCGGCGCCCGGCATCAGAATGTCGGTGATCACAAGATCGAACGTGGCCGCAGATAACCGCGCCATTGCAGCACTGGCATCGCAGGCTTCATCCACCTCATGCCCCAACGCTTCCAGATGCTGGCGCAGGATGTCACGCAGTTCGGCGATGTCATCCACCACCAGGATTCTCGCCATCATCCACCCCCGTGTAATGTCATGGCGCCAGCGAATGCGAATTCGCTACTGCTTACAAAAAGCGCAAATGGAAAAATTAACAACAAAAAATCGCGTGATTATCTATAAAAGATATACACGCGCCGCTTATGATTGTATGGTACTGAGATGCAATCCGAGCCTCTGTTGCAAGCCGTGATTGACACCATGATCGACGGGGTGATCCTGATCGATCACGGCGGAATCGTGCGCCTTTATAATCCGGCCTGCGAAAAGCTGTTCGGCTACCAGCCAGATGAAGTGCTTGGCCGCAATGTGAAAATGCTGATGCCGTCGCCGTATCATGAGGAACATGACGGCTATATCCGGCATTACCAGCATACCGGCGAGAAACGCATCATCGGCATCGGCCGCGAAGTGATCGGCCGGCGCAAGGATGGCGGCGAATTCCCGTTTGAACTGGCGGTGGCGGAAGCCGACAACAATGGCGTGCCGATGTATATCGGCGTGATCCATGATCTGACCCATCGGCGCCGCAGCGAGGCGGCACAGCGCCGCAGCGAGGATACCTTCCGCCTGCTGGTCGAGGCGGTGGAGGATCATGCCATCTTCCTGGTTGACCCCGATGGCCGGGTGGCAAGCTGGAATGATGGCGCCCGCCGGCTGCTCGGCTTGACTGCGGATGCCGTGCTGGGCGAGAGCATGGATTTGTTCCATCCGACTGAGCCGGAACAGGCCGAATTCCTGCTGCGGCAAGCGGCCAGTGACGGCCGTGCTACGCTGGAAGCCTGGCGCTATCGCAAGGATGGCAGCCGCTTCTGGGCGAAAGTATCACTCACAGCTGTGCATGACCAGCAGGGCCGCACCACCGGCTATACCAAGATCATCCATGATGTGACCGAGCGGCGCCGGGCCGAAGAGATGCGCGAACAATTGCGCCAGTCACAGAAAATGGAAGCCATCGGCCAGCTCACTGGCGGCATTGCGCATGATTTCAACAATCTGCTGGCGGTGGTGATCGGCAGCCTGGAATTGCTTGGCGACCGGGTGGCCGAGGATCAGAGCCGCAAGCTGATTGATCAGGCGCTGCATGGCGCCACGCGTGGCGCGGAATTGACCCAGCGGTTGCTGGCTTTCGGCCGCCAGCAGACCTTGCACAGCAAGCGCGTGGCAGTGAACAGTCTGATCGCCAGCGTGGCGCAGATTCTGCAACATACCCTGGGCGACACCATTGCCGTGCGCACCAGCCTGGCGCCCGGCCTGCCCGATGTGCAGGTTGATCCGGGTTTGCTGGATAATGCATTGATCAATCTGGCGCTGAATGCCCGTGATGCGATGCCGCAGGGCGGCACGCTCACCATCCGCACGGCGCTTGAGCAGCGCGGCCAGGAACAACGTGGCCAGGAACAGCGCGGCCAGCAGGCCGGGAAACCCGGCAGCTATGTGATGATTGCGGTGGGCGATACCGGCACCGGAATGCCGGATGGTGTGCGTGAGCGTGCTTTTGAGCCATTCTACACCACCAAGGAAATCGGCAAGGGCAGCGGACTTGGCCTCAGCATGGTGCATGGCTTCATCACCCAGTCTGGCGGCTTTGTGCATATCGACAGCACCATGAGCAAGGGCACCGAGGTGCGGCTCTATCTGCCCGGCCTGAGCACGATCAGTGCCGAGGCGGCGGAAAAGGCCGCCGGCCCGGTGGTGTTGCTGGTGGATGACAATCCGGATGTGCGCACCACCTTGGCCATGCTGCTTGATAGCCTGGGCTATAGTGTGCGCGCCGCTTCGTCGGGCATGGCGGCGCTGGATATCCTGCAATCCGGCGAGCCGGTTGACCTGCTGTTCACCGATGTGATGATGCCGGAAATGAACGGGCTTGATCTGGCCGAACGCGCCTTGCGCATCCGGCCATCACTGCCGGTGGTTTTCACCTCCGGCACAGCCGGCGAGGAAATGTTCCGCACCACGCCGTTTCGCCATAATGCGCCGATGCTGGCCAAGCCGGTGCGCAAACAGGTGCTGGCCGAGACGTTGCAGCGCCTGCTGAAGCGCTGAGCGCGCCACTGCTGTCATGCAATTGTCATATACCCCTGCTGCGTTCTTGCCGATAAGCTAAATTTTTCAGCACTTTAGCGCGGCGCGATTGTGTATCGCCGCCGGCCTCGGCTAGAGTCCGCCGCCATGCCCGATGCTGCTGCCGCCTCTTTCTGCCTACGCCTCGATGCCAAAAGCTGGCCGGGGCTGCGGCGCCATTCCGGGCTTAAAGCCATACAGGCCGGCCGCGCCAGCCGGCAGCAGGCCGAGATTGTGCTGGTGGATACGCCGGCCCGCACCCTGGCCGAGTTGGGCTGGCTCTGCCTGAGCGAAAACGACCAGCCGCATTTGCTGGCGCTGGCCCAGGGCAAGGTTTTGCCCAATCCGGATATTGAGGCGCTGGGCAATCTGGCGATTCTGGCGCGTGGCAAGCTGGAGCGGCTGGTGCTGCCGCTATCCGGCAGCCGCCGCCTGCTGCTGGAAAAATATGAGCTGGCGGTCAAGCGCAAGCCGGCCAGCCTTGCCGTGCTGCGCTGCGATGGTTTCACGGCGGCGGAAGCGGCAGCCTGGCTGCTTGAACTGGCCGGCGACCCGGCTGCGCCAGGCCTGAAATTCGGCCTGCTGGGCAGCGAACCCGGTGTGGCTTTGGCAGCCATGCTGGGTCTGGCGGCGCCAAAGCCGGTCAAGGCGCCGGAATTGCCGTCGCAGATTCCGGCTGGCGACAGCGCCATTGCTGCTGCCTGCGCCATCCTGCGCCATTGCCTGCTGCAATTCGATGCCAATATCCAGCCGGTGCTGCTGGGGCAGGATAGCGAAGGCGTGCATCAGATGCGTGTCGCCCTGCGCCGGCTGCGCTCGGCATTGGATATTTTCGCCGCCATCCTGCCGGCGGGCTGGCTTGCGGCCATGCTCGACGATCTGCGCTGGCTGAATACGCCGCTTGGCCAGCGCCGCGATCTTGATGTGTTTGTTGAGGAAACCCTGGCGCCTTTGCGCGTCGCGCAGCCCGATCTGGCCGGCCTGGGGCAGCTAAACAAACTGCTTGATACCCGGCGCCTGGCAGCACAGGCCGATCTGGTGGTCGCTTTGCAAAGTCCGCGCGCCACGGCTGCCCTGCTGCGGCTGCGCTGGCTGGCGGCACTGGATGAAGCCGAAATATTGCGCCAGCTTGAACCGGCACAGCATGAAGCCGCGCTGTTGCCAGCGATCAGCTTTGCCGCGCTGAGCCTAAAAAAACGCCGCCGCAAGCTGAAGCAGCTTGGTGAGCGCCATGCCGAATTGACGGTGCCGGAACTGCATCGCCTGCGCATCCGGGCCAAGAAGCTGCGCTATGCCAGCGATTTTTTCCGCTACCTGTTTGCCAAGAAGCCAAGCAAGCTGGCTGGCATCACCCTGGCGCGGCTACAGGATACGCTTGGCGCCCTGAACGATGCCGCCGTGGGCGACCAGTTGCTCAAGGGCCTGCTTGGCCCGGTGGATCAGGATCCCGCCGCCGCTGCCATTGCCGGCTGGTTCGCGGCGCGCCAGGCCGCCCAACTGGCCCAGCTTGGCCCGGCCTGGCAGGATTACGCCCGGCTCAAGCCCTTCTGGAAAGCGGCCCTGCCTGAATCTGCCTGAGCCGCTCAGTCGATCAGCTTGCCATCAGCGTCAAAAAACGGGAATGGCCCGGGATAATCGCCAATCGGCGCCACATGGCTGATCAGCTGGCCGTCGCGCCAACGATGCAGCATGAAGCCGGGCGGTTCCATGCGGAAGCGGCTCGGCGCATCGTCGCGCAGGTCCAGCGCCACCTGATGCGCCGGGCTCGGGCTGGTCAGCACGGCGCGGCCGCCCACCCGGGCATGGATGGTGCGATGCAGGTGGCCGCATAGGATCAGTTCGATCTGGCTATGCTTCGCTACCACATCGGCGAAAGCCTCACGGCCGATCAGGCCGATATCATCCATATGGCCGATGCCGGTGATGAAAGGCGGATGGTGCATCATCAGCAAGGTCGGCCGCTGCGGCTGTTCGGCCAGGGTGCGGTCCAGCCAGGCCAGCCGTTCGGCGCAGATTTCGCCGCCGCCCTGGCCGGGAATGATGGTATCCAGCCCGATCAGGCGTAGCGGCCAGTCTTCCACGGCATATTGCAGGAAGCCGCTTGCCGGGAAATAGCCGCCGGCTTTGAACGCTTCGCGCATCGGATCACGCGCATCATGATTGCCCGGCACCACATAGAGCGGCTGGGTCAGCGGCGCGATGATCTCGTGCAGATGGGCATATTCCTCGGGCCGGCCCAGATCCACCAGATCGCCGGTCATCACGATCAGGTCGGGCTGCGGGTTGAGCCGCTGCACTTCCGCCACGCAGACCCGCAGCATGGCGGCGGTATCCACCTTCTTATAGGCCAGCTTGCCAGGCAGTTTGATATGGGTGTCGGTGATCTGGCAGATCAGCATGTTGGTCTCCGTTACAGCGCCTGCGATTACAGGGCCAGCAGGCTTTGCGGGTTGATGCGCAGCCCCACGGTTTCGCCGCGCTGAAAATCGCGGCGCTGGGTGGTTTCCACCACCAGCGGCTTGTCTTCGCCGACCGCGACAAACAGCCGGGTGCGGTCGCCGAGGAAAAACGCCGCGTTGATGCGGCCGTGTAGATGCGCAACGGCATCCGGCTCGGCCAGATGGGTATCCTCGGGGCGGAACAAGGCTTCGCTGGCACTGGCCGGCGCATCGGGCCACGGGATCACCCCGCCGGCGGTGCGGAAACCGCCCTGTTCCAGGCTGCCGCTGAGCCGGTTCATGGTGCCGATGAATTCGGCGACAAAGCGCGTCGCCGGGCGCTGGTAGATGTCGCGCGGGCTGCCCACCTGGGCGACGCGGCCATGATCCATCACCACGATGCGGTCGCCCAGGGCCATCGCCTCGGCCTGGTCATGCGTCACATACACGGCAGTGATGCCCAGCCGGCGCAGCAGGCCGTCGATTTCCAGCCGCAATGTGTCACGCAGCTTGGCATCCAGCGCGGTCAACGGCTCATCCAGCAGCAGGGCGCGCGGCTCGGCAGCCAGGGCGCGTGCCAGCGCCACACGCTGGCGCTGGCCGCCGGAAAGCTGGTCGATGCGGCGCTCGGCCAAGGCCTCGATCCGCATCATGCCGAGCAGATCGTCGACGCGGCGCTTGATCTCTGCGCCCGGGCGTTTGCGGATACGCAGGCCATAGCCGACATTCTCTGCCACGCTCATGTTGGGGAACAGCGCATAGGATTGAAACACCATGCCGACATTGCGCTTCTCGATCGGCAGCGGCGTCACATCCACGCCGTCAAACAACACGGCGCCGCCCTGATCCGGGTCTTCCAGCCCGGCGATGATGCGGAGCGTGGTGGTTTTGCCGCAGCCCGAGGGGCCGAGGAAGACCACGGTCTGGCCGGCACCGATTTCCAGGTTCAGCGGTTCCAGCGCGCGGGTGCCATCGGCAAAGGTCTTGCCGCAATTGGTCAGGCGGATCGATACGGGTTGCATAGGCTTACTCCTCATCCGCTTTCAGCTTCGGCGCCGGGGCCTGCGAAATGGCCTGCATGGCGATCAGCAGCGGCACGATCATCAGGAAAAATACCAGGGTATAGGCGCTGCCGATTTCAAGCCGCAGACTGGCATAGGCATCGGCCAGGCCGACCGGCAGGGTTTTGGTCAGCGGCGTATGCAGCAGCCAGGTCATGTTGAATTCGCCCATCGACAGCGTCACCACCATCAGCGAGCCGGCAACGATGCCGGCGCGGCAATTCGGCAGCACGATATGGAAAAAGCGCTGCACAAAGCCGGCACCCAGCGAAGCGGCGCCTTCCTCAAGCGTTTTGAGATCGATGGCCATCAGCACCGCCAGCACCGAGCGCACCATGAAGGGCAGTGTGAACAGCACATGGCCCACCAGGATGAAGGCCGATGAGGTGCGGAAACCGCCGGCGCCGCCATACATCACGATCAGCGCCAGCGCCGTGGCCAGGCCCGGCACCGCCACCGGCATCACCAGCAATTCCTCAACCGCGCGGCTCCAGGCGGTCTGCCGTTTGGCCAGCACATAGGCGGCTGGAATGCCCAGCAGCAGGGTCAGGCCCAGGCAGGCCAGGGCCAGGAAAATAGAATGGAAGATGGTGTCGCGATAGCCGGACCAGACTTCGATCACCCAGCGCAGGGTGAAGCCGCTGGAGAGGCCGGTCTGGTAATTCACCGTCAGGCCGGCCAGGGCTGAAAGTACCACCGGCACCACCAGGAAGGCGCAGACCGAGAGCGTGAAGGCCAGTTGCAGCCAGAACAGGGGGGAGCGTTTCTGCATGATCCGCTCCCTCAGCCGGCTGCCGCGACAGTGCCGCCGGCAATCTGGCGCGCAATCGCCAGCACGATCCAGGTAACGGCACCAAGCACAAAGCTCAAAGCCGCCGCCATCGCCATATTGGCCTCCAGCGTGAACTCGGTATAGATCACCATCGGCAGCACATTGATGCGGGTGGCGAGTGTGAAGGCGGTGCCGAAAGCGCCGACGGCGGTGGCGAAGCAGATCGCCCCGGCGGCCAGGAAGGCGCCTTTCAGGCCGGGCACGATCACATCCAGCACCACGCGCCAGGGCGAGGCGCCCAGCGAACGCGCCGCCTCTTCCAGCTTGGGATCAAGCTTCTCGGCAGCGGCCATCACGGTGAGGATGGTGCGCGGGATGGAGAAGTAGATATAGCCCATCAACAGCCCGGCCATCGAATAGGCAAAAACCAGTTTTTCGCCAAACAGCAGCAAAGTGATATCGCCGATCAGGCCCTGGCGACCGGCCAGCATGATCACCATGAAGCCGATCACCACGCCGGGAAAGGCCAGTGGAAAGGTCAGCATCGCCACCAGCGTGCTGTTGCCGCGAAACCGGTTGCGTTGCAGGAACACGCCGGCAATGCCGCTGATGATCAGGGTGAGCACAGTAGTGGCGCCGGCCAGCACCAGGGTGGCGATCAGGCTGTTGAAGTAATTCCTGTCGGTGATGATGGCGGCATAGGCCATGAAGCCATGTTTGCCGCTGCCGCCGATGAAAAACAGCCGCGTCAGTGGCAGCAGGAAAAAGGCGCAAAAGAAAATCCCCGCCGGCAAAAGCAGCAGGGTCAGGATCGGCGTATCGCGCTTGATGGTCATGGCTTACCGTGAAATTCGGGCGGCGGCACTTGCGGCACCGCCGCCCGGTATTGCGTCAGTTCACTTCGTTCTTGTAGCGCTCGATGATGCTCTTCTGCGCGGCGGCCAGCTGCTTCAGGTCAATCGGCTTGGCGCGGGCATAATCGCTCTCGGGCAGGAACTTGGCTTTGGCCTCGGCGGAAAGATGCTCGGCGAAGACCGGACGCAGGAAGGCATTGCCCCACATCGCCTGGCTTTCCGGCGACAGCACAAAGTCCAGCACCTTCTTGCCATTCTCGGCATTCGGGCCCTTGTTGGTCAGGCCCATGACATAGGGGAACACCACGCTGCCTTCCTTCGGGATCACGAACTGCACCGGCGCCTTGTCGGTATACTGGCCGCGATAGGCGTTGAAGTCGTAATCCAGCAGGATCGGAATTTCACCCGAGATGACGCGGGCATAGGAGGTCTGCTTGGGCACGATCGGGTCGTTCTTGGCCAGCTTCTTGTAGAAGTCGATGGCCTTGTCGAGATTGCCGTAATCGCCGCCAAGCGCCAGATTGACCGCCATCACGCCAAGCTGGCCTACGGCGGCCGAGGTCGGGTCGAGATAGCCAACCATGCCCTTGTATTCCGGTTTCAGCAGGTCGGCCCAGCTCTGCGGCACCGGCTTGCCGCGCAGCGCATCCTTGTTCACAAACAGGCCCAGCGTGCCCGAATGGATGGTGAACCAATAACCTTCCGGGTCCTTCAGGCTGGCGGGGATCTTGTCCCAGCCGGTCGGCTTGTAGGGGCTGAGCACGCCGGCATCCTTGGCCGGGTCGGCAGCGATGCCGCCCAGATAGGTCACGTCGGCCACCGGATTGGCCTTCTCGGCAATCAGGGCTGCGATGGCCTGGCCGGAATTCTTGTTATCCGGCGGCACCTGGATGCCCAGCTTGGCCTGGATCGCCTTGAGCTGCGAACCCCAATCAGCCCATTCCGGCGGGCAATTGTAGCAGATGGCGCGAGCCTGGGCCGAGGCATCGACCGGCTGAAGGCCAAGCGCGGCAAGGCCGAGCGCGGCTGATAGGACAAGACGCTTAAGCATGGTCTGCTTCTCCTGTGGTGGTAACGCGGGGGGTGGTGGATGTATCCGTCACCAGCAGGCGGCAGCCGGCTGCGGCCAATTGCGCGGCAATGGCAGGCGGCACCGGCTGGTCGGTGAAAACAATGCTGGCTTCGCTGATATGGCCGCCGCGCATGGTGGCGCCGCGGCCGAATTTGGAGTGATCCAGCACCAGGAAGCGGCGCCGGCAATGCTGCGCCAGGGCCTGGCGCATCGCCACTTCATCCTGGCTGAAATCCAGAAGCGTGCCATCCTCGGCCACGCCGCCCACACCATAGATGCCGATATCCACGGCAAAACGGGCAAAGAAACCCTGCGCCTCGCCGGCCACCACATCGCGGTCGATGTTGCGCAATTCGCCGCCGGCAATGGTGATGCGGGTTTCGGGATTACGCGCCAGGGCCAGCGCGGCATTCAGGTTGTTGGTCATGGCGCGCAGGCCGGCCGAATTGGCCGGGCGCGGCTCGGCAAAACGCTCGGCCAGGGCGATGGCGCATTGTTCCGGCGTGGTGCCGATGCCGAAAAACAGCGAGGCGCCGCCATCGGGGAAATCCGCCGCCACCTGATCCGCCACCAGGGCAGCGATGCGGCGCTTGGCGGCCAGATTCAGCACAGAACGGGCCGGATAGGCCAGGTTGCGGCCCAGGCCATCGCCCGGATCGAGCGGCGGCGCTTCCACGCCGCCATGGCGGCGGCGCAGCAGGCCGCGGTCGCAAAGCAGCGTCACATCGCGCCGCACGGTCTGGGGCGTCACCCCAAAACTTGTCGCCAGCAACTCGATGGTCTGAAAGCCGTCGCGCCGCACCAGGTCCACAATGGCCCGGGCGCGGTCTTCCGCCGGAATAGCCACTTTCGTCGTCCCTCTTCCCGCCAGGTTCCGGTAGGCCCGAAACCTCGCACCGCATGTTCAAACGAACATTATGCAGCGCTTGTTATGATCATTTGACGTTCGCATGAAAGTTTTGTGTCATCAAATGAAAAAGCAGGCGGTTGTGGATAACGCTGGATTATTTTGCCGAAAGCGGTGCCGGGATCAGGATTTTGTCTCGGCCAGCATCTGCGAGCAGGCATTGGCCACACCCATCGCAGCGCTGTCGCGGCCTGGCATCACGGCAAATTTCTCGGCCAGTTCATTACGCGGCGCCCAGCCCAGGCTGGCGGCATCGGGATTGGCATTGCGGGCCAGGGCGGCGCAAACCATGGCCTGCTGCTGCACGCCGCTGGCCGTGATCTGCCGTTCGGCATTGCCGCGCGTCATCTGCCAGCCCATGTAATTTGAGATTAGCGGCCCGGCCACCAGGCCAATCGCCAACGCCAGGGCGGCGGGCCGGATGTTATTCCAGTGGATCAGGGCGCGGTCCTGCCAGGACAGGGTCTTGTTATCAAGTAGCGAAGTCATGATGCGGGCTCCATGAAAAGAAGGAAAAGGGCGGTATAGCCGCAATGCGGCCGGGATCGCGCAGGCCAATTGCCGGAACTTGCGAACGGCAGTCAGGCGGCGAAAGCACCGGCCGCATCGTCGCCGAACCCCGTGGGGTGGGCGAGAATGGGGGCGAACGGGCGTCGGTTGCCCAATCGCCGGCTCAGCCCCCGCTCCGGTTATTGCTTGGCGTTGCTGTTATCACCCGGCATGGCCGGACCGATAAGCGGCAGCGGCAGGCCGGCAGCCGGCGCAATCAGCGCATGCTTGGCCTGTTCAAGCGCCTTGGCGGCGATAACACCATCGGCAACACGCTTGTCGAGATTGGAAAGAACGTTCGGCTTGACGGGCTGAGTGTGATTTTGTGACGAAGTCATAATATTCACGCTTTCTATTGGCAGTTATATGCCAGAAATTCATCATAGCGGTTATTTGAAATATAGCGAGTTATAATCCTGATCCTGAATATTTCAGCCGAAAATTCGGCTGAAATATTTCCCTTCGCGCAATAATTATTGCGATTTCGAATGCTTACCGCCCGCGTTCCTTGCGCCAGGCGGCGAAATCCACCTTGGTCTGCGGGTCGGTGGCGGGATAGAGGCCGCGGATCGAGCGGCCGTGATTTTGCACCATGTCGGTGACAAAATCCTCAAACGCGGTCATTTCCACCGTCTCGTCGGCGATCTCGTCGGCGATGTCCTGCGGGATCACGATCACACCATCGGCATCGCCCACAATCACGTCGCCGGGGAAAACCGGCGCATCGCCGCAGCCGATCGGCACATTGATGTCGATGGCCTGATGCAGCGTCAGGTTGGTCGGCGCCGAGGGCCGGCTGTGGAAGGCCGGGATGCTGAGCCGGGCGATCTCGGCGGAATCGCGGAAGCCGCCATCGGTGACCACGCCGGCCACGCCGCGCACCATCAGGCGCGAGATCAGGATGCCGCCGGCCGAGGCGGCGCGGGCATCCTTGCGGCTATCCATCACCAGCACGCAGCCAGGCGGGCAGATTTCCACCGCCTTGCGCTGCGGATGCTCCGGGTTCTGAAACACCGTGATCGGATTGAGATCTTCGCGCGCCGGCATGTAGCGCAGGGTGAAGGCTTCGCCCACCATGGTCGGCAGCGCGGGATTAAGCGGCGCCACATCCTGGATCACCTGGTTGCGCAGGCCGCGCTTATACAGCGCGGTGGCAATGGTCGGCGTGCTCACGGTCTGGAGCTTGGCGCGGGTTTCGGGCTTCAACGGCATGATGCGTAATCCTGTCTGCTTCAGATAATGGCTGGCTCAGAAAATATCCGGTTCCGGCACCGGGGCGCCAAAACCGGTTTCAAGAAAATCAAAATCGCAGCCCTGGTCGGCCTGCTTGATATGGCGGCTGAACATCCAGCCATAGCCGCGTTCATAGCGTGGCTGCGGCGGCATCCAGGCTTCGCGGCGGCGCGCCAGTTCATCATCCGGCACATCCAGATGGATGCTGCGCCCATCCACATCCAGCTCGATCATGTCGCCGTTGCGCACCAAAGCCAGCGGCCCGCCGATATAACTTTCCGGCGCCACATGCAGGATGCAGGCGCCATAGCTGGTGCCGCTCATGCGCGCATCCGACAGCCGCACCATGTCGCGCACGCCCTGCTTCAGCAGCTTTTTCGGGATCGGCAGCATGCCCCATTCCGGCATGCCGGGGCCGCCCAGCGGGCCGGCATTGCGCAGGATCAGCACATGATCCTCGGTCACATCCAGGTTTTCGTCATCCACCGCCTTTTTCATCGCCGGGTAATCGTCAAACACCAAAGCCGGGCCACGATGCTTGAGGAATTTTGGCGCGCAGGCGCTGGGTTTGATCACGCAGCCATCGGGCGCCAGATTGCCCTTCAGCACCGCCAGCGCGCCCTCGCGATAGAGCGGGTTGTCCGTGTTGCGGATCACGTCGTCGTTGAACACGCGGGCGCCGGCAATATTCTCGCCCAGGGTTTTGCCGGTCACGGTCAGGGTGGTCAGATCAAGATGCCCGGTGATGCGCGTCATCAGCGCCGGCAGGCCGCCGGCATAGAAGAAGTCTTCCATCAGATATTGCTCGCCAGAGGGCCGGATATTGGCGATCACCGGCACAAGGCGCGAGGCGGTTTCAAAATCCTCCAGGCCGATATCGCAGCCGGCGCGGCGCGCCATGGCGATCAGATGAATAATGGCATTGGTGGAGCAGCCCATCGCCATCGCCACCGCAATGGCATTCTTGTAGGCGGCATGGCTCTGGATGCGGCCAGGCGTCAGGTCTTCCCACACCATCTCCACCACACGCCGGCCGGCATCGCTGCACATGCGGATATGGCTGGAATCGGCGGCCGGAATCGACGAGGCGCCGGGCAGGGTGACACCGATGCTTTCGGCAATCGCCATCATGGTGGCGGCGGTGCCCATGGTCATGCAGGTGCCATAGCTGCGCGCAATGCCGGCCTCGATGGCATTCCAGTCGGCTTCGCTGAGATTGCCGGCGCGGCGTTCATCCCAGTATTTCCAGCCATCCGAGCCGGAGCCGAGGATCTTGCCCTGCCAGTTACCGCGCAGCATCGGCCCGGCCGGCACATAGATGAAGGGCAGCCCGGCCGAGCTGGCGCCCATCAGCAGGCCGGGGGTGGATTTGTCGCAGCCGCCCATCAGGATGGCGCCATCCACCGGATGGCTGCGCAGCAATTCCTCGGTCTCCATCGCCAGCAGGTTGCGATACAGCATGGTGGTGGGTTTGACAAAATTCTCCGACACCGAAATCGCCGGCAGTTCAATCGGCAGGCCGCCGGCCATCAGGATGCCGCGCCGCACATCCTCCACCCGATGTTTAAAATGTGCGTGGCAGGGATTGATGTCAGACCAGGTGTTGACGATGGCGATCAGCGGCCGACCCTGCCATTCGTCGGGCGCATAGCCCATCTGGCGGAAGCGTGAACGATGGCCGAAGCTGCGCAGATCGTCGGGGCCGAACCAGCGCGCCGAGCGTAATTGCTCGGGCGTCTTGCGCGGATGATCCGCTTGCGGCGCATTCTGGGGCTGGCTGTTGCTCATCTGATACTCTTTGTTATGACCGGCGGGGCGCGCGATGCACCCCTCCGGATTCCCGGCTTAGTCGGGCTGAATCTTGCCGGTCTCGATCACGGTTTTCCAGCGTCCGATCTCATCAACCAGGAATTTCTCGAAATCCTTTGAACTGTTGGCCACCACGTCAAAGCCGATATCGTTGAACTTGGCCTTCACTTCGGGGGCATTCAGCGCCTGGATCATGGCGCCTTCCAGCTTGGCCTTCACATCCGCCGGCAGGCCCTTGGGCGCCGCGGCTGCCTGCCAGGAATAGACCTCCACTTCCTTCACACCGGCTTCCGCCATGGTCGGCACACTATCCGGCAATGCCGGGTTGCGCTTGTCGGCGGTCACCGCCAGGGCTTTCAGCTTGCCGGCTTTGACATGGCCGGCAATGGCGCCGAGATTCTGGAAGGACACATCGGCATGGCCGCCGATCAGGTCGGTGATGGCCGGCCCGCCGCCCTTGTAAGGCACATGCACGCCGCTGGTACCGGTTTTTTGCAGAAACAGCGCGGCGGTCAGGTGGTCCGACGAGCCGGTGCCGGAGGAAGCGAACGACACCTTGTCGGGGTTCTTCTTCAGATGCGCGATCAGTTCCTGCACATTGTTGGCCGGGAAATTCGGGTTGGCCACCAGCACATTCGGCGTGCGCACCGCCACGGTCAGCAGGTCAAAATCCTTCAGCGGATCGTAGCGCAGATCCTTGAACAGGGCCGGATTGATGGCATAGACGCCGATTGAGCCAACCAGCAGGGTGTAGCCATCCGGCTTGGCCTGTTTCAGCGCGCCGGCCCCCACCGAGCCATTGGCGCCGGCGCGGTTGTCGATGATGAATTGCTGGCCCAGCAATTCGCTCAACTTGGCGGCAAGCTGGCGCCCGGTAATGTCGGAAGCGCCGCCGGGCGGAAATGGCACGATCACTGTGGCGGTGCGTTCGGGATAGCCGGCCGCAAAAGTGGCGCCGGGCAGGGCGGCCAGGGCAAGGCCGGAAAGCGCGCTGGCGCCCAGCAGCAAGGCGCCAAAGCCGCGCCGTGACAAGATCGACATGATGGTTTCCTCCGTTTGTTGTTTTGCGCATTAAAACACTAATGCATTAGTGCGTCAATTTACAAAACAGGCTGGCCCGGTGCATGGTAGTGCCAGCCATGAGCAGCCCGATTCCGAGCAGCCCCGCCGCCACGGCCGGGATCAATTTCAGCCCGCTGCGCGACCGCACCCGCCACGCGGCGCCGCAGGTGTTTGAGTTGCTGCGCGAAAAGATCATCGCGCTGGAATTGCCGCCCGGCACCACTTTGTCGCGCCAGGAATTGCAGCAGCAATTCGGCCTCAGTTCCACGCCGATCCGCGATGCGCTGATGCGCTTGGAAGAAGAGGCGCTGGTCGAGGTTTTCCCGCAGCATGCCACAAGGGTCAGCCGCATCGACCTGGACCATGCCCGCCAGGCTTCATTCCTGCGCCGGGCGGTTGAGGTGGAAATGGTGCATACTCTGGCACGTCAGCCTGATCCGGCACTGATCGAGCGGCTGCGCCAGACCATACGCGCCCAGCAGGCCTTTGCCGAGGCCAACGACCTGCTGCAATTCAACAGCCAGGACCGGCTGATGCACCGCCTGATGCATGAGGCGGCCGGCATTCCTGATCTGGTGTCGCTGGTGCAGCGCCGCAATGGCCATATCGAGCGGCTGCGCCGGCTGCATCTGCCGATGCCGGGCAAGGTGCGGCAGACCTTGCAGGACCATATCGCCATCGTGGAAGCCATTGCCGCTGGCGACCCCGCCGCTGCCAGCAGCGCGATGCGGGAGCATCTATCACGCTCGCTGGCCTTTGCTGCGGAAATCCGGGCGCAAAACCCTGGCTATTTCCGCGATTGAAACCGCTTTCCCCACACCCAGCACACAGCACACAGCACACAGCACCAGGATATGCCATGACGCATCACGATCATTTCTCGCCGAGTTATGCCGCCGCGCGCGCCAAGTTTCTTGCCGCTGCCGCCGAGGCCGGCGCCGAAATCGAAAGCCTGCCGCATCCACTGAAGGGTATTGAAGGTGAAGACCTGGCTGCCGACCTGGCCTGGATCGGCCCGCGTGATGCCCGCGCCGTGCTGGTGACGGTGTCCGGCACCCATGGCATCGAGGGCTATTACGGCTCCGGCATCCAGGTTGGCTGGCTGCGCGATGGCCATGCCGCCAGGCTGCCGGCCGGTGTTGCTCTGCTCAATATCCATGCCTCCAATCCCTATGGCTTCTCCTGGGGCCGCCGGGTGAATGAAGACAACATGGATATCAACCGCAATTTCATCGCCTTTGAGCGCGGCGCCACGCCGCCGCAGAACCCGGCCTATGCCGAGGTGCAGCAATGGCTGTTGCCCGAAAGCTGGGATGCCGCCGCGATCAGCGGCATCGAGGCACAGCTCAAGGCCTATTACGAGCGCGTCGGCGCCAAGGCCGCCAACGCGGCGATTGTTGGCGGCCAGCACAGCCATGCCGATGGCATCTTCTATGGCGGCACCGCGCCATGCTGGTCGCATCACATGATCCGCGATGTCTGCACGCGCTATCTGTCTCGCGCCGAACGCATTGCCGTGGTGGATTTCCATACCGGACTCGGGCCGTTTGGCTATTCCGAACTGATCTGTCGCCATGCGCCGGATTCGCAGGCGCTGGGCCTGGCGCGGCAATGGTTCGGCGATGCCGTCACCTCGCCTGCACTGGGCCAGTCGGATTCGCCGATCATCGAAGGCAACCTGCGCATGGGCATCGCGCGCTTCTGCGAGCCGGCGGTGACCGTGGCGGTGAATATCGAGGTTGGCACACTGCCTTCCGAACAGGTGCGGCTATCGGTGATCGCCGATAACTGGCTGCATCTGCGCGGCGATGTGTTTTCCGAGCAAGGTCGCGCCATCAAGCGCCAGATTCGCGCCGCGTTTTATCCGGAAGACCCATCCTGGGCCGATATCTGCTATCCGCGCGCGCTGGAAATCCAGCAGCAGGCCCTGGCCGGTCTAGCTGCGTAAGTGCCGTGGCGTTGGCAGCAGCAGCGGCAGATATTCGCCGCGCTGCTGCCCGTTGGCCAGCGGGTGCGGATCATACCGTTGCAACAGCCGATCATAATCGCCGCTGGCGCGCAGGCCAGCCAGCGCACGGTTAAAATCCTGGCATAGTTCAGCCGAGGCGAAAGCCACGCTGTAGGGCGAAGGCGCAAACAGCCGGTGCTCGCGTAGTGGCGTGCCGGCCGGCAGGCCGGAATCCGGCGCTGCAATCAGCGCATAGAGCAGGCGGCGATCTGCCACCACGATATCAGCGCGGCGTGAGAACAGCGCCCGCACCTGTAGCATCTGGTTTGCCACTTCCACATAATCGGGGTTGCCTTGCACGGCATCACTCAGGCCGGGCAGCAGGGCGCGGGCATTCTGGAAGGCCATGATGCGCAGGCCGCCCAGTTGCTGCATGTTCTCCACCAACAGGTCGCGCTGTCGCAGCGTGAGGCCGATATTCTGATATACCAGCAGCACATCGCTGATGCAGCCCTGTAGATTCATGCCGGCATGGGCCGGGGCAAAGGCTGGCAGGGCGCCGCGGCGGAAATCCTCGATCAGCCGGCTGAAAGTGAGCAGGCGCGGCACCAGGCGATGGCCGGCGCGGTGCAAAGTTTCACGCACCAACTCATATTCCAGCCCGGTCAGGAATCCATCCGCCGCTTCCATCACATAGGGCGGCGCCAGGCGCAAACCCACGGTCACATCGGCGGCGCGGGCGGCGTGCACCGGCAGCAACAAGGCAAAAAGCATGGCAGCAAATCGCATCGCCCGCCGCATGAAGCTGGCCGAAGCGGAGGCGCTGTTATTGCGCTGCCATTGCCTTCCCATAGACAGAACTATAGGCTGAAGCAGCGCGAAGGCAAAAGCGCTGGGCATACTATTTCCGGTTATCACAGGATCCGTTGCCGCCATGACACCCTTCGGCGCCAGGCTGCGCCAGTTGCGCAAGACGCGCGGGCTGACGCTGAAGCAGATGGCTGCCGATCTGGGGGTTTCGGCGGCTTATCTGTCGGCGCTTGAGCATGGCCATCGTGGTCGCCCAAGCTGGCTGTTCATCCAGCGCGTCTGCGGCTATTTCAACATCATCTGGGATGATGCCGAAGCATTGGCCGACCTGGCCAAACGCTCGCATCCGCGCGTGGTGATCGACACGGCGGGCTTAAGCCCGCGCGCCACTTTGCTGGCCAATGAACTGGCGCAGCGGATCGGCAAACTGGACGAGGCGCGGCTCGGCCAGTTGCTGAAACTGCTGCGCGAGGAATAATTTCGCTGTCTCTATCGGGCGGCAATTGGCGGGCGCGGCTGCGCCAGCCGCATGCCGCTATCCACCAGCAAGGTTTCGCCGGTCACGTTGGTGGCATAAAGCAGCAGCATCAGGATATTGTCGGCCACATCCTCGGCGGTGTTGGTGGTGCCTAGCGGCGCATTGGCGCGCCACATGTCGCGGGCTGTTTCATAAGCCTTGTCGCCCATGCCGGCGCGCAGCCAGTCGCCTTCGATAAAGCCGGGGCAGACCGCGTTGATACGCACTTCCGGCCCCAGCACACGTGCCAGGCTCAGCGTCATGCCATTCAGCGCCGCTTTCGAGCCGACATAGGCGATGGATGAGCCGGTGCCATACACCCCGGCCACCGAAGACACATTCACCACGGCGCCATGTGCCGCGCGCAAGGCGGCTTCGGCGGCGCGCACCATCTGGAACGGCCCGATGGTGTTCACGGCATAGATGGCCTGGAAATCCTCGGCCGACAGCCCGGCCAGATTACGATGCGCAACAAACTTGGTGGTGCCGGCATTGTTGACCAGATAGTCGATGCGGCCAAAACGCGACAGCGTCTCGGCCACGATGCGGCGGCAATCGACATCCTCGGCCACGTTGCCCTGCGCCAGCAAAGCCTCGCCGCCCAGAGCCTGGCATTCAGCCGCCACCGCCTCGGCCGGCGCCCGGCTTTTGGAGAAATTGATCACCACCGCACAGCCCTTGGCGGCCAGCTTGCGCACGGTTGCCGCGCCCACGCCGGCCGATGATCCGGTGACCAGCGCCACCTTGCCCTTCAACTCACTCATTGCCTGTTTTCCTCCGGCTTTTTTTGATTTATCCGCTCAGCCTGATGCCACCTGGTTGCGGCCCTGCTGCTTGGCGGCATAGAGCGCCGTATCGGCGCGCCGCATGGCATCGTGATGGGTTTCATCGCTGCGTGCTTCGGCCACGCCGAAACTGGCGGTCACCGGGATCGCCACATGGCCGTCGCTGATCTGCGCCCCGGCGATGGCGGCGCGCACCTTTTCGGCCAGCATCAGCGCCCCCATGATGCCGGTATTGGGCAGCAGGATGGCAAATTCCTCGCCGCCGATGCGGCCGACCAGATCCGTCGAGCGGCAGCAGCTTTGCGCCAGCGCCGCCACTTCGGCCAGCACACAATCGCCGGCGGCATGGCCGTGGCTGTCATTGATCCGCTTGAAATGGTCGATGTCAAAAACCACCACGGCCAGCGGCAGCCCGGTACGGGCGCCGAGTGCGTGCATTTGTGCAAATTGTTCCATGAAGCGGCGCCGGTTGGTCAGCCGGGTGAGCGCATCCACAGTGGCCAGCGAATAGAGTTCGTGCATATAGCCACGGATGCGGCCAACCAGCGGGCGGAATACAAAAACCGCCTCGGCGATCAGGGTCAGCACGATCACCACCAGCACGGTGGTCTGCACATTCTGCAACTGGCGGATACTGGCGCGGGTTTCCTGCTCCAGCTTCTGCACGATGCCGTCAAGCTGCGCCAGCAGCCGGCCGGAAGCCAGCAGCGTGACCCGGCTGAGCGCCGCATCCACTTCGGCATCATGGCCGACATTGCTGGCGATGATGCGGGCATCGGCGATGAAGTCGCGCACAATGGCATTGGCGCCTTCCGGCCCGTCATACAGCGCCAGCACATGGCGCGACGGCCGGCTGCTGATGCCCAGATCGGCATCGCCCTGCTGCAAGGCGCGATGCGAGCGTTCAAACAGGGTGATGGCATCACTCAGCAGCAGGCGGGCGCCACGCTCGTCATGCAACACCAGGATATTGGCGGTCAGCGCGATACGCTGCGACAGCATACGCTGGCGCCCGGCAATGTTGATCACCGTGGCGGCGTCATTCTGCTTGGCAATCACACTATCCAGCAGCAGATGCAGGCAGCCGGCCAGCACCGCGATGAAAGCCAAGCCAACCACATAGGAAAAGGTGATGCGCCGGGCAACACGCTCTTCCGGCGAACCTTCGGCGATGCCGCCTGCGGCGGTTTTTGGCAGACTGTCAAAGCCCTTGCGCGGCATGGCCCCCTGCTGGCATGGCGGGGTGGCATAAAAAAATGCCCGTCTTTGCCCCTGACAACCATAATGCCGCAAGGGGCGAAGCGCGCAACGGCTCTACAGAATATACTTGCTCAGGTCGGCATTCTTGGTCAGGTCGCCGATGCGTGCGGTGACATAGGCGGCATCAATCCGCACGGTTTCGCCGGGATGATCCGCTGCGGTGTAGCTGATTTCTTCCAGAATGCGTTCCAGGATTGTATGCAACCGGCGGGCGCCGATATTCTCCACGCCCTCATTCACCTGCGCGGCATAGCCGGCAATGGCATCGATGGCATCCGGGGTGAAATCCAGTGTCACCTGCTCTGTGCCGAGCAGGGCGACATATTGTTTCAGCAGGCTGGCTTCCGGCTCGGTCAGGATGCGGCGGAAATCCTCGCGCGTCAGGCCCTTCAATTCCACCCGGATCGGCAGCCGGCCCTGCAATTCCGGCAGCAGATCGGAAGGCTTGGCGATATGGAAGGCGCCGCTGGCGATGAACAGCACATGGTCGGTCTTGACCGGGCCATGCTTGGTGGAAACCGTGGTGCCTTCGATCAGCGGCAGCAGGTCGCGCTGCACGCCTTCGCGGCTGACATCGCCGCCGCCGCGATATTCGCCGCGCGCACAGATCTTGTCGATCTCGTCCAGGAACACGATGCCGTTCTGCTCCACCGCGTGGATGGCTTCCTTGATCACGCTGTCCTGGTCCAGCAGCTTGTCGCTTTCCTCGGCGGTAAGCAGCCGCATTGCCTCGGCCACATCGGTCTTGCGCGGCTTGCGGCGCAGGCCACCCAAAGCCTTGCCCAGCATGTCCTGCAAATTGGCCATGCCCATCTGGGCGCCCGGCATGCCGGGAATTTCAAACATCGGCATGCCGCCGCCGGCATCCGCCGTCTCGATCTCGATCTCGCGCTTGTCGAGTTCGCCCTCGCGCAGCAGCTTGCGGAATTTCTGCCGCGTCTCCACGCTGGCCTTCTCGCCCACCAGCACGTCCAGCACACGCTCCTCGGCGGCCAGTTCGGCCCGTGCGGTCACATCCTTGCGGCGGCGTTCGCGCACCATGGCGATGCCCACTTCCACCAGGTCGCGCACGATCTGCTCCACATCGCGGCCGACATAGCCCACCTCGGTGAATTTGGTGGCTTCCACCTTGATGAAGGGCGCCCCGGCCAGCCGTGCCAGGCGGCGCGAAATTTCCGTTTTGCCCACGCCTGTCGGGCCGATCATCAGGATATTCTTGGGCAGCACTTCCTCGCGCAGCGCCTCGGGCAGCTGCTGGCGGCGCCAGCGGTTGCGCAGGGCCACGGCCACGGCCTTTTTGGCATCCGCCTGGCCGATGATGTAGCGGTCCAGTTCGGAAACGATCTCACGCGGCGAAAACGAGGTCATAGTTTTTCCAGAGTAACGTTGCGATTGGTGTAGACGCAGATATCGGCGGCGATTTCGAGCGCGCGGCGGGCCACGGCCTCGGCATCCATGTCGTCGCGATCCGCCAGGGCGCGGGCGGCGGCCAGGGCGTAATTGCCGCCCGAGCCGATGCCGACCAGGCCATCGGCCGGCTCCAGCACATCGCCATTGCCGGTCAGCACCAGCAGGCTTTTGGCATCGGCCACCACCATCATGGCTTCCAGGCGGCGCAGGTAGCGATCGGTGCGCCAATCCTTGGCCAGTTCGACGCAGGCTTTTTCCAGATGGTTCGGATACCGCTCCAGCTTGGCTTCCAGCCGCTCCAGCAGGGTGAAGGCATCGGCGGTGGCGCCGGCAAAGCCGGCCAGCACGCTGCCGCCGCCAATGCGCCGCACCTTGCGCGCATTGGCCTTGATCACGGTCTGGCCCAGGCTGACCTGGCCATCGCCGGCCACCACCACCTGGCCACCCTTGCGCACCGCCACAATGGTGGTGCCGTGCCAGCTTGGCGGCGCGGATTGGTCAAACGAGGGAACAGCCATGGCAATACTCTTGTTTGCGGAACGGTCCTTTCATGTAGGGGGGCGCCGGGCCACCTGCAAGCCACGGCCCGGCGATTCACGCCACAGACCCAGGTTGTGTTTTTATTTTTGTTGTATCCCGCCAAGGTCGCCGGACTTCCGGCAAAATTCAAAAATTCATGCAACTGCTGCTTTGGTCATATCGACTTATGGCAGGCGACATGGTTAATTGAATTCACGTCCGGAGAATGCCGGGCGATCCTCCGGGGGAAGCTATCGATGAGTTATCTGATCGATCCCAGTGGGCGTTGGTGGCGCTGGCCGTCGCAGCTATTGGCCGAAAAGCTCGGCTATCCCGATCCGGATTTTGATCTGGCCGGCTATGCCGTGCGTAACCTCGGCTATGTCTGGCTGATGGTCGAAAACAATGTCACCTTCCTGCAATTCCGCGCCGGCAGTGTCGGCGGTGCCACACTTGGCTCGCTCAAGCCGTATCTGATGAATGCGGCGCCGGCCAAGCCGGTGGGTCTGGTCTATTTCGCTTCCGGCTGGATGGAGGAAGTCTATACCGAACCGCACAGCCTGCATCGCCGCGTGGTGGCGCTGGCGGCTTTGCGCGAGCCGCGTATGCGCGACCTGTTCATGCGTGAAGCCAGCCAGCCCGAGCCGTGGGCGCAGCAACAGCAAAGCGGCCTGAGCCAGCTTTATGCGCTGTGGCGCGATAACGGCGGCCGGATCGGGCCGTCGGTGCAGGATTTCCTGCACCGCTCCGGGCTGGAACAGCGCACGGTGATTGCCGAGCAGCGCGATCAGGCCGGGCTTTGTGTGATCGCCTCAGGCGGCGGTTTCAGCATCTATGACAGTTTCCCGATGCACCAGTTGATCGGCCGGCCGCTTTCGGAACAGCCGGATCGGGCCTATGGCCAATGGGTGGCGCAGGCTTATGCCGATTGCCGCGATGCTGCGGCGCCGCTAGTGGATGATATTGATGCCATTGTGGAAGCGCCGGGCCATGATCCACGCCGCCGCCGCTATCAGCGCCTGATCCTGCCCTGGCGCGACCCTGCGGGAAGTGTGATCATCACCGGCAGTTCTTTGATGAAACCGGATATGGCAATACCGCTTTAGTTGGGCGGCGCTGCCTGGCGGTATTGCTCAACCAGCAGCCGCTTGACCAGCTTGCCGGTTGGCGTGCGCGGCAAGGTCACGGCAAAATCAATGCTGCGCGGGCATTTCACCGCCGAAAGCTGCTGGCGGCAATAGGCCAGCAACAGCCGCGCCGTGTCAGCATTGGCCTGGGCCGGGTCCTGCAACTGCACCACCGCCTTGACCTGCTCCCCCATCTCGGCATCGGGTATGCCAAACACCGCCACATCGGCCACGGCCGGGTGGTTGATCAGCACATTCTCGGTTTCCTGCGGATAGATATTCACGCCGCCGGAAATGATCATGTAAGACTGCCGGTCGGTGAGATAGAGATAGCCATCGGCATCGAGATAGCCAACATCGCCCAGCGTCGACCAGCCCTTGTCGTTATAGGCGCTGCGCGTCTTTTCGGCATCGTTGTGATAGGAAAAGGCCGGCCCGCCGGCGAAATAGACGGCGCCGATCCGGCCGGGCGGCAATTCGGCGCCGGCCTCGTCCAGAATCTTCACTTCGCCCACCGCCGCCTTGCCCACGGTGCCGCGATGCGCCAGCCATTCCGCTGAATCTGCCAGGGTTACGCCATTGGCTTCGGTGCCGGCATAATATTCGGTCAGGATCGGGCCCCACCAGTCGATCATCTGCTGCTTGATCTCAACCGGGCAGGGCGCGGCGGCGTGGATCGCGGCGCGCAGGCTGGCAACATCATGGCGCCGCCTGTCGGCCTCGGGCAGTTTCAGCAGGCGCACAAACATGGTCGGCACCAGTTGTGTATGCGTGACGCGATACTGCTGCACCAGGCGCAGGAAAAATTCCGGCTCGAATTTCTCCATGATGATGGCGGTGGCGCCCAGGGCAGCGGCCATCATGCTGAAGCGCAGCGGCGCGGCATGATATAGCGGCGCCGGCGAGAGATAGATGCTGTCGGCTTGCATGCCGCACAGCGTGTGGATCAGGTGATACATGAACGGGTTGACCCAGCCGATTGCCTGGCCGGTGAAGGCCGGCTTGACGCCCTTGGGCTGCCCGGTGGTGCCGGAGGAATAGAGCATGTCGAGGCCCACCACCTGATCGGCAATCGGGCTGGCCGGCTGTTGGGCGGCGGCCGCTTCCCAGGCAGCAAAGCCAGGTCCAGTGCCATGCACCATGAAGCAGCTGACCCCGTTGCCAAGCAGCGGCGCCATGGCGGCGGCGGTATCGGCCAGGGCGGCCGAGGTGATGAACACCCGGGCGCCGCAATCGCGCACGATATAGGCCGCCTCGCTGGCGGTGAGGTGGGTGCTGATGGCGGTGAAATACAGGCCGCTGCGCTGTGCTGCCCAGCAGATTTCCAGGAAGGCGAAGCTGTTCTCAATCAGCAGCGCGATATGGTCCTGCGGCTTCAGGCCCAGGCTGCGAAAAAGCTGTGCGCCCTGGTTGGCACGCTGTTCAAGCGCCGCGTAACTCAGGCTTTCGCCGGTTTTTGCCATCACATAGGCCGGCTTGTCCGGCGTCTGGGCGGCATGAAACGAAGGATGCAGCATGAAGCCTCCGGCAATGAGCCGAGGGGCCGGGCAATGCATGCATCACCCGGCCCGGCCTGGGGGGCAGGAAGAGGATCAGGATTTGACCAGCGCGCAGCCGCCTTCGGCCAGCGGACGGATGGTGTCGCCGGCCTTGGCCACGCCGCGCACTTCAGCCAGATCCCACTCGCCTTTCACATCGGCCGGCTTCTTCACCTGCAACAGCAGCATGTCGCGCATCAGGCGGCCATCCTCGCGCAAGCTTGCATTTTTGGTCATGAAATCGTTGACCGGCAGTTCCTTCATCTTGCGCATCACCTGCGGGCCGTCATCGGTTTTGGCGGCGGCAATGGCCTTCAGGTAATGATTCACCGCGCTATACACGCCGGCCTGGGTATGGGTGGGCGGCCGCTTCATCTTCTCGGCAAAGCGCTTGGCAAAGGCGCGGCTTGCGTCATCCGCATCCCAGTAATAGCCGGCCAGGAATTGTGTCCCCTGGGCCAGCTGCGGCCCGATCGCCTTGGCATTCACGATGGTGAAGATCGGTGTCGCCACCACCATGCCCTTGCCGGTAACGCCGAATTCGCCCGCCTGTTTCAAGGCATTGGTGGTGTCGGCGCCGGCATTCAGCAACGCCAGCACATTGGTGTTGGAACCGGCCGATTGCAGCAGGAAGGAGGAGAAGTCGGCCTGGCCGAGCGGATGGCGCACCGCGCCGCTGACCTTGCCGCCCAGGGCTTCCAGGGTTTTGGTCATATCCTGCTGCATGGCATGGCCAAAGGCGTAATCGGCCACGATCATAAACCAGTTTTTGCTCTGCGCCCCGTAAATGGCATGGGCCAGGCCCTTGGCCAGCGCATGGCTGTCATACAGCCACAGCGCGCCGGTGGGCGAGCAGGCCTTGCCGTAGAGATCAACATGGGCACTGCCGACATGCACCACCACCTTGCCGGCCTGGCGGGTGATTTCCTGCACCGCCAGCGACACGGAGGAATTCGCCATGTCGAACAGCGCATCGACGCGATCCACATCGATCAGTTTCTTGGCCTGGGTGGCGCCGATATCGGCCTTGTTCTGGTGGTCCACCACCAGCAATTCCACCGGCAGGCCATTCACCTTGCCGCCGGCATCCTGAATTGCCAGTTCCGCCGCCACCGCCGAGCCGCGCCCGGATGTGTCGGAATAGGCTGAGGATTGGTCATTCATCACCGCGATGCGGACCACATTGTCGGAAACCTGCGCCAACGCGGCCTGCGGCTGGGCCAGGCCCAGGGCGACCAGCGGGGCGGCGAGCAGTCCGCCGGCCAGGGTGATTTTCGCCAGGGTTGCCTTCTGGGCAGCCGGGTTTGTCTTCTTCATCTGCATTTCCTCCATGGGCCTTGATGGCACTGCCTTCTCTGGGCGGGGCAAATTAAGGCGAAAGGGATTTAATTAGTCAATTAAATAATTAATAGTGGATTCAATTCCTTGGGTTTCGGTAGATAATGCCCTGCCGGAATGGAATCGGAATGATGCCTGTTACAGACCATGCTTGTTGAAGACCATGCTTGTTGAAGATCGGGACCGCGCGCCCTCTGAAACCGAACGCCAGACGCGCGGCAATGCCCCGGCGCGTCTGCTGCAAGCAGCCAGCAGCGTGATGATCGAGCGAGGCAGCACCGAATTGACGCTGAAGGATGTGGCGGCGCGGTCGGGGCTGAACGGCGCGCTGGTCAAATATCATTTCGGCAGCAAGACCGGCCTGCTCACCGCCCTGCTCAAACGCGATGCCCTGGCCGCTGTGCGCCAGCTCAACACCCTGCTGCGGCAGAACGCCACGCCGACCGAGAAGCTCAAGCTGCATATCGCCGGCATCGTCAATGCCTATTACCGCTCGCCCTATCTCAACCGCCTGATCCACGATCTGCTGTATCAGAGCAGTGCCGAGGTGGCGCAGCAGGTCTCGGATTTTTTTGTCACCCCGGTGGTGGAGTTTCACCGCAAGCTGCTGGCGGAAGGCCAGCGCTGCGGCGAATTCCGCGCCGTTGATCCGATGCTGTTCTATTTCACGCTATTCGGTGCCATCGACCACATGTTCCATGCGCGCCACACCCTGCTCTATGGCTTCCAGGTGCCCCAGGTCACCGACCAGATGCGCCGCGACCTGATCCGCATCGTCACCGATATGGCTTTGGGCGCCGTGCTGGCCGAGCGGCGTGGCTGAGTTCAGCCGGGCGCAGAATTCGGCCAGGTCATCGAGCAAGGCGTGACGCGGCAGCCAGACCAGCGCGCCGGCAAACAACACCGTGCCATCGCCAGCCAGCCAGCGCATGCCGGGCGCGATGTTGCGATAGCCATAGGTTGCCGCCAGGCCGCGCGCCAGCAAAGCATCGGCCACAAAGCTGAAAGTCAGGTCACTCTGCCAGCGCGCCAGCGCCAGCAGGCGCGATAGCCGCGGCAGAATGCCGGCCAGGCCGCGCCCGCGCCAGGCCGGCGCCACCCAGGTGGCGCCTGAAAACGTGGCGCGGCCATGCAGCAGCCCGGCTTCCGCCGGCGCCTGGCAGCTTTCTCCCGGCGCCGCCTGCTGCGCAGGCGCAGCATAAAACAGCCGCAGCTCAGACAAATGCTGGCCCAGGCTTGTGCTGCCAAAATCATAGAAGCGTGCCGCCTGGGTCGCCACCACCTGGCCATCGGCCGCGCAGCCGCGCAGCCAGAAGCCGTTATGCGGCCCGATGCCGCCCTGGCGTGGATCAAAGCTTGGCGCCAGGGCATGCCAGCTTGCGCGATGCTGCTGGTTGAGCGCCGCCAATTCGGCAAAATCCTGGCGCAGTTCCAGGCGCAAGCCGCTATGCCATGCTGCCTGCAGCAAGGCCCGGCGGCCGGCGGCCAATTGGTCAATTTCGGCTTGGCTGAGGGACGTGGGCGGCAAGGGCGGGCGGCTTTCGGCGTGATGCGGGCGAATACTATGCCGTGCATCACGCCATCTGGCTGCACCTATTTCTGCGGCGTGGCGTCCAGCAGAAAATAGGTGCCGTTTTCATGCCGGGTGGTAAAACGCACCTTGTCGCCGGTTTTCAGTTGGTCCAGCAAAGCCGGATCAACCGGCCGGAACACCATGCTCATCGCCGGCATGTCCAGCTCGGCAATCGGGCCATGCCGGATGGTGATCTTGCCGGCTTCCTTGTCGATGCGGCGGATTTCACCCTCGGCGCTGCCGATTGTTTGCGCCTGGACCGGCCCGCTGCCGATCAGCAGCAGGGCGATAGTGCCGGCAAACAACGTCTGCATGCGCCGCTTCATCGTACAATGATGCGGCCCTTCATGCCGCCTTGCAGATGGCCCGGGATCAGGCAGCCATAATCAAAACTGCCGGCCTTGGTGAATTTCCACAGGATTTCCCGGCTTTCGCCCGGCGCCACGGTAACGGCATTGGGATCGTCATGTTCCATATCGGGAAAACGCTGCATCACCTCGGCATGTTCCAGCAATTCCGCCATGGTGCCCAGGGTCATCTCATGTTTGAGCTGGCCGGCATTCTTCACCACAAAGCGGATCGTCTCGCCTTTTTTCACTGTCACCGTGGCAGGCTCGAAACGCATGGTGTCTTTCATGATGACCTGCACCACACGGGTCGCTGCCTTGGGGTCACCCGGTTCGCCTAAGGCTGCGGCATGGCCGTCATAGCCGGATGTTGCCGGGCCGTGATCGTGATGGCCCTTGCCATGGCCGCCATGTTTGTGGTCCGGCGCAGCCAGGACCGCGCCAGAAGCCAGCAGCAAAGGCAGAATGAGCAGGAATGGTTTCAGCATGATGTTTTCCTTCAATCGAATGCTGTGCAAGCGGGATCAGGTCTTGGGCCATTTATAGGCCACGCTGCCGGGCGGATTGCGATACCAGCCCGGATCGCGGTAATCGTTGCGCCCCAGCCCCTCGCGCACCTTCACCACAGTGAACATGCCGCCCATTTCCAGCGGGCCGAACGGGCCGCTGCCGGTCATCATCGGCAGGGTGTTTTCCGGCAATTCCATTTCCATCTCGCCCATATCGGCCATGCCGCGTTCCCCCATCACCATGTAATCCGGGATCAGCGACACAATGCGGCGCGCCAGGCCATGGTGATCTACGCCGATCATGGTCGGCACGTCATGGCCCATGGCATTCATGGTGTGATGCGACTTATGGCAGTGAAACGCCCAATCACCTGGATGCACGGCGTCGAATTCAAAGGCGCGCATCGCCCCCACCGGGCAATCGATGGTCACTTCCGGCCAGCGTGCCTGCGGCGGCACCCAGCCGCCATCGGTGCCGGTAACGGCAAAATCATAGCCATGCAGATGGATCGGATGGTTGGTCATGGTCAGGTTGCCGAAGCGGATACGCACCCGGTCGCCCAGCCGCACCGGCAGCGGATCGATGCCGGGAAACACCCGGCTGTTCCAGGTCCATAGATTGAAGTTGGTCATCTCCACCACTTTCGGCGTGGCGGCGCCGGGCGCGATTTCGTAGGCGTTCATCAGGAACACGAAGTCGCGGTCGACACGATACTGGTTCGGGTCGCGCGGATGCACGATGAACATGCCCATCATGCCCATCGCCATCTGCACCATCTCGTCGGCATGCGGGTGATACATGAAGGTGCCGGATTTGCGCAGCTGAAACTCATAGACATAGGTTTCGCCCGGCTTGATATGCGGCTGGCTCAGGCCGCCCACGCCATCCATGCCGCTGGGCAGGATCTGACCATGCCAGTGGATCGTAGTGTGCTCCGGCAGTTTGTTGGTGACAAACAAACGCACCCGGTCGCCCTCCACCGCTTCGATGGTGGGGCCGGGCGACTGGCCGTTATAGCCCCACAGATTGGCCTTCATGCCGGGGGCGATTTCGCGCACCACCGGCTCGGCCACCAGATGGAATTCCTTCCAGCCATCCTTCATGCGCCAGGGCGCCGACCAGCCGTTCAGCGTCACCACCGGGTTAAACGGCCGACCACTGCCGGGCAGGGCCGGCGGCGCGGTGCTGGCGCCGGTTGCGGCATAGGCCGGTTCAGGCAGGTTGGCCAGGGCCGAGCGGCTGACGGCAGCGGCGGCTATGCCTGAGGCGGCGGCAAAAAGTGTGCGTCTTGTGAGCATGATGTTTCTCAATCCTGCGGGGCGATCAGGGTGACGAAGCTGAGTTCGGTATCGGCGCGCCAGAAATCGCGCTGGGCTTCAAGCGCGGCTTCGGTGGCCAGGATCTGCTCGCGGGCATCGGCCAGCAGGTCAAACACACTGACCAGCATGCCGTTGTAGCGCAGCAGCATTTCCTCCGAGATTTTCTGCCGCAATGGCAGCAGGTTCTGCTGGTGGTGGCGTGCCAGGTCAAAGCTGGTGCGATAGCCGAGATAACTTTCGCGCGCCGCCGAACGCGCATCCACCGCCAGCGCCGCCAGATGTTGCAGGCCCTGCCGATACAGATGTTCCGCCCGGGTGGCGCGGGCATCGCCGAAATCGAATAGCGGCACTTCCAGGCGCAGTTCATAACCGGTCTGGTCCTTGCGGCCGCTTTCGCTGTTGCGCACCAGGCCAGTCTCCAGCAGGTTGATGAAACGGGTCGCCTGGGTCAGGCCATGCGCCCGGCCCAGCGCAGCCAGATCGGCCTGCGCCATCTGAATATCCAGCCGGCCTGCAATGGTGGCAGCTTCGATATTGTCGATCTGGCGCGGTGCAGCCGGCAGGGCCGGCAGGCGTTCCGGCAGGCGATAGGCCATGTCGGCGCCCCACAGGCCCAGCAGCCGGCCGAGCTTTTCGCGGGCGCGGTCGGCGGCCAGCCGGGTTTTCGCCAGCCTGGCTGCCGCTTCGCCATGGAATAGCTGTTCGCGGCTGTAATCCAGCAGGCTCCAATTGCCGGCGGCACGCATGCGGCGGGCCAATTCCGCCTGGGTGGCGGCGGCTTCCGTCACCTGTTCTGCATGCTGCGCCAGTTGCGCCGCCGCCACGGCATCATACCAGGCCAGTTTCACCCGGGCAGCCAGTGCCAGCGATTCCGCTGCCAGGCGCAGCTTGGTCTGCTCAAAGCGGCGCTCCTCGATGCCGGCGGTGACCGGCAGGGCCAGCAGGCCGAGCAGGTTGAAGCCCAGGCTGCGCTCTATCTCGATTTCCTGGCCGCGCCGGAAGCGGCCAAAACCGATGCCTGGATTTTCCGGCCGCCTGGCCGCCGCCAGATCCGCGGCACCGATACCCAGTTCGGCATAGGACTGTTGCAGATGGCGGTTGTTGAGCAGCGCAATCTGCACCGCGCTATCAATATCAAGTGGCGCGGCCAGCAACTGGTCCAGGCGCTGCCGCGCGGCGGCTTCATCCGCGCTGCTCAGCAGCCAGGCCGGCCGGCTGCCGATGCTGCTGGCGGTGCGGTCGGTGATATCCGTGAAGCCTTGCTGCGCCAGCGGTGCTGCGCAGCCCCCCAGCAGCAGCGCCAGGGCAAACAGACTGAGGCGCGGGCTCATGGTTTGTCTCCACCATGCTGGTGATGCCCGTCATGCTTTTGGCCGTCCTGTGGCTGGCCCTGCTTGTGCATCCCGCGCATTTGCATGCAGCGTTCCGGCATACATTTTTCAGACATTTTGTGATCCGGCATTTTATGGCTCGGCATTTTGTGTTCCGGCATGGTGTGCCTGTGCCCGTCCGGCTGCTTTTCGCCATGCTGGTGCTGCGGCGGCGTTGCAGGCGCCTCATCCTTCAGCGCACCGGCAAAACCACCCACTGCGCGCACCCGGTCATTGGCCTGGCGCCAATCGCCGCGGGGCGGCTGCTGCGGGCGCAGCTCGGTAGAGAAAGCCGAACGATAAGTCAGTGGCGCCGCCGCCGCGGCCGGATCGGCGGGATTGGGCTGGATCGGCGCCGGTTCCGCCGCCAGAGCGGCAACCGGCAGCCAGCCGGCCAGCAAGGGCCAGAGCAAAAGTGAACGCATATTATCCTCGCAATATCGTATCAGTCAGGGCTGCATCAACCACAGGTAGAGCGGCGATGCGCGGCTAGTCCGTGACCTAGATTTGCGGGGGTTCAGTGGGCAGGGCGGCGATATGGCTCGCCGGCTCAATACCAGTCCGGCCGGGCTGGAGCGCCGCGGGCGGCAATGCCGGCAATGGCGAAGGCAGCGCCAGGCTTTGCAGATTGCACAACGCGCAATTCAGGCACAGGCCATTGCCATCGGCACAACCAGCAGCCGGGGCTGGCTGGCCTGGATCATGATCCATAACGGCAGCATCATGCTGATGGTTTGCGGCACCATGCTGTTGGTGATCCGTGCCGGGCATGGCCCGGGCATCATGCAGCAAGGGCATGGCCGCGCTGGCAAACAACAATGCCAGGGCAGCAAACCATGCAGTGACTTGGCGCCGGATGTTCATCATCACACCGCAGCCTAGGCCCTTCCCATATGGCAAGGTCAAGTGCTGTTGAGCGATGCGACAAAAAAACCGGCCGCCCGCGTGGTTCCCGGGCGGCCTGGTCTGGGTCGAGCTGGTTTAGCCTTCGCTGGCGGCGGGTGCGGCAGCCACGGCAGGCGCGGCAGCTTCACCTTCTTCACCGCCATAGGAATGCGCGGCGGCCTTGATCAGCTGAAAGATGCGGTCGCGCACGGTGGAATCGGTTATGCGGCCAAAATTGCGCACCAGTTCCAGCGCCTGGCGGCGCGAAACCGGGCTGCGATCCTGCTCGATTTCCGACACGACGGCATGTTCCGGCCGCGCCTGCGGCTGCTGATCGATGCCCGGCATGTCCTCGAAGAAGTATGAGGGTGGCACGTTCAGGATCTGGGCGAATTGCTGCAACCGGCTGGCGCCGATGCGGTTCAAGCCCTTTTCGTATTTCTGGATCTGCTGAAAGCTGAGGCTGACAGCCTGGCCCAAACGCTCCTGGCTGAAGCCGGCCAAGGTGCGGCAGGCCCGCAGCCGGGCGCCGACATGGGCATCATAGGGGTTGGGTGTACGCATCATGGTGTAATCTCCATTCCATGAACCGCAATCGGGCGTAACCAGGCTGCCCGATGCGATACTGGTTGATATAAGCGTAACATTGTCGATCCGGCGGGGCCAGTGCAGGGGTGCTGGCGCAAGCTACAGAAACAATGTTGCAACAGGCCGGCCGGGGCCACGCGCTGCTGCGATTACGCTTTAGATGGGCGCAGATTAGCCTATCTACAATCGCCATGGACCTAATTTTTCAATTATACGCTCGCCATGCGGGCTTTGCGGCGCGGCAAAAGCTCGTGCTGTGGCGATGCGTCGCAGCTTCTGCGCAACACTACAGCATTCAGCACTGATCCGGCAGTATTTGCAACTTATGGCAATGATGCTGTCACAGCGGCATGTTCTTTGCGTGGTATTGCTGCCGGCATCGAGTCGCGTTTGCGGCTCCCGGTCTGGTTATGTTCAGAAGGGTGGATTTGATTACCATGGCTCAGGTTCGGTTTATGACGCGGTTGTCGCTCCGCGCCCGCATTCTCGCCGGTTTTGCACTGGTGCTGTTGCTGCTCACCGGGGTGGCCGGTGGTGGTCTTTACGGCGCGCTGACCGGGCGCAGCAGCTTCACGATATATCAGTCGTATGCTGAAGAATTAGGCCGTTTGCAGGCGATCAATCAGGCATTCCTGGAATTGCGCCGCGCTGTGCCGGCTTTCATGGATGCCAATGAGCGACCGGCCTTGCTGGTTTTGCGCCGGCAGGAAAGTTTCCTGCGCGAGGCCGTGGCGGCAGCCGGCAAAGCGGAAAGCTCGGCCGATGATCGCGCCGCGCTGGAGGCGCTGGCGGGCGATCTGAACCGGGTTTTTGATGCGTTGGGCAAACTGATCCAGTCCAAGGCGCAGCGTGATGAGGTGGTCAATTCCGGCCTGGAAGTCTATGGCCCGAAATCCCGTCTGGAAGTCGAGCGGTTGCTGCAAGCCTCGATCCGGCTTGGCGATTTTTTGCCGGCCGCCGAAACCGGCATCATCCTGTCCAAGCTGGCGGAAGTGCAGCTTGCCGCCATGCGCTTTCTGGCCACCGGCGACGCCGCCTCGGCCTCGGAAGCGCGCGCCAAGGCGTTGGAATTCACCGCCCAGGTGGATGGCCTCGGCACCCAGTTCAGTGATGCCCGCGTCGAGATGGCGCGTGATGCGATGCGCGCGGCGGAAAGCTACGAGAAGGGTGTGCAGGAAGCCGCACGCCTGCTGAATGAAGTGCAGCGCCCGCTGCGCGTCACGATCAACGAAGCTGCCGATCAGGCGGCGGCGAAGCTGGCCGCTTTGGCCGAATCCCAGGCCGCCGAACTGGCGCAGGAGCGCGATACGGCGCTGGCGACCTTCCAGCATGTGCTGGTGGTGGTTTTGGCGCTGGCGCTGGCAGCCTTGCTGGTCGGGCTGGTGGCGGCGTTGCGCATCGGCGGCTCGATCAGTGCGCCGCTGGCCCTGCTCACCAATGCCATGACCCGGCTGGCCGGCGGCGATCTGGATACCGAGATTCAGGACCGCGACCGCGCCGACGAGATTGGCCGCATGGCTGGCGCAGTGCAGGTGTTCAAACAGGCGGCGCAGGAAAATCACAGCTTGCGCCAGCGGGTGGAGCAGGAGCGTTTGGCGCATGAAAGCGAACGCCAGGCGCAGGAAGCCGAACTGGACCGCGCTGTCGGCCAGGTGGTGGCGGCGGCGGCCAATGGCGATCTGACGCGGCGCATCGACACTGCGGCGCTCAGTGGCACCATGCAGGCTTTGGGCGAGGGCGTGAACCGGCTGCTCGGCGCGGTGCACACGGCGCTGCAAGCGGTTGGTGCCATGCTGGAAGGCATGGCGGAAGGTGATCTCAGCCGCCGGGTGCACGGCGACTTCGGCGGTGTTTTCGCCGAATTGCAGGGTAATGCGAATCGCAGCGCCGAACGGCTGGGCGTGGCGCTGGCGGCAGTGGCGCGTGGTGCCGATGGCGTGCGCGATGCCTCGGCGGAAATCTCCGCCGGCAGCCAGGATTTGGCCAGCCGCACCGAGGCGCAGGCCGCCAGCCTGGAGGAAACCGCCGCCGCGATGCATCAGGTCACCGCCACGGTGAAGCAGAATGCTGATAACGCCCAGGCCGCCAATCAGCTCAGCCAGTCGGCGCGCGATATTGCCGAAGCCGGCGGCGGGGTCACCCAGCGTGCCGTGGCGGCAATGGGCCGCATTGAGGAAAGTGCCGGCAAGATCAGCGATATCGTGGCGCTGATCGACGAGATTGCCTTCCAGACCAACCTGCTGGCCTTGAACGCTTCGGTGGAAGCGGCGCGTGCCGGCGAGGCGGGCAAAGGCTTCGCCGTGGTGGCGCAGGAAGTGCGCGCCCTGGCGCAGCGTTCGGCCAATGCGTCCAAGGATATCAAGCAGCTTATCGCCGCATCCAACAGCGAGGTGCGCGGCGGCGCCAAGCTGGTGGGCGAGGCCGGCGCCACGCTGTCGGAGATTGTTGTGGCGATCAAAAAGGTCTCGGATATTGTTGCCGAAATCGCCGCCGCCTCGGCCGAACAGGCGCGCGGCCTGGATGAAGTCAGCACCGCCATGGTGAATATGGACGAGATGACCCAGCGTAATGGCGCCTTGGTGGAACAGACCAGCGCCTCGGCGCAGAATCTGGCCGTGCAGGCGCGTGACCTGGCCGCCCAGGTGGCCGGGTTCAAGATCAGTTAGCTGACAAACAAGAAAACATATGATAATTCAATGTTTTATGAGTTGCATGGGAGATGCCCGGGTCAAGCCCGGGCATGACGATCTGTGCTAGCCTCGGGCGCCGCTTCCTGCTATACCGCGCGCGGCGAAAGGGTCGCCGGGTTAAGGAGAGCAGCATGGCCGAGCGCAAGGCCAGCGTGGCACGCAAGACCAAGGAAACCGAGATCGCAGTCAGCCTCGATCTGGACGGCACCGGCCAATATGCCGTGTCGACCGGGGTCGGCTTTCTCGATCACATGCTTGAGCAGCTATCCCGCCATAGCCTGATCGACCTGCATGTGCAGGCCAAGGGCGATACGCATATCGATTTCCACCACATCACCGAGGATACCGGCATCGCCATCGGGCAATGCGTGGCCAAGGCGCTGGGCGACCGCGCCGGCATCCAGCGTTATGGCGAAGCGCTGATCCCGATGGACGAGACGCTGACCCGGGTGGCACTGGATGCCTCGAACCGGCCCTATCTGATCTGGAAGGTGCATTTCAGCCGCGACAAGCTGGGTGATTTTGACACCGAGCTGTTCAAGGAATGGTTCCAGGCTTTTGCCCAGAATGCCGGCCTGACGCTGCATGTGGAAAATCTCTACGGCGAGAATAACCATCATATCGTCGAGAGCTGCTACAAGGCGCTGGCCCGCGCGCTGCGCCAGGCGATTGCCGCCGATCCGCGCAGCCCGCACGCCATCCCGTCCACCAAAGGCAGCCTGTAAGGGGCGTCATGCGTTTTTTCACCGTGCATGAACGCCCCGCCGCCATAGCGGGGGGCGATGATATCCGGCTGGTTGGTTCCGGCTTCAGCTGGGCCGCCGCCTTGCTCACGCCGCTCTGGCTGCTGTGGCACCGGCAATGGCTTGGCCTTGGCGGTTATCTGCTGCTGATGCTGCCGCTGGGGCTGGTGCTGGAATGGATCGAGATCGCCGATCCGGCCGATCTGGCCATCGGCGCCGCGTTGGCTTTCCTGTTCGGCGCTTCGGCGGCAGATCTGCGGCGCTGGACCCTGCGGCGCCAGGGCTGGCGCCTGGTGGCGGTGGTGGCCGGCCGCGATGCGCTGGAAGCCGAATTGCGGTATCGCCGCGAAAACCCGGTACAGCCGGCCCGGACCGTGATGCCCCAGGCGGCGATGACGGCCACGCCGCCCGGGGCATCATTGCCTGGGCCGCCGCTGCCGGGCGCTTCCTTCGATCCTCTGCCCAGGCTGGTGTGAGATGCGTGTTGCTCTGATCGATTATGGTTCCGGCAATCTGCGCTCGGCGGCAAAAGCCCTCGAACGCGCCGCCGCCGATAATGCCCTGGCGCTGAATCTGGCGGTCACCAACAGCGTGGCCGAAGTGCAGGCGGCGGATGCCATTGTGCTGCCCGGCGTGGGAGCCTTTGCCGATTGTTATCGCGGCCTGGCGGCGCTGGATGGCATGATCGACGCCCTGCGCGGGCAGGTGCTGGAGCGTGGCCGGCCGTTCCTGGGCATCTGCGTCGGCATGCAATTGATGGCGTCGGTTGGTCGCGAGCATGGCGAGCATCAGGGCTTGAGCTGGATTGGCGGCGCAGTGGAGCAACTCACGCCCGCCGACCCGGCACTGAAAATCCCGCATATGGGCTGGAACCAGCTTGAGCCGCTGCGCCCGCATCCGGTGCTTGAGGGCATCACGGCCGGCGAGCATGCCTATTTTGTCCATTCCTATCATTTCCGGCCCGACCAGCCCGGCGATGTGCTGGCCGAAACGGATTATGGCGGGCGGTTTGCCGCCATGCTGGGTCGCGACAATATGGTGGGCACGCAGTTCCATCCGGAAAAGAGCCAGGCCACCGGCCTGCGCCTGCTGGCCAATTTCCTGCGGTGGCGGCCATGAATATGGCGCCACTGGCCCGCGTTGAGCGTATCACGCAGCTGACCGACGATGAGCTGGACGAACTCTGCATCGCGGCCGAAAAGGCGGTGCTGGATGGCAATGGCTTCGGCTGGCTCACCCCGCCCTCGCGCCATGTGCTGGAGAAATACTGGCGCGGCGTGCTCTTGATGCCGCAGCGCGACCTGTTTGTTGCCCGGCTGGATGGCGCCATTGTCGGCTCGACGCAGTTGCTGCGTCCGGCGCCGAATAACGAGGCGCAAAGCCATGCCGTGCAATTGACCACGTTTTTCATCGCACCCTGGGCGCGTGGCCATGGCCTAGCGCGTGGCCTGCTGGCGGCGGTGGAACAGGCGGCGCAGGCGCAGGGTTATGCCCAGGTGGATGTGGACATGCGCGCCACCCAGCTTGCGGCATTGCAACTGGCCGAGGATTGCGGCTATCAGCGCTGGGGCGAAAAGCCGCATTATGCGCTGGTGAACGGCGCCTATGTGCCGGGTGTGTTTTATACTAAGCGGCTGGTGTCATGAATCTGTATCCCGCGATTGATCTGAAAAACGGCGCCTGCGTGCGGCTGGAGCAGGGCGACATGGCGCGCGCCACGGTGTTCAACACCGATCCGGCGGCGCAGGCCCGCGCCTGGGCCGAAGCCGGCTTCACCTGGCTGCATCTGGTGGATCTGGATGGAGCCTTTGCCGGCAAGCCGATGAATGCTGCCGCCGTGCGCGCAATCCGCCAGGCCATCACGCTGCCGATCCAGCTTGGCGGCGGCATCCGCGATGAAGCCACCATCGAAGCCTGGCTTGAGGCCGGCATCACCCGGGTGATCCTGGGCACCATCGCGGTGCGCGATCCGGATTTGGTGAAACGCGCCGCGCGGCGCTGGCCCGGCCAGGTGGTGGTGGGCATTGATGCGCGTGGCGGCCGGGTGGCGGTGGAAGGCTGGGCCGAGGCGAGTGAGCTGGCCGCTGCCGATCTGGCCGGGCGGTTTGTTGATGCCGGCGTGGCCGCCATTGTCTACACTGATATCGACCGTGACGGACTGCTCAAGGGCGTGAATGTGGAGGCCACAGCGGCTCTGGCCCGCGCCGTGCCGATCCCGGTGATTGCCTCGGGCGGTGTGGCCGGGGTGGAGGATATCACCCGGCTGAAGCAGAGCGGCGCGCCGATTGACGGCGCCATCCTGGGCCGCGCGCTTTATGCCGGCCGCATTGATCCGGCCGCAGCTTTGCGGGAGGCGGCATGAGCCTCAAGGTCCGCGTCATTCCCTGCCTCGACGTGAAGGATGGCCGCGTCGTCAAGGGCGTCAATTTTGTCAATCTGCGTGATGCCGGCGACCCGGTGGAGCAGGCGGCGCATTACGATGCCGCCGGCGCCGATGAACTGACCTTCCTGGATATCACCGCTTCCTCCGATGCCCGCGACACGCTGTTTGATGTGGTGGCGCGCACGGCGGCGCGCTGCTTCATGCCGCTCACCGTGGGTGGCGGCGTGCGCACGGTGGAGGATGTGCGCAAGCTGCTGCTGGCCGGCGCCGACAAGGCTTCGATCAACACGGCGGCGGTGAACCGGCCGGAATTTGTGCGCGAGGCGGCAGAGAAATTCGGCAGCCAATGTGTGGTGGTGGCAATTGATGCGCGCGCCACCGGGCCGGATCAGTGGGAGGTCTTCACCCATGGCGGGCGCAATGCCACCGGCCTGGATGCGGTGGCCTGGGCGCAGCGCATGGCGGAATACGGTGCCGGTGAAATCCTGCTCACTTCAATGGACCGCGATGGCACCGAAAAAGGCTTTGACCTGGCGCTGACCCGCGCCGTCTCGGATGCCGTGCGGGTGCCGGTGGTCGCCTCGGGCGGGGTGGGCAATCTGGATCACCTGGTGGATGGTGTGCGCCAGGGCCATGCCTCTGCCGTGCTGGCCGCTTCCATCTTCCATTTTGGCCGCTACAGCATTGCCGAGGCCAAGGCGCATATGGCGGCTGCCGGCCTGCCGATGCGGCTGGCGTGAAGGAAGGAATACAGTATGAGCGAGCAGGAAAAAGCGGTGGCGGTGCTGGAGCGGCTTTACGGCCTGATCCTAAGCCGCAAGGGCGGCGACCCGGCCACCTCGCATACCGCCAAGCTGTTTGCCCGTGGCCGGGCCAAGATCGCCCAGAAGGTGGGCGAGGAAGCGGTGGAAACCGCCCTGGCCGCCGCCGCGCTGAATGATCGCAATGAAGTGGTGGGCGAAAGCGCCGACCTGTTGTTCCATCTGCTGGTGCTGTGGGCCGATTGCGGTGTTACGCCGGATGAGGTCTGGGCCGAATTGCAGCGCCGCGAGGGCCGCTCCGGCGTGGACGAGAAAAAATCCCGCGCCCCAAACTGACCAGAAACGGCAACGAGGAAACCATGCCCGCTTACGATCCGAACAACATCTTTGCCCGTATCCTGCGTGGGGAAATTCCGTGCAAGAAGGTGCATGAAAGCGCCCATTCGCTGGCTTTTCACGACATCAATCCGCTGGCGCCGATTCATGTGCTGGTGATCCCGAAGGGGCCGTATGTCGATTTTGATGATTTTTCGGCCAAGGCTTCGGCCGAGGAACAGGCCGATTATCTCAAGGCCATTGGCGATACGGCGCGCGTCGTCGGCGCCGATGCCGGTGGCTACCGGTTGCTATCCAATTGCGGCGTCAACGCCAATCAGGAAGTGCCGCATTTGCACATGCATATCTTTGGCGGCCGTATGCTGGGCCGCATGCTGAAGCGAGAAGGCGAATAGCTGCGTCACACTGATCAGCGCAGCAGCAGCCGGCCCTGTTCCAGCAGGCTTTCGCGCTGCGCCGCAATCAGCGCCCGCAAATCCGCCTCATCCACGCCGTCGCGCCGCATCACCGCCCGGGTGATCGGATCGGCCAGCATGTCGCCCAAACCCGGTTCGCGCATTTCGCCCTGATAGAAATCATCGGTCATCGTCCAGCCCTCCGCCACTACTCTGTCTCGCGTCTTCTATGAGACAGAAGTTAGCGCAGTGTTACGGCAAGGCGATGACCGCATTGCGGCGAAATCGCGGCAATCATCACACTTTGTGTAACCAGCCGTTACGAACCCTCGGCGAAGTGGCGATAGGCGCTGGTCAATTCAGGCACAACGGCATCCAGGATGCGCTTGCCATGCTCGGCGCGGGCCAGGCCGGGATTGGAGCCGATGCGGCCATCGGGAAACCGCCGGCGATAATCCGCCGAATCCGTAAAGCGCCCGCTCGGCGCCAGTTCGGGGCTCAGCACCGCCTGCTTGATCGCTTCCGGATAGGCATGGAAGGTCACCGAAACCTCGCTCGGCGTGGCATGGCTGCCTTCCTGGTGGCCGTATAATTCGCGCGACAATTGCCGCGCCGCCGGCATGTCATACCAGTTTTGCAGCGTGCAGCGCGGGCTGTAGCCATTGCCGCCGCCCGGGCTGAGCGAAGCCTCGGCATAGATTTCCGAAAAGGCGGCGGTCACCGTGGCCACATTGCCGCCATGGCCGTTGATAAAGAAAAACCGTTCGAAGCCATGCCGCGCCAGCGACTGCACCATATCGCGCACCACGGCGATTAGGGTGGAAGGCCGTAATGTCATGCTGCCGGCAAAGCCAAGATGATGCTGCGCCATGCCCACCGCGATGGTGGGCGCCACCAGGGCATCGGCGGCTTCGCCCACTTCGCGGGCAAACACTTCGGCGCAGATCGCATCGGTGCCGATCAGGCCATTGGGGCCATGCTGCTCGGTGGAGCCAATCGGCAGGATGATCGCCTTGGTGGTCTTGAGCCGAGCTTCAACCTCGGCCCAGGTGCAGAGATGCAGCAGCATGGGGTGTCCTTTTTACGAAGGCCCCATGCTGCCGCATGTATCAGGCAGGGTCCAGGCTCAGAATTCCTGCCAGTCGGCGTCGCCGGCATTTGACGAGGCGGCGGCTGCGGTGGCGGCAACCGGCTGCGGTTTGGGCTTTGCCGGCACGGGCTTTGCGGCCGGGGCTTTGTTTGCCACAGGTTTGTATGCCGGTGGTTTGGCGGAGGGCACCGGTTTGGCGGCCGGGCTGGCTGGCCGTGCCGCCGTCATGGCCGGTCGGGCCGGGCCACGATCCGCATCGCTCAGCTTGAAGAAGGCCACGGCATCGGCCAGGTCGCGGGCCTGGCCGGCCAGGGCCTGCGCCGCGGCCGAGGTTTCCTCCACCAGGGCGGAATTGCGCTGAGTCATCTCGTCCATATTGCCCACGGCGGTGTTGACCTGATCCAGCCCGGTGGCCTGCTCGCGCGAGGCTGCGGCAATCTCGGCCACGATATCCGACACTTTCTTGATCGCGCCGACAATATCGCCAAGCTGGTTGCCGGCCTGGCTGGCCAGCGTTACGCCGTTTTTCACCTGGCCGTTCGATTCCGAGATCAGCGCCTTGATATCCTTCGACGCATTAGCCGAACGCTGCGCCAGGGCGCGCACTTCCTGCGCCACCACGGCAAAGCCCTTGCCGGCTTCACCGGCGCGCGCCGCTTCCACCGATGCGTTCAAGGCCAGCAGGTTGGTCTGGAAGGCGATTTCGTCAATCAGGCCGACGATATCGCTGATCTTCTGCGCACTCTGCTCAATGGCGCTCATCGCCGATACCGTCTTGGCCACCACCTGGCCACCCTGCTCGGCGGTGTCGCGCGCCACGCCGGCCAATTGATTGGCGGCCTGGGCATTATCGGCATTCTGCTTCACCGTGGTGGTGATTTCCTGCATCGAAGCGGCGGTTTCCTCCAGGCTGGCGGCCTGGCTTTCGGTGCGGCTGGCCAGATCCTGGCTGCCGGTGGAGATTTCCGCCGAGGCCGATTGCACCTGGGCGGCGGTCTCGTTCAGCCGGCGCGCCAATTGCCGCAATGTGTCGCTGGTGCTGTTGGTAGCATCCTTCAGGCGGCCGAACACACCCTTGTAATCGCCGGTGATGGTGGTGCCCAGATCGCCGCGCGCCAGGCCGCTCATCACCCCATCCAGATCGCGCATCATGGTGCCAAGTGTGCCGGAAAGCTGGTTGAGCTGCTGGCTCAGGCGCAGCAGGAAGCCCTCTTTGTCGGCGGTTTCCAGCCGGCTATCCAGGTCGCCATCCACAATACGTTCGCACAGATCGGCGATTTCGGCGGCGGCCTTGGCCTCGCGCGCTTCGCGCTGGCTGCGCTGGCGGTCGGCTTCGGCGCGTTCGCTGCTCAGCGCCGCATCGGCGCGCTGCTTCTCGATGATGTTGTCCTTGAACACCTGCATGGCGGCGGCCACATCGCCGATTTCATCCTTGCGGCTGGCACCGAAGATGGTCACATCCACCCGGCCGGCGGCCAGGGCGCGCAGGTTGTCCACCGCATTGCCGATCGGCTTGGCGATGCCATATTGCCCGATCAGGAAGCCGATCAGCAGGCTGCCCAGGATGCTGCCGGCCACGATGATCATCAGGTTGCGCTGGATCGCGACGCTGCTAGCGGCGCTGCTGGTGGCGATGCGCTCGGCCTTCTTGTCGGAATAGTCGATCATTTGCAGCATCGCGGCATCCAGACGGTCGGCATGCACCACGCTGGCCAGGGCTTCCTTCACCAGGATGTCCTGCGCTTCGGCGGGCGGCATTTTGCCGATCACTTCACGCGCCTTGGCCAGGGCGCCGGCAAGTTCCTTACTGTAGGCTTGGTAATTGGCCTCAATCTCGCGCAACAGCCGGCTCTGCTCGGCATCAGGGTTCTTTTTCACCAGGGCCAGGCGCTCGCGTAGCAGGGTTTCCTGCTCCTGCACGCGCTGCGCCACGCCTTGCAGGTTTTCCAGTGTCGGCTGCGCGGCGATGCGGAATTCGCCCCGGCTCAGGCGCAGCATATTCTGTCCTGCACGTGCTGCGTCGGTGGCTACGCTGCCGGCTTCCGCCACCTCGGCTTCCTCGGCTGCCATGGTTGACAGGCTGCGCATGGCGATCACGCCGGTGACGGCAGTGCCAGCCGCCATCAGCAAGACCAGGGCCATGATCTTGAAAAGAATGCGCCAGTTAGAAAAGCTCATGGGGTTCCGCTCCTTTGATCAGGGCATATATATTTCATAACTACACTTTTCCAAGCTAGTTAAGTTTCGCTAAGAAGTTGAAATGACGGTGTTATCTTTCGCTAATTCTGGCGTGGCGGTAAATTGCCGGCTGCCAGGGCCGAATGCTGTCTGGCCGGCCGCAATCCGGCCTTGACGTGGGGGGCGTTATCCTTATGATGCGCCCGCCCTCCTCGCTCCCCTCAAGCGAGGCGATCGGCATTCCTTGCATGAAACGGGTCGTCGTGGCTGCCGTCCGTCCATGCGCCGACTAGGAACGACTATGACAAAACGTCTTGAGTCCAAGTATAAGATTAACCGTCGTCTGAACGAGAATCTGTGGGGTCGTGCCAAAAGCCCGATCAACAAGCGCGCTTATCCGCCGGGCCAGCATGGCCAGAAGCGGAAGAAGCCGACCGATTACGGCGTTCAGTTGATGGCCAAGCAGCGCCTCAAGGGCTACTACGGCAACATCACCGAGAAGCAGTTCCGCCGTGCCTATTTCGAGGCGATCCGCCGTCGTGGCGACACCTCGGAAAACCTGATCGGTATCCTGGAGCGTCGCCTCGATGCCGTGGTGTACCGCATGAAGCTGGTGCCGACCGTGTTTGCGGCGCGCCAGTTCATCAACCACGGCCATGTGCTGGTCAACGGCCGCCGCTGCAACATCGCCTCGATGCAGGTGAAGGTTGGCGACGTGATCGAAGTACGCGGCAAGGGCAAGGATATGGTGGTGGTGCAGGAAGCCCTGGCCAGCGCCGAGCGCGAAGTGCCGGATTACATCGATATGGACAAGACCAAGCTGCGCGCCACCTTTACCCGTGTGCCGCTGCTGGCCGATGTGCCGTATCCGGTGAAGATGGAACCGAATCTGGTGGTCGAGTTCTACTCGCGCTAATCGGCTCTGTCAGTCTGATTGGAAAAGCCCGCCCGCAAAGGCGGGCTTTTTCTTTTAATCCTGGCCGGGGCCTGCGCTGATCAGGCTGTCGAGCATGAAGGCGGTCAGCGCCAGCGACATGTCCAGCATCACCACGCGGCTGATCGAGGCGCTGGCAGCGGCGATATCGCCGCCCTTGAATTCCACCGCCACCAGCCGCAGCAGGTCGGTAACCACAAAATTGTAGCCGGCCATGTAGAGCGAGGGCGGCACCTTGGCATGGTAATGGGCATGGCCAACGCCAAGCGCATTAAGCAGATAGGCCTGATCAAACTCGCAAGCCAGCAGGCCATACCAATGATCCTGCTGCCGCTTGCGCAGCCGATCCGTGTCATGGCGGTCAAAAACCCGCTGGGCCTCGGGAAAACGGCGCATGAATTCGTAGAAGCGGCTGGTGATGCCCACCAGATGCTGGCTCAGGATAGGCAACACATGGCGCAGATTGTCGCGCGTTACCGGGGTGATGCCAAAGCGTAGCAGGCGCTGGTTGAGATCAATCTTTGCCGCCAGCATCTGCACTTCGGGACCCCAGCGGGTTTCCCAATTCATGCCGCTATCAAGGGTCATTCTCGCCTTGCTACCATTCCGATTATATCCAGCATCGGAATATAGCGCTCAGCAGCCGTCACGCAATGTTTTTGGCGGCGGGGCAAAATCCGCCAGGCCAACATCCAGGCTTGGCAGATGCTGGCCGGCCCAGTCGCGCCGGGTAAAAACCTGGGCATTGCTGCGGGCCTGGCTCAGCAGCGCGCAATTCAGATCGGCATAAACCCAGCCGGGCTGGTTCAGGGCGCCCTGTGCCAGAATGCCGTCATCGGGGAAACCACGATCCGGCGTGGCATAAATGGCGGCAAAACCGTGATTCACATCCACTGCCGGCGACCATTGCGCCTCGCCCACAGTCTGCGCCACGGCCACATAAATCTGGCTTTCAAGCGCGCGGGCGCGGGCGCCGACATGCACCCGGTGCATCCCGGCCAGGGTGTCGGTGCAGGATGGCGCCAGCACCAGATCGGCACCGGCTTCGGCCAGCGCCCGGGCGATGAGCGGGAATTCCACGTCATAGCAGATCGCCAGGCCAAAGCGGCAGCCCAGCCCGGTATCAAACAGGCGCAGCTCGGCGCCGCCCTGGATGATCCATTCCTCGCGCTCAAAGCGCGTCATCTGGCGCTTGTCCTGCCAGGCCATGCCGCCATCCGGGGCAAAAACATGGGCGCGGTTGACATAGCCGCCAGGCTGCAACACCGGGATGCTGGGGGCGACGATGCTGACGCCGTGGCGCTGTGCCAGCCCGGCGTAGCGCGCCAGAAAAGCCGGGAGCAATTCCTGCAAGGCGGCAATCTGGCCGCCCAGGTCATTTTGCAGGTTGGGGCTGAGCAGGGAAGCCAGTTCCATGGCGCCATATTCGGGAAACAGCAGCAAGCGCGCGCCGGCCTGGGCGGCTTCCTCCACCCAGGCGGAAACCTTGCCGGCCCATTGGGCGGGATCGGCAAAGGCATGGATCGGATATTGTGCGCAGGCAATGCGGAGCATGGTCATACGCACTCACTATCACGCGGCGAGGTCACGCATCCAGTAGACCATCGGCTTGGTGCTCTGGGTCGTCTCGCCGATATCGGTCCAGCTGAAGCCAGCCACCAGATCGGGGCGCCTGGCATAGCCGCGTTTGCCCCAGAAGCCATCCAGCGGCACGTAATCGGCCGGTTTCAGTGGATGATTGTCGGGCCGCTGCACGCCGCAGAAGCAGCAATAGCGTTTACCAAATTGCCGCGCCGCCGCCTCGCGCTGGTTAAAAAATTCCACGCCGATGCCATGGCCGCGATACTGCTTCAGCAGCACCGATTCGCCGAAATAGAAGATCGGCGCCAGATCAATGCTGGCGGCCAGGAATGGCGCCTGCACATAGTCGGCTTCTTCTTCCAGCGCCAGTGCGGTGGCGGCGCCCACCACCTGCTCGCCATCCAGCGCCACCACGATGGTGCCGGTGCTGGCGGCAGCATAGCGCTGCAGATACTGGCGCTCGTAATCCAGCGAGCCGGCATAGAGATAGGGCCAGTCATGAAATACCGTGATGCGCAGCCGGGCCAGATCATCCAGCCGCTCAAGCAGCCCGGCGCCGTTCAGGCGCTCAATGCGGATCACCGCCATCGCTTCAGGCGCCGACCTGGCGCAGCCAGTCCTGTAGATTGTAGTAATTCGAGATGCGGGCGACCTTGCCGTCGCGGATTTCAAAAAACGCGCCGGCCGGCAGGCGATAGGTCTGGCCGCTGGCTGCCGGCAGGCCGTCATCGGTGGCCTTGTAAGTGCCGAGTACGATGAATTCGGCGGCAGCGCGGCTGCCATCCTCGTTCACCATGATGCTGATCTCCACAATCTGCTCGGCATAGCAGCGGTCCATGCGCGCCAGGAAAGCGCGGAAGGCGTCGCGGCCGGTCTCGCGGCCACCCTGGTTGATGTCATGCGCCACATCGTCGGTCAAAAGCCCGATGAAGCGTTCGATATCCCAGGCGTTGAAGGCGGCATAATATGCCTCGATCAGAGCCTTGGTGCTGGCCGCGGTCATGGGGGAACTCCGGCAGGTTTTTCTTGGGCGCGGAGTTTATGCCGGCGTTGCTGGCGCTGCCAAGGGCTGCGGCGCGGCCAGCACCAGTGTGACCACCGTGCCACTGCCGGGGCTGCTATCAACCCGCAATTCACCCCCGTGCAATTCAATCAGACTGCGACCAATCGCCAGATTGAGGCCGCTGCCGCCGCCAAATCGGGCCTGATGGGGATTGGCGCGCAAGAAAGGGTCGCCGGCTGCTGCAAGCTGTGCCGGTGTCATGCCATGGCCGCCATCGGCAATCCGCACGCCGGGGCGGCCATCAATCTCGATCTGCTCGATCTTTATCCAGCCGGAGGGGAGGTTGAATTTGATCGCATTGTCGATCAGGTTGCCGATCACCTGCCGTAATGCCGCGTCATCGCACTGGATGGTCGCCGGTCGGCTGTGCCATTCCAGCGTCAGCCCGCGCTTAGACGCCAGCGGTTGTGCCGCCGTTGCTGCCGCGGCGATAATTTCACCCAGATCGGCGCTGGCGAAATGCAGTTCCGGGCGGCCAGCATCCAGGCTGGAAAGATCGAGCAGCTTCGATACCAGGGCCAGCATATGCCGGGCGGAATTCTGGATATTGCCGACATAATCCTGCTGGCGCGGATTGAGTTCGCCCATATAGCCGGCCGCCAGCATGTCGGCAAAACCCTGGATGCCATTCAGTGGGGTGCGCAATTCATGACTCATATTGGCAAGAAAATCGCTTTTTGCCTTGTTGGCCTGTTCCGCCACGGCGATCTGCTGGCGCAGGCGCGTCTCCACCTGCTTGAGATGGGTGATGTCCAGCGCCACTGTCATGGTGCCGTCACCTTGCCCGTTGGCGTCAGTGATGGCGGTTTTGCGAACCAGCAGCGTTGCTTCCGTGCCGTCGCCCAATGGCACGACGATCTCGCATTCCAGCGGCGAAATATCAGGTTGCGAGATCAGGCGGCGATCCATTTGCTCCATTGCCGCCGCCGCCGTCGCTGGCATCACATCGCGGCTGCGCAGTCCAGTGGCTGAACCGGATGGGTCCAAGCTATTGGTCTGGAAGCGCTGCGCCAAATCCCAGGCAAAGCGATTACCACGGATCACCCGCAGGTCACGGTCCTTGCGCAAGATCGATGCCGGTGCCAGGTCGAGGATGGCATCGGCTTCCTGGCGTGCGTCGCGGGCCTCAGCCAGCGCCTGGCCGAGTTGCTGCCAGGCATTTTCTACTGCTATGGCCAGCAGGCTGAGCCCGGCGAGAAAATTGAAAAAGATCGAAAGCGTTATCGTATGCATTGGCAGGCTCAGAATGCCGGTTTCGCGTAAAGCATACGAAAACAGAAAGCCGTTGGCGGAACGCAGCACGAGCACCAGGCCGGCCAGTACATAGACTGCTGAATACCAGCGCCGTAGCAGCAGCAGGCCGGCTGCCAGATTGACCGATGGATTGAGCAGCAATCCCCAGCGCAAGTAGACCTCTGGGTCGATCAGATTGAGGGTCAAGGTGAGGCTGGCAAAGACCAGCGCCGCCGGCAGCGCCCGCCACAGCGTCACCTTTGGATATTCCATCGCCAATACGCCAAACAGCAGCAGCCAGCTTGAAGTGGAGTTGAAAAAGATCGCCGCCAACCATTCGGCGGCAGGATCGGTCGGGCTGCTGCCTGGGGCTTGATGGGCAAAAAGAAAGGTTGCGGCGAGAGCGAGATGAGCCCAGGCCCACAGCAACAGGTCCGCGCCACCAATGCGGCGATGATGCGCATAAAGACAAAGTAGCGCCACGATCAGCGGCGCGGCAACATTGGCAATGACCTGACCTAGCGGGAGATAGCTGTCCATGGTGATCCGGCAATTACGTCCCGCGCCGATACTGACAGACCCTGCCAGGCAAGTCAGTAGCTCAATTGGTTCTGGCGCCGGGGCCGGATTGACGGCAAAAAGCTTGGCCTCAGGCCCCGCCCTTGAATTCGACGATATTGCCGTCGGGGTCGGGGAAATACAGCGACGGGCCTTCGCCTTCATTGCCGAAGCGGTTCTGGGCCGGCTCCGGTGTGATTCCGGCCCGGGCCAGATGGGCGCGGATGGCGGCCTCGTCAAACGGCGCGATGCGCAGGCAAAGATGGTCCAGGTTGCGGCCGGGCTGGCTCACCGGGGCATCGCCGGGTTTGTGCAGCGGCCCATTGGCATCCACGATATCGATCAGCTGCCCGCCGGCGCGCAGATGCGTCAGGCCCAGCCTGGGTTGCTCATGCTCAAGGCTGCATCCCACAATATCGCAATAGAAGCGGATCAGGCGCGCCGGATCGGCACTGCGCAGCACGATATGATCAATGCCGCGCAGGCTGTATGGCAGCATCAGGCGTTCTGGACGGCGATGCCCTTGTCGGCGAGCAATTGCTGCAATTCGCCAGACTGGTACATCTCGCGCACGATGTCGCAGCCACCGACAAATTCACCCTTCACATAAAGCTGCGGGATGGTCGGCCAGTCGGAAAATTCCTTGATGCCCTGGCGGATCGAGGGGTCGGACAGCACATCGATGCCCTTGAACTTGACGCCGAGATGCGACAGCACCTGCACCACCACGGCCGAGAAGCCGCATTGCGGGAAAACCGGGGTGCCTTTCATGAAAAGCACGATCTCGTTATCGGTGATATCCTGCTTGATACGGTCAGCAACTGTGGCGTCGGTCATCGGGGCAGTCCTCTTTGCTGGATCGGGCCGGGATTACGGCGTTTGTGTGGTCAGCGCCAGGGCATGCAGCTGGCCGCCCATGCGGCCTTTCAGCGCCGCGTAGACAAGCTGATGCTGCTTCACCCGGCTCAGGCCGGCAAAAGCGGCGGAAGTGACGGTGGCGGCATAATGATCGCCATCGCCGCGCAGGTCGTCGATACGCACCTCGGCGTCGGGCAACGCCTCCTTGATCATGCGCTCGATCTCGCTGGCATCCATCGCCATGTCTTCGCTCCTAAGCCTTGCTGTCCATATAGCCGGGCAGCCAGCCCTCATGGGCCTGGCGTAACTCGGCCAAGGATATGGCGCCGTGGCCCTGGATAGTCAATTCCGCAGCACCGGTGATGCCGATACGCTGTGCCGGCACGCCGGCCGCCCTGGCCGTCGCCAGCAGGCTTTCAGCCCCGGCCACCGGGCAGGTGACCAGATAGCGCGCCTGATCCTCGCCGAAACCGGCGGCAAAAGCTTCAATTCCGGCGGGCAGTGTGATGCTGGCGCCGATGCCGGAAGCCATGCCCATTTCCGCCACAGCCACCAGCAGGCCGCCATCGGACAGGTCATGCACCGCCGAAACCGTGCCGGCGGTGATCTGGCTGCGCACAAAATCGCCATTGCGGCGCTCGGCTGCCAGATCCACCGCAGGCGGCGGGCCTTCCTCCTGGCCAAGGATTTCGCGCAGGTAGATCGACTGGCCGAGATGGCCCTGCATATCCCCCAGCAGAATGATCGCCTCGCCGGGCAGCTTGAAGGCCAGGGTGGCCATGGTCGCCACGTCATCCAGCACACCCACGCCGCCAATCGCCGGGGTGGGCAGGATGCCCTTGCCGTTGGTTTCGTTGTAGAGCGACACATTGCCGGAAACCACCGGGTAATCCAGCGCCAGACAGGCTTCGCGGATGCCCTGCACGGCGCCGACAAACTGCCCCATGATGTCGGGCCGTTCCGGATTGCCGAAATTCATGTTGTCGGTGATGGCCAGCGGCCGGGCGCCCACGGCGGTGATGTTGCGCCAGGTTTCGGCCACCGCCTGCTTGCCGCCTTCCACCGGATCGGCAAAGACATAGCGCGGCGTACAATCCACGCTCATCGCCAGCGCCTTTTTCGGGTGATTTTCCACCCGAACCACGGCGGCATCGCCGCCTGGGATCTGCGCCGTGTCGCCACGCACCAGATGGTCATACTGCTCCCAGATCCAGCGCCGGCTGGCCATATCGGGCGAACCGATGATTTTGAGCAGGGCTTGGGTCAGGCTGTGCGGATGCTGCAACGGACCAAGCGGCGCGCGCTTCGGAGTCGGCACCCATGGCCGGTCATATTCGGGTGATGCCTGCGCCAAGGGGTCAATCGGCAGGTCGCCCACCACCTCGCCGTTGAAGCGCAAAACCATGCGGCCGGTATCGGTCAGATGGCCGATCACGGCGAAATCCAGCTCCCATTTGCGGAAGATCGCCTCAGCCTGCGGCTCGCTGCCGGGCTTGAGGATGATCAGCATACGCTCCTGGGATTCGGAGAGCATGAATTCAAACGGCGTCATGCCGCTCTCGCGCGCCGGCACGCGGTCGAGATCAACATTGATCCCCATGCCGCCCTTGGAGGCCATCTCGAAACTGGACGATGTGAGGCCGGCAGCGCCCATATCCTGGATCGCCACGATGGCGTCGGTTGCCATCAATTCGAGGCAGGCTTCGATCAGCAGCTTTTCGGTGAACGGGTCGCCAACCTGCACGGTGGGGCGTTTTTCTTCCGAATCGTCGGTGAATTCCGCTGAAGCCATGGTGGCGCCGTGGATGCCGTCGCGCCCGGTCTTGGAGCCGACATAAACCACCGGATTGCCCAGGCCGGCCGCCGCCGAATAGAAAATCTTGTCCTGCTTGGCCAGGCCCACGGTCATCGCGTTGACCAGGATGTTGCCGTTATAGCTGGGGTGGAAATTCACCTCGCCGGCCACAGTGGGCACGCCGACGCAATTGCCATAGCCCCCGATGCCATGCACCACGCCGGAAACCAGATGGCGGGTTTTGGGATGCTCCGGGGCGCCGAAACGCAGCGCGTTCAGATTGGCAATCGGCCGCGCGCCCATGGTGAACACGTCACGCAGGATGCCGCCCACGCCGGTCGCCGCGCCCTGGTAAGGTTCGATGAAGGACGGGTGGTTATGGCTTTCCATCTTGAAGATGGCGGCCTCGCCATCGCCGATATCGATCACGCCGGCATTCTCACCCGGGCCGCAGATCACCCACGGCGCCTTGGTCGGCAGCGTCTTGAGCCATTTTTTCGAGGATTTGTAGGAGCAATGCTCCGACCACATCACCGAGAAGATGCCGAGTTCAACCTGGTTTGGCTCGCGGCCCATGATCTCCAGCACGCGATCATATTCGTCGGGCTTCAGGCCCATCAGGTCCTTGGGATAGCTCTTGCTCACGACGCCGCCCCCGTCAGACTTTCGGCCAGGCTCTGGAACAGGCCAAAGCCATCCATGCCGCCGCATACCATATCGGTGGCATTCTCCGGATGTGGCATCAGGCCCAGCACATTACGTTCCTTGTTGAAGATGCCGGCGATATTGTCCACCGAGCCATTCAGGTTGGTTGCCGGCGCCACATTGCCCAGGGCATCGGCATAGCGGAAGGCGATGCGGTCCTCGTCGGCCAGGCGTTTCACCGTATCGGCATCGGCGGTGTAGTTGCCGTCATGATGCGCCACCGGCACGCGGATGGTCTGGCCGCGCTGGTAATGCCCGGTGAACACGCTGTTCGAAGTCTCGACGCGCAGATACACGTCGCGGCAGATGAATTTCAGCCCGGCATTGCTCATCAGCACACCCGGCAGCAAACCGGCCTCGCAGGCAATCTGGAAACCGTTACATACCGCCAGCACCCGGGTGCCGCGTTCGGCGCGGCGCTTCACTTCGCGCATCACCGGCGAATGCGCCGCCATGGCGCCGCAACGCAGATAGTCGCCATAGGAAAAGCCGCCCGGCAGGGCGATCAGGTCCACCTCGGGGAAATCCGCGTCGCCATGCCAGACCTGCAACGGCGGCTTGCCGCCGGCTGCCTTGGTCAGCGCCAAAATCATGTCGCGGTCGCGATTGGACCCGGGGAAAACGACAACGGCGGCTTTCATGGCCTTACCCGATCAGTTCGACCGAGAAATTCTCGATCACGGTGTTGGCCAGCAGTTTCTGCGCCATTTCGCGCACGGCGGCCTCGATCTCGGGTTTCGGCTTGCCGGCCAGCGGCTGGCCGATATCCAGTTCGATCAGCTTGCCCTGGCGCACCTCGGTCACAGCCGAAAAACCCAGGCTGTGCAGTGCCTGGCCGATGGCGCGCCCTTGCGGATCGAGCACACCATTTTTGAGGCTGACGTGAACGCGGGCTTTCATCGGCTTTGATCCTTCGCAAAAAGCTGCGGCGGCCGTGTTGGGGCCGCCGCTGATGCCACGGCGCTTGCGGCGCCGGTTACTGCATGGTCTCGGGACCCTTGATGTCGCGCGGCCCGCCTTCCGGCAGGATGCCCAGGCGGCGCGCCACTTCCTGATAGGCCTCGGCCACATTGCCGAGATCGCGGCGGAAGCGGTCCTTGTCCATCTTCTCGTTGGTCTTGAGGTCCCACAGCCGGGCACTGTCCGGGCTGATCTCGTCGGCCAGGATGATGCGCATGTCGTCGCCCTGCCACCAGCGGCCGAATTCCAGCTTGAAATCCACCAGGCGGATGCCGATGCCGAGGAACAGGCCGGTGAGGAAATCGTTGATGCGGAGCGCGAGATGCATCATCTCGTCGATCTCCTGCGGGCTGGCCCAGCCAAAGCAGGTGATATGCTCTTCCGACACCATCGGATCGCCGAGTTCGTCATTCTTGTAATAGAATTCGACGATCGAGCGCGGCAAAGTGGTGCCTTCGGCCACACCAAGCCGGGTCGCCAGCGAACCGGCGGCGACGTTACGCACCACCACTTCCAGCGGCACGATCTCAACTTCCTTGATCAACTGCTCGCGCATGTTGAGGCGGCGCAGGAAATGCGTCGGGATACCGACCTCGCCCAGCCGCGTCATCAGATATTCCGAGATGCGGTTGTTGAGCACGCCCTTGCCGGTGATGGTCCCCTTCTTCTTGTTGTTGAAGGCGGTCGCATCATCCTTGAAATACTGCACCAGAGTGCCGGGCTCCGGTCCCTCGAACAGGACCTTGGCCTTGCCCTCGTAGACCTGTCTGCGGCGGGTCATGGAACACCCGTAAGGTTGCTTGGAAAAGGGGATGGTTTGAGCCGGATTGATAGCGCCATTGCGGCCCCGCTGCAATGCACCGGGGCCAAGAGAATCGGCCCCGCCATCCTGAGGCTGATCCGGCCCTTGCAGGTGTCCGGGGGGAACCCCTATATAACTGCCAACCCCGAGAGCGACGGAGAGCCCGCCACATGACCACTTTTGACGACCGCAAGGACGCCTTCGAGAAGAAGCACGCCCATGACCAGGAGACCGCCTTCAAGGTCACTGCGCGGCGCAACAAGCTGCTCGGCCTCTGGGTGGCGGAGCATATCGGCCTGAGCGGCGATGCGGCCGAGGCTTATGCCAAGGACGTGGTGGCGGCGGATTTTGAGGAAGCCGGCGACGAGGACGTGATCCGCAAGGTGCTGGCCGATCTGGCCGCCAAGCAGGTTGACCTGTCGGAACACCGCGTGCGCGCCAGGCTGAGCGAACTGGCCGACGAGGCGCGCAAGCAGATTATGGGTTAAGTATTTAAATTATAAGTAACTTTTGGCGGCGTTGTGGATCGCTGGCGCCGCCAAAAGCTGCACCTTGCCACCGCCAGGGCCAGTCTCTACGCTTTGGCCATGAGCAAGGCGGCTTGGAAGCTGGAAGGGGCCTATGGGCGGCTGAAGCTGTTCAGTGGCCTGGTGCTGTTCAGCTTTCTGTTCACGCATCTGCTCAATCACGCGCTTGGCCTGATCGCACTGGATGCCGCCGAGGCATTTGCGGTCTGGTTCAAGGCCTTCTGGCGCAGTCCGCCCGGCACGTTTCTGCTCTATGGCGCGCTGCTGCTGCATCCTTTGCTGGCGCTCTACAACTGGTTGCGGCGCGGCCATTACCGCGGCCTGCCCTGGCAGGCCTGGGCGCAATTGCTGCTCGGCCTGCTGGTGCCGCCGCTCGGCATTGTGCATGTGCTCGGCACCCGCGGCATGTTTTCGCTGCATGGCCTGAATGACAATTATGCCTATGTGCTGAATGCGCTGTTTGTGCAGGGGCCGCTGGGCGGATTGCAGCAGAATCTGCTGATCCTGATCGCCTGGGGCCATGGCTGCATCGGCGTGTATTACTGGTTGCGGCTGAAACCGGCTTTTGAGCGGCTATGGCCGCTGCTGTTTGCTGCTGCCCTGCTGCTGCCGGCCTGCGCCATGCTGGGCTATCTGTCGATGGGCCGCGCGGTGCGTTTCATGCTGCGCGATGCCGATTGGGTGGCTGGTTTTAATGCCGGTTTGAACTGGCCCGGCAATGCCGCAGCGCAGGAACTGGGCGCCATCGCCGAGACGGTGCAGCTGGCCCTGGCCGGTTTGCTGCTGGCGGCGCTGGTGGGCCGGCTGCTCTGGGGCCTGCTGCAAAGCCGGCGCGGCATGGTCAGCCTCAGTTATCCCGATGGCCGGCAATGGCGCGACCGCGCCGGCCTGCTCAGTATATTGGAAGCCAGCCGCGCCATCGGCTATCCGCATGCCGGGGTATGCGGCGGCCAGGGCCGCTGCTCCACCTGCCGGGTGCGGCTCAACGGTCCCGGCCTGGCCGAATTGCCGCCGCCGGCCGAGAGCGAGGCTGCCGTGCTGGCCCGGATCGGCGCCCCGCCTGGGGTGCGGCTGGCCTGCCAGATCAAGCCGGTGGCAGACCTGACCGTGCTGCCCTTGCTGCCCGGCGGCGCCACGCCGCGCGCCAGCTATGGCAGTGCCGGGCTGGGCCAGGCCATGGCGCAAGGCAGCGAGCGCCGCATTTCCATCCTGTTCTGCGACCTACGTGGTTTCACCCATTTTGCCGAATCGCGGCTGCCCTATGATGTGGTGTTCGTGCTCAACCAGTATTTCAAGGCGATGGGTGAGGCCGTTGAGCAGCAGGGCGGCCGGCTCGACAAGTTCATCGGCGATGGCGTGATGGCGTTATTCGGCCTGGATACCACGCCGGCCGAGGGGTGCCGCCAGGCGCTGGCCGCCGCTGCCGCGATGGGCCAGGCGCTGGCGCGGCTGAACGAGGCTTTGCGCGCCAGCCTGGCCCAAGGCAGTGGCGGCAGCGGTGGGCTGGCTGAAGCGCCGGCGCCGGGCAGCGACATGCTGCGCATCGGCATCGGCATCCATTGTGGCCGCGTCATTGTTGGCGAGATGGGCCATGGCCGCGCCATCGGCCTGACCGCCGTGGGCGACGCGGTGAACACTGCCAGCCGGCTGGAAGCCGCAACCAAGGATTTCAGCGCCGAACTGGTGGTTTCCGAAGAAGTGACGCGCCGCGCCGATCTGGCCCCGGCTGCGCTACAGGCATCCGGCTGGCAGGCCGAAACCGTGCATCTGCGCGGCAAGAGCGAGTCCTTGCAGGTTTATGTGCTGGATCGCCTGAGCCGCTTGTTGCCGCCAGCCGCCTGATTTCCGCAATCCGCCAGGAGCGCCGCATGACCAAGCATCGCCATGAATTGGACCATACCGAACAGCAATGGTTGCAGGAATTGCGCCGTCAGCGCCGCGCCCGGCGCCAGGCGCAGCCCCCAGCCCAGCTCAAGCAGCAAGAGGCTGATCTGGCGCCGCCGCGCGGGCTGGGTGCGCAACTGGCCGATGCCGTGGCCGGCCGGGTCGGCTCGTGGCCTTTTGTGCTTACTCAGACGGTTTTGCTGCTCGGCTGGATCGCCGGCAATGTCTGGTTCGGCACCAGGACTGAAGGCGGGGGCGGCGCTTGGGACCCGTATCCCTTCATCCTGCTGAACCTGCTGCTGTCGTTTCAGGCTGCCTACACGGCGCCGATCATCATGATGAGCCAGAATCGGCTGTCGGAAGTGGATCGCCGCCGCGCCGAGCAGGATTATCAGGTCAATGTGAAGGCCGAATTGGAAATTGAATTGCTGCACCAGAAGATCGATCTGCTGCGCGAACAGGAATTGCTGGCGCTGACCCGGGCAGTGGCCGGCCTGGCGGAGCGGCTGGAGCGCAGGATCGAGGGTTCAGCCTGATTCGCGTTCAATTTAATAATGCGAGTTATTCTTACTTGCACTGCGAATGATTCTGCTTATACTGACCGATGTGGCCGGCCGGAATCCGGCATGCCACCTGGGGTTATGGTAGAGATGAACGCTTCAAGCGAGGCGAAACAGCCCGGCATGCAGCCGGAAAATGCTGTTTCAAGCCAAAAAGACATGGTTTCACGCGCCGACCCGGCCAGCCGGGCCGATTCGTTGCCGAGACTGGACGCGCGCCGGCTGTTTGCCGCCACGCGCGAAGTCATCATCGAGCATGAAGGTGCGGATTACCGTCTGCGGCTGACCGCCAACGGCAAGCTCATCCTCACCAAATAACCCGCAGTTTCGCGACCAGTCAGCCAGCCACCTTGGGGCGGGCGGTTTCATGCCGCGCCCCTCCGGTAGCCAGCCAGCCGAAATAGTCTTTCTTTTTCCCGCCGGCTGGCGGACTTACCGGAGGTAGATCGTGCCGTCGTCGATCCGTTTGCGCTTGTTTTCGCTGGCCCTGCTGGCTTCCGTTTCGCCGATCAGTCTGGCCCATGCTCAGCAGGCCGCCGAGACGGCCCCCGAGCCAGCCGCCGTGCCGACCGTGCTGGATACCATCACCTCGGTTTCCGACCGCATCGAGCGCCCGGTGGGCAGCGCCAGCGGCACCGTGACGGTGATCGACGCCGACAAGATCGACAAGCAGAACCTGCATCGTATGCAGGACCTGATGCGCGACGAGCCGGGCGTCACCGTGCTCAACGACCCGCGCCGCGCCGGTGCCGGCTCGTTCAACATCCGTGGCATCCAGGATAACCGTATCCTGATGCAGGTTGACGGCACCCGGCTGCCCGACCTGCCCGGCGGTGTTCTGCTGCGCGGTGGCGGCTTCACGCCCTATTCGCGCGACATGGTGGATACCGACAGCCTGAAGCGGATCGAGGTGTTGCGCGGCCCGGCCTCGGCCAGTTATGGCTCGGATGCGCTTGGCGGTGTGGTGAGTTATGTCACCAAGGACCCGCTGGATTATCTGACCGGCGACCGCACCGAATTCGGTTCGCTCAAGCTTGGCTACGACACCACAGACAGCAGTTTCTCGCAGACCAGCACCGTGGCGGTGCGCGCCGAGGAATTCTCCGCCCTGGCGATCTACACCCATCGCGCCGGTGAAGAATTTGATTCCAAGGCGACGCGCAAGAACCCGCAGGATTCCACCGGCAATAATTTCCTCGGCAAGATGGTGTGGGATGGCGAAAGCGACCGCCTGGTGCTGACCGGCGAATTCTTCGACCGCAATTTCAAAACCCAGCTCAACAACGAATTGAGCACCACCATCCGCTCCTCGGATGGTGATGACGAGATGCAGCGCTGGCGCCTGTCGCTTGGCCACACCCATACCGATCCGATCAGCTTCATCGACAAGCTGGACTGGAAAATTTTCTACACCGAATTCCAGCGCACCGATTACCGCAGCCAGCTGCGTACCGGCACGCCGGTGCAGTATCACAATTATTCCCAGACCAACGACCAGACCATTGCCGGCCTGGACACCCAGTTCAGCAGCAGCGCCGACTGGTTCGGCCTTGCCAATTCGCTCACCTATGGCTTGTCCTTCTCGCGCACCCAGACCGAGCGCCTGCGTGAATATGCCCGCATCAACGCCGCCACCGGCGCGCTGATCAGCAATATCACGGCCGATGGCGCGCGAACCCCGAGCCGCTATTTCCCCGATACACGCACCATCCAGGCCGGCGCCTTTGTGCAGGACGAGATCAAGAGCGGCGGCCTCAGCGTGATCCCCGGCTTGCGGCTGGATTACTACAACATGGACCCGCAGCCGGATGCGGTCTATCGCAACAATCCATCGGTGCAGGAACCGCGCGAGATCACCGAATACGCCGCCTCGCCCAAGCTCGGCCTGGTCTATGAATTCAACAAGACCTATTCGGTCTTTGCGCAATATGCGCGGGGTTTCCGCGCCCCGCCTTATGATGATGCCAATACCGGCTTTCGCAACACGGTTGGGCCGATTTCCTATGAATTCATCCCCAATCCGAACCTGAAACCGGAAACCAGCAACGGCATCGAAATCGGCACCCGCGGCAAATACCGCGATGGTTCCAGCTATCAGCTCACCAGCTTCTACAATCGCTACAAGGATTTCATCGATATGCGCACGCTGGTGGAGCCGGCGGTGGGCGTGACGGGGCAATACCAGGCGCAGAATATCAGCAAGGTGGAAATCTACGGCGCCGAGGCGCGCGGCGAATGGCGCTTCAAGCCGGAATGGTCGGTCAATGGCGCCGTGGCCTATGCCCGTGGCGAAGACAAGGCCAGCCATGTGCCGATCAATTCAGTGGCGCCGCTCACCTTCTTTGCCGGCCTTGGTTACGATTCCGATGATGGCATCTGGGGCGCGCGGTTCGATGCCAAGCATATGTTCAAGCATGATCGTGTGACGGCGGCGAACCAGTACAAGACCAAGGCTTACACCACGCTGGATGTCTCGGGTTATGTCAGCCCGGTTGCCTGGGTCACGGTGCGCGCCGGCATCTACAACATTCTCGACGAGACCTATGTCAATTTCTCGGATGTGCAGGGCCTGACGCCTTCGGCCACCGTGCCCGGCGATTATTACCAGGCCGGCCGCACCGCCGCGATCAATGTCACCATGACCTGGTAGGCGCCATGAAGCTGGCCGCAACAATGCCGATCTGAGCCGGAGTGCCGCGCGGATGCTTTTCCCACCGAACCCGCGGCACTTTACCTCGCCCTCCGATGGTGCCCTGGCGCTATCGGAGGGCGGGTTTGTTGCTGCGCGTTCGGCGCCAGCGGCGCTGCCATCGCGCTCCTGGCTCGGTTCGCTGGCCCTGCATGGCCTGGTGCTGCTTGCTGTTGTCTATATCAATCTGCCCAAGCCGGTGACTGCGCCTGTGGTGATGCCGGCAGTGATGGTGCAATTTGCCGCCATGCCGGTGCCTGAGGTGGTTCCGACACCCGTGCCTGCACTCGCCGCCGCGCAGCACATGGCGCCGCCGCCTGAGCCTATGCCGCCTGAGCCTATGCTGCCTGAACCGGCCATGACCGAGCCGGCCGTTATTGAACCTGCGAATGAACCACCGCCGATCCTCACCCGGCAGGCATTGGCGGAAGAAGCGGTACGGCCAGCCAAACCGAAGCCGCCAGCCAAGCCGAAGCAGGTGGTTGCCAAACCCATTGCCGCCAAACCGGCGCAGCCAAAGCCGGCGCCTGCTGAAATCAAGCCCGCTGAAACTATGCCCAGTCAGCCTGAGCCGGCGGCGGTGCCTGCTGAAACGGCAATAGTCAGCCCGGTTGCCGAACCGGCGCCCGTGCCGGCAACCACACCGTTACCAGCACCGGCCCTGGCTGCCGCGCCACAGCAGGCCGAGCCGCCAATGTCTGAGCCACCGGTGCTGCATCAGGCACGTTTCCGCCGCCCGCCCACACCGCCGGCCTATCCGCCGCGTTCGCGCGCGCTGGAGCAGGAGGGGGTTTCGGTGGTGCGGGCGCTGATTGATCCCGATGGCAGCTCACGCGAAGTGCGGCTGTGGCGTTCCTCGGGTTACCAGATGCTCGATCAAGCTGCCCTGGCCGCGGTGCGCGGCTGGGCTTTTGAGGCGGCGCGCTTCGGTGGCCGCCCGGTGCTGGCCTGGGTCGAAATCCCGGTGCGTTTTGAATTGCGTTGATGTCATGAACAGTCAGGAGAGCCCCATCATGTCCACCACCAATAACCAGGTTGCCCTCGATTGGGCCGCCCTGCGCCAGGCCGAGCCGAACCTGCGCATCCGCGATGCCGCCCGCCGCCTTAACACTTCCGAAGCGGCTCTGCTCGCCACCCGGCTTGGTACGGGTCTTGAGGCCGGCGGCGTTGAACGGCTGAAAGGGCCGTGGCCCGAGATCATTGCGGCGGTTGGCGGCCTCGGTTCGGTGATGGCGCTGACCCGCAACGATGCGGTGGTGCATGAGCGGCATGGCGTTTACGGCAAACTCGGCATGCAGGGCCATGTTGGCCTGATCGTTGGCGAGGATATCGACCTGCGCATCTTCTTCGGCCCCTGGGCGCATGGTTTCGCCGTGGCCGAAGCAACCCAGGCTGGCGCCCGCCTGTCGCTGCAATTCTTTGATGCTCAGGGCCAGGCGGTGCACAAGATTTACGCCACCGAGGCCACCGACCGCGCCGCCTTCATGGCCCTGGTGGCGCAATTCCGCGCCGAGGATCAGGCGCCCGCTTTCACGGCTCAGGCCGCGCCAATGCCTGCCGCGCCGCAGCCGGATGCCGAAATTGATCTGGCCGGCCTGCGTGAAGGCTGGACCAATTTGCAGGATACGCATGATTTCTTTGGCCTGTTGCGTAAACACAAGGTGGCGCGTGAACAGGCCTTCCGCCTCGCCGGTTCGCGTTTTGCCCAGCGTATCGGCAATGATGCCGCCCGCGCCATGCTGCATCAGGCTGCCGCCAGCGCCTTGCCGATCATGGTCTTTGTCGGCAATCACGGCATGATCCAGATTCATACCGGCCTGGTGCAGAAGCTGGTGCCGACCGGGCCGTGGTTCAACGTGCTCGATCCCAGCTTCAATCTGCATCTGCGCGAAGATGCCATTGCCTCCACCTGGCTGGTGCGCAAGCCGAGCGTGGATGGCACTATCACCTCGCTGGAATTGTTTGACGCCCAGGGCGAGTTGATCGTGTCGTTCTTCGGCAAGCGCAAGCCGGGCCAGCCCGAGCTTGATGGCTGGCGCAATCTGGCCGAATCGCTGGTCGAGAAGGCGGCGGCGTGATGCGGCGGCGTGATTTCCTGGCTGCCGGTGCGGCGGCTTTTGCTCTGCCGGCCTTGCTGCGGCCCACACCAACTTTGGCCAAGGTGCCGCAGCGGCTGGTGGTGGCCGGCGGTGCCATCACCGAGATGGTCTATCGGCTCGGCGCCGAAGCCGATCTGGTTGGCGTCGATACCACCAGCCTGTACCCGGATGCCACTTTCAAGCTGCCGAAGATCGGTTATTTCCGGCAATTGAGCGCCGAGGGCATCCTGTCGCTTGACCCATCCTTGCTGCTGCTCAGCGATCAGGCCGGGCCACCCAGCATTGTGGACAAGTTGCGCCATGTGCGGCTGCCGATGGTGGTGATCCCGGAAACCCTGGCGGTGGAGCATGTGCCGCAGAAGATGCGCCTGGTGGCTGAAGCAATCGGCCGCAAGACGGAAGGCGAGAAGCAGGCTGCCTTGTTGCAGGCCGAAATCGATGCGCTTGGCGCCGCCGTGGCCAAGCTGGAGCGCCAGCCGCGTGTGCTGTTCCTGATGAGCATCACCGATGGCCGCCTGCTGGCTGGCGGCGGCGCTACTGCCGCCGAAACCATGATCCGCTTTGCCGGCGGCCGCAATGCCATTATCGGCAGCAATGGCTACAAGCCGGTTTCGGCCGAAGCGGCCATGGCCGCCGATCCGGATGTGATCCTGATCTCGGATCAGAGCTTGGAAGCGGTTGGCGGCCTGGCCGGCCTGCGCAGCCTGCCGCAAATGCAGGCTTTGCGTGCCATCAGCGAAAAGCGCGTGGTGACGCTGGAAATGCTCTATCTGCTGGGCCTCGGGCCGCGTGTGGCGCGGGCCGGGCGCGATCTGGCTGCCGCCCTGCATCCGGGCGCCGACCTGCCGCGTTTTGCATCATGAGCGATCTTGCCGCCATCGTGCCGGCGCGGCGCGGCTTTGGCCTGCCGCGCTGGTCGGCCGGGCTGCTGCTCGGCCTGTTGCTGCCGGCCGCCTTGCTGCTCAGCCTGTTGATCGGCCCGGTGCCGCTGAAAGCGCTGGACGTGCTGCAAGCACTTCTGTTGCAGGCGCCGGATGCACGCACCGATGCCATTGTGTGGCAATTGCGCCTGCCGCGCAGCCTGATGGCCGGCCTGATCGGCGCGGCGCTGGGCATTGCCGGGGCGCTGATGCAGGGGCTGTTCCGCAACCCGATGGCCGATCCCAGTCTGGTCGGCGTTACTGGCGGCGCCGGCCTGAGCGCGGCCAGCGCCATAGTGTTTGCCGGGCTGCTCTATCCCGCCGCCTGGCAGCCGGTGATGCTGCCCAGCCTGGCTTTTGCCGGCGGCCTGATTGTCACCTTCCTGGTGCATCGCCTGTCAGTGGTGGAAGGCCGCACCGCCATCGCCATGCTGCTGCTGGCCGGCATTGCGCTGAATGCCATCAGCATGGCCGGTATCGGCATGATGAGCTTCATGTCGGATGACCGGCAATTACGCGACATCACCTTCTGGCTGCTGGGCAGTGTTGGCGGCGCCAGCTGGGGCAAGCTGTTTGTGCTGCTGCCCTTTGCCTTGCTGCCGCTGCTGCTGGCGCCCTGGCTGGCTCGCGCCTTGGATGCGTTTAATCTCGGCGAGCGCGAGGCGGCGCATCTCGGCTTTCCGGTCGAACGGGTCAAGCGCGTCGCCTGTTTCGCCGTTGCCCTGGCGGTTGGCGGCGCTGTGGCATTCAGCGGCATCATCGGTTTCATCGGCCTGATCGTGCCGCATCTGGTGCGGCTCAGTTTCGGCCCCGGCCACCGCCTGCTGCTGCCTTATGCCGGCATCGGCGGCGCCACATTGTTGATCCTGGCTGATACCGTGGCGCGGGTGGTCGCGGCGCCCGCCGAATTGCCGGTTGGCCTGCTCACGGCGCTGATCGGCGCGCCGTTTTTCCTGGCTTTGCTGCTGCGGCTGCGCAAGGAGATCGCGCTGTGATCACGCTTGATCAGGTGACCGTGAAGCGGCGCGGCCAGGCTGTGCTGGTCAATGCCAGCCTGCAATTGCGCCTGGGCGAGGTGCTGGCCATTGTCGGCCCCAATGGCGCCGGCAAATCCACCCTGATGGCGGCGATGGCCGGCGATCTGGCGCCCAGCACCGGCCATGTTTTGCTTGATGGCGTCGCGCTCAATGCCTGGACGCCGCTGGCGCTGGCGCGGCGCCGCGCGGTGATGCCGCAGGCGGCGCGGCTCGGCTTTTCGCTGCCGGTGGAACAGGTGGTGGCTTTGGGCCGGGCGCCGTTTGAGCGGCATTATGATCGGGCGCAGAACCAGGCCGCGATCCGCCATGCGATTGCTGCGGCGGATATCCAGCATCTGCTCAGGCGCGGTTACGCCACGTTGTCGGGCGGCGAGCAGCAGCGGGTGCAGCTTGCCCGTGCCGTGGCGCAGCTTGATCTGCTGGCGGCAGGCCAGGCCGGGCCGGCGCCGATCCTGATGCTGGATGAACCCACCGCAAGCCTTGATCTGTCACATGCCCATGGCGTGCTGCGGCTGGCGCGGCAACTGGCCGGGCAGGGCGTGGCGGTGGCCACCGTGCTGCACGATCTGCCGCTGGCCTATGCCTATGCCGATCGCGTGGCGGTGCTGCAATCCGGCCGGCTGCTGGCGCTGGATACGCCGCTCAAGGCGCTGACGCCGGAAAATCTCGCCGCTGCCTTTGCCGTGGATGCGGCGCTTTATGATGGCCATCTGGTGATCAAGGGGCCGCTCGCCGCTTGAAGTGTGGCGGCTTCAGGCGGTTTCCGCCTCGGCCACCACCACCCAGCCGGTTTCATCCAGCCGCACTGGAAAGCGGGTCAATGCCTTGCCCTTGCAGGGGCCAAGGAAACACTGCCCGGTCAGGGCGTCGAATTTGGCGCCATGGGTGGCGCAAAGCAATGCGCTCTTGTCGAGCGAGAAAAACGCGCCCGGGCGCCAGTTCAGCGTCGTGCGGGCATGCGGGCAGACATTCTCATAGGCCAGCACATGGCCCTGCCAGCGCAGCACAAACAGCAGATAGCGTTCGCGGCCTTCACCGAAGCTGAATTCCTGCGCGCCCGGCTCCTCCAGCGTGGCGAATTCAAGCAGCCGCGTGCCGGGCGCCGGGCGGTTCACGGCTGCACCAAAAAAGCCGCGTCACCCCCGGGCTTGACCCGGGGGTCTGCAAGCACTGGCAAGATGCGCGGGTCAAGCCCGCGCATGACGATGGTGGATGAAGCATGCCGGGATGCCGGCGCAGCGCCGGTGTTCATGCCTTCACGCCGGCCATGGCGCAGAGCAGCTTCCAGCTTTCCTTGTCGATCGGCATCACCGAAAGCCGCGACTGTTTGATCAGCGGCAGATGCGCCAGGCGCGGCTCGTCCTTGATCTGCGCCAGCGTCACCGGGTTTTTCACCGGCATCAGGGTTTGCACATCCACCATGCCGAAACGGCCGCTCTCATCGGTCGGATCGGGATAATATTCCCGCGCCACGGTAACGATGCCGACAATGCGTTTCTCATCCACCGAATGGTAGAAAAAGCAGCGGTCGCCCAGCCGCATCGCCTTCATGTTGTTGGCGGCCTGGTAGTTGCGCACACCATTCCAGCTTTCCACGCCCTTCTTCACCTGGTCGTCCCAGCCCCAGGCGGAAGGTTCGGATTTCATCAGCCAGTAATTCATCCCTCACTCCATCTTTAGCGGTCGCGCCAGCAGGCCGGCGATGGTGGCGTCGATCTCGGCCTTGTCATGCAGGATGGCGTAAACGGCGGCGGCAATCGGCATCTCCAGCCCGAGCCGGGCGCACAGCCGGTGCAGCGCCTCGGCGGTGTACATGCCTTCGGCCACGCTGCGCCGGCCAGCCAGATAATCGGCCAGCTCCTGGCCTTCGCCCAGGGCGATGCCGAGCGACAGGTTGCGCGATTGCGGGCCGGAGCAGGTCAGCACCAGGTCGCCCAGGCCCGAAAGGCCCATCAGGGTTTCCGGCCGCGCGCCCAGGCGCTGGCCCAGCCGCGCCATCTCGGCCAGGCCGCGGGTGATCAGCGCGGCGCGGGCATTGTCGCCCAGCCGGCGCCCGATCACGATGCCGCAGGCAATCGCCAGCACATTCTTCACCGCGCCGCCAATCTGGCTGCCGGCCATATCGTCGCTGGTGTAAAGCCGGAAAGTCGGCCGCCCCAGCCGTTCGGCCAGGGCTTGCGCCAGCGCGGCATCGGTGCTGGCCAGGGTGGCTGCGGTGGGCAGGCCACGCGCCACTTCGGCGGCAAAGGTCGGCCCGGTCAGCACCGCCAGCCGGGCGCCGGGCGCGGCTTCCGCCACCGCCTCGGCCAGCAGCTTGCCGGTTTCGATCTCAATGCCCTTGCAGGTCAGCACCAGCGGCTTGGCGCCGCCCAGCACGGCGGCGAAATGCCGGGCATGCTGCGCCGGCATGGCCAGCAGCAGGGCGTCGCAATCCAGCAGACCGGCCAGGTCGCCGGTGGCGCGCAGGGCTGGCGGCAGGCTGATGCCGGGCAGATAAGCCTCATTCTGCTGCGTGGCATTGATGCGGTCGGCCAGGGCGGCATCGCGCGCCCACAGCAAAGCCGGGCCTTTTTCCGCCGCCAGGGCAGCCAGGGCAGTGCCCCAGGCGCCGGCGCCGACAATGCCGATGCGGCTCAAAGCGTCGCTCATGCCCACCCCGCTCATGCCTTGGCTCCGGCATAGGGTTTGGCTTCGGCTGTGGGGTCCAGCGGCCAGCGCGCGCGCGCGGCCACATCCAGGCTGTCGGTCAGGCCACGTTGCAGCCGTTCCAGCCCAACCCAGGCAATCATCGCGCCGTTATCGGTGCAGAGCCGCGGCGGCGGCACGCTGAACTGCATCGCATTGGCTTCGGCCAGATATCGCAGGCTGTCGCGCAGCGCGCTGTTGGCGGCCACGCCGCCAGCCACCACCAGATGCCGGCCGGCACTGCCATACAGGGCGGCAAAAGCCTGGATGGCATGGCGGGTGCGATCCAGGATCACATCCAGCACGGCGGCCTGAAAACTGGCGGCCAGATCAGCCTTGTCCTGTTCACCCGGCGTCGGCCCCAGGCTTTCCAAAGCCTGGCGCACGGCGGTTTTCAGCCCGGAAAAGCTGAAATCGCAGCCCGGCTTGCCCTTCAGCGGACGTGGCAGGGCAAAGCGCGTGGCCGAACCCTGGCGCGCCAGCCGTTCCACCGCCGGGCCGCCGGGATAGCCCAGGCCGAGCAATTTGGCGGTCTTGTCGAAAGCCTCGCCCACGGCATCGTCGATGGTGGTGCCGAGCCGGCGGTATTGCCCCACTTCCTCCACTGCCAGAAACTGGCAATGGCCGCCGGAAACCAGCAGCAGCAGATAGGGAAACGGCGTATCCGCCGCCAGCCGCGCCGACAGCGCATGGCCTTCCAGATGGTTCACCGCGATCAGCGGCTTGTTGGCGGCATAGGCCAGCGCCTTGGCGGTCAGCAAACCCACCATCACGCCGCCAATCAGGCCCGGCCCGGCCGTGGCGGCGATGGCATCCACATCGGCCAGTTCCACACCGGCGGCCTGCAAGGCCTCGTCGATCAGCAGGTCAAGATGCTCGATATGGGCGCGGCTGGCGATTTCCGGCACCACGCCGCCATAGGGCGCATGTTCCCTCACCTGCGAGAACAGGCTATGAGAGAGGATGCGGGCGGCCGGATCGGCAGCCTGGCGCACCAGCGCGCAGGCGGTTTCGTCGCAGCTGGTTTCGATCCCGAGAATTAACATGAGCTTGAGTTAACATCATGGCGGTTCCGCATCAAGGCAAGGCCCGGCTGACCATCGGCACGCGCGGCTCGCCGCTGGCCCTGGCGCAGGCGCATGAAACCCGCAACCGCCTGCTGGCGGCGCATCCCGGCCTGGCCGAAGCCGATATCGCCATCCGCGTGATCAAGACCAGCGGCGACCGCATCCAGGATCGCGCCCTGGCGGAAGCCGGCGGCAAGGGGCTGTTCACCAAGGAAATTGAGGAAGCCCTGCTCGATGGCAGCATTGATCTGGCGGTGCATTCGATGAAGGACATGCCCACCCAATTGCCGCCCGGCCTGATCATGGCGGCCTATCTGCCGCGCGAAGACCCGCGCGATGTGCTGCTGGCGGCCCGGCCGATGGCCTTTGCCGATCTGCCGCAGGGTGCGGTGGTGGGTACGTCATCACTCCGCCGCAAGGCTTTCCTGCTGGCCCGGCGGCCGGATCTGGCGGTGGTGACCTTTCGCGGCAATGTGCAGACCCGGCTGGCCAAGCTGGCCGAGGGCCAGGTGGCGGCCACCTTCCTGGCCCTGGCCGGCCTGCGCCGGCTGAACATGCTGCCCGAAGGCATGAGCGTGTTGCAGCCGGAACAGATGCTGCCGGCCGTGGCGCAGGGCGCCATCGGCATTGAATGCCGCGCCGATGATACCGCCGTGCTGGATTTTCTCGCCAAGCTGGATGATGCGCCCACCAGGCGCCGGGTGGAAGCCGAACGCGCCCTGCTGATGGTGCTGGATGGTTCCTGCCGCACGCCGATTGCCGCCCTGGCCGAGATCGGCGCCGATGGCGCGCTGTGGCTGCGCGGCGCCGTGGCGCGGCCGGATGGCAGCCAGTTGCTGGAAACCGAACGGCGCGGGGCGGACGGCGTGGCTCTGGGCCGTGATGCCGGGGCCGAGCTGAAAAGCCGCGCCGGACCTGATTTTTTCAAAGCTGATTGATGCCTGGCGCGACAATACCCGTCCGCGCCCGCCTGCTGCTGACCCGGCCGGAAGCCGATGCGGCCCGGCTGCGCCAGGATTTGCAGCGTCTGGGTTTCAGCGTGGATAGCGCGCCGATGCTGGCGATCCAGCCGCTGCCGCTGGCCGCTGATCTGGCCTTGCAGGATGTCGCCGGATTGCTGATCACCTCGGCCAATGGCCTGCGCGCCCTGGCGGCGGCCACGGCGCGGCGCGACCTGCCGGTTTATGCCGTGGGCGAGGCCAGTGCGCGGGCGGCGCGGCAGGCCGGTTTTGTCCAGGTGCAGGCGGCCGGCGGCGATGTGTTCAGCCTGGCTGACCTGGTGCGCCGGCTGGCGCCGCGCCAGGCCGGGCCGTTATTTCATGCTGCCGGTGAAACCCTGGCCGGCGATCTCAAGGCGATGCTGGAAGCCGATGGCTTCACGGTGCGGCGCGAAACCTTGTATCGCGCTGTGCCAATTGGCCAGTTTCCGCCTGAAGTAGCGGAAAATCTCTCCAAATCGTCTTATGGTGGTGTGTTGTTTTTCTCTCCCCGCACCGCCTCTGGCTTTGCTACCCTGGCTACGCCCGGATTCGCTGCTGCTTTAAGCCAGGCAGCGGCTTTCTGCCTCAGTGCAGCGGTGGCCGAAAGGCTGGCCGGGCTGCCCTGGCGGCGGCTATGTATCGCGGCAGAGCCCAGCGAGGCCGCCTTGCTGGCCGCGCTCGATGAGGAATTTGCATGACCGACAGCCCGCGCCCAGAGAAGACCCCGCCGGACAGCACGATCATTGATGCCGAGGCCGAACCGTTGCCGAAGCCGCCCGGCGCGCTGGCGCGGCTGGGTCGCTGGCTGCTGATCATCGTGATCGCGGCCGCTGGCTGTGTTGCCATTGCCGCCGGCTATCATTTTTACACATTGCCGGCCACAAGCCCGGCTACAAACCCGGGCAAGCCGGCCATCGTCAATACCGCGCCGCTATCCGCTGCGCAGCCGGATGCCGGTGGCGCCGACCTGGCGCGCCAGGTGCAGGAACTGGAACGCCGGCTGGCAGCGTTGTCGGCCAGCCTGGAGCGGTTGCAGCAATTGCCGGCCGCGCCCAGTGGCACCGATCCGGCCCTGGCGGAACGCCTCAAGGGTTTGGAGGAAGCCGTGCAGGCCCAGGCCGCCGATGGCCGCAAGGCCAGCAATGAAGCTTTGCGCCTGGCCGAAGCGGCGCTGACCGGGCAGAGCCAGTTTGATCAGAAACTGGCCGACTTGGCCCGCGCCCGTGCCGCCGATCTGCGCCAGCCGGTGGCTTTGCTGCTGGCCTGGCAGGCTTTGCGCGACAAGGCGGCACGCGGCAGCGGTTTTGCCGCCGAGGCCAATGCGGTGGTGGGCCTGCTGGGTCAGGCGGCGCCGCTGCGTAATGCCTTTGATGCTGTTCAGGCGCTGGCCGCCAGCGGTGCGCCGACTGAAACCGCGCTGGCCGGCAATTTTGTGGCCGTTGCCGAGGCGCAGCAGCGTGAAGCGGCCAGCCTGCCGCCGGCCGATGGCGCGGCGCCGCCGCCCTGGTGGCAGCGCGCGCTGGATAAACTGGCCGGGCTGGTGACGATCCGCCGGGTTGGCGGCAGCGCTGCCGAACCGGGCGACCAATTGGCTCAGGCCGAAACCCTGCTGCAACGCGCTGATCTGACTGGCGCAGTGGCGGCTTTGAACGGGCTGAATGCCGGGCCGAGCCTGGCCGCCTGGCGCAGCGGCGCCGAAGCGCGGCTCAAGCTGGATGCGGCAATGGAGAAGATGCAGCAGGCTTTGCGTGAGCATTTTGCGGCGGCGGCGCCATGATCCTGCGCCGGCTGCTGTATCTGCTGCCGCTGATGGCCCTGGCGGGCCTTGCCGCCTGGATCGCCGATCAGCCCGGCAGTCTGCGTTTCACCTGGCTGGGGTATGAGATCACCGCGCCGGCGCCGCTGGCGCTGGGGCTGCTGGCCTTGCTCGGCTTGGGGCTGTTTATGCTGAGCTGGGTGCTGGCCTGGGCCGCTGCGCTGCCGCAGCGCCGCCAGTTGAAACGCCAGGCGCGTGGCCAGGCGGCGTTTGCCGCCGGCATGGTGGCGGTGGCGGCCGGCGAGCCCGAACGCGCCGCCAAACTGGCGAAAAAGGCAGCGGGCTATCTGGAAGACCAGACCCTGGCCCGCCTGCTTGAAGCCCATACCGCGCAATTACGCGGCGATGCGGAACAGGGCCGCACGGCTTTCACGGCGCTGGCGGCCGATCCGGCCACGGCTTTCCTCGGCCTGCGCGGCCTGCTGGCCGATGCGCGCCAGCGTGGTGATCGTGATCAGGCGCTGCTCCTGGCGCGCCGTGCCTCGGCCCTGCGCCCGGCTTCGCCGGTGGCGGCGGAAGCGGAATTGCGCCTGCTGCTGGAAGCCGGCAATTGGCCGGCGGCGCGTGAGCGGCTGGAACTGGCGGTGGCGCGCAAGGCGGTGACCAAGCCGGCGGCGGCCTTGCTGCGCGCCAAGCTTGATCTGGCCGATGCCGCCGAGGCGGCGGCCACCGGTGCGCCGCTGGAAGCCCGCCGCAAGGCCGAGAAACTGGCCAAATTGCTGCCCGATCATCCTGGCCGCAGCGCCTTGCTGGCGCGCGCCGCCGATACCATGCCGGCGCGCCAGCAGGCGCAGGAAGTTTTGCGCGCCCTGTGGCCACAGCAGGCCAGCCCGGCTTTGGCGCAATTATGGCTGGAACTGGAACAGGCGGCAGGGCGCGAACCGGCTGTGGCCTTGCAGCGTGCCCAGGCACTGACCAATGCCAATCCGGAAGCGCCGGCCAGCCGGCTTTTGCTGGCCGAGGCGGCGCTGGCGGCGCGGGATTATGGTCTGGCGCGGCAGAAACTGGCGCCGTTTCCGCCCGAAGATGCCTGGTCCGCGCCGTTGCGCGCCCGGCTGGCGGCGGAAAGCGAAGGCGACGAGGCGGCGGCGGATCGCTGGCGCAGCATTGCCGCCGGCCGGCCGGAAGCCTGGCGCTGCGAAGCCTGCGGCGCCGGCCATGCCGCCTGGGCGATGCGCTGCGCGCCCTGTGGCGGCTTCGACAGCATCCGTCCGGCGTCCTTGCTGCCCGGCCTGCCGCCGAGCGGCGCACCGCCAATCCTGCTTGCGGCGCCTAAGGCCTGAGATTTGTTCTTTGCCCGGCAACGCTTGCCAAGCGCCGCCGCTGCCCGTATTTTCCGCCCGCCCTGGGCTTATTAGTCCCAGGCAAGCGCCGTGCCGGCGTAGCTCAGGGGTAGAGCAAGACTTTCGTAAAGTCGAGGTCGGGGGTTCAATTCCCTCCGCCGGCACCATTCTCCCGGTATTCCCAGCTACCTTCGGTCACCACCTCGCCCCGCATCGAATGGGCGATGAAACAATCATGATGCGCGCGGGCATGCAGGTCGGCCAGACTGGCATCCGTGGGGCTTTTGTCGCCGCTGAACACCACATGCGGGCGCAGGGTGATGCGGGTGATCCAGCGCGGGCCGCCTGGCCCTGAGGCTGACTCGGGGGCTTCCAGCACACCTTCGGCGGCATCCTGGTAGCTGTCCACCACATAACCATCGCGGGCGGCGAGATAGAGGAAACACAGCATGTGGCAACTGGCCGCCGCCGCCACAAAGGCTTCCTCGGGGTCGATATTGGCCGGATCGGAAAAGGGTGGCCGCACCGAAAACGGCGAAGGCGAGGCCGGCACGGTCAAGCCGCCATCAAATTGCCACCGATGCACCCGACTATAGCGGTTGTCGGTGAAGGCTTCGCCCTGGCGCTGCCAGTCGATATGGGCGCTATAGGTGGTCATGCGCTGCTTCCATCAGGATTCGGTATGACAGTTTAGCCGATTTGCCGGCCGGGCGCTTGCCTGTGCCTCACAGCTTTTGCTTGAATGACCGGTGTGAATAACCAGAAAAGGATGTTGCCCGTGGCCGCTTCGCATCACGCTGGAAAGTTGTCGTCGCGCCTTGCGCTGCCGCTGCTGCTGGGCGCCGGGCTGTTGCTGGCGGGTTGTGGCGGCAAGATGCCCCGGCTGGGTTTTGGCGGCGGCAATGACAAGCCGCCGCCGCTGGCCGATCTGGTGCAGCCGGCGCCAACCACGGCCTGGGATATCTGCGCCATGTGCCTGCTTGATCCGGCCGGCAAGCGGGTGGACACATCCACGGCCCTGCGCGGCAGTTTCGATTCCGTGGCGCGCGAGGGCGACAAGGTGGTGTTGAACGGCTGGGCTGCCGATACCGTAGCCAAGACCGCAGCGGTGGAAGTGGTGTTCCTGGCGCCCGGCAAGATCATGGCGCGCAGCCGCATGACGGTGGCGCGGCCGGATGTGGCGCAGGCTTTGCAATTCAGCGTGCCGGGCAATTTCTTCGGTTTCCGCATTGTGGTGGATGCAGTGCAGGTCGTCGAACCGAATGCGGTGTATATGATCGACAAGGATGGCAAGGCGCTGAAACTGGAGCCGCCGCGCCGCTGAACTGGCTTGGCCCAGGGCATTCCGGCGTATTGTCGGCTGACAATTCCGCGCTTGGCAGGCGGCCTGCGGCTTGATTACATGCCGCCGCCTGTTGTTTTTCCATGGAAGCCCCGCCATGCCGTCATCGCTCTATACGCCCGCGCATTTTGCCGCGCCCAGCCTGGCGGCGATGCATGATCTGATTGTCGCCAATGATTTTGGTCTGCTGATTGCCAGCGATGGCGATGACGTGCAGGTCAGCCATATCCCGTTCATGCTGGAGCGCGGGCGTGGTGACAAGGGCACCTTGCTGGCGCATGTGGCGCGCGCCAATCCGATCTGGCGGTTGCTTGAAACCCGGCCGGCGCTGGCGATTTTTCAGGGGCCGCATGGTTATGTCTCGCCACGCTGGTATGCCACCCAGCCGGCAGTGCCGACCTGGAATTACAGCGCGGTGCATGCCCATGGGCCGGCCCGGCTGCTGCATGAGCCGGCGGAACTGACGGCACTGGTGGATCGCCTGGCGCGGCTTTATGAGGACCCTGCCGCCTGGTCGGTGGCCGGCCAGCCCGAAAGGTTCATTGACGGCATGGTGCGCGGTGTGGTCGGCATCGAGATCAAGATTGCCGATTTGCAGGGCAAGTTCAAACTGAGCCAGAACCGGCCGCGTGCCGACCGCGACGGCGTGATTGCCGCATTGGAAGCTTCCGGCCGCGCCGAGGATCGCAGCCTGGCTGCCGCCATGCGCGCCACGTTGCCTAGCGAGTAGGGCGGTTTCAGAGTGCCGCCACGGCGCTGCTGAAAAAGCGCTCGAATTCACGCACCACGCGGATATCCTCAAACAGCACATGATTGCTGGCCGCGATACGGGCCTGCAACGCGCTGCGCCAGGCGGCATCATTGGCCACGCGCACGGCAATCTCGACATACTGCGCGGCATCGGCGGCGATGGTGTCGGTGATGCCCATCTTGCGATACATCGCCTGGGTATGGCGGCCGCGCTGCTGGTCGGACGGCAGCGTCACCACCACGGCATTCTGCGACAACGCTTCCAGCGAGGTGTTCATGCCGTTGAAATGCACCGTATCCAGCACCACATCGGCGGCGCGCAGCAGGCTGAGGAAATCCGGCCCTTCCTGCGACGGGATGAACGCGACGCGGCGGATCAGCTTGGGGCCGAGCCGCTGGGTCAGCCGTTGCAGGATCAACTCGCTCCAATAGGGCGCGCCCTGGGCGATGAAGCCGACATGCGCTTCCGGGTCGCGCTCCAGGATGCCGGCCACGATATCGTCAAAATCCGGATGCAGTTTGAACAGATGCTGCGGGCAGAGATAGAAGCGGCCCTGTTGCGGCACCGGCAAGGCGCTGCGCGGCTTGATCGGATCGGGTGTGTCGGGCTTGTAGTAATAGGCCAGGGTGCCGAGATCATGCAGCCGGAACAGCTTTTCGCTGTAATGCGCATCCGCCTCCGGTACTTCGAACAGATCATTGGAGATGAAATAATCCATGTTCGGAATCCCGGTTGTGTCGGGATGGCCGAAGGAGACACATTGCACCGGCGCCAGGCGCGAGAAGGCCAGGAAATACGAATACGGCTCCATGCCGATATCCTGGTAGAACAGCACATCCAGTTCCAGCGCGGCAATCTGGCGCCGGGCTTCGTCGAGCTTCTTCGGCAGCATGATATGGTGATCGGCGGCATCACGGATGAAGCGTGATATTTCATCGTCGATGAAGGGCGGCACAAACAGCGCCACACTTTCAAAGCGGCTTTCATCCAGTTCAGCGATCAGGCCGCGCGTGGTGCGGCCGATACTATGCCGGCGCATGAACTGCGACAGGAAACCCACTTTGATCCGGCCACCGGCCGGGCGCTTGCGCTGGCAATGCGGCGCGGTCCATGTCAGGCTCGGGCAGATCGCGGCATAAAGCGCCGCGATGCGGCTGTGCAGGTCGCGGTTGTTGCGGCCGTGATAGGCCATGAAGAAATTGGTGGAGAATACCTCGGTATCAATCGCCGGGTGATTCAGCCCGGCCAGGCACAAGGCCGATATGTTGGCCAGCAGGCCCTGGCGGCTCTGCTCGATATCCTCACGCGAACGGATGATCGGGTTCACGGTCAGCCCGCGCATCAATTGCAGGCCGATATCGGGCCGCACCGCGATGGCCTGATCCCAGACCTGGCGCGCTTCCTCGATGCGGCCTTGCAGGCGCAGCATGTTGGCCAGGCTGGACAGGGCCTTGTGGTGGCGCGGATCAAGCGTCACCGCCTGGCGCAGGGCGGCAATGGCACCCATGGCATCGCGGGTCTGCAAGGCCAGCGCCAGATTGTTGTAGCCATCGGCATCCGGCACCAGATCGATGGCGCGGCGGAATTCTGCTTCGGCGCCGGCCATGTCGCCCAGTTCGCGCAGCGCATTGCCCAGATTCTTCATCGCGCCGGCAAAATCCGGCTGGATTTTAAGCGCTTCGCGCTGCGCTGCGGCGGCTTCCTCGGCGCGGCCCTGGCGCAGCAGCACCACGCCCAGATTGCTCCAGGCCGGCGCCATCTGCGGCACCGCCTGGGTCAGCCGGCGCAGCAGGGTTTCGGCCTGTTCCAGATCATTACGCTGCAAGGCGATGATGGCGACATGGTGGAAACTTTCGACATGGCCGGGCCAGCGTTGCAGGATGTCGCGATAGGCGGCCTCCGCCTCGGCCAGCTTGCCGGCCTGGTGCATGGCCAGGGCCGCCTTGAAGGCTGCGATCTTGGCGTCATCCGCCTGCACCTGCGCCGTCTCACTCATGCTTTCCCCACCTGTCCCAGCTTCTGGCCCCATTATTTACCGCGTAACGCGGAAATATCCTACCAGCCGGGCGAGTTCCTTGGCCTGATCGGCCAGCGCCTGGGTGGAAGCGGTGGTTTCCTCCACCAGGGCGCCGTTGCGCTGGGTCATCTCGTCCATCTGCGCCACCTGGTCGTTGATCGCATCCAGGCCGCTGGTCTGCTCCTGGCTGGCGGTGACAATATCGGAGACCAGATCGGCCACCTTCTTCACCGCCGCCACAATGCCATCCAGCGCCTGACCGGTCTGGTTCACCAGGCCAACGCCGCGCCGCACCTGGTTATTCGATTCGGAGATCAGCGCCTTGATGTCCTTTGACGCATCGGCAGAACGCTGCGCCAGGCCACGCACTTCCTGTGCCACCACGGCAAAACCCTTGCCGGCCTCACCCGCACGCGCCGCCTCGACCGAGGCATTCAGCGCCAGCAGGTTGGTCTGAAAGGCAATTTCATCAATCAGCGTCACAATATCGGAAATCCGCCTGGCGCTATCCTCAATGCCGCCCATCGCCGCCACCGCCTCGCGCGTCACCTGGCCGCCCTGATCGGCGGTGTCGCGTGCCGCCGCCACCTGCTGGTTGGCAGCGCGGGCATTATCGGCATTCTGCCGCACCGTGGCGGTAACCTGCTCCATCGCCGCTGCCGTGCGTTGCAGGCTGGCACTCTGTGCCTCGGTGCGCTGCGCCAGATCATGCGCGCCTACAGAAATCTCCTGCGCTGCATCGCGCACATTGCCGGCGGTTTCGTTGAGTTGCCGCAGCGTGCCGGCCAGCCGCTCGGCCACCTGGTTGGCGTTGCCGGCCAATTGGCCGAACACGCCGTCATAACTGCCATCAATGCGCCGCGTCAGGTCACCATCGGCCAGCGCATGCAGCGCGGTGTCAAGATCGTGCAGCACCCGGGCCAGGGTGGCGAGCAGGTCGTTGACGCCGCCGCCCAGGTCGCGCATCACGCCGTCCAGCGCGGCAATATCGATGCGTCGCTCCAGATTGCCGGCTGCCGCTGCGGCCACAATCTCGCCCACTGCCTGGCGCAGCAAAGCCTCCTGTTCGCGCCGCTCGGCTTCATAGCGCTGCCGGTCGGCCTCAATCCGGCTTTGCAAACGATCCGCTTCCTGGCCCTGTTCCTTGAAGACCTGCACGGCACGGGCCATGGCGCCGATTTCATCGCTGCGCTCGATGCCGGCCACCGGCGTGGCCCAGTCGCGCGCCGCCAGCCGGCCCATCACGGCGGTGGTGCTGGTGATCGGATCAACCACGCGGCGGCCAACAAACAGCCAGGCGATCAATGCCGCCGCCAGCAACGAACCCAGCGCCAGCATGCCCTGCACTGATTGCGCCAGGGTGATGGCGCCCAGCGAGCGCCGGCTGGCGCTATCAGCGCCGTCGCGCGCCGCCTGCACCAGCTGCTCCACACTGTCGCGCAAGGTTTCGGCCGCCTTGCGCGCCTCGGCCAGGGCCAGCACGGCTTTGTCCAGCGCCGCCAATTCGCGGCCGCGCAGCTTGAACAGGCTGTTCTCGCCACGGCCCAACGCCAGAATGGCGGCGACGGTCTTGGCCTCTTCCGAAGTCTCGCGCCCAACCAAAGCGGTTTCCACCGCGCGCGCCGCCTCGGCTGAAACATTGACAAATTCGCTGGCGATCAGCTCGATCTCCTCGGCTGCGCCGGCCTGCGAGGCCACGGCCAGCATGCCGACGGCCTGATTGACCTTGGCCACCAGTTCCATCATGGCGCGGGCGGCGTTGAGCTGGCCATCCATGATTTCCTGGATCTTGTCGGGGATCTGCTCCGGCTTGCCACGGCTGGCCAGTTCAAATTCCATCGTCATATCCATCACCGACTGATCCACGGCGGGACGTGACAGGGCGAGGAAGCTGGTATGCTGCTCGGTCAGTTGTTTGGTCAGGGCGGCGCGTTCCACGGTCAGCTTGAGGCGGCCATTCACCGCTTCGTCAATCGCCAGGATGGTGGCCGAAAGTTTGCTGACATCGCGCTCCAGCGCCTGCTTCACGGCATCGCTGGCATCCGAGGCATTCACCTCAGCCAGCAGGCGATCAAGCTGCATCACCCGGCCGGATAATGTGCTGCCGGCACTCTGGCGTTCATTCTGGCTGGCGGCATAGGCCAGCACGGGCGCGGCGGCTGCCAGTTCGGCGCTTTGCGCCGCCAGGCTGAGCGCGGCATTCATCGCCGGAATGCTGCGTTCGGCCATCAAGTTGAGCGTGCCGCGCAACTGGGTGAAAAAAATCCACGCCACCAGGCTGGAAACCAGCGTCAGGCCGGCAATGGCGCCAATGGCGATGAATAACTTCTGGCGGATGCCGAAGCGCATGATGAATACCCCTTGGCTCGCGGCGCCGGGCCTGTCTGCCAGGCAGCGCCGAACTGATTGCTTTCAGCAACTATCGCGCCACAGGCGGCATGCAGGCAAGATCAGGCGCGGCCTAATCGGCATTCACCTGCCTAATCGGCATTGACCTGATAGATCATATCCAGCAGGTCGGCCAAGGCCGGGGCGGGCAGGCGCCGCAAGGGAAAGCGATTGGTGCCGCGATCCCACACGGCATGGCTGTGGCTCAGGCGCGACAGGCTGTCGCCCAATTCCCAGAAGGTGCGTTTTGAATCGCGCAGGAAATCAACAAAGGGCGCCGCATCTTTTTTGTGCAGAAATAATTCATCGAAGCAGAAACGGTAGCGGTTCAGCTTTTCGGTGGCGCGCGCCCAATGCACCAGCAGCGCATTGCGGGCAGCAACGCGCAATTCATCCAGGTCGCGGGCGGCGGCGCCCACAGCGCCTTCGCGCGGCCGTGCGCCATGGCTCAGCCATTCCAGCATGGTTTCCCAGGCGCTGCGCTGGCGGCTGTATTCGTAATCGTAATAGATCGTGCCCTTCCAGCCATAAACAATTTCCGGCGCATTGGCCGGATTGATGCGGAAGGCGCGAATCACTGGCGCCAGGGCAGCGGCATCATTGGCTTCCCACAGCTTTTGCGTCAGCCGCTCCACCGCTTCCTGGCCGTCGGCGGTATTCACCTTGTCCTGCATGGCGAAGGTGGCCACCTTGTTCATCTTGTCGCGCACAAAGCCTTTGATCCGTTCCAGTTCACCCTCGGCGAAGGCGAAATAGGCGCTGTCGATATTATGCCCGTCGATATCCATGCGGTCGCGCATCAGGAACGGATCCAGCGAAGGCAGGCCATCCAGGGTATCGAGGATCGGGCGATCATGGCGGAAGGCGGCGGCATCATGGCGCGGCGATAGCGCCAGTTGTTCTTCCAGCGCCTGCTCCAGCCGGGTATCGGAGAGCAGGATGGTCTTGCCGCCTTCTTCGATATTCTGGTCGTTGAACGGCAGATACAGCTTGGTCTGCACCGCACGTTCGCTGCGCAAGGCCACCCGCTCATGCGCTGGCGGGGCGTATTTCAGGATCAGCAGCCGGTTGGCGTTGCGATTGTTGAAGAAGGGTTTCGGTGCCGGCAGGCCGGGGCGCTTGGCCAGATCACGGCTGCGGCCTTGCAGGTCAAACACCCGCGCCGAACCGCAGCGCAACAAGGCCAACAGCGAACGATCTGCAATCGCCATGCCTGGGTCACTCCACTATTTGATTACCAGGCCTTGGCCGGTGGGCAGTTCCAGCACCCGGTAGCCGCGTTTGGCAAACCAGGTCGTCTCCGCCTTATGTTGAGCATGGTAGTAGACCCAGCCAAAATCGTCGAGCACAAGAATGGCGCCGGGACTCATGCGGTCAAACAGCAAATCCAGCGCGCCGATTTCGGCATCGGCATTGTTCAGGTCGATATGCATGAAGGCGATTTTTTCCGGCGCCACGCTGTGGAGCACCGCTGGCACCGCGCCCTGGGTCACGGTCACATTCGGCAGATCGGTAAAGCGCGCCTGGGTGGTGGCATAGAGTTCCTTGCTATGCTCGGTCATGGCGTGATGCGGCATTGCCGGATCATGCTCGAACAGGTCATAGAGGTAATAATGCTTATCCAGTTTGCCAAAATCCAGGTAGTCGCAAACAATCCGCGCCGTGGTGCCTTTGTAACAGGCGCATTCAACAAAATCGCCTTCGCGCCTTAAGCCTTCGCGCGCCGCCCAGGCCACCACCGCCTGGCGCCAGATTGTGCTGCGCTCAACATTGCTGCTGACATTGCGTGACACGGCAGCCATGAATTCAACATCGTCGAGGAAGCCCATATTCTTCGACAGGCTGATCATGTTGTCGCCGGTGAAGATGCCGCCGGCCACCACTTCGGCCAGCATGTGGTTCATGCCGCGCGCAAAGTTGTCCTTGTCCTTGATGGCGAAAAACACCGTGCCGCGATAATTCCGGAAATCCATCCGCTATGCCGCTACTTGATCACCAGGCCCTGGCCGGTGGGCAATTCCAGCACCTGATAACCGCGTTTGGCAAACCACGGGTCTTCGGCTTTTTTCTGCTCGTGATAAAAAATCCAGCCATAATCATCCAGCAGCAGAATGGCGCCGGGGCTCATGCGGTCAAACAGCAAATCCAGCGCGCCGATTTCGGCAGCGGCATTGTTCAGGTCGATATGCAGGAAGGCGATTTTCTCAGGCGCCACGTCGTGCAGCACCGCCGGTACCGCGCCCTGGGTCACGGTCACATTGGGCAGATCGGCAAACCTTGCCTGGGTTTTGCCAAACAGCTCCTTGCTATGCTCGGTCATGGCGTGATGCGGCATCGCCGGATCATGCTCGAACAGGTCATAGAGGTAATAGCGTTTGTCCAGTTTGCCGAAATCAACGTAATCGCAGATGATGCGCGCCGTGGTGCCCTTGTAGCAGGCGCATTCAACAAAATCGCCCTCGCGCCGCAGGCCCTCGCGCGCTGCCCAGGCCACCACCGCCTGGCGCCAGACCAGGCCGCGCTCGGTGTCAGACGTGGCATGCTTGCGCACCGCCGCCATGAATTTCTCATCTTGCAGGAAGCCGAGATTCTTGGACATGGTGACAAGGTTGTCACCGGCAAAGATGCCGCCATGGCGCACCTGTTGCAGTGCCTGGCGCATACCCTGGCCAAACACCTGCTCATCCTTGATGGCGAAGAACACGCCGCTGAGATAATTCGGAAAGTCCATTGCGGCTACTCTTACGCGCCGCGCAGCAACTGGCAAGTACTTCGCGTGCAGATTGCTATCCACCCGGGTAGATAGAATCCAGGCCGCCAAATATTGCCATTGGGAAAATCTTCGCTGGGGCAGCGCCGCGTGGTGGGCGGTACAAGGATCGAACTTGTGACCCCTACCATGTCAAGGTAGTGCTCTACCGCTGAGCTAACCGCCCGTGCCACGCTGCTGCCTGTCGCCTTTGGCCGAAAAAGCCATTTGGCGGAAAGCTGCGCTGCTTTTATCGGCTGCGGCGGCGGTTGGCAAGCGTCTCAAGCCTGGACCATAATCAACCGGTCCTTCTGTCCCGGCCCCTGTTCTGCCGGCCCTGCCTTCGAGCCTGAAAGCCTGTTGCATGTCTGCTGCCGCCGCGTTGCCCAATTCTGCCTACACCGCCCCGGTTGATCCGCCGATCCGGCTGACCCTGCCGACCGGCCCGCGCGGTGGCCTGGTGGTTTCCTCGCCCCATAGCGGCGCTGAATATCCGGCGGAATTCCGTGCCGCCAGCCAGCTTGATCCGCTCACCCTGCGGCGTTCCGAGGATGCCTTTGTGCATGAATTGGTGGCGGCCGCTCCGGGCCTGGGGGCGCCGCTGCTGGAAGCCCTGTTCCCGCGCGCCTATTGCGATCCCAACCGCGAGGCTTACGAGCTGGACCCGGCGATGTTTGCCGAGGCGCTGCCGGATCATGTCACCACCAAGTCGAGCAAGATCAGCGCCGGCCTAGGCACCATCGCCAAGGTGGTATCGGGCGGCCAGGAGATTTACCGCCACAAGCTGCCATTCGCCGAGGCAGAGCGGCGTATCGAAACCCTGTGGCGGCCCTATCATGCCGCTTTGCGCCAGTTGCTGGATGCCGCACATGAGGCGGCCGGGGTGGCGCTGCTGCTGGATTGCCATTCCATGCCCAGCGTGGGCGGCGCCAACATGCCGGATCATGGCCAGCGCCGTGCCGATATGGTGCTGGGCGATTTTCATGGCGTATCCTGCCCGGAACGGCTGGTGCAGCGCGTGGAAACCTATCTGGCCGAGCGTGGCTTTCAGGTAGCGCGCAACAAGCCCTATGCCGGCGGCTATATCACGCAGCATTACACCCGGCGCGAGGCCGGCTTCCACACCTTGCAGATCGAGATCAACCGCGATCTCTACATGGATGAAACATTGATCCAGCATGGCCCGGGTTTTGAGCGCGTGCGGGCCGCCATGACCGGGCTGATCGAATTGCTGGCCGGTTCGGCTGTGCCGGATTTCCTCAATAGCTGAAACTCAGCCCGGCAGGGGCAGGGCGGTGGTGTGTTTGATCCGTTGCAGCACAATGCTGGACCGCACACTGCGCATGCCCGGCACGCGCAGCAGCCGCCGGCTGATAAAATCAGCAAATTGCCCCAGATCGGCGGCCACAATGCGCAGCATAAAATCCGCTTCGCCGGTGATTGAATAACAATCAAGGATTTCCGGTGCCTGGTGCACCAGCGTCTGGAAACCCTGCACAATCTCCTCGGCATGGCGCTCCAGGGATACCAGGGTAATCGCCATCACGCTGAGGCCAACTGCTTCGGGCCTGAGCAGGGCGGCATAGCCTTCGATCACGCCGGCTTCCTCCAGCCGCGCCAGCCGGCGGCCGACCTGGCTCGGGCTGGCCGCCACCGCCTCGGCCAGCAGGATGTTGCTGGCGCGGCCCTGGCGTTGCAGCGCTGCCAGCAGGCGCAAATCGGCGGGATCAAGCTCTATCATGCCAGTATGATGCGAATTATGTGTGAAATTGCAATATAATTGCATATTTTCAGTCAAAATCAGCCTTTACGCACGGAAATAGCACTCCTGCCGCCGTATCCTGTCCGGGCAAGACGGGAGAACACCATGCTGGCAATACTGGATCGCAAGACACAGCAGGATGACGAAAACCGCGCCGTGTGGCGCCATCTGTTTGAGCGCCAGAGCCGCCTGGTGCAGAGGCGTGCCTGCCCGGAATTCCTCGCCGGTCTGAAACGGCTGGATTTTTCGCCCGACCGGGTGCCGGATCTGGAGCAGGTGTCAGACCAGCTTGAGGCGATCACCGGCTGGCGCCTGGCGCCAGTGGATGGTTTCTTGGATGACGGCAGCTTCTTCCGCTACCTGGCGGCGCGGCGTTTTCCGGTCACCTGGTGGCTCAGGCCCTGGGCCAAGCTGGATTATTTGCAGGAACCCGACCTGTTTCATGACCTGTTCGGCCATGTGCCGTTGCTCAGCCATCCGGTTTTCGCCAATTACATGCAGGCTTATGGCGAAGGCGGGCTGAAGGCCGAGCGGCTTGGCGCGCTCGACATGATTGCCCGGCTCTACTGGTATACGGTGGAATTCGGCCTGATCGACCAGGGTGACGGGCCGCGTATCCATGGCGCCGGCATCCTGTCATCCAAGGGCGAAGTGCTGCATAGTCTGGATGCACCGTTGCCAATGCGGCGGCCATTTGATCTCAAGCGCATCCTGCGCACGCGCTATCATATCGACCGCTTCCAGAGCACCTATTTTGTCATTTCCAGCTTCGAGCAGCTTTTTGCGGCCACCGCGCCGGATTTCACCGCGCTCTATGCCGAACTGGCCGGGCTGCCGGAATACGACCCGGAGGACAGGCTTTAGGCGGCGGGTGTAATTTTCATAGGCCCGCGAATCTTTTGCATCGCGGCGGCATTTGCTACCCTGCGCCGCCATGCGCAAGCTGTATCATTTCTGGCTCTCGCCCTATTGCCGCAAGGTCCGCATCCTGTTGAAGGAAAAGGGACTGGATTGCGAACTGGTCCTGGAAAAGGCCTGGGAGCGGCGTGACGAATTCCTCGCCCTTAACCCGGCCGGCCTGGTGCCGGTGCTGGTGGAGCATGATGGCCGCCCGCTGGTGGAAAGCCTGGCGATCTGCGAATATCTGGACGAAGTCTATCCCAACAAGATGCTGATCGGCTTCGATCCGCCCGGCCGCGCCGAAACGCGCCGTCTGGTCAGCTGGTTCGATCTCAAATTCAGCCGTGAAGTGTCGGATGCGCTGATTTTTGAGAAAGTGCTGCGACGATTCATGGGCGGTGGCCAGCCCGACAGCACCAATATCCGCCTGGCGCATCAGAATCTGAAACACCACCTGAATTACATCGGCTACCTGGCCGAGCGCCGCAACTGGCTCGCCGGCGATGATTTCAGCCTGGCCGACATCACCGCGGCGGCGCATCTGAGCTGCCTGGATTATCTTGGCGATGTGCCGTGGGACGACCATGCCGGGGCCAAGGATTGGTATGTGCGGGTGAAGTCGCGGCCCAGCTTCCGGCCGCTGCTGGCCGATCATATTCCCGGCCTGCCGCCGCCACGGCATTATGCCGATCTCGATTTCTGACCCGTAAAGCACAAGAAAAAGGAACAGCCCATGAGCATCCGTCGCATCGAAGTTGGCCCGCGCATGTCGCAGGCCGTGGTGCATGGCAACACGGTCTATCTCGCCGGCCAGGTGGCGGGCGATACCAGCGGCGACACCACGGCGCAGACCAAGGTGATCCTGGAGCAGATCGACAAACTGCTGGCCGCTGCCGGCAGCGACAAGACCAAGATTCTTTCGGCCACCATCTACCTGCCGGATATTGCCGATTTCGCCGCCATGAATGCCGCCTGGGATGCCTGGGTGCCGCAGGGCCACACGCCGGCCCGCGCCACCGTGGAAGCCAAGCTTGCGGCGCCGGTCTACAAGGTCGAGATCGCCGTTATCGCGGCCATCTAGAGTCGGACCCTGGGAATGTGAGCATCGCCGACCGCATCCGCGCCCGTGCCGAAGCCGAGGGCTTCGATGCGGTCGGCATTGCCGCCATTGCCGATATCGGCCCGGAAGCCGGGCAGCGGCTTGATCAATTTGTTGAACTGGGCCGCCATGGCGAAATGAGCTGGCTGGCCGAAGGCGAGCGGGCGCCGCGCCGGCGCCATCCGGCGATATTGTGGCCGGAAGCGCGCAGCCTGATCGCACTCGGGCTGAATTACGGCCCGGACCACGATCCGCTCGCCACCTTGCAACAGCGCCGGCAGGCCGCCATCTCGGTTTATGCCCAGGGCCGCGATTATCATCTGGTGGTGAAGAAGAAACTGAAGGCGCTGGCTGGCTGGCTGCAACGTGAAACCGGCCAGGCGCTGAAAGTGTTTGTTGATACCGCGCCGTTGATGGAAAAGCCGCTGGCGCAGGTCGCCGGTCTCGGCTGGCAGGGCAAACACACCAATCTGGTATCGCGCCAGTTCGGCTCCTGGCTGTTCCTCGGCGCCATTCTCACCGCAGCGGATTTGCCGCCGGATGCGCCCGAGATTGATCATTGCGGCTCCTGCCAGGCCTGCCTGGATATCTGCCCGACCCAAGCCTTCCCGGCACCTTATCAACTGGATGCGCGGCGCTGCATCTCGTATCTCACCATCGAATATGATGGCGTCATCCCGCTGGAATTCCGCGCCGCCATGGGCAACCGGCTCTATGGCTGCGATGATTGCCTGGCCGCCTGCCCGTGGAACAAATTCGCCGCCCAGGCGCGTGATCTGGAAATCCAGGCGCGTGTCGAGCTCAAGGCGCCGCGCCTGCTTGATCTGGCGCGGCTCGATGATGCCGGCTTCCGGGATTTTTTCGCCACCACGGCGATCAAGCGCATCGGGCGTGACCGCTTCATCCGCAATCTCTGCCTGGCTTTGGGCAACAGCGCCGATCCGGCCGCCATCCCGGTTTTGCTCGATCTGGCCGAGGATGCCGCCATGCCGGTGCGTGCCCATGCCGCCTGGGCGCTGAAGCAGCTTATGCCGGCGGCGGAATTTGCCGCCTTCGCAGCAAAACGCCGCGCCGGGGAACCCGACGCGGCGGTGCTAGCGGAATTGAATTGAGCTGAAACTCAGCCCTTCTGGCGGTTGAGCAGGCGCAGGCGGAGTGCGTTCAGCTTGATGAAGCCGGCGGCGTCCTTCTGGTCATAGACCGAGTCTTCCTCGAAGGTGACATGGGCCAGCGAGTAGAGCGACTTCGGCGATTTGCGGCCGACCACGTTGACGCTGCCCTTGTAGAGCTTGAGCCGCACAGTGCCTTCGACATTCTCCTGGCTCTTGTCGATCAGCGCTTGCAGCATTTCGCGCTCGGGCGCAAACCAGAAGCCGTTATAAATCAGCTCGGCATAGCGCGGCATGATCTCGTCCTTGAGATGCATGGCGCCTCGATCCAGCGTCGCCTGCTCGATGCCGCGATGTGCCTGATAGAGAATCGTGCCGCCCGGGGTTTCGTAGATGCCGCGGCTTTTCATGCCGACAAAGCGGTTTTCCAGCAGGTCGAGCCGGCCGATGCCATGCTTGCCGCCCAGCTCATTGAGCTTGGTCAGCAGGGCCGCCGGGCTGAGCGCCTGGCCGTTCACGGCGATGGGGTCGCCCTTGAGGAAGTCGATCTCAACATATTCCGGCGTATCCGGCGCCTTTTCCGGATCGACACTGCGCGAATAGACAAAATCCGGCGCTTCCACCCAGGGGTCTTCCAGCACTTTGCCTTCCGCCGAGATATGCAGCAGGTTGGCATCGACCGAGAACGGCGCCTCGCCGCGCTTGTCCTTGGCAATCGGAATCTGGTGCTTCTCGGCAAAATCGATCAGCGCAGTGCGCGAGGTGAGCTGCCATTCGCGCCATGGCGCGATCACCTTGATACCGGGTTGCAGGGCGTAATAGCTCAGTTCAAAGCGCACCTGGTCGTTGCCCTTGCCGGTGGCGCCGTGGCACACCGCATCGGCACCCACTTCGCGGGCAATCTCGATCTGGCGCTTGGCGATCAGCGGCCGGGCGATGGATGTGCCAAGCAGGTAGAGGCCTTCATACAGCGCGTTGGCGCGAAACATCGGGAAGACATAATCCTTCACGAAAGTCTCGCGCAGATCCTCGATATAGATCTGCTTCACGCCGAACATCTCGGCTTTCTTGCGTGCCGGCTCCAGTTCCTCGCCCTGGCCCAGATCGGCGGTGAAGGTCACCACCTCGCAACCATATGTTTCCTGCAACCATTTCAGGATCACTGAAGTATCCAGGCCGCCGGAATAGGCCAGCACCACCTTCTTCACGCCGCTCTTCGAAGCCATCGCGCCAAACTCCCAGGGAAAAGGCTGAAAATCGGGCGCGAGTATAGGCATCGCGCCTGCCGGTGCAAGGGGGGCGCCCTGGCCTGGCAAGCCATTCGAGGGCGGCTTGACCCTAAAAATCGCTGGTGATGCCCTTGCGCTCCCAGTCGCCATAGCGGGTCGGTTCCAGGCCTTTCGGGCCATCCACCTCGCCGGGCGGCTGTTGCTGGATGATGGCCGGCTTTTCCGGCATTTTTGGCTTGTCGCCTGGCTTGTCTGGCGCCAGGTTTTTCGGGCTGGTGCTGGGCTGTTCCGTGGTCATTCTGCTGTCCCTTGCGGCGGCAATCCTGATCCCTACATATATCGCTGCAAGCCGTGCTGCCAAGCAGTCGGCATTTGAGAGGATTTGAGCAACCATGAACTACACCAAAACGGCGATCCTGCTGGCGGCGATGACCGGCCTGTTCGTTGGTGTCGGTTTTCTGATCGGCGGCCAGGCCGGCATGCTGATTGCCTTTGCCATTGCCTGTGCCATGAACCTGTTTGCCTATTGGAACAGCGACAAGATGGTGCTGTCGATGTATGGCGCGCGCGAGGTTGGTCCCAACGAAGCGCCGAATTTCTATGCCCTGGTGGCCGAACTGGCGCAGCGCGCCCAGTTGCCGATGCCGCGCGTCTATATCATCGACAACGATCAGCCCAATGCCTTTGCCACCGGCCGCAACCCGGAAAACGCCGCCGTGGCCGCCACCACCGGCCTGCTCAACATGCTGAGCCGCGAGGAAATTGCCGGCGTGATGGCGCATGAACTGGCGCATGTGAAAAACCGCGACACGCTGATCATGACCATCACCGCCACTTTGGCCGGCGCCATCGGCATGCTGGCCAATTTCGCCATGTTCTTCGGCGGCAACCGTGATGGCGAAAATCGCGGCGGCCTCGGCATCATCGGCAGCATCGCACTGATGATCCTGGCGCCGCTGGCGGCCAGCCTGGTGCAGATGGCGATCAGCCGCAGCCGCGAATATGCCGCCGACCGCATGGGCGCGGAAATCTCCGGCAATCCGGAAGGCCTGGCCACGGCGCTGGAGCGTATCACCCATGGCGCCGAGCGCATCACCAACCACCAGGCCGAGGGCAACCCGGCCACGGCGCATCTGTTCATCGTCAATCCGCTGAACGGCCAGCGTATGGACAATCTGTTCTCGACCCATCCGAGCACCGAAAACCGCGTGGCGGCCTTGCGTGAACTGGCCTATCGCGGCGGTTTTGCCCAGCCGGCACCGGCCCGTGCACAACCGGCTGCCGCGCCCCGGCCTGCATCGGGCTGGGGCGCCAGCCGCTCCAGCGGCAAATCGGGTGCCAGCGGCGGCGGTTCCGTGCCGAGCAGCAGCGGCCGGCGGCGCAACAGTCCCTGGGGCCGTTAAGGCGGGGCCGTTAATCCGGCAGCATCGGCGGCTGGTAGCTGCCGATGCTCCAGAGCTGGCCTTCCGGGTCGCGGCAGGAAAAATCCCGCGACCCATAATCCGTGTCATGCAGGTCGATCACAATCTGCGCCCCTGCCGCCTTGGCGCGGGCATACAGCGCATCCACATCCGGCACCACGATATAGATGCCCTGGTTGCCCGGGCCGGCTTGCGGCAAGGCCAGGCCCAGCGCGTCATTCGACTGGTCGCCCAGCATCACCATGCCATGGCCCAGTTGCAATTCTGCATGGGCAATGCCGCCATTGGCGCCCGGCACTTGCAGCGCCACGCGAAAGCCGAAGGCCAATTGCAGCCAGGCCATGGCGGCGGTGGCATCGCGGTAACGCAGAAACGGAAAGATTGATGGCGGTGTGGTCATGCTGGGCTCCGTAGCTCTGCGGCCAACAGCCTGGCCGGTTGGTTGGCGGCGTCATGCTCCAGGCGCAGCACGCGCTGATGCTGCTCCAGCCCGGCATGATGCCCGATGCTGAAAATGCCGGTCTGTGGCAGGGCAGCCGCCAATGCTGCCAGGGCGCGGGCTTCGCTGGCCGGATCCAGTGCGGCGGTGGCTTCATCCAGGAACAGCCAGGCCGGTTTGTGCAGCAGAGCGCGGGCCAGTTGCACACGTTGCTGCTCGCCGCCGGAAAGTAATTGCGCCCAATTGGCTTCCTGGTCCAGCCGGTCGCCCAGCGCATTGAGGTCGAGTGCTGCCAGCGCAGCACGCAAGGCGGCATCGTCAAATTTTTCTGCCGGCACGGGATAGGCCAGGGCGGCGCGCAGCGTACCCACCGGCAGATAGGGCCGCTGCGGCAGGAACAGGCATTGTTCGGCGGCCGGGCGGTGTATCACGCCCGTGCCGAACGGCCACAGCCCGGCCAGGGCGCGCAATAGCGTGCTCTTGCCATTGCCCGAGCCGCCTTGCAGCAGCACATGCTCGGCAGGCTTGAGATGGAAATCCTCGATCCGCGCCAGTGCCGTACCTGCCTGGCCGGCAAGATCGGGCCGCGCCAGGGTCAGGGCCGGCACGCTGATGCCTGCTGCGTCATCCTTGATCTGGATGCCGCTGCTGGCGGCCAACCTGGCGGCTTCGGTGATGCCGGCCTGGAAGCCGGTCAGGCGGCTGACCACGGCACGCCATTCGGCGATATCGACATAGGCGCTGATCAGATAGCTCAGCGCGCTCTGCACCTGGCCAAAGGCCGATACTGTTTGCATCAGGCCGCCCAGCGCCAAGCTGCCCTGGAAATAGCGCGGCGCGCCAACAATGAACGGAAACACCACCGCCACCTGACCATAGCCGGCGGTGAACCAGGTCAGTTGTTTCTGCTTGGCCATGATCTTGAGATAATTGCCCACCACATGGCTGAAACGGCCCAGCAGATCATGCTGTTCCACCAGGGCGCCACGCTGCATCGCCACGCCTTCGGCATTTTCGCGCAGCCGGATCAGATGGAAGCGGAAATCAGCCTCAAACCTTTGCTGGTGGAAATTCAGCCCCACCAGCGGCCGGCCGATCCGGTTGGTGAGCCAGGTGCCCAGGATGGCATAGACCAATGCCACCCACACCATGTAGCCCGGGATGCGGATATCCAGGCCGCCGAGTGCAAAGGCCAGATCGCCCGACAATTCCCAAAGGATATGCAGGAAGGAAAACAGCGTCACCACGGCGCTCAACAGGCCGAGGCTGATATTCAGTGAGTAGCCGGTGAACAATTTGAGGTCTTCGGCCAGGCGCTGATCCGGATTGTCGGTGCCAAGGCCAAAGAGCTGCATATGGTAGAAGCGCTGCCCATGCAGCCATTCCCCGAGCCATTTTTCGGTGAGCCAGCGGCGCCAGCGCAATTGCAGCATCTGGCCAAGATAAAGCTGATACACCGCCACAAAGATGAAGGCTGCCGCCACCAGGCTGAATTGCAGCAGCAGGTTTTTGAAGGCCTCAAAATCCTTTTCCTGGATCGAATTATAGAAATTATTGTACCAGAAATTGAACCAGACATTGAGGCCGACCGAGGCCAGATTCAGCGCCACCACCGCTGCCAGCAGGCCATAGGCCACCAGCTTTTCATCCGATTGGGTCCAGTAGGGCTTGGCGATATGCCAGAAATCGCGGAAGAACGCCTTGAGCTTGTCCATGCCTGCCTCTGAACGGAAAACCTGCCGGATTATGGCGGGTTTTCGTATCGGCGTCAGTGGATTGACCCGATCACATTCCCGCGTATGATCGCGGCGCTGTCGGTTCTGCGCTGATCTTTGGTCAGCGTGGAGGCAAGAGGGAACACGGTAGGCCATCTGTTGGATGGTCAATCCGGGGCTGATCCCGCAACTGTGAGCGATGAGTCCGCGCAATTAAAGTCACTGGGCAACCGGGAAGGCTGGCGCAAGGGACGGTGATTCGCGAGCCAGGAGACCTGCCGGCACAGTCACCCAACCGATGGGCGGGAGCACCATACGGAGCGGCATACGCAGCGGTGGCAGATCTGTCACCCTCAGGCTCAAGGAGCCCGCGATGCCGACCTACCGTTATTCACTTTGTTTCACTCTGTCCCTCCTGGCGCCAAATATGGCGCTGGCGCAGCAATATGCTGAATTGCCGCCGGTGCTGGTCACCGCCAGCCGGCTTGGCGACGGCATCACCGGCGTTGCCACCAGTGTGATCGGCTATGAAGAAATCCAGCGCAGCCCGGGCGAGACGATCCAGGACGTGCTTGGCCGCCAATCCGGCATCCAGTTGCGCAGCCTCTATGGCGGGGTTGGCGGCGCCGGCACCACAGTCGATATGCGCGGCTTCGGCGCCACGGCTTCGGCCAACACGCTGGTGCTGGTGAATGGCCGCCGGCTCAATGATCTTGATCTGGCCGGCATCGATTTTGCCGCCTTGCCCAAGGCCGGCATCGAGCGGATCGAACTGATGCGCGGCAATAGCGGCGCCGTGCTGTATGGCGATGGCGCCATGGGCGGCGTGATCAATATCGTCACCTCGGGCGCGGCGCGGCCGGGCTACAGCCTGGATGCCGGCATCGGTTCATTGGGCCAGCGCGAAGCCGCCGCTTCGGCGCGGCAGAGCATCGATGGCTTTGAACTCAGCGCCTATGGCAGCTTTGCCAATAGCGACGGCTACCGCCAGAATAACAAGCTGTTGCAGCGCAATGCCAATGGCGAAATTCGCCGCCGGCTGGATTTCGGCGATCTCTATATGAATTTTTCGCTCGACGACCAGCAGCTTGGCCTGCCCGGCGAGCGCCGCTCGCGGCTGGCCGGCCAGCATCCCCGGGGTGCCACCAATCCCTATGATTATGCCAACAAGCAGGGCCAGAATCTGACCATCGGCGGCACTTGGCTGATCGGCAACCATGCCGATCTGGTGCTGGATGCCGGCGTACGGCGCAAATCGCAGGATGCCTATTTTGATCAGTCCGGTTTCCCATCCTATGTTGATACCGAACTCACCACCTATTCCTTCACGCCACGCCTGACGCTGCAAAACCGCCCGTTTGAGCTTGGCCTCAATTCGATCCTCGGCCTTGATCTCTATAATGCGGATTACGAATCCGATCGTCAGGAACGCGCCGGCAACCGGCCGATCCATCGCTACGATGCCGAGCAGCAGAGCCTGGCGCTGTATGGCCAATCCACGCTGGCGGTGACCGCCGCCACCGACCTTTCCGCTGGCCTGCGTTTGCAGCGCACCGAGGTTTCGGCGCGGGATCGTTATGATGCCACCGCGCCGGGCGGCGGTTTCGGCTCGCAAGGCGCACCGTTTGATGACGAAGCCACCGACTATGCCTATCATCTTGGCTTCGAACATCGGTTCGCGCCGGCCTTTGAAGTGTTTGGCCGCACCGGGCGCAGCTTCCGCTTCCCAACCCTGGATGAACGTATCGGCATGGGCAGCCCAACCAATTTCCGGCTGCAAACCCAGACCTCGCAGGACGTGGAACTGGGCTTCCAGGGCAAGGCTGGTGCCGCCGGCTATCGCCTCAGCGCCTATGTCATGCGGCTGGAAAACGAACTGGCGTTCAATGCGGTGAATTTCACCAATCGCAATCTCGACCCGACCGAGCGGCGTGGCATTGAGGCCAGTGGCGATTATCAGCTACTGCCGGAACTGAAGCTGCGCGCTGGTGCGGGCTATATTGATGCCGAATTCCGCAAGGGCGCCAATGCCGGCAAGCGGGTGCCGCTGGTATCGACATGGACCAGCAATATCGGTTTCTCGTGGGATATCCTGCCCAAGCTGGTGCTGCTGGATATGGATGCGCGTTTTTTCAGTGCGCGCCGCATGGAGAATGACGAGCGCAATTTCCAGCCGCAAATTCCTGGCCATGTGCTGCTGGATCTGCGCTTGAGCGGCGCGTTTGATAATCGCCTGCGCTGGTCGCTGGCGGTGCAGAATCTGCTGGATCGGACCTATTATGATTACAGTGTCGCCAGCGCCACCACCTATGGCAGCTATAATTACTATCCCCAGCCCGGCCGCACCGCGATGGCACGGCTCGGGCTGGATTTTTAGTCTCTAATCAGAAACGCCATTCCACGCCGGCATAGACGGCGCGGCCGTCGCCCGGATTGTAGAGCAGCGATCCGTTGGCGGCGGTTGAGATGACGCTGACATTGGAGATGTAGGTCTTGTCGAGCAGGTTGCGGCCATCGAGGAAAAATTTCAGGCCGTTGCCGTAATCATAACCGGCCTTCATGCCCAGCAATGCGTAAGCCGCCGTTTTGGTGGTGTTGGCATTGTCAACATGATAGGCCTCCGGCACCCATTCCAGATTCGGCGCCACATACCAGCCGGCGCCACTGGCATAACGCAGTTCCGCCCGTAGATAATGCCGTAGCGCACCGGGGATTTTATTGTCGCGGAAAGTGGCGTCATTGTCGAAATGGAAGTCGCTGAAGGTGTAGGCCAGCCGCGTGGTCACATTGTCGCCCTGCGCCACGGCATTACGCAAAGCCACCCAGTCGCCGCCCAGTTCCAGGCCTTGATGGATTGTCTTGTCCAGGTTGCGCGCCTCGTCGCTGGTGCCGATCAGCACCTGCTGGATTTCATCGCGCAGCCAGGAACGATAGAGCGCCGCATCCCAGCCCCAATCGCCGTTTTTGCCGCGCGTGCCGATTTCCAGCGTGGTGGATTTCTGCGCCTTGAGCGGAAACAGGCCCGCGCCGGAACTGGCCGGATCAAGCTCCGAGAAGGGCGGGGCTTCCTTGGCCAGGCTGAGATTGCTGAAAACCTGAATGCCCGGCGTCACATCCCAGCGCAGGCCCAGCTTGGGGTTCACCGCATAGAAATTGCGGCTGCCGGAATTGTCGCCATCGGAGAGGAATTTATCCTCCAGATTTCGTTCCGAAAAACTACCCTGCGCGCCGGTCACCAGAGCCAGTGTGGGCGCCACATAATGCGCATTCTCGGCATAGATTTCCGCATTGGCGGAAATCTGGTCGGCATCGCTTGCCAGCGCGCCGCGTGAGCCACCCACATTGTTGAAGGTGCGGGCGCGGTTCACGCCACCAAAATAATGCGCCCCCAGCACCAGGTCGTTGCGGTTGCCAAAGAGCAGCCCGCTCTGGGTGTAACGCGCATAAGCGCCGTAATTGTTTTCCTCATTCTCGATCACGATGCCGAAGAACGGGCTGAAGATCACCGGATGGAACAATTCCTTGTTGGCGTAATAAACCCCCAGGGTGAAATCGCCGTTATCGGTCAGCCAGGTGGTCTTGTTGGCAACACGCAGGGAATTGATGTCGCGCTTGGTGTTGTTGCGGTTGTGGCCGAAATTGCCTTCCACCGTCGATTCCGGTGTGGCGAAAACAGCGTTGCGGGTCAGGCTGCCGGTGATTTTCTGGTTGATGCTGTTGGCGCTCAGGTAAAAGCGCGTCTCGGCGCCATCGCCAAAGCGATAGCCGACATTGCCGTTCAGGCGCGCATAATCCTGATCGGTATGATCGCGGTAGCCTTCAGCATGGCCGTAGCTGCCGGAGACATAATAGTCAAAAGCGCCCTCGGCCTGGCCGGCGGCAAGCTGCGTGCGCAGGGTTTCAAACGAGCCGACTTCCAGGCGGGTCAGGAAACCCGGATTGCTACGCCCGGTGGGGGAAACATAATTGACCGCACCGCCCAGGCCGGCAGCGCCAAATTGCAGCGCATTGGCGCCCTTGTAGACTTCGATATAACGCAAAGCCAGCGGGTCGATTTCCTGAAAATCGCCGGCGCCATCGGCCTGATTGATCGGCACGCCATCCAGCAGCAGGCGCATGCCGCGCAGATGGAAGTTGCGCGACAGGCCGGAGCCACGCACCGAGAGGCGGGCATCTTCCTGGCCGTATTTCGGCTGTGCAAACACGCCGGGCACATAATCTAGCAGGTCTTTCACCGTGGCGCTGCGGCCGTCGCGGATTTCCGCTTCGCTGACAAAACCCACCGCGCCGGGAATTTTCTCCAGGCTGCGGCGGGCCTCGGTTTCATTCGGTGTGGTCAGGCTGTCAGATTCGGCCTGGCCCTGCACGGTCACGGCGGGCAGCGTGGTCTGGCTGCGTGCCGCGCCGCTGAACAGGGCCAGCAGGCTGGCGGAAGCAAACAAGGCAAGGGCGAGGCGCGGCAACGTCTTTTCGACGCGCGCGCGGATAGAGGACGGATTCAAGGCGTGAATTCCCCTGGAAAAAGATTTTTTTGGTTTTATTTAGTGTTTATGGCCGCCGTGGCCGGCATGGCTGCCAGCTTCCGGACTGCCGCCGGCTTTCACCACCGGCACCTCCAGCGTCACGCTGCCGGCCTGTTCAAAAGTCAGCGTCAGCGGGAAGCTGCTGCCTTCTTTCAGCGGCTGTTTCAGCCCGATCAGCATCACATGATAGCTGCCCGGCTCCAGCGCGGTGCGGCCATTGCCGGCAATCTCGATGCCGGGCACGGCGCGCATGCGCATCACATCGCCTTCCTTGATATGCGTATGCAGCTCCACGCTTTCGGCCACCGGCGAGGCGGCTTTCAGCAGTTTGTCGCTGCCGGCACCGGTATTCACCAGGGTCATGAAGGCGCCGCCAATCTTGGCCGGGGTGGCGCGGGCGAAGGGCTGTTCAATCCGCATCATGCCGATGCTGGCCGCGGCCTTGCTGTCGGCCTTGCCGCCGGCAACCCGGATCAATGCCGCCGGGCGCTCCAGCGCATGGGCATCCTGGTCGGCGGCCGGGATCTGCTCCCAGCGCAACTCGCCGCTGGCGCAAGTCTGGATCACTTTCAGCCAGAGCGGCTTGCCGGCCTGTTCCGGCAGTTTCAGGCTGAGGCCGAATTCATCAAACTGCTCGTTTGGCAGGTTACCGCCACGCCAGGTGATGGCGCTGGTCACGGTATCGGTCTTGCGGCCATGGCCGGCATCCACCGGCTGCGCCAGTTTGGTATTTTCGATCTCGATCTGCCAGCCCGGCTTGGCCTGTGGCCGTACCGTGGTGAGGCCATCGGGCAGCAAAACCTTCAGCGCCGTGGTGGGCGAAGTGCCACAGCCATGGCCAACCCGCAGAGCCGTGCGGAAATAGCTGCCGGCAGCGCCCTCGGCCGGATCGGCCACCACATGGGCGGCGGCCGTGTGGCTCAGCAGCAGGGCAGACAGGAAAGCGGCGCTGGCGCCGCCATGGAACTTGAATGTCATGGTGAGAATCCTCTGAAACGAAGCAGATGCGCCGGTAGACAGGCGGCGCAGCGAAAGCAGGTTCAGAGGCTGGCGGGTGGGCCGCGCGCATGCGGCCGTTGTTGGGTTAATTCCGGCGGCGGTGCGGCCGACCAGACCGAATGACGCAGGATTTCCAGCATCACCGGCATCGCCAGCAGCGGCATTGCCGGCAGGATGGCAAAGCCCTGCTGCGCGCCGAGACAGATCGGGCAATAACGCGCCGCCGGCTGGCCCTTGCCGTCCTGATCCGGGGTTTCATCCGCCGCCAGCGGCTGGCCGTCGGCGCCGATCTGGATCGTGCGCATGCCATAGGCGGTACAGATTACAATACTGTCAAAACCGGCATTGGCCGCATTGCGCTGTTGCAGGCTGTGATAGGTTAGCGGCAGCAGGCTATGGAACAGCAAGGCCAGCAGGCCCAGCCACGCCATCAGGCGATGGTGCGGGGTCTGGATGGCACGGCTGGATAGCGGCAGCATGGCGCAGAAGTAACAACTTTCAGCGCAGCGGCACAAGCGACAGGAAGTCGCAGTGTATACAGCGCTAGCGTTTGACGCGGCTGCCGGGAGCGGCTAGCCTTGCCGCACCATATAGACGGAGAAAATCCATGCGCGCCTTGCTGGCCTTGCCCACGCTGTTTTTTGCTATGCCTGCTTTCGCGCATCACGCCATGGATGGGCAATTGCCCAACAGCTTGGCTGCCGGCTTCCTCTCCGGCCTGGGCCATCCGATCATCGGCCTCGATCACCTCGTCTTCCTGCTTGCTGCCGGCCTGCTCGCCGCGCCCCGTCAGCGTTTCCTGCTGCTGCCGCTGGCTTTCATCCTGGCTTCGCTGGCTGGCACGCTGCTGCATATCCAGGGCATTGACCTGCCGGGCGGCGAGATCGCAGTGGCGCTGTCGGTGCTGGCGCTCGGCCTGCTGCTGCTGCGGGCGGTGCCACTGGGCGATGCCGGCTTTGCCGCCTTGCTGGCGGTGGCCGGCCTGTTCCATGGTTATGCCTTTGGCGAAAGCATTGTCGGCGCCGAAACCACGCCGCTGCTGAGCTATCTGGTTGGCCTGGCGCTGATCCAGTTTGCGCTCTGTGCCGGCGCCGCTTTGGTCTGGCGCAAGTTTGATCCGGCCCAGCCGCTGCTGGCGCGCCGCCTGGCCGGTGCCGTTGCCGGCCTGACCGGTATTGCCTTCCTGGCGCTCAACCTCGCTGGTTGAATTCGCGTATCACTTTAGTGCGCCGCGCTTGACAAGCGCGGCCACCATTGCTATTTCCCCCGCATCGGCCCCGTTTCTGCGGGTCGGTCCAGGCCATGCGCCGCGTTTCCTGCCTTTGTGCTTTCTGCCCTAGCGCCGGTCCCTGCCGCAGCCTACAGGTCATTCTTCCACCCGGCAGCCGTGTTTCCCTGCATTCCCGCGGCGCCCAAATCTCCCGACCAAAATGTCTTTTCCTGGTCAAAAAATCCAAGGCTCCGCGAATCCGCCATGAATCTGCAAGAACTCAAGACCAAATCGCCCACCGATCTGCTCGCTTTCGCCGAGGAGCTGGAGATCGAGAACGCTTCCACCCTGCGCAAGCAGGACATGATGTTCGCCATCCTCAAGCAGCTCGCCGATCGCGACCTGGAAATCACCGGCGAAGGTGTGCTGGAAGTGTTGCAGGATGGCTTTGGCTTCCTGCGTTCGGCTCAGGCTAATTACCTCGCCGGCCCGGATGACATTTATGTCAGCCCGAATCAGATTCGCCGCTTCGGCCTGCGCACCGGCGACACCATCGAAGGCACCATCCGGGCGCCGAAGGATGGCGAGCGCTATTTTGCGCTGCTCAAGGTCAACACGATCAATTACGAAGATCCGGAAAACACCCGCCACAAGGTGCATTTCGACAATCTGACGCCGCTCTACCCGAATGAGCGGCTGAAGATGGAATTGCCGCCGAGCGAGGAAGCCGAGCCGGCGCCGGCGGTGGCCAAGACGCCGACGATCAAGACCCGTGGTGAATCGAGCAAGCGCGAGAAGCTGATCACGTCGGCACCGAAGAAGGATATTTCCTCGCGCGTTATCGACCTGATCTCGCCGCAGGGCAAAGGCCAGCGCGCCCTGATCGTGGCGCCGCCGCGCACCGGCAAGACCATGCTGTTGCAGAATATCGCGCATGCCATCAGCGCCAATCACCCGGAAGTCTACCTCATCGTGCTCCTGATCGACGAGCGGCCCGAGGAAGTCACCGACATGCAGCGCACGGTGAAGGGCGAGGTGATTTCCTCCACCTTCGACGAGCCGGCCTCGCGCCATGTGCAGGTTACCGAAATGGTGCTGGAAAAGGCCAAGCGCCTGGTGGAGCACAAGCGCGATGTGGTGATCCTGCTGGATAGCATCACCCGCCTGGCGCGCGCCTATAACACCGTGGTGCCGTCGTCCGGCAAGGTGCTGACCGGCGGTGTGGATGCCAATGCCTTGCAGCGTCCGAAGCGGTTCTTCGGTGCTGCGCGTAATATCGAGGAGGGCGGCTCGCTCACCATCATCGCCACCGCGCTGATCGATACCGGCTCGCGCATGGACGAAGTGATCTTCGAAGAGTTCAAGGGCACCGGCAATTCGGAAATCATCCTGGATCGCAAGCTGTCTGACAAGCGCACCTTCCCGGCCATCGACATCACCAAGTCCGGCACCCGCAAGGAAGAACTGCTGGTCGACAAGGGCATTCTGGCCAAGATGTGGGTGCTGCGCCGCATCCTGATGCCGATGGGTGGTCAGGACGCGATGGAATTCCTGCTCGACAAGCTCAAGCATTCCAAGACCAATGCCGACTTCTTCGATTCGATGAATACCTGATTTCAGCTTCAGAAATCTCAAAAGGGGGTGCCGGTGGCGCCCCCTTTTTTGTCAGTCCTGTATCGGCGGGAGCAAGGCCGCTGCCGACAGGTCTGCGGCCCGGGGGGCCGGGTAGAGCCAGACAGTGACATTGGTGCCGCGTTCGGGGATCGAGCGCACTTCGATGCGGCCATGGTGCAGCTCCACCAATTGCCGCGTGATGGCCAGGCCAAGGCCACTGCCTTCATGGCGCCGTGCCAGCGGGCCTTCGGCTTGCCAGAAGGGTTCAAAAATCTTCTTCTGATGCTCGGTCTTGATGCCGATGCCGGTATCGCTCACCGATAGTTTCAGGCCTTCGCCCTCCCGCAGCGCCGCCAGCCGCACATCACCACCGCTATGGGTGAATTTCACCGCATTGGTCAGCAGGTTGATGGCAATCTGTTTCAGCGCCTGGGCATCCACCACCACATCACCCAGATCCTCGGCGATGTCGTATTCCAGATTCACGCCGCGATGCTGCGCCCGCAATTTCACCAGCCGCAGGCTGGCTTCCAGCACCGAAATCGCATCGGCGGCGCGGATATCCAGCTCATAGCGGCCGGCTTCAATACGTGCCATGTCCAGGATGTCGTTGATCAGGCTCAGCAGGTGCCGGCCACTGGCCAGGATATCCTCGCTGCATTCCTGGTATTTCGGCACCAAGGGGCCAAAAAGCTGGCTGGTCATGATCTCGGCAAAGCCGATCACGGCATTCAGCGGTGTGCGCAATTCGTGGCTCATCGAAGCCAGGAAATCGGATTTGGCCCGGCTGGCTTCCACCGCGCGCTCACATTCCAGGCGGTATTGTTCGGCCAGTTCCTGCAATTGCGTGGCCTGGTATTCCACTTCGCGCTGCGCCTGGCGGGCCGTTTCCTCAGCCTGTTTCAAGGCGCTGATATCCAGCGCCACGGTCAGCAGATGATCCGGCGCGCCATCCGGGTTGCTGCGCAGGGCCACTTTGGCCATCCACCAGCGATCGGCGCCATCGCTGCGATAGCGCCGCTGCACCTCGGTGAACGGCATCACCTGCCCGGCCAGCACGGCGCGGTCTTCCTGCTCGGTCAGCAGCGCCAGATCGGATGGCGCAATATCGGCATAACGCATGCCCACCAGGCTGGTGGCGGCATGGCCTTCAGGCAGGAACAGGCGGCGGGCATAGGCATTGGCGAACAGGTAGCGCAGATCGGCATCCTTCACCACGATCATGCACGGGATCGCATCGATCACACCCTGTAGCAAAGTCGATAGGCCGGCGCGTTCCAGTTCGGCGCGTTTTGCAGCATCGATATCCTGCACCACGCCGAACAGCCAGCGTTTACCTTCCGCATCGCGCTGCGGCACCCCGGCCAGGGCAAACCAGTGAAAATTGCCGGCCTGGTCCCGCAGCCGCACCTGTAAATCGAAGCGCTGGCCGCTGCGATAGGTCTGGCGCAGGGCTTCCTGCACCAGGGCTGTGTCTTCCGGATGCAGCAGAGCCTCGGCTTCTCGGAACAGCAGTCGGCGCGCCGGGTCGAGGCCGAGCGTGTCTGCCATCACGCCGGACCAAGTGATGCTGCCGATCCCGGGATCAGCCACCCAATAGCCCAGGCGCCCAACCCGATGGCTTTCAAGCAACTGCAGGCGTTGGCCCTCAAGCTGCGCCTGGAGAGTCTTGGCCTCTTCGGCTTCGCGCTGCACCCGCTCCAGCCATCCTGACCAGCGTAGGATGCCGAAGCCAACCAGGATAACCCCAAGCGGATAGAGCAGTATGATCGGTAAGGGCCGGCTACCGGCAGGGCCGTAAAGCGCCACCAGCCCTTCCAGTGCGTTGGCCAGCACGATCACGCCAAGCCCGGCCGCCAACACGGCATAGCCGATATCCTTGCCGAAGCGGTGCCGTTTCCAGAGCATCAGGCAGAGCAGGAAGCCCAGCGTGCCGGCGCGGAGGAATAATTGCAGGTATGGTTCGATCATGGCCGGCGCAACAAGGCGAGCAGGCGGCGTGCCGCCGCTGCCGGGGTCAGGCGGCCCTCGCCGACATCGGTTTCCAGCGCCGGCAGGGCGGCGGCCACGGCAGCATCGCTGCGCAGCCAGTCCCACAGGCCATCCTGCAATTCGCGCCGCAGCCAGCCGCGTGCCTGATTGGCACGCTGCCGCAACAAGCTGCCATCGGCCTGTAGCGCGGCGCGATAATCCTGGATTGCCTGCCAAACGCCGTCGACGCCCTGATTGAGCAAGGCGGAAGCCAGCAGCACCTGCGGCCGCCAGGCGGCATGGCGTGGTCGCATCAGGTGCAAGGCAGCGCGGTAATCCGCCTGGGCCAGATGCGCCGGTTTCAGCAGGTCGCCATCGGCCTTGTTCACAATCACCAGATCGGCCAGTTCCATGATGCCGCGTTTGATCCCTTGCAGGTCATCGCCGCCGCCAGGCGCCAGCAGCAGCAGGAACATGTCCACCATGCTGGCCACTGTGGTTTCCGATTGGCCAACCCCCACGGTTTCGATCAGCACCACGTCAAAGCCGGCGGCCTCGGCCAGCAGCATGGCTTCGCGGGTGCGCCGCGCCACGCCGCCCAGCGAGCCGGAAGAGGGCGAGGGCCGGATAAAGGCGCGCGGATCGCGCGCCAGCGTCTCCATGCGGGTCTTGTCACCCAGGATCGAACCGCCGGAAAGTTGTGACGACGGATCAATCGCCAGCACCGCCACTTGCAGGCCCTGACTGGTGATGAAGCCGCCAAAACGTTCGATGAAGCTGGATTTGCCCACGCCCGGCGTACCGCTGATGCCCAGCCGGATGGCTTTGCCGGTGGCCGGCAGGATCAGCCCCAGCAAGGCTTCGGCGGTGCGCTGGTCGTCTGGATGGCTCGATTCGATCAGCGTGATGGCGCGGGCCAGGGCGCGGCGTTCGCCGGCCAGCAAAGCCTGTGCCAGGCTGCCGGCCAGGCTGTCCGGGTCTTTCGAGCGGCGGGGAAGGGGGAAGGGAGCCGACATTGCCGGAATTGTAGCTGAAATCCCCGCCCGCCTGCCAGGGCGCGGCGCGTAAATAGGCTGTACAGCGGGTTAATTCATCGACTTGTCTTTTGCCGGGTTGCCTAATCCTAAGGTTGAAGTTAAGAATCAGACCGAACTCCCCCAGCATAAAAAAAGATCGACCTTTGTTGACCATGTTCCCTTTGCAGCGCGACCGGCGCGGGCAGGCGGCTCAGGATGTTGTACAAGACGCCGCTGATCCGGTTGCCGAAACTGTTGTCGCCACACCGCCAGACCCGGCCGAAATGTCGGCGCGGCTTGACGATCTGCGTCGCCGCTTTGATCTCGCCCGCTCGGTGCCATTGGAAGCAGTACTGATCCTGGGCGATGCCGAACGGGTGGCGCGGGAGCTCAAGGATGGCTGTTTGCGGCTCGGCCTGAGCCATGCCGCCGAAGCGCTGGGCCTGCTTGGCGCCAGCCTGCGCCGGGCGGAATTGCTCAATCCGGTGCATATGGACCTGCTGCAACTGGAGCTAGAGGCGGTGCGGGCGCTGTTCCGGCTGGATCCGCGCCCATTGGCTGCCCATGCCGAGGAATTGCTGCGCACGCTAAGGCTTGCGGCGCGGCAGCAATTCGAAAGTGATTGAGGCCATCTGACCAGGCATAGAATCGGCTTGAAATCTGGCCGGGATGCCCGATGTTAGTGGTATGCCAATACGCCTGCCGGTTTTCCTGGCTGCCCTGTTGCTGCCGCTTTCGGCCTTGGCGAGCGATTCCGGGCTGCGCTCGGCTCAGCTTAGCTATGGGGTCTATGCGCTGGGTGGCCGTGCCTTCGATATTGAACTGGATGCTCGCGGCAATGCCGAGGGCATGAAAGTGATGTCGGCTGTGCGCAGCACCGGCACCGCCAATCTGCTGCTGCGTTTCCGTATGGAAAGTGATTTGCGGCTGCGGCTTGATCCGGCTGGCCGGCTTAGTCCGCTGCGTTATGCCAGCCAGAGCGACGGCAGCTTTTCCCGGCGCAGCGTTGTGATGGTGTGGGGTGAGGATGGCTTGCCCAGTACGGTTATTGATCCGCCGGCGGAGAATGACGACCGCGATCCCGTGCTGCCCGAGCAGATTCGCAATACTTTTGATCCCACCACCGCCTTGTTGGCACGGGTGCTGGCGCGGGATAGCGCTGCACCCTGCGCCGGCACTGACCAGATTTTTGATGGCCGGCGGCGCTTCAACCTGCATTACGAAGCGGTTGGCATGGAAACCCTGCCGGCCAGCGAACGCTCAGCCTATGCCGGGCCGGCATTGAAATGCCAGCTCCGCTTCGAGCCGATTGCCGGTTATACCCGCAAACACATGGAAAATACCCGCAAGCTGGAAAATGAAGTCACGGAAATGTGGCTCACCCGGCTGCCGGGCCATCCGGTCTGGCTGCCGGTACGGCTGCGCACCACCTGGATGCTGGGCGATGTTGCTGGCCATGTCACGGCAGCGCGGATCAATGACCGCATGGTGCTGAATCCACTGCAAGAGGCGCCGCCGCCAGCGCCACCGGAAATCGCGCCCTGAGCCGGGCTATCAGCGTTTGAACAGCCGTTCATCCCAGTTCAGACTCTGAGGCGGGCCGGCTTCGACCTGGGCAAAATCCGCATGGTCTTGATTGAGCAGGATATTATAGTCACCCTGCGCCGCCAGCGACGGCACACAAAGCGCCAGGCTGCGCCGGCTTTCATGCCAGGCATCGCCGAAGCTGCGCGCCACACGGCAATCCATATCATGCCAGCCCGGTAGGGCGGCTTCGTCCAGCCGCTCGATGCCGGCATGGCCGGGCAGGGTGATCTCGATCCAGGCATGGCTAGACGGCACGGCGCCAAAAGGCAGATGCACCAGCAATTCCAGCCGCGCCACTGCCAGCGAGGCGGCGGCATAAACAACGCGCCGGCCACGGCTATTCCAGCGCCCGCCATGCAGATAGGCGCCGAAACCATCCAGCAAAGGATGCCGGCGGTCAGCGATTCGGTAGGCTTTCACGCCGGCAGGCCATAGAAGATGCGCCAGAGGATGGCTTCCACTTCACGGGCGCCGATTTCGCTCAGGATGGCATCGGCCGGTTTGCTGCCGCCCAGTTCCGGCAGCGCGGCGCTCAGGAAATCCGGCACCATGGCCGGGCCGAGCACATGGCGTGCCACGGCCAGCACATGGGCGATGCGCACCGCCTTGTCACTTTCATCCGGGCTCAGGCGCCCGGCCTTGAGGCGGCGTTTCCAGGTTGTGGCCGGCAGAATCCGCTGTGGCTGGATGCCAAAGCCGGTGCCGAGCGCAGTGATGCTGCCGGTCGGCAGGCCCAGGCGGGCGGCCGCATCAAGCTGCTGCGCGGTGTTGATACTGTGGCGAAATACCGCCGCACCGCCCAGCACTTCCACGGTCTCGCGCAGGAATTCCATGCTCGCCTCCATATGGTCCATAAAATAGGTCCATATGGTTTGTATTGCAAGGCGGCTTGACAATGCCGGCCCAAGGCGGTTTATTCCGCCCGCTTTCCGGTTAGGGAAACTGCCCCGGTCCGAGGATCGCCGTCCGTCCGCGAGTGTCGCGCACGGGCGCGTTTTTCGTTTGGCTGCAGCCTGATCGGAACATCACAGGAGCTATCGGACACATGTTCGAGAATTTGAGCGGCAAACTCGGCCAGGTCTTCGACCGTCTGCGCAAGCGCGGTGCGTTGAGCGAGGCTGACGTGAATGAGGCGATGCGCGAAGTGCGCGTGGCCTTGCTCGAAGCCGACGTGGCGCTGCCGGTGGTGAAGAATTTTATCGACAATGTGAAGTCGAAGGCGGTTGGCCAGGAAGTGCTGCGCTCGGTGACCCCGGGCCAGATGGTCATCAAGATTGTCCATGACAACCTGATCGAAATGCTGGGCGGGCGCAGCGATGCCCCGGGCGCCGAAACCAGCGAGATCGACCTTGCCGCCGTGGCCCCGGTGCCGATCCTGATGGTCGGTTTGCAGGGCTCGGGCAAAACCACCAGCACGGCCAAGATCGCGCTGCGCCTGACGCAGAAAGACCGCAAGAAGGTGCTGATGGCGTCGTTGGACGTGCATCGCCCGGCGGCGCAGGAGCAGCTCAAGATTCTTGGCGAGCAGACCGGCGTGGCCTGCCTGCCGATCGTGCCCGGCCAGATGCCGGTGGAGATCGCCAAGCGGGCGCTGCAAGCCGCCAAGCTCGGCGGCTATGACGTGCTGATGCTGGATACTGCCGGCCGCCTGCATGTTGATGAAGCACTGATGCTGGAAGTGGCGGCGGTGCGCGATGCGACGCAGCCGCATGAAGTGCTGCTGGTGGCCGACAGCCTGACCGGCCAGGATGCGGTCAATGTCGCCAAGAGCTTCAATGACCGCCTGGGTGTCACCGGCATCGTGCTGACCCGGGTGGACGGCGATGGCCGTGGTGGTGCCGCGCTTTCGATGCGCGCGGTCACCGGCAAGCCGATCAAGTTGATCGGTGTCGGCGAAAAGCTGGATGCCATCGAGCCGTTCCATCCGCAGCGTATCGCGCAGCGTATCCTCGGCATGGGCGACATCGTATCGCTGGTCGAGAAGGCCGCTGAGACGATTGAGAAGGAAGAGGCCGAGCGCCTGGCGGCCCGGGTGCAGAAGGGCCAGTTTGATCTCAACGACATGGCCTCGCAGCTCAAGCAGCTGCGCAAGATGGGCGGCATGTCGAGCGTGATGGACATGCTGCCGGGCGTTGGCAAGATCAAGCAGCAGATGGCTGGCGCCAATATTGACGAGCGCGTGCTCAAGCGGCAGGAGGCGATCATCTCCTCCATGACCCGCGAAGAGCGCAAGAATCCCAAGGTGATCCATGCTTCGCGCAAGAAGCGGATTGCTGCCGGTTCCGGCACCTCGGTGCAGGATGTGAACAAGCTGCTGAAGCAGCATCTGCAAATGGCCGACATGATGAAACGCATGTCGAAGCTGGGGCAGAAGGGCTTCATGCGGTCGATGATGGGTGCCATGGGCGGCCTGCCCGGCATGCCGAAGTAGATTTTTCAGTTTCGCGTTATCACTGGTTCGAAGAAAGGAAGACCATGTCCGTCAAGATCCGCATGACCCGCGGTGGTGCCAAGAAGCGCCCCTATTTCCGCATTGTGGTGGCCGATTCGCGCAGCCCGCGCGATGGCCGTTTCATTGAGAAGATCGGCTCCTACGATCCGATGCTGCCGAAGGACCGCGAGCGCGTGCAGCTCGATGTTGAGCGTTGCAAGCATTGGCTCAGCCAGGGCGCCCAGCCGTCTGACCGCGTGGCGCGTTTCTTCGCCCAGGCCGGCCTGATGCAGTGGGAGCATGGCAACAACCCGGCCAAGGCGAAGCCGAAGGCCAAGGCGCAGGAGCGTATCAAGGCTGAAGCGCAGAAGGCCGCTGAGGCTGCTGCCGCTGCCGCCGCCGAGAATGCCGGCTAAGGTTTGAATCGGCAGCAGGTTGACCAGCAAGCATGGCTGACAAGGTCTGTCTCGGCATGATCACCACCGCGCATGGCATCAAGGGCGAAGTGAGGGTGCGAGCCTTCACAGCTGATCCACGCGCGTTGTGTGATTATGGTCCGCTGACCGACGAGCGTGGCCGCGTGCTGAAGCTGAAGCTGCGCGGGCAGCCGAAGGGCGAGATGATGGTTGCCGCCATCGAGGGCATTGCCGACCGCAATGCCGCCGAGGCGATGCGCAACACCCGGCTCTTTGTTGACCGCGCTGCTTTGCCGATGCCGAATGAGAGTGAATTCTACCATGCCGATCTGATCGGCCTGCGCGCCGAGACACCCGAAGCGGTGGTGCTTGGCGTCGTGGTGGGTTTGCAGAATTTTGGTGCCGGCGACCTGCTGGAAGTGATGCCGGTGGGCAAGTCGGCCAACCGAGACATCGTGTTTGTGTCTTTCAGTTCCGATTCGGTGCCGGAGGTGGATATCCCGGGCGGCCGTCTGGTTGTGGCGCCGGGCTTCTGGCTCGGCGATGCCGATGGCGCAAAGCCGGATGACGGGCTGGAGGAAGAGGAGAGCGGGAGCGCGTCGTGAGCATGGCGGCAGACCTGGCCTGGACGGCGCGGGTGCTGACCCTGTTCCCGGCGATGTTTCCGGGGCCGCTGGGCCAAAGTCTGGCCGGGCGGGCTTTGGAGCGTGGTTTGTGGCGTTTGCAGGCGGTGGACATTCGCGATTTCGCACGCGATAAACACCGCTCCGTGGATGACACCCCCTGTGGTGGCGGGCCTGGCATGGTGATGCGGGCCGACGTGCTGGCGGCGGCGGTGGATGATGCGATGCAGATGCTGCCCGGCAAGCCGGTGATCTATTTTTCGCCGCGTGGGCGAAGGCTGGATCAGGCTTTGGTGCAGGATTTGCGGCAGGCCGGCGGTGCCATTCTGCTTTGCGGCCGGTTTGAGGGTATCGACGAGCGTCTGCTCGAAGCCCGGCCGGTGACCGAGGTCAGCCTCGGCGATTTTGTGCTGTCAGGCGGCGAAGTGGCCGCCTTGGCGGTGATGGATGCGGTGGTGCGGCTGCTGCCCGGTGTGATGGGCGAGCTGGCTTCGGCCACCGAGGAGAGTTTTTCGGCCGGTCTGCTGGAATATCCCCAGTATACACGGCCGGTGGAGTGGGAGGGCCGCAGCGTGCCGGATGTGCTGCTGTCGGGCCACCACGAGAAGATCGCAGCCTGGCGGCGTGCGATGGCGGAACAGATCACCGCCCAGCGCCGCCCGGATCTGTGGGAGAGCTATCGCCAGGGCCGCTCCAAAGGCCGTGGCGGTGACAGTTGAACGACAGGTAGAGAAGAAAGGCTTTTGCCATGAACATTTTGCAGCAGCTTGAAAAAGAGCAGGCCGACGCCTTGGCAGCGGCGCGCGCGGTGCCGGAATTCGGCCCGGGCGACACGCTTCGCATCAATGTGAAGGTTTCCGAAGGTGGTCGCGAGCGTGTGCAGGCCTATGAAGGCGTTTGCATCGCCCGCTCCAATCGCGGCGTGAATTCCAGCTTCACCGTGCGCAAGATTTCGTATGGCGAAGGCGTTGAGCGTATCTTCCCGCTCTATTCGCCGCGCATCGAATCGATCGTGGTGGTGCGCCGTGGCGATGTGCGCCGCGCCAAGCTGTATTACCTGCGTGGCCGCACCGGCAAGTCGGCGCGTATCACCGAAAAGCGCTACGAAGCGCCGGAAGCCGCCAAGGCCTAATTTTTCTGTCTTGCTGGTCGGTCAGGCCCGGATGGGCCTGACCGTGCCTGCTGACGTTTTGTCTTGATCTGCCGCTGTGCCTGCACGCGGCAGCTTTGCCGTGATTCCGGCAGGGCGGATCCGAGCGGTTTACCGCTACGTCTTCTCAACAGCATGGGTGCATAACCCGGTTACACTATCGGCAAGCCCGGCTTCGTGCCATGGCGTAGTTTGCACTTGCAAGGGTGCATAATCTCAGGTTGTTCCCGTTAGCGAAAATTCACAGCCGTTAGTTATAAATAACTGTCCTGTAGGTGAGTTGGCCGCGATGATTGAGCAAGGTGAGGTTGAGGAGCGGTTATGAGCTTCATGTTCAAGCATATCGCAGCGATGAATCTGGCTTTCTGGTCTGAGATCGGTTCCAGGCTGAATCCGTTGCAGTTGCGTCGTCGCGGCGAGGCCGATCTGGCCAGCGCCGCCCGCCTGCATTGGGTGGACGAGCGGACTGCGCTGGGTGACCCGATGCTGGACCGGCTGGCGTGTTATTGGCGCCAGGCACGGCAGGGCAAGGCATTGCCGCCGGTTTCGGCCATCGATCCCTTCGCGCTGCGTTTTGCGTTGGGTAATATGGTGGTTGTGGAGCCAAGTGGCGACAGCATCGAATTTGCGGTGCGTCTCTATGGCAGCAAACTGGCCTATCGCAACGGCTATGATCTGACCGGCAAGATGTTGCGCGATATCCCCGATGTTGAAACCCGCCGTGCCACCGAACAGGCAGCGGCGCGGGTTTTGTTCGGCATGCAACCTTTGCTGATGCAGCGGCATCGCCTGCTGGAAGGCGAGATCGTGGATTATGCCGCCCTGCTGCTGCCGTTTGGCGATAGCACCCCCAGTCGCATTATCATCGCGCTCAGTTACCCCGACCGCCAGGATGGGGCGGCATTTGATAGTGAGCGGCTGTAGCGCTTGTAAACCACCCCTGCTCCGGTATCTATGGCGGCCTGCTCTACTGGAGAGGAAGCCATGCCGCAATTCACCTTCTATTTCGCTCCCGGCGCCTGTTCGCTGGCCAGTCATATCGCGCTGGAGGAAGCCGGCGTAGTTTTTGAGCCGAAGCCGGTCGCGCTGCGTAAGGGCGAGCAGATGAAGCCGGAATATCTGGCGCTCAATCCAAAGGGCAAGGTGCCGCTTTTGCTGGTGGATGGCAAACCGCTGACAGAGAATCTCGCTATCATCAGCTACCTTGCCAAGCTGTATCCGGCTGCCGGCCTGCTGCCCGCCAATGATGCGCTGGCCGAGGCCGAAGCCTTGTCGCTGCTATCCTATTGCACTGCTGGCCTGCATCCGGTGATGAGCCGCTTTTTTGGCCCGCAGCGTTTCTGCGACCTGCCCGATGCCACACCCAATGTGGTGAAGCTGGCCAGCGAGGCCAATGCCAAGAATTTTGCCATCGTCGACAAGATGCTTGCGGGTAAGGACTTCATCCTCGGCGCGTATTCCGCCGTGGATGGTTATCTGCTGGTCTTCTGGCGCTGGGCGCAGTTCCACAAGCTCGATCTGACGGCTTTTCCGAATTATGCCGCCCTGGTTGAGCGCGTGTTGCAGCGCCCGGCCGTGCAGCGCGTGCTGGCGCGCGAGCAGGAGGCCCAGGCTGCCATAGCCTGAACGACCGGCAGCTTTCGCTCACGCGAGCGTGATGGGCGGCGAGTTCTTATCCACCGCAAATTCTTTTCAGCAGTAAGCCGGGTTGGGGTAGCGTAAACAGGCCGCCCCAACTTGTCGCTAAACCAATGAAAAGGATGTCTTATGGCTATTGTTGAAAAATTCGGCCCGCTGCTGGGTCGCGTGCTGATGGCACTGCTGTTTGTCCCCGCCGGGGTCAGCAAGCTGACCGGCTTTGCCGGCACGGTCGGCTATATCAAGTCGGTCGGCCTGCCGCTGCCGGAAGTCGGTGCCGCTATTGCCGTGATTGTCGAGCTTGGCGTCGGCTTGGCCCTGCTGGTCGGTTACAAGGCGCGCTATGCCGCGCTGGTGCTGGCGCTATTCACCGTGGCTGCCGCCATCGGCTTCCATAATTTCTGGGCCATGGAAGAAGCCAAGGTGATGATCAACCGCATCCAGTTCTTCAAGAACCTGTCCATTGCCGGCGGCCTGCTGTTCATCGCCGCCTATGGCGCCGGGCCGTTTGCGCTGGATAACCGCACCAAGGATTGAAGCCGCAAAAAACTAGGGGTCAGCCGATGCCGTCAAGACGCACCGGCTGACCATGCGGCGTATGGGCGTAAGCCTCGGCCCAGGCATCGCGCATGGCGCTTAATTCCTCAGGCGTCACCAGGCCTTTCCGTGCCAGCAGGTTTTGCAGCGCTGCCAGCCAGCGTTCGTAATAGGCGCCGCCGTCATTCGGGCCGCAATCGGCGCGCTGTGCGCTTAATTCGCCACCCAAAGCCTCGGCCCATTCGCTCCAGGCAAAGGCGCCGGCCTCATGCAGCCGCAGCACCATGGCAAAAGCCTCGGCCTGCCAGGGTTCGGCAAAGACCGGGCCGCCTTCGGCATCGCGCGGCAGCGGCCCGAGCTGGCCCAGCTTCAAGTCATGCGGCTTCAAGATGCGCATCCCACAGATCGGCGCGGATTTCGCCGGCATAACGCGCCGCCGGCCCCCACACCTCGGCCACATCGAACACCACATTGTAGAGGTGCTGCGGGTCTTCGCCGTTGAAATGCGCGTTGCTGTCGGCAAAGACATGCAGGCCATGGTCCAGGCTGATAATGCCGATCTTGCCGCGCAGATAGCGCGGCAGCCGGGTATGACCGGCCGGATGATGGTTCAGCGCCCGCACACGCTGGCCGATCTGGAACCGCCCGGGCTTGCCGTTCGGCCGTTCGGTCGGGCCGCCGCGCGCCAGGATGCCCGGCACCTGTTCGGCCCGTACCGCCGCCACCTTGGCCGGCGCGCCATTCGGGATGCCGCTGGCCAGTTCCTCGGCGCTCAGCAGGCCGCGCTGCACCAGCAGCTTTTCCAGCCCGGTCAGCCAGCGTTCGTAATAAGTCTCGCGGATATAGGTGCGCGCCGGGCTGGCTTCGCGGGCATGGCGCGAGGCGTCGATATTCCATTGCCCCAGGCTGCCAGTGGCGAGCGTGATGGCCAGGGCGCGCTTTTCCCAGGCGCCATGAAAGATCGGCTCATTCGGCTCCAGCGGCAGCGGGCCAAAGCCTTCCATGCCACCCATGTCATGCACACTATTCATGCCGGATTCTCCTTGCCAGCCGGCCGGGCCAGACCGGTGCCGATCATGCTGTCGCGCGTCACCAATTCGGCCAGTTGTGCTTCGCTCCAGCCCTCGGTGCCGGCCGGCCGTTCCGGGATCACCAGATAGCGGATTTCAGCGGTGGAATCCCACACGGCAATCTGCTTGTCCGCTGGCAATGTCAGGTCAAACTCGGCCAGCACGGCGCGCGGATCAAGCACGGCGCGGGCGCGGTAGGAATCTGATTTGTACCAGACCGGCGGCAGCCCCAGCACACTCCACGGATAACAGGAGCAGAGTGTGCAGACCACCAGGTTATGTTTGTCCGGCGTATTCTCCACGATCACCATATGCTCGCCCTGGCGGCCGGTATAACCCAGTTCGGCGATCGCCTTGGTGGCATCCTGGCGCAGCCGGGCCAGATAGGCCGGGTCGCTCCAGGCCTTGGCCACCACATGGGCGCCGTTGCGCGGCCCCACCTTGGTCTCGTAGGTGTCGATATACACATCCAGCGCCGCCGGATCGACCAGGCCCTTGCGGGTCAGCAAGGTTTCCAGCGCCTTCACCCGCAGCGCGGGATCGGATGGCACATCGCTATGGTCATGGTGATGATCGTGGTCGTGGCTCATGCGGCAATCTCGCTCAGCAAATCGGGCAGGCGGTGAATGATCTTGTCAGGTCGTATCGTGCTATCTGGCGGCAGGCCCTGTCCATAGGCATCGCACCAGATGCCGCGCATGCCCAGCCGCTGCGGCACTTCCACTTCCCATTCCAGATTGTCGCCGATCATCCACGTTTGCGCCGCCGCTACGTCCAGGCTTTCCAGCGCATGGCGATAGGCGCGTTCCTCGGGCTTGCCGAAGCCGGCTTCGCCCTCGATCTGGATATGGTGGAACCAGCGCAGCAATTCAAACCGCTCCACCTTGGCGCGCTGGGTATGGGCGGCGCCATTGGTGATCAGGGCCAGCTTCACGCCGGCCTGGCGCAAGTGTTCCAGCGTCTCCACCGTGCCGGGAAACAGGTGCATCTGCTCGCGGCGATAGCTGGTGTAACGGTCGGCGATGGCGGTGGCCAGGCTGGCATCAGGCACGGCATGGCCGGCCTCGGCCAGTTCGGCCAGCGCGCCGGCCACGATGCGGCGGCGCGCTTCCTCCAGATTGAGCCGCCAATGCTTGTGCATGTCGCGGTCGCTCCAGAAACGGCGGCCAAAACTGCTTACCGCATCAGCCAGGGCGGCGGCTGGCAGGCCGCTCAAGGCGGCATCGAATTCCGCTGCCACCACTTTCCAGGCTTTCTCCGGCTCGCCATAGGCCGAGAGGATGGTGTCGTCCATATCCAGCAGGATGGCTTCCGGTAAACGATGCAGACTCACTGGCTCACTTCCTCGATCAGCCATTCGCGCAGCAGCTTGATCCGGGCCGCCTCGGCCATATGCTCCAGGCAGACCAGCCAATAGGCGCCGCGCACCGGCAGGGTCTTGTCAAACAATTGCACCAGCCGCCCGGCCTTTATCTCCTCGGCCACAAAGGCCGGGTCCATCACCGCCACGCCCATGCCCTGCACGGCGGCCTGGATGGTGAAGCTGCGGGTCTCAAAAACCGTGCCCACCGTCGGGTCCACCTCGGTCACGCCCATGGCGATCAGCCAGATGCGCCAATGTTCAAAGCGGTTCTGCGAATGCAGCAGCTTGTGGCCCACCAGATCGGCCGGCTTGTGGATGCTGCGGGCCAGGTCCGGGTGGCACACCACGGTCAGCTCCTCGGCAAACAGCCTTGTGGCATGCAGGCCGGGCCAGTCGCCATTGCCATAGCGGATGGCGCAATCCAGGCCCTCGCGCTCCAGGTCCACCGGTTTCATCGAGGTGGTGATGCGCACATCGATATCCGGATGGCGGGCCTGGAAACGCGGCAGGCGTGGGATGAACCAGCGCATCGCCACGGTGGAGAACATGCTGATGGTGAGCGGGCCTTCGCCGCGCCGCGCTTCCAGCCGGGCCAGGGCATGCGCCAGATGGTCAAAGCCCTGCTGCACATCGGGCAGGATCAGCTGGCCTTCGGGTGATAGCACCAGGCCTTTGCGGGTGCGGTTGAACAGCGGCACACCCAGCAATTCCTCCAATTGGCGGATCTGGTGGCTGATGGCCGACAGCGTGACCGACAATTCCTCGGCGGCGGCAGTGAAATTCAGGTGGCGGCCGGCAGCCTCAAAGGCCTTCAGCGCATTGAGCGGCAGCAGGCGCCGGCTGGCCACGCCGGCCGAGGGCGGCGCAGGCGTATCCTTGGGGCTGCTGGCTGGGTTTGCGGCGGGCATGAGTTTTCCTCGTTTCCAGCTTGATCTTAATTCGACCCAATCGGCGCGGAAAGCCCTTGCGGCGCGGGCTTTCCTCCAGTTCAATCCCCGGCCATCACAGGGAGCGGGCACAGGCCCGGCCCTTGAGGAAACGTACGCCCCACAAAACGGACGGAAAGTCATGACCGCGCCCCGCACGCTTTACGATAAAATCTGGGATAGCCACCTGGTTGCCGAAGAGCTGATCTATATCGATCTGCATCTGGTGCATGAAGTGACCAGCCCGCAGGCTTTCGCCGGACTGCGCGCCGCCGGCCGCAAGGTGCGGCGCCCGGATGCCACCGTGGCGGTGCCGGATCATAATGTGCCGACCACGCCGGATCGCCTCAAAGGCATCATTGCCGACGAGGAATCACGCATCCAGGTCGAGACACTGGACAAGAATGCCAAGGAATTCGGTGTCGTCTATTACCCGATGAACGATATCAACCAGGGCATCGTGCATATTGTCGGCCCCGAGCAGGGTTTCACCCAGCCGGGCATGACCATCGTATGCGGCGACAGCCACACCGCCACCCATGGCGCCTTCGGCAGCCTGGCTTTCGGCATCGGCACCTCGGAAGTGGAGCATGTGCTGGCGACACAGACCTTGCAGCAGAAGCGCGCCAAGAACATGCGCATCGATGTGGATGGCCAGCTTGGCCCGGGCGTGACCGCGAAGGATATCATCCTCGCCGTGATCGGCCGCATCGGCACTGCCGGCGGCACCGGCTATGTGATGGAATATACCGGCAGCGCGATCCGTGGCCTGTCCATGGAAGGCCGCATGACGGTGTGCAACATGTCGATCGAGGCAGGCGCCCGCGCCGGCCTGATCGCGCCGGATGAAACCACTTTCGAATACCTCAAGGGCCGCCCGCATGCGCCGAAGGGCGCTGCCTGGGAACAGGCCCTGGCCTGGTGGAAGACGCTGCCTTCCGACGACGGCGCCAAGTATGACACCGAGGTGTTCCTCAAGGCCGAGGATATTGTGCCGCATGTCACCTGGGGCACCAGCCCGCAGGATGTGGCGCCAATCACCGGCGTGGTGCCAAACCCGGCCGAGGTGGCCGATGAAGCCAAGCGCGCCGCCCTGGTGCGGGCGCTGGATTACATGGGCCTGAAGCCGGGTGAAAAGCTGGATAGCCTGCCGGTGCAGCGGGTTTTCATCGGCTCCTGCACTAATGGCCGCATCGAGGATCTGCGTGCCGCCGCCGCCGTCGCCAAGGGCCGCAAGGTGGCCCAGGGTGTGCAGGCCATGGTGGTGCCGGGTTCCGGCCTGGTGAAGCACCAGGCTGAGGAAGAGGGTCTGGACAAGGTGTTTCTGGAAGCCGGCTTTGAATGGCGCGAGCCGGGTTGCTCGATGTGCCTGGCGATGAATGCCGACCGGCTCAATCCGGGCGAACGCTGCGCCTCAACCTCGAACCGCAATTTCGAAGGCCGCCAGGGTCCGCGTGGCCGCACCCATCTGATGAGCCCGGCAATGGCCGTGGCGGCGGCCGTCACCGGCAAGCTTGCCGACGTGCGCAGCCTCTGAGGGAGAGAACATCATGGACAAGTTCACCACTCTGACCGCCGTGGCAGCACCGCTGCCGATGCTCAATGTCGATACCGACATGATCATCCCGAAGCAGTTCCTCAAGACAGTGGAGCGCACCGGCCTGGCGCGCGGCCTGTTTTTTGAATTACGCGAAGATGCCGAAGGCAAGAAGAATCCCGATTTCTTCATGAATCAGCCGCAATACCAGGGCGCGCAGATTCTGGTGGCCGGCGACAATTTCGGCTGCGGTTCCAGCCGCGAACATGCCCCCTGGGCCTTGCTCGATTACGGCATCCGCTGCGTCATCTCCACCAGCTTTGCCGATATCTTCTACAATAACTGCTTCCAGAACGGCATTCTGCCGATCAAGCTGCCGCAGGAAGATGTGGACAAGCTGATGGATGATGCCAAGCGCGGCCAGAATGCCCGCGTCACGGTTGACCTGGATCGCCAGGAAATCACCGGCCCGGATGGCGGCGTGATCAAGTTTGAGATCGATGCCTTCAAGAAGCATTGCCTGCTCAACGGCCTCGACAATATCGGCCTGACGCTGGAGAAGAAAACCAGTATCGACGATTACGAGACCCGCCAGCGTGCCAGCCAGCCCTGGCGCTATGCCCAGGCCGGCCGCACCGCCTGATCTGCCACCCTCGTCATGCGCGGACTTGATCCGCGCATCTCTGAGACCCCCGGGTCAAGCCCGGGGGTGACGAGTGCTGAACTTCAAGAAAAGGAAACACCATGTCCAATCGTACCATGCTGATGCTGCCCGGTGACGGGATCGGCCCCGAGGTGATGGGTGAAGTGCGCCGCGTCATCGAATGGATGGACAAGCGCCGCCATGTCTCGTTCAACGTGAAGGAAGATCTGGTCGGCGGTTCGGCCTATGAGAAGCATGGTACGCCGCTGGCCGACAAGACCATGGAAACCGCGCTGGATTGCGGCGTGGTGCTGCTCGGCGCCGTGGGCGGCCCGCAATGGGATAACCTGTCCTTCGACAAGAAGCCGGAACGCGGCCTGCTGCGGCTGCGCAAGGAAATGGACCTGTTCGCCAATCTGCGCCCGGCCAAGTGCTTCGATGCACTGGTGGAAGCCAGCACGCTGAAGCCCGAGATCGTCCAGGGCCTGGATATCATGATCGTGCGCGAATTGACCGGCGGTGTGTATTTCGGCCAGCCGCGCGGTATCGAGACCCTGCCCAATGGCGAGCGCCGCGGCATCAATACCCAGGTTTACACCACCAGCGAAATCCGCCGTGTCGCCGCCGTGGCGTTCGAATTGGCACAGAAGCGCAATGGCAAGCTGACCTCGCTGGAAAAGGCCAATGTGATGGAATCCGGCGTGCTGTGGCGCGAGGAAGTCACCAAGCTGCATCAGGAAAAATACCAGGATGTGAAGCTGGAGCATATGTATGCCGATAATGGCGCCATGCAGTTGGTGCGGGCGCCGAAGCAGTTCGACGTGATGGTGACCGACAACCTGTTCGGCGATATCCTGTCGGATGCTGCCGCGATGCTCACGGGCTCGCTCGGCATGCTGCCGTCTGCTTCCCTCGGTGCGGCTGACCCGGTAACCGGCCGCCGCATGGCTTTGTTCGAGCCGGTGCATGGTTCGGCGCCGGATATTGCCGGCAAGGGCATTGCCAATCCGCTCGCCACGATCCAGAGTTTCTCGATGGCCCTGCGCTATGCCTTCGATCTCGGCCAGGATGCCGACCTGATCGATCAGGCGGCAGAGAAGGTGCTGGGCAGCGGTGTGCGCACCGCTGATCTGGGTGGTGGCTCGGCCAAGGTTGGCACCACCGGCATGGGCGATGCGCTGTTGAGGGAGCTGGACAAGCTGGCGGCGTAACGCCGAAACGGCTATACTCGCTCCAGCATTGATAGGTGGAGGGATTGATGACCACGATGAAACTGATTGGCCGCAATCTCTCACCCTATACCCGCCGCATTGCCATTGCGCTTACCCTGCTGGATATCCCGCATGAGCGGGAATATCTCTCGGTCACCGCCAATCCGCAGCGTGGCCTGGAAATCAACCCGGTCGGCCGCGTGCCGGCCTTGCAGCTTTCAGATAGCGAAACCCTGGTCGAATCCGGCGCCATCCTGGATTACCTGATGGAACTGGCCGGGCCAAAAAGCCTGGTGCCGCCCCGCGGCAAGGCGCGGCGCGATTGTTTGCGCCTGATGGCGGTAGCCTGCGGCGTGCTCGACAAGGCGGTGGCGGCGATCTACGAAGTGCGGCGCCGGCCGGCCGAGAAGGTGCATGAACCCTGGCGCCAGATGCTGCTAAGCCAGGCCACCGGCGGCTTGGTGGCGCTGGAAGCCGTGTCGCCGCAGCCCTGGCTGCAGGGCGAGCATTTTTCCATGGCCGATATCACCGCCGCCGTCACGGTCAGTTTCCTGCGCGTGATGCTGCCGGAATTGCTGCCGCCGGGCGTCTATCCCAATCTGGAAGCGCTCACCACCGCCTGCGAGGCGCTGCCGGCCTTCAAGGCGCATCCACTCGAAACGCCCTGAGAATTTTATTCGCCCGTCAGGGCGAAGTGCCGCAGCATGCTGACCTGGCCATTCCGGATTGCCAGCAGATGCAAGGCGTCTATGCGGCCGCGCGCCGGCGGCATCACATCCTCGCCAAACTGGCGCAAAAAGGCCTTGGCGGAATAGACCGCGCCGAAACGCGATAGCGTCACATGCGGATCAAACTCGCCTTCCTGCGGCAATTGTTCGCGCATCTCGTTCAGCACCCAGGCGCTGCTGGCATCGGGATGCAGGTAGACCAGATTGGGATATTTGCCGCCGCGCGGGTCGCTATACCAGCTCAGTCGGTCGCAGGCGATGTCAAACGGCGCAAAGCTGGCGGCCAGGATGGCGGCGGCGGCACTCACCGTGGCTTCGCTCAGGCTTTCGGTGGGAAAAACCAGCGTCACATGCGCCGGCACCATGCCATGTTGCGGGTCATGCGTGCGGCGGATCGCGTCAATCCAGCTGGCGGCGCCTTCCTCCCAATTCGGGATGGCGATCAGGGCAATGCTCATGGCCGGCCATCATGCATGATGCCAAATCTAAGCCTTCCACCGCCGGGCTGTCATCCGTTAGCTTTACCTGATGGAATACACCCTGCTGCTTGCCACTTTTCTTGCCGGCGCCGCCTATGTGCTGATGCCCGGCCCGGCTTTCCTCGCCCTGCTTGGCATCGTCGCCGGCCAGGGCCGCCGCGCCGGCCTGAATTTTGTCGGCGGCCATCTGGCTGGCGATATTGTCTGGGCCAGCCTGGCGCTCACCGCCATTGTCGGCTCGGCCTCGCTTGGCCGGCTGGCTTTTGACCTGCTCGGTCTGGTCTGCGGCATCTATCTGTTCTGGCTCGGCTGGAAAGCCTTGCGTGCCAAGGCCACCGAAGATGGCGGCACCGACCAGCGCGTTGATCGCCCGGTGCTGCGCGGCGTTGCCTTCGGCCTCACCAATCCAAAAGGTTATCCGGTCAGTGTGGCGATGTTCACGGCCTTGCTCGCCAGCCAATCGGCGCAGCTCACCTGGGCCAACCTGCCGCCCCTGCTCGGCGCCGCCTTTATCGGCTTCATCGCCGCCGACCTGCTGCTGATTGCCATTATCGGCCTGCCGCCGGTGCGCCGGCTCTATCGCCGCCATGCCCTGCTGATCACCCGCGCCACCGGGCTGATGTTCATCGGCTTTTCATTGCAGGCTTTGTGGCAATCCGGCGGCGGGTTGCTGCTGCGGCGAAACTAGCCGGCTTTCAGCGCCGCCTCGATCAGCGCCAGCCTATCATTGCCGAAATACATGTCGTGGCCATCGACGAAAATGGTGGGTGAGCCGAAGCCGCCGCGTGAGATCACTTCATCGGTATTGGCCTTCAATTCGGCCTTGATCTCGGCATCATTCACCGCCTGCTGCAAGCCGGCCTTGTCCAGCCCGGCGCGGGCACAGGCCTCGGCCAGCACAATTTCCTGGCTGATATCCTTGTCCTCGCCCCAATAGAGTTCAAAACAGGCGCGCGCCAGTGCGGCCTGCTTGCCCATCGATTCGGCCCAGATGCAGGCGCGCATCGCCTTCACGCTGTTGACCGGAAACACGCTGGGCGGAAACTTGATCTTCAGCCCGGCCTGTCGCGCCCAATCCTGCAAATCCTTCTGCATGTAACTGGCTTTGGCCGGCACCGGATTCTCGCGCATGGCATAAACGCTGGGATTGACCGCGTTGAACACGCCGCCAACCAGGATCGGCTTCCATTCGATTGGCTCGCCCAAGCGCTGCGCCATCGGTTGCAGATTGTGAAAGGCCAGATAGGTCCAGGGGCTTGAAACGTCGTAGAAAACTTCCAGGCGGGCCATGGTTTTGCTCCGGTTCAGGCGGCAGGCGCAAGGATGAAGCCGGCGCGCGGGAAATGCACATGCACCAGGCCGCATTCCGGCGCTTCGCGGCGGATGGTCACGCTTTGCTGGTCCAGCGCCACCAGCTCGCCGATGGTTGCATCGCGGCCGGTATCGTCGGGTGTCACGCTCACCCGCTGGCCGGGCTTGAGGCCAAGCGCATTCGGCGCCACGCCGCGTGTATCGGCAGCGGGCTGTGCCGCCAGCGCCACCGCCAGGGCGGCGCTGCCTGTCATGTCATGGCGCGTGCCATGGCCGAAGGCGGCGATGCGGTCGGCCCAGGCATTCAGCAGCGGCAGGTCAGCCAGGGCATCGCTCTTGGCACGGTCGCGCACGAACCACACCGGATGATACAGCGCCAGATCGGCCAGGCCCGGAGCGTCGCCCAACAGGAAGGCGCGGCCGTCGCGCAAGGAGTTTTCGGCCCAGCCGAGATGGGCGCGTAACGGCCCCTGCATCACGGCGGCCTGCATTTTCAGTTTGCTGCGATCCAGGCTGCGGCCGGAAAACGCGGCGCGGTCAGCAAAGAAGGCATCGGGCAGATGTTCGCCCATGATGCCAAAGGCGGTGGCCACGGCGGCGCTGAACAGCGGATGATCGGACCAGAAGGCAAAACCTTCGGCCAATGTGCCAGTGCCGAGCGGCGGATTTGGATAGCGGCGATCCAGTTCGCGCAGGATCACCTGGCTGTCACAATAGATATCGGCGCCGATCTGCAAGACCGGTGTTTTGCGATAGCCGCCGGTCAGCGGCATCAGGTCCGGTTTCGGCATGATCACCGGGATGGTGACGGAATGCCAGGCCAGCTGCTTGATGCCAAAGGCGATACGCACCTTTTCGGAAAATGGCGACGTGCCGTAATGATGCAGAATCAGCTCTGGCATGATTTCCTCCCCATGATTGGAGAGAATCTAAGCGCGCTTACGCAGCGTTAGGCAAGGCCCGCCAGCAAATCCTGCTGCATCTCGTGCAGCCGGCGGCGGAACAGCGCCGCATCATCCAGCGCCCGGGCCAAGGTAAGTGCGCCCTGGATGCCGGCCACCACGGCTTCGGCCTGGCTTTGCGCCTGTTGCATGCCGGCGCGGCGCAGGGCGGCGGCCAGGGCTGCCACCCAGCGGGCGAAATAGCTTTGCAGGGCGGCGGCGAAACGGTCGCGCGTGGCATCCAGGGCAAAGGCGCCCATCAGGCAGACACGGCCGCCGCCATGGAAATAACGCTCGGTGGCGCCGAACATGGCGGCGATGGCGGCCGGCGCATCCTGGGCGCTGTGCAGCGGGGCATAGATTGCGGCCTCGAACCAGGCATCGATATGCGCCAGTACTTCGGCCGCCATCTGCTCCTTGCCGCCGGGGAAGTAGTGATAGAGGCTGCCTTTGCCCAGGCCGCTGGCCGCGCTCAAGGCGCTCAGCGAGGCGCCTTCATAGCCACGACTGCGAAACACCTCGGCGATGCGCGCCAGGGCGTCGTCGCGGCTGATCAATGCTGCCGGCATCACAGGCCCAGGGCGGAAAGACCTGGATAATCATCCGGCCGCCGGTCGTTATCCGTGCCGCGCGGCCACAGGAATTTGCGCTCGGCAGCGCTGATACGCAGATCGTTGATGCTGGCCTCGCGGCGCCGCATCAGGCCATATTCGTCGAATTCCCACTGCTCGTTGCCATGGCTGCGATACCATTGGCCGCTATCGTCATGCCATTCATAGGCGAAGCGCGCGGCGATGCGGTTGCCGGTGAAGGCCCATACCTCCTTGATCAGCCGGTAATCCAGTTCGCGCTGCCATTTACGCTGCAGGAAGGCCTCAATGGCGGCGCGGCCCTGCACAAATTCGGCGCGATTGCGCCACCAGCTATCCTCGGTATAGGCCAAAGCCACGCGGGCCGGGTCGCGGCTGTTCCAGGCATCTTCGGCCAGGCGGGCTTTCTGTGCGGCGCTCTCGGCGCTGAAGGGCGGCAGGGGTGGGCGGCTCATGGCTGGTCTCCGCTATTGTACCTATCGGTACAATAGCGCCTGGCCTGCTCCGCGCAAGTCTTTCAGCGCCCCGGCTCGGGCTGGTTCTGGCGCAGGAAGCCTTGCAGGCCGGCCTCGTCCAGTTCGGCCTGTTCACGCGCTGCCTGTTCACGGGCCAATTGCGCCAGGCGGTTTTCCTTCACCAATTCGTATTTCTTCAATTCGCGGAAAGCCTCGTTCACTTCCTCCTGGGCGGCGGCGATCTTGTCCAGCACCTCCTCGCGTGACGCCATCAGGCGGTCCACCTTCTCGCGATTCACCCGGCGATAGCCGGTGAAGGCATAGCCGGCTTCCAGCGAGGTGGCGGCAAAGCGGCGCTCGCGCTCCAGTTCGTCATCCAGGGCCGCAATCTGGCGCTCCAGTTCGGCGCGCAGCACTTCCAGGTCCACGATCACCCGGCGCTTGTCATCCAGGCGCCATTTCGACAGGCGGATCAATCCATCCAGGCCACGCATGGTTCAAGCCTTTCTCAGCGCGCCATCTGCGCATCGCCGGTGGCAAAGATATCGGCCAGGCCGACATAGCAGGAACCCAGATCGGCGCGTTCGCTCTTCTGCTGCTTGAGGAAGGCATCCAGCGCCGGCTGGTAGCGAATCGCTTCATCCACGCGCGGATCAGAGCCCATGCGATAGGCGCCAAGCCGGATCAGTTCGGCCATGTCCTCATAAGCCGCCATCAATTGCCGGGCGCGGTTCACCAGTTCATTCTCGGTCACGCTGTTGCAGCCCGGCATGGTGCGAGAGATCGACCGCAGGATATTGATCGCCGGATAGCGGCCGCGTTCGGCGATGCGGCGTTCCATCACGATATGGCCGTCAAGAATGCCGCGCACTGCGTCGGCAATCGGCTCATTATGGTCGTCGCCATCCACCAGCACGGTGAACAGGCCGGTGATGCTGCCTTCGCCGATGCCGGGGCCGGCGCGTTCCAGCAGGCGCGGCAATTCGGCAAAGGCGGTCGGCGGATAGCCCTTGGTGGTGGGCGGTTCGCCGCCGGAAAGCCCGATCTCGCGCTGTGCCATGGCAAAGCGGGTGACCGAATCCATCAGGCACAGCACCTGTAGCCCCAGATCACGGAAAAACTCCGCCAGCGTCAGGGTCATGTAGGCCGCCTGGCGCCGCACCAGGGCGCTTTCATCCGAAGTCGCCACCACCACCACGGTGCGCGCCAGGCCGGCCGGGCCAAGATCGTCCTCGATGAATTCCTGCACCTCGCGGCCACGTTCGCCGATCAGGCCCACCACGTTCACATCGGCCTCGGTGTAGCGCGCCATCATCGACAGCAGCACGGATTTACCCACGCCCGAGCCGGCGAAGATGCCCATACGCTGGCCCCGGCAGCAGGAAATGAAGGTGTTGATGGCGCGAATGCCAAGGTCGATCTTGGGGCCGACGCGGCGGCGCGAATTGGCCGGCGGCGGATTGTTGCGCAAAGGATAGGGGCGCAGACCATTGGTCAGCGGCGGGCCGCCATCCAGCGGCTTGCCCTGGCCGTCGATAACGCGACCGAGCCAGCTCACATCCGGATAGACCACCGGCTGTTCCTCGGCCACCACGGCGCGGGTGCCAAGGCCGACGCCTTCCAGCGAGCCATAGGGCATCAGCAGGGCGCGATTTTGCCGGAAACCCACCACTTCGCCTTCCACCACGCGGTTGTCGCGTGCCAGCAGGCGCACCCGCGAGCCGATCGACAGGTAGCGTTCCACCCCGGCCACCTCAACCAGCAGGCCCTGGATCGAGACCACCCGGCCGGTGAAGCTCATATCCTTGATACGCTCAAGATCCATCAACAGGCTTTGCATCGGCGGCTCCTTCAGGCGACAAGCCTAGCACCGAAAGGCTTAAGCGGCGGTAAAAGGTTAACGTGGATGACGTGGCGGCAAGAATTCGTTAACTTTATTTATTAAGAATGGTAAACTACCGCGAATCGCCGGGTTATAGCTAAAAACCGGGCTTCGCGGCGGCCGGGGAAGTCGGTCTAGCGGATAAAGCCAGAGGGGGCTGCCATGCGCGTATTGCTGATCGAAGACGATGCCGCTACCGCCAAGAGCATCGAATTGATGCTCGGGCATGAGGGCTTCAATGTCTACAAGACCGAGTATGGCGAAGAAGGCCTCGATCTCGGCAAACTCTATGATTACGACATCATCATTCTCGACCTGAACCTGCCCGACATGCATGGCTATGACGTGCTGCGCAAACTGCGCGCCGCCAAGGTCTCGACGCCGATCCTGATCCTTTCGGGCATGGGCGAGCCGGATAAGAAGGTGAAGGGCTTAGGCTTCGGTGCTGACGATTATCTCACCAAGCCATTCAACAAGGATGAGCTGGTGGCGCGTATCAACGCCATCGTGCGCCGCGCCAAGGGCCATGCGCAAAGCGCGATCCAGACCGGCAAGCTGCTGGTCAACCTGGATGCCAAGTCGGTGGAAGTGGGCGGCCAGCGGCTGCATCTCACCGGCAAGGAATATTCCATGCTGGAACTGCTTTCCTTGCGCAAAGGCACCACGCTGACCAAGGAGATGTTCCTCAATCATCTCTATGGCGGCATGGATGAGCCGGAATTGAAGATTATCGACGTATTCATCTGCAAACTGCGCAAGAAGATCGCTTCGGCCACCAGCGGCGACAATTATATCGAAACGGTATGGGGCCGCGGCTATGTGCTGCGCGATCCCGATGCAGCATCGCCGCCGCAGGCCGCCAATGCCCCCGGTGCGCCGAAACGCGCCGCGATGGGTCGATAGGCGCCGCGCCCAAGCGCGCCGCCTCAACCATCCCACAACACAGACCGTCATGGTACGCGAAGGCGTACCATCCACGTTTTTTAACTGGCTGAGAAACAAGGCATTCGTGGATGGTCGGCCTGCGCCGACCATGACGGCTTTATTGTGATTAGCCAACGATCAAAACCTAAACCGGCCCGCGTCTAGCCCTCGGCGGCAAGCTCGCGTAAAATCATCCCATGTCACTGGATATGGATGCCCTGGTTGAACGCCGCCGCCTGAGCCGCAAGGTTTTCTGGTGGCGCCTGGTTGCCGTGCTGGCCGTGCTGGCGCTTTGCCTGGGGCTGTTCTACCGCCTTGATCCCGGCAATCTGCTGGAGCGCAACCGCGCCCATGTTGCGCGTATCGAAATCAACGGCGTGATTGCGCAGAATGCCTATTGGGCCGAGCAGCTTGAGAAAGTGGCGCGCAACGATCAGGCCCGGGCGCTGATTGTGCAGATCAATTCGCCGGGCGGTTCCACCTATGGCGGCGAAGCGCTGTTTGCTGCGATCCGTGGCGTGGCGGCGGAAAAGCCGGTGGTGGCGGTGATTGGCACGCTGGGCGCATCCGCTGGCTATATGGCAGCGGTGGCGGCGGATCATGTGGTGGCGCGTGAAACCTCGCTCACCGGCTCGATCGGCGTGTTGTTCCAGACCGCCGAATTCTCCAAATTATTGGAAAAGATTGGCGTTGGTGCCGAAAGCATTGCGTCCGGCGCACTCAAGGACGAGCCCTCGCCGATCAAGCCGTTATCGCCGGCCGGGCGCGAGCAGATCCGCCGCATGGTGCAGGAAACCCATGACTGGTTTGTTGGCCTGGTGGCCGAGCGGCGCAAGCTTGATCGCGCCGTCGTGGCCAAGCTGGCCGATGGCCGGGTTTATTCCGGCCGCGCCGCGCTGACATTGGGGCTGATTGACGGCCTGGGCGCTGAAGCCGAGGCGCGCGACTGGCTGGCGGGTGCGCACGGGATTTCACGCAACCTGCCGGTGCGCGAGATATCCGCCACACCGCCAACCTCGCTGATGGCCGACCTGCTGGGCGGCATGGCTTCCGGCCTTTTTGGAAAAACCCTTTTAGCCGAACGGCTTAGGCTTGACGGACTGGTTTCGGTTTGGCACCCTGACTAGGCAAGAGGGGGGCACCCCGCCTAAGCGCGCAGGGAAAAGCCGATGATAAAATCCGAATTGATCAATCGTTTGGCCGATGGCAATCAGCATCTGACGCAGCGTGATATCGAGCGCATCGTCGGCACGATCTTTGACGAGATCGCGAATGCGCTGGCCCGTGGCGACAGAGTGGAATTGCGCGGTTTTGGCGCCTTTTCAGTGAAATGCCGCCCCGCCCGCACTGGTCGCAATCCACGCACCGGCAGTGCTGTCGATGTGGCAGAGAAATATGTGCCGTTTTTTAAAACCGGCAAGGAATTGCGCCAGAAACTCAATCTGGCGGCCAAGGCCCAGGCGCAAGCCCAGGCCGCCGCCGCTGCGGCCAAGGCGGCTGCGGGCGAGGCCTGAAGTCGCCCCGGTCTGGCCGTTTCCTGAGCCAAGCGCCCCGGCAAGCCGAAACGGGGCAAGCGGAGGATAAGGGCCATGCGTTTCATCCGCGTCGTGATCGGCGCCATTCTGCTACTGCTGCTGGTGGTGTTTGCCATCGCCAACCGCCAGGGCATCACGGTGTCGCTCGACCCGCTGCCATTTGCCATCACGCTGCCGCTTTACCTGCTGGTTTTTATCATTTTCCTGGCCGGGCTGTGCCTGGGGGCGCTGCTGCAATGGCTTGGTGGTTTTGGCCGCCGGCACAAGCCGGCGGAAACCAGCAAAACTGCCGGGCCGGATGACAAACTGCCGCCGGCGGTGGTTTGATATTTTGAGGCCAAGCCGATGCGTGTGATCGAAGCCGATGCGGTGCATGCCGCGCTGCCTTACCCTGAATTGATCGAAGCCCTGCGCGAGGCTTTCCGGGTTGGCGGCGAAGTGCCGCTGCGCCAGCATTACAGCATCCCCAATCCGGCCGGCCAGGATGGTATGCTGCTGGTGATGCCGGCCTGGCAGGCCGGGCGCCATATGGGTATCAAGGCGGTCAGTGTTTATCCCGATAATCCGCGCCAGGGGCTGCCTTCGGTGATCGGCGCCTATCTGCTGTTTGACGCCCAGACCGGCGCGCCCAAGGCGGTGATCGACGGTGTGGCGCTGACCTTGCGGCGCACCGCCTGCGCCTCGGCCTTGGCCGCCGGCTATCTGGCGCGGCGCGATGCCGGGCATTTATTGCTGGTGGGCGCCGGTGCACTGGCGCCGCATCTGGCACGCGCCCATTGCGCGGTACGGCGGTATCTCAAGGTCAGCATATGGAATCGCGATCCGGCACGGGCTGAAGCGCTGGCCGCCAGCCTGCGCGGCCAGGTCAATGCGGCGGTGCGCGCGGTGGGCGATCTGGAAGCCGCCGTGGCCGCTGCCGACACAATATCCTGCGCCACGCTGAGCCATGAGCCGCTGGTGCAGGGCGCCTGGCTCAAGCCCGGCGCGCATCTTGATCTGGTGGGCGGTTTCACGCCGAAAATGCGTGAGGCCGATGATGCGGCGGTGGCGCGGGCGGAAATCTACGTTGATACCCGCAGCGGCGCCTTGCATGAGGCCGGCGACCTGACCCAGCCCTTGGCCAACGGCACCATCACGCCAGAGGCGGTGCGTGGCGATCTGTTTGATCTGGTGCGCGATGCCTGCCCGGGCCGTTCCGGGCCGCAGGCAGTGACCTTGTTCAAATCCGTCGGCTATGCGCTGGAGGATCTGGTCGCCGCCGAATTGGTGGCGGAAAGCACGCCATGAAAACCATTATTGTCGGCGGCGGCATCATGGGGCTCTGCGCCGCCTGGGCTTTGCGCCGGCTTGGCGCCGAGGTGACGCTGATCGAACAGGCCAGCCTGCCCAATCCGCTGGGCAGTTCGGTGGATCAGCACCGGCTGATCCGGTATCCCTATGGCGCCGCGCGCGGCTATGCCCGCATGGTGCATGCCGCCTATGATTCCTGGGAAAGGCTGTGGCGTGATCTTGGCGTCACGCTCTATGTCGAAACCGGCACGCTGGTGCTCTCGGGTCCGGGTGATGACTGGGCGGCGCAGAGCCGCACCATGCTGGCTGCCGAGGGTATTCAGCATGAAAGCCTGGATGCGGCGGCGCTGGCGGCGCGGTTTCCGCTGCTTGATGGCGCCGGCATCGCCGAGGCGTTTCAGTGTGAGCATGGCGGCATCCTGCGCGCCGAAGCAATTGTCGGCAGCCTGAAACATCATCTGCTGGATCGTGGCCTGCGTCTGCTCAGCCGTATGCGGGTGGAGTCGGTAGATGCCGAGGCCGGTGCGGTGCGGCTGGCCGATGGCCGCCGCCTGCAAGCCGATCAGGTGCTGGTGGCCGCCGGGCCATGGACCGCCGCGCTGCTGCCCGATCTGGCCGAGATGGCGCGGCCAAGCCGCCAGGTGGCGGTGTATCTGGCGCCGCCGCCCGATCTGGCCGTGGCCTGGTATCATGCGCCGATGCTGCTCGATATCGGCCAGCAGACCGGATTCTATGCCGTGCCGCCGCGCATTTCCGGCGATGGCATGCGGCTGGGCCTGAAGATCAGCGATCATCGTTTTGGCCCCACCGGCGATCCCGGCGCGCCGTTTGCCGGCGAGCGCCAGGCGCGGCCAGACGAGATCGAGGCAATCCTGGCGCCGGCGCGGCAGCGTCTGGTGCGGTTTGATGAATATCGCGTGGTGGAGGCGCGCACCTGCTTCTACGACGTGGCGCCGGAGGAACGTTTTCAGTTCCACCGCCTCGGGCCGCGCTGCGCGGCTTTCTGCGGCTCATCCGGCCATGGCTTCAAATTCGCTTCCTGCCTGGGCGAAGCCATGGCATTGGCGCTGACCGGTCAGGCCGATTTTGCCGCCGTGGCGGATTGGATCGGCGGCGCCTTGCTGGCGCCTGCCGATCAGCCGGCATTCGGCGTGTTTGGTGGTGTATTCGGCGGCATCAACGCGCTGCCGGCTTCGGCATCCGATAGCAGCGCATGACGGCGCGGATCAAACAGTTGATAATGCCACCATTCATTGCGATAGAAATCCCAGCCGGCGGCGGTCATCAGCCCCAGCAGCAGGGCGCGGTTGCGCTGTGCCGTCACACTGATATCCAGCCGGCCATGATGCGACAGCGGCGTGAAGGCGTCGAAGGCAGTGCCCATATCAAGGTCATGGCCATCGGCGTCAACCAGGGTCAGGTCCACCGCTGCGCCGCGCGAATGCGGCGAACCGCGGCGCGGATCGGCCAGGAAATTGGGATCGGGCGTGTGATTCCACAACACCCATTGCGCCTCGGTGGGGCGATAGGCATCGAAGATACGCAGCCGGTAGCCCAGCGCGCCGGCCAGGGCAATGGCGCGGGCCAGCAGCTCCGCGGCCTCGGCATTGAGGAAAGCGGCTTGGCGCGCATAAACCGGCTGGCCGGTGATGTTGTCGCTGGTCGCATAACGCAGGTCGATCAGCACGGGGAAATCAGGCGGGGTTATCGCCACAAGCGGCATTGGCATGTCTCCAGGCTGGGGCCGCTTCCTTCCTATACGAAGCGGGCGTGGCGATGAAGTGGCTGCTGCTGGATACCGCGCTGGATGGCTGCCTGGCGGCCATCGCCGAGGATGCGCGCATCCTGGCTGTGCAGGACGGCCAGGATTTTCCCGGCCGCGGCCATGCCGAAAAATTGCTGCCGGCGATCGAGGCGGCGCGGCTGGCGGCCGGCATTACGCTGGCCGATCTTGATGCGCTGGCGGTCACCACCGGCCCCGGCTCGTTCACCGGCATCCGCACCGCGCTGAGCGTGGCGCGTGGCCTCAGCCTGGCTTTGCGCCGGCCGCTCTGGGGATTGTCCACCACCCAGGCTTTGGCTTTGCAGGGCGCCGAAGCCGGCCGCGCCACCGTGGCGCTGATCGATGCGCGGCGCGGCGAGGTCTATATGCAGGCTTTTGCCGCCGCAGATCAGGGCCTGGGCCCTGCATTCGGGCCGCCTGCCTTGCTGCCGCTGGAGCAGGCCATTGCCGCTTTGCCGCCGGGTCGGCTTTGTCTGGTTGGTTCTGGGGCTGCCTTGTTGCCGGCGCATGAAGCCTGGCAGGTCTCGCCGGCCGCCCCGGCGCCGCTGGCCGGCAGCCTGCTGCATCTCGCCCGGCTGGCCGCAAGTGATTGGCAGATTGGTGATAAAATGCCGGCACCCCCCAAGCCGCTTTATATCCGTGCGCCGGATGCCGCCCTGCCCAAAGTGGCGCAGCCGGCGGCCAGCCTGATGGTGCGGCTGGTGCCGGTTGACGCCATGCAGGCCGCCTTGCTCAGCCGCCTGCATGCCGAGGGTTTCCACGAGGCGTGGGACGAGGCGGCTTTTGTGGCCTTGCTGGCGATGCCGGGCGCTTTTGCCCTGCTGGCGCTGGATGGTGCCGAACAGCCGGCCGGCTTTGCGCTCGGCCGTATTGCTGCCGACGAGGCCGAGGTGATCTCCATCGCGGTACGGCCACGGCTGCGCCAGCTTGGCATCGGCGGCGTGCTGCTGCGCGGCCTGGCGGCAGAGGCGGCGCGGCTGGGGGCCGGCAGCCTGTTCCTGGAAGTTGCAGAAGGCAACCTGGCCGCCCAAGCGCTTTATCATGCCTGCGGTTTCAAGCAGGTCGGGCGGCGTAAGGATTACTACGATAAGCCAAGAAATAGTCCTGAACAGCCACCCATGCGCGAGGCGGCATTGGTGATGCGAGCAGATATTGTAGCGAAAAATACCACTGAATAACTTATATATCTGGAATTAATCGCGGTCTGCCCATATAGTAAGCGCAGAATTACTATACATAACCGGGATAGAAAAAAATGGCTGATACGCCAGATAAATCTGAATTGTTGTCGCTTACCGCCGATATCGTGGCGGCGCATGTTTCCAATAACCGCGTTGAAGCCAATGATCTGCCGGCCCTGATCCGTCAGGTTTTTGGCACACTTTCCGCGCTGGATACGGTGGCGCCGGTGGCGCCGGTGGCGGTCCCGGCGGAAAAGCCGCAACCTGCGGTGTCGATCAAGAAATCCATCTCCCCGGATTTCATTATCTGCCTGGAAGATGGTAAGAAGCTGAAGATGCTGAAGCGGCACCTGATGAGTCATTACAACATGACGCCGGATCAGTATCGCGAGCGTTGGGGCCTGGCGAGCGATTATCCGATGGTGGCACCCAACTATGCCTTGCAACGGCAGGCGCTGGCGAAGAAAATCGGGCTTGGCACGTCGCGCCGCAAGGCAGGCCGCTAAGTTCTAGCGGGCTGCTCCGTCGCGGCAGCCAGTGAGGCTAATGGGCGCTTGGCTTGGCCGGCGCCCCACTAGCAGGGAGTGGATCACGGCATGACCAGCCGACTGGAGCAATTGTGCATGTCGAAGGGCATGCGCATGACCGAGCAGCGCCGGGTGATTGCCCGCGTGCTCAGCCAATCCTCCGATCATCCGGATGTGGAGGAGTTGCATCGCCGCAGCCATGCCATCGACCCGCGCATCTCGATTGCCACCGTGTATCGCACGGTGCGCCTGTTCGAGGAGGCGGACATCCTCAGCCGGCTCGATTTCGGCGATGGCCGGGCGCGCTACGAGGAGATGCCGGAAGCGCATCACGATCATCTGATCGATACCCGCACCGGCAATATCATCGAGTTCAACGATCCTGAACTTGAAGCCTTGCAGGAAAAAATCGCCGCCAAGCTTGGTTATCGCCTGGTGGATCATCGCCTGGAACTTTACGGTGTGCCGCTGGAAGGCGGCGATGCCGACAAGGCCGGTCGCAAGTAGGCTGGTTGCACTTCAGGCGGGCGCGGCAATTGCCGTGCGCCGCCCAATCTATTCCGAAGCCCTTTCGTTTGAAGCTGCTGCATGGCCCTGCGCGCCTATATCACATTGCTGCTGTTCCTGTGCTGGACATTGCCGCTGATCCCGCTGCAATACCTGCTGGTGCGTTTCAACCATCCGTTCCAGCGCCTGCTGCCGCTGATCTATCACCGTAGCCTGGCCTGGCTGATCCGCGCCCAGGTGCGGGTGGAAGGCCGGCCACATGTTGGCGGCCCGGTGCTGTTTGTCTGCAACCACATCTCCTGGCTCGATATCGTGGTGTTGTCCACCGTGGTGCCGGTCAGTTTTGTGGCCAAGAAGGAGGTGGATGGCTGGCCGTTTTTCGGCCTGCTGGCGCGGCTGCAACGCACCGTGTTTGTGGAACGGAATGCGCGCCAGAAAACCGCCCAGCATCGCGACGAGATGTTTGATCGGCTACAGGCCGGCGACAGCCTGATCCTGTTCCCGGAAGGCACCTCGTCGGATGGCCTGCGCATCCTGCCGTTCAAATCGGCCTTCTTCGCCCTGGCCGAACAGCCGGTGCGTGGCCAGCCGCTGATGGTGCAGCCGGTCAGCCTGGGTTATGCGCGCCTCAACCACATGCCGGTGGGGCGGCGCTGGATGCAGCTTTTTGCCTGGGTAGGCGACGAGGATCTGCTGCCGCATCTGTGGCGCTTCCTCAAGGCCGGGCCGTGTGAGGCGGTGATCGAATTCCACAAGCCGGTCAGCATCAGCGATTTCAAATCGCGTAAGGAAATGGCCGCCTTCTGCCATCAGGTGGTGATCGAGGGCCTGTCGGATATCAATGCCGGGCGCGAGCCGGGGCCGCGCAGCCTGCCAAAATCCCAGCTCCAGCCGATCGAGGAGCCGGCGGTGGAAGATGCCGCCGGTGATGACGCCGGCACCGCCGTTGCGCTGCGCTAAAAAATAAGCTTTTGAATTATCTATGACATTCCGGCCTAGCCCGCTTGATCGCTTGACCTTGCCGGGGCCGGTGCTAGTCTGTTGATCAGTTTCAACCCTTTGGGGAGTCCCAGCCGGGTGATCTAAGCCCGGCTCATCGAAGCACTTGGCCAGAAAACTCTACATTAAAACATATGGTTGCCAGATGAATGTGTACGATTCCGCCCGCATGGCGGACGTGCTGGCACCGCTCGGATACGCCAAGACCGATTCGCCCGAGGATGCCGATATGGTGATCCTCAATACCTGCCATATCCGTGAGAAAGCCGCCGAAAAGGTCTTTTCCGAACTGGGCCATTGGCGCAAGCGCAAGGAAGCCGGCGCTGACCTGACCATCGCGGTGGCCGGCTGCGTCGCCCAGGCCGAAGGCGCCGAAATCCTCAACCGGGCGCCGTTTGTCGATATGGTGGTGGGGCCGCAGGCCTATCATCGGCTGCCGGAATTGCTTGCCCAGGCCGAGCGCCAGCGCGCCCGCAAGCAGAGCGCCGGGGCGAAGGCGCCCAAACTGGGCGTGCTGGATACCGAATTCCCGCCTGAATCAAAATTCGATCATCTGCCCGAAGCCCTGGCCACGCCGCCCGGCCCGGTGGCTTTCCTGGCAATCCAGGAAGGCTGCGATAAATTCTGCACCTTCTGCGTGGTGCCCTATACCCGCGGCGCCGAATATTCGCGCGGGCCGGAAGCCATCCTGGCCGAAGCCGAACGGCTGGTGCTGGCCGGCGCGCGCGAAATTGTGCTGCTGGGCCAGAATGTGAATGCCTATCACGGCGAGGATGCCGCCGGCCGCGTCTGGTCGCTGGCCGGCCTGCTGACTGAACTGGAGCGGCGCCTTGGCGGCCGGGCCGATAGCCCGCGCTGGCGTTACACAACCTCGCATCCACGCGAGATGGATGACGCCCTGATCGCGGCGCATCGGGATCTGCCCAACCTGATGCCGTTCCTGCATCTGCCGGTGCAATCGGGTTCGGATGCCATCCTGAAGGCAATGAATCGCGGCCATGATGTTGCGCTGTACCGGGATATCCTGGCGCGGCTGCGCGCGGCGCGCTCGGATATTGCGCTGTCGAGTGATTTCATCGTCGGCTTTCCGGGCGAAAGCGACAAGGATTTTGAGGCCACGCTGCAATTGGTGCGCGAGACCGGCTTTGCCCAGGCCTACAGTTTCAAATATTCCGCCCGGCCCGGCACGCCGGCAGCGGCCTTGCCCAATCAGGTGCCGGAAGCCGTGAAGGACGAGCGGCTGGCGGTTTTGCAGACGCTGCTGCGCGAGCAGCAGCTGGCCTACAATGCCGCGATGGCCGGCCGCCGCATGCAGGTGCTGCTGGATCGTGTCGGCAAAAGGCCGGGCCAGTTGCTGGGCCGCAGCCCCTATATGCAGTCGGTGGTGGTTGAGGCGCCTGAAGCCCGCATCGGCGACATGCTGGATGTGGCAATTGTCGCCGGCTATCTCAATTCGCTCAGCACCCTGGCGACGCCAGGGCTTGAGGCGGCATGACGGCGCGGCGCAGGCGCAGCCCAATCCAGCCCAGTTTGCCATTCGGGGGCAGCCGATGAATGCGCCGCCAAACCCAGCCAATACGCATACGGTGCTCGATTTCGCCGATAACCGGCTGCTGGCATCGCTGTTCGGCGAGCATGACCGCCATCTGGCGCGGATTGAGCAGCAGCTCGGTGTGCAGGTTTCCACACGCGGCAACCGCGTTGCCATCAATGGCCCGCAGGATGCCCGCGATGCCGCCCGAGCCGTGCTGACCGGGCTGTATAGCCGGCTTGAACATGGCGCGCTGATCGAGATGGGCGATGTGGAAGGCGCCATCCGCATGGCGCGGGGCCGCATCGCGGACGCCGCCAATGCCAGCCCAAACACTTCCAGTCCAAATAATTCCAGTGATGTGTCGCAGCAGGAGTTCAACAAAACCGGAGGCGAAATGCAGGCAGTTGGAAAGTCCGTTGTCACCCAGGCCGTGCCATCCACACGCGCGGCCCGCGAAGCTGCCGAACGCGCTGCCGAGCGCGCTGCGGCCAATACGGAAAGCCGGCTGCCGGAAGGTGCGATCCGCACCAAAAAACGCATCATCCTGCCGCGTTCACCCACCCAGGCGCGCTACATCGCCGAATTGCTGCGCCATGAACTGGTTTTTGGCCTTGGCCCGGCCGGCACCGGCAAGACCTATATGGCGGTGGCGGTGGCGGTGCAGATGCTGCTGGATGGCCGGGTTGACCGCATCATCCTGTCGCGCCCCGCCGTAGAAGCCGGTGAACGGCTCGGCTTCCTGCCCGGCGACATGCGCGAGAAGATCGATCCCTATCTGCGCCCGCTTTACGATGCGCTTTACGACATGCTGCCGCCCGACCGGGTGGAAAAGGGCCTCGCCAGCGGCGAGATCGAAGTGGCGCCACTCGCCTTCATGCGCGGCCGCACGCTGGCCAATGCCTATGTGATTCTGGACGAGGCGCAGAATACCTCGCCGGTGCAGATGAAGATGCTGCTCACCCGCCTGGGCGAGAATTCGCGCCTTGCCGTCACCGGCGATCTGTCGCAGATCGACCTGCCGCTCGGCGTGCCTTCCGGCCTGCGTGATGCACTGGATATCCTGGAAGGGATCGAGGGAATTTCCTTCGTGCGCTTTTCCGATCAGGATGTGGTGCGTCATCCGCTGGTCACCAAGGTGGTGCGCGCCTATGCCCAGCGTGAGCAGGATCTGGGCCTGGCGCGACCGGATGCCGCTGGCCGGCGCAGCCGCTGAACCACAAATCGATTGAAGTGCAGTCAACAGAGCAGAGGAATGCCCGTTACATCCCGTAAAACCGGCGCCGGCAGCAGCCGCTTCGCCATTGACCTGCGCATTGCCGATCCGGCCTGGCGCCAGGCTTTGCCGGGTGTTGCCGCCCTGGTGCGGCGTGCCTGCCGGGCAGCCCTGCGGCGCGAAGTACCGCAAGGCAGCACCGGCCTGGCATTGCTGCTGACCAATGATGCCGAGATGCGGCAGTTGAACGGTGCCTGGCGCGGCAAGCCGAAGCCGACCAATGTGCTGTCCTTCCCGGCCGAGGCGGCGATTGATCCCGCCGCGCCGCCGGACTATCTCGGCGATGTGGCCTTGGGCTTGGAAATCTGCGCCATTGAAGCCAGGGACCAGGGTAAGTCATTAGCCGATCATGTGACGCATCTGGTGGTGCATGGCACGCTGCATCTGCTCGGCTATGATCACGAGAGCAAGGAACAGGCGATGGCGATGGAGCCGCTGGAAGTGGAAATCCTGGCCGGGCTGAAGATTGCCGATCCCTATGCCGGAACCATTAAAACCAAAACCAAAGCCCGGACAAAATCGCCGGCAAGGAAACTACGATGAGTGAGAATCGCCCCGAGGCCGGCAGTACTGGCTTCTGGACCAGGCTGTTGCAGGTGTTGCGCGGCCGCGACAGCGAGGAGACGCTGCGCGAGAGTATCGAGGAGTTGCTACAGGAGCATCCCGAATCCGAGGGGCCGACCGGCTCGGCCGAGCGCGCCTTGTTGCGCAATGTGTTGGATATCGGCGATCTGCGGGTGGGCGAAATCCGTGTGCCGCGTGCCGATATCATTGCCGTGGCCGAGGATATTGCTTTTGACCAGTTGGTGCGCGTGCTGATCGAAGCCGAGCATTCGCGCCTGCCGGTCTATCGCGAAACCCTCGATGATGTCATCGGCATGGTGCATATCAAGGATGTGATGCCGTATCTGGCCGGGCGCGAGGATTTCTCGCTGGCCAAGATTCTGCGCCGCGTGCTGGTGGTGCCGCCGTCCAAGATTGTGCTCGACCTGCTGCGTGAGATGCGCAGCACACGCACCCATATGGCCGTGGTGGTGGATGAATATGGCGGCATTGATGGCCTGGTGACGATTGAAGATCTGGTCGAGCAGATTGTCGGCGAGATCGACGACGAGCATGACGAAGTGGAAGGGCCATTGCTGGTGGAGCGTGGTCCGGGCCTGTTCGACGCCCAGGGCCGTTGCCCGATTGAGGATTTGGAAGAGCGTTTTGGCCGCCGCCTGATTGATCCGGAAGAGGATGAAGCGGTGGATACATTGGGTGGCCTGATCGTGGCTGAATTGGGCCGTGTGCCGCAGCGTGGCGAGCTGGTTGAGCATGCGTCGGGGCTGGCTTTTGAAGTGGTGGATGCTGATCCGCGCCGGGTCAAGCGCGTCCGTATCCGTGTGCCGGTGGCCGAACTGCCGGCTGCCAGCCATAACAGCTGAGCGTCATGCTCGCAAAATTGGTCGTATTGTTTGACGGGCTGGCCGGCTGGCGCCGGCTCGCCCTGGTCTGGCTGCTCGGCGCCGTGCTGGCAGCGGCACAGGCGCCGCTTTACGCCTGGCCGCTGGTTTTTGTGGTTGTGCCGCTATGGCTGCTGTTGAGCCGTAATGCGGCAACCGGCTGGGCGGCTTTCTGGCCCGGCTTTGCCTTTGCCTATGGCTATTTTGTTGCCGGGCTCTATTGGATCGGCATCGCGTTTTTTGTTGATGCGGCGCGCTTTGCCTGGCTGCTGCCGGTGCCGGTGCTGGGCCTGCCGGCCTTGCTGGCCGTGTTTCCCGCCGCCGGCATCTGGCTGGCGCAGCGCATCTGCGGCGATGCGGTCTATTGGCGCGTGCTGCTGCTGCCGGCCGGCTGGACCCTGGGCGAAGCCCTGCGCGGTTATGTGCTGACCGGTTTTCCGTGGAACCTGATCGGCTATGTCTGGGCCGATACGCCCGCTGCCATGCAGATTGTGGCCTATATCGGCAGCCATGGACTGGGCCTGCTGACACTGCTGGCTGCGGCGGCACTGGCATTGCCCATGCTGCTGCCGGCCTCGCATCGGGCCAGGCTGGTCGCCATTGCCCCGCCGCTGCTGCTGGCCTTGTCGATTGGCGGCGGCGCCTGGCGCCTGCATAACGCGCAGGGCGAGATGATGCCCGATGTGTGGCTGCGGCTGGTGCAGCCCAGCATCCCGCAGACCCTGAAATGGCAGGATGACCTGCGCCAACAACATCTGCGCCAGCATGCTGAGCTGACGCGGCAGCCCGGGCAGAAGCCGTTCACCCATGTGATCTGGCCGGAAACCGCGATCCCCTATCTGGTGGATGAGAATCCGGAATTGCTCAAGGCGCTGGCCAGCCTGCTGCCGCCCGGTGGCCAGCTATTTGCCGGCGCGCCGCGCCGTGAATTCCCCGCTGGCCGGCTGACACTTTATAACAGCCTGTTTGTGATCAATGAAAAAGGCGGCCTTGATGCGCGCTATGACAAGCTGCATCTGGTGCCGTTTGGCGAATACCTGCCGCTGCGGGGTCTGCTGGGCAATATCGGCCTCGACAAGCTGGCGGTCGGCAGTGTCGATTTCTCGCCGGGCCGCGATGCCGAGCCGCTGATCCTGCCCGGCGAGCTGCCGCTGATCCGCGTCTTGATCTGCTACGAAGCGATTTTTCCGGCCGAAGTGATGGCGCATGAGCCGCCCCCTGCCGCCATGCTGCTCAATGTCACCAACGATGCCTGGTTCGGTCGCTCCAGCGGGCCGTATCAGCATTTTGCCTCGGCGCGCATGCGCAGTGTCGAGCAGGGCGTGCCGTTGGTGCGCGCCGCCAATAATGGCATCTCGGCCATTGTTGATCCCTGGGGCCGTGTTGTTGCCGCGCTTGGCCTTGATGCGGTTGGCTTTGTTGAAGGGCCATTGCCGGCCCCATTATCGGAACGCACGCCCTATAGTCGTATCGGTGATTTGCCGGTGCACTTATTGGCCGGTCTATTTCTGCTGCTGGCCTGGTTGTTTCGCAAATTGAACCGCTGAACTCGCTATAGCCGTTATGCGGATGGTTGACCCTGCGCGTCCAACGAGCATACAAACGTAACCCATACGAATGTATGTCATTTGAAACCATCTAGTTGGTCAGGGCGGCGGGGGTCGCTTCAACTGGATGGAGCGACATGTGAGGGGCTGGCGGCGTGGCGAAGAATCCAGTGGACGTGTTCGTCGGCGGACGACTCAAGGTCAGGCGCACCTATGTCGGCATGAGTCAGGAGCGGCTGGGGCAGTTTGTCGGCCTCACTTTCCAGCAGATTCAGAAATACGAAAAAGGCGCCAACCGCATCGGCGCCAGCCGGCTTTACCAGTTTGCCCGGCTGCTCAAAGTGCCGCCGGCATATTTTTTTGAAGGCATCGAGGGCCATCCCGGCATTGATCAGGTGCCGGGCCTGGCCGAGCCGCCAGCGGCCGAGATCGAGGGCCAGCCGATGCCCCCGGAACCCCAGATGACACGCGAAAACATAGAGTTGCTGCGGGCTTTCGAGACTATCCGCAACACCGCCCTGCGCCGCCGGGTGCTCGATCTGGTGCGCTCGATGGCGCTGGAACAGGGGCCGGAACCGGCCGCCTGAGGCGCGTTATTGCCCGATTTCAAACGATCTAACTTGACCCATCGCGCTGGCTCTGCGACATAACGGTGCCTTTTTTCGCCCGGCGACACCGAATCGCCGAATCTGCGGCGCGCGCCATGCGCTGTCAGCTTGAGACAAAAAATCCCGACCGGGTTGGCGCGGTCGACTGGAGACTACCGACGTGGCGCGTAAATCCTCCTATCTCTTCACCAGCGAATCGGTTTCCGAAGGCCATCCGGACAAGGTTTGCGATCAGATTTCTGATGCGGTGCTGGACCTCTTCCTGAGCGAAGACCCCTATGCCCGCGTCGCCTGCGAAACCCTCACCACCACCAACCGCATTGTGCTGGCGGGTGAAGTGCGTGGTCCCGCCAGCCTGGTGTCGAAATCGGGCAAGGTGAACAAGAAGCGGATCGAGGATGTTGCCCGCGCCGCCGTGAAGAAGATCGGCTACGAGCAGGACGGCTTCCATTGGAAGACCGCCAAGGTTGACGTGCTGCTGCATGGCCAGTCGGCCGATATCGCGGTGGGCGTTGATGCCGCCGGCAACAAGGATGAAGGTGCCGGCGACCAGGGCATCATGTTCGGCTTTGCCTGCGACGAGACGCCGGAATTGATGCCGGCGCCGATCCAGCTGTCGCATAACATCCTCAAGCTGATGGCCGATGCGCGCCATTCCGGCAAGGAGCCGCTGCTTGGCCCCGATGCCAAGAGCCAGGTCACGCTGCTGTATAAGGATGGCAAGCCGACCGGCGCCACCGCCATCGTGGTTTCGACCCAGCATGCCGCCAAGGATGCCAAGGGCCGTGAACTGGAATCGGGCGATATCAAGAAGATCGTGCGTCCCTATGTGCTCAAGGCGCTGCCCAAGGGCTGGATGTGCGATGACGATCAGTTCTACGTCAACCCGACTGGCCGTTTTGTCATCGGCGGCCCGGATGGCGATGCCGGCCTGACCGGCCGCAAGATCATCGTGGATACTTACGGTGGCGCCGCGCCGCATGGCGGCGGTGCTTTCTCCGGCAAGGACCCGACCAAGGTGGATCGCTCGGCGGCTTATGCCGCGCGGTATTTGGCCAAGAATGTGGTGGCTGCCGGCCTGGCTTCGCGCTGCCTGATCCAGCTTTCCTACGCCATCGGCGTGGCGCATCCGCTGTCGGTCTATGTTTCCACCTTCGGCACCGGCAAGGCTGACGAGGCCAAGATTTCCAAGGTGCTCCAGGAACTGGTGTCGCTCAGCCCGCGTGGCATCCGCGAGCATCTCAAGCTCAACCGCCCGATCTATGCCCGCACTGCGGCCTACGGCCATTTTGGCCGCAAGCCGGAGAAGGATGGCGGCTTCTCATGGGAAAAGACCGATCTGGTCAAGGACCTGAAGTCGGCTTTCAACGTGAAGTGACGACCGCTTCCGACAAGGAAACGGTGGCCGATACTGAAATGGACGGCGTGGCAGAGATGCCGCGCCGTCTCATTTTTGGCCGTCGCCGTGGCCGCAAGCTGACGCCGCTGAGCGCCGAGCGCATGGACGCGCTGCTGCCGCGTCTGGAATTGCCGCGCGCCGATAGCCCGGTGCAGTTCGGCAAGCCGGTGGTAGCCACTTGGCTGGAAATCGGCTTTGGCGTTGGCGATCATCTGCTGGCCCAGGCTGAGGCGCATCCGGCTGTTGGCATCGTCGGCGTGGAGCCGTTTCTCAACGGCGTGGCCAAACTGGTTGGTGTGGTGGCCGACAAGGCCGAGGCCGGTGACGAGGATCTGGCGCACCGTATCCGGCTGTTCACCGATGATGCGCGCCTGCTGCTCAAGGCTTTGCCCACAGCCAGCATAGAGTGCGCCTTTGTGCTGTTTCCCGATCCCTGGCCGAAGAAGCGCCATCAATGGCGCCGCATCGTCAACCCGGATACGCTGGCTGATCTGGCGCGTGTGATCCGCCCGGGCGGTGAGTTGCGCCTGGGCACCGATGTGCCGGATTACGGCCGCGCCATGCTGCTGCATGCCCTGGCCGAGCCGCGCTTCCGCTGGCTGGCCGAGTGTGCCGCCGATTGGCGCCGGCGACCGGCGGATTGGCCCAGCAGCAAGTATGAGCGAAAAGCAGTGGCCGCCGGCCGAGCCTGCCTGTATTTTCGGTTTCAGCGCCTCTGATCCGATATTCGGGGTTCGCCCATGACACTGCGGCTCATCCTGGCCGGCATTGCCGGTGGCCTGATTGCAGCCCTGCTGCTTACGCTGGGCCAGCATATCCTTGAATTGCCGCTGCGACGTGCGGCGCTGGAACTGGCCGGGCTGGATTTGCCGCCGCCCAACAAGCAGATGGATGCCCTGATCCTGCGCAACATTGCCTTTGGCGTGGTGGTCTCGATGCTGCTGGCAGCAATTTATGTGCAGCGCGTGCCGCCGCCGGGCCATGTGCGCTGGCGTGAGGCGGCCTTGTGGGGCCTGGCCGGCTTTGTCGCCCTGGCACTGCTGCCGGCGCTCAGCACGCCGCCCAGCCTGAGTGAAATCAGCCCCGAAGGCCGCTCATTCTGGTGGCTGGTGGCGGCAGGCGGTGCCGTGTTTGGCCTTGCGCTGCTTGCCTTTGGCCGGCGCTGGCGTTGGTTTGGCCTGGTGCCGGCGCTGCTACCGCCGGTTTTAGCGCCGGAATCCGCCATCGAAGCTGAAGACTCGATGCTGCCGCCCGGCTTTATGCTGGTTGATCTTGGCCTTGACCTGCTATTCTGGCTGGCGCTGGGCTTGGGCACTGCCTGGGTGCTGCGGCGCATGAGCCAGGCCGTTTCCAGCTAGAAAAGCCTTGCATCCTGGGAATTTGCGGGTATAAAGGCGCCACATTGCTGGCCTGGTCCTGGGTTGGATCAGAAGGATGAGGAAATGGGCCAGACGGCCCATTTTTCGTTTCGGAACTTCGGTTCCGTTTCCGGGGGACAGGCCGTATCCGACCTTTACATGGAGTGTAGCCCCGAGGCATGACCGCGGTTGCCAAGATCGAGCAGCTTATCGAGCCCACGCTCAGCGCAATGGGCTATTTGCTGGTGCGTGTGCGACTGCAAGGCGGTCAGCGTCCGGTGTTGCAGATCATGGCTGAACGCGACAGCGGCGGGGCAGCGCATGATGGCGGCTTCACCATCGAGGATTGCACCGAGATCAGCCGCGCCGTGTCGGCTATTCTGGATGTCGAAGACCCGATCAAGGAAGCCTACAACCTGGAAGTCTCCTCGCCCGGGCTGGATCGCCCGCTGGTCAAGCCGGTGGATTTTGAGCGTTTCAAGGGCTTCGTTGCCCGTATCGAGCTGGGCGCGCCGCATCAGGGCCGCAAGCGTTTCCGTGGCCGCTTGCTCGGCCTGGAAGGCGCTGCCGGCGTGATGCTGGAAGATGAGGAAGCCGGCAAGGACGGGCAGGTTCAGCGCTGGGTGCTGCCACATGCCGATATCGCCAGTGCCAAGCTGGTGCTGACTGATGAATTGCTCCGCCATGGGGCCAGCCTGAAGGCTGCCCTGGCGGAAACCGGTGCCGGTGCCGGCACTGAAACCGCCATTGCGTAAACGATCTAGGACGCGTTCGAGGACCCGACCATGGAACCCGTGACCAGTTATAACCGCATCGAATTGCTGCAAGTGGCCGATGCGGTCGCTCGTGAAAAAACCATCGACCGCGATGTGGTGCTGATGGCGATGGAAGATGCCATCCAGAAAGCCGCGCGGGCACGCTACGGCCTGGAGAATGACATCCATGCCGATATCGACCGCAAGAGCGGCGAAATCCGCCTGGAGCGCCATTTGCAGGTGGTCGAGAAGGTGGAGAATGACGCCATCGAGATCGGCCTGGTGGAAGCGCAGCGCCGCAATCCCGATGCCCAGGTTGGCGATGTGATCGCCGAACCGCTGCCGCCGATTGATTTTGGCCGCATCCAGGCACAGACCGCCAAGCAGGTCATCGTGCAGAAGGTGCGCGAAGCCGAGCGCGAGCGGCAGTATGACGAATACAAGGATCGCATCGGCGAGATCGTCAACGGCCTGGTCAAGCGTGTTGAATATGGCAATGTCACCATCGATCTCGGCCGCGCCGAGGCGATTGTGCGCCGCGACGAATTGCTGCCGCGCGAGACCTTCCGCCAGGGCGATCGGGCGCGCGCCTATATCTACGATGTGCGCCGCGAACCGCGCGGCCCGCAGATTTTCCTGTCGCGCTCGCATCCGCAATTCATGGCCAAGCTGTTTGCCCAGGAAGTGCCGGAAGTTTATGACGGCATCATCGAAATCCGCGCCGTGGCGCGCGATCCGGGCAGCCGCGCCAAGATCGCCGTGTTGTCGAATGACAATTCCATCGATCCGGTCGGCGCCTGCGTCGGCATGCGCGGCAGCCGCGTGCAGGCGGTGGTGAACGAATTGCAGGGCGAAAAGATCGACATCATCAAATGGTCGCCCGATCCGGCCACCTTCATCGTCAATGCGCTGGCCCCGGCCGAAGTGGCCAAGGTGGTGCTGGATGAAGAAACCAACCGGGTTGAAGTGGTGGTGCCGACCGATCAGCTTTCGCTGGCCATCGGCCGTCGCGGCCAGAATGTGCGGCTGGCGTCGCAGCTCACCGGCTACGACATCGACATCCTGACCGAGGAAGAAGAGAGCGAGCGCCGCCAGAAGGAATTCCGCGAGCGCAGCCAGCTCTTCATCGATGCGCTGGATGTGGACGAGGTGATTGCCCAGCTGCTGGTCACTGAAGGCTTCGCCAAGGTTGAGGAACTGGCCTATCTGCCGGTTGAAGAATTGATGGAAATCGAAGGCTTTGATGGCGATCTGGCGCAGGAACTGCACGATCGCGCGCTTGAATATATCGAGAGGCGCAACGAGGAATTTGAAGACAAGCGCAAGGCGCTTGGCGTTACCGACGAGATCGCTGCCATCGAGGGGCTGACGCCGCCGATGCTGGCTGCGCTCGGCGAGAAGGGCGTCAAGACGCTCGACGACCTGGCCGATCTGGCCGGCGACGAGTTGCAGGAGATTGTTGGTGACGGCGTGCTGTCGAATGACGATGCCAATGCCATCATCATGGCGGCGCGGCAGCATTGGTATGCCGATGAAGCCGGCGCCGAAGGGGCGTAAGGACAGGGCGCGCCGCTGCCTTGGCAGCGGCGAGCGTAGGGCGCCCACGCATCTGATCCGCTTTGTGATCGATGCGACGGGCGAGGTGATGCCGGATCCGGGCCGCAAGTTGGGTGGCCGGGGTTTATGGCTGGCGCCGGATGCGGGTTTGCTGACCCGGCTGGTGGCTGGTTCGGCGGCGGAGCGCAAATTGTTTGCGCGCGCCGCGCGGCGTGCAGTGCGGGTGCCGGCTGATCTGCCGGCGCGCACACTGGCGGTGTTTCAGGCCCATTGCGCCCTGTTGGCGCAGCGGGTTGAGCGGGCCGGGCCGGGCCTGGCGGCGGATACGCCGCTGCGCCGGCGCCTGGCGCGGGATTTGGAGTGCCTCGCCAGGTTGCGCGGGGAGCCCCAGTTGAGCGGGGCGGGTAGTGAATTGTGATGCGTAAGCGTAGCGGCCATGGCGGTCGTTGCGCCAACTCGGAAGGCTGGCGGCAGGTGTCGTCGGCGGCGGAAGCGGAACAGGTATGAGCGATATTAACGAGCAGGATAAGGACAAGCTGGCGGGTCGGTCGAGGCGTCTTGAGTTGAAGAAGACGGTCGAGACCGGACAGGTGCGCCAAAGCTTCAGCCATGGCCGGACCAAGGCGGTGACGGTGGAGGTGCGCAAGAAGCGCACCATCACCCCGCCAGGGGCTGCCAAGCCTGCCGAAGCTGCGCCCGCCGCAGCCGCCTCCGCGCCTGCTGCCGCTGCCCCTCAGCAGGGCAACCGCCCGGTCGGCTCCGGCCCGCTGGTGCAGACCCGGCCGTCGCTGGCGGCCACCATCGCCGCCCATGAAGCTGCCAAGGCCGCCGAGCATGACGGTGAGGTTGAGCAGGTCGAAGTTGCTGCCGAATCGGCACCGGTTGAAGCCGCGATGCCGGCTGCTGCGCCGGTGGCTGCTGCGCCAGTCGCGCTGGCAGCCACGCCCGCGCCAGCCGCCGCCGCTGCGCCGGCGCCCAGCACCGGCCCGCGCATGTCTGCCGGGCCGCGCATGTCTGCCCCGGCCACCGGCACCGTGCCAACCAGCGGCCCGCGCATGTCGGCGCCGGCAACCGGCGAGAATCCGCGTTCCGGCCGCGCTGGCCCGCAGCGTGGCGCGCCCGTGGCGCCGCGCCCCACCGGCATGGTGCTGAAATCGCTGAGCGAAGAAGAGAAGCAGCAGCGCGCCCGCAATATTGACGATCTGCGCCGTGTGGCCGAAATGCGCCGCGCGGTTGAGGAAGAGGCGCGCAAGCGCCAGGACCATCTCTCCCGCGCCGTTGCCGAACGCGAGGCTGCCTCGCGCCGCGCTGCCGAGGAAGATGCGCGCAAGAAGGCCGAGGAAGAAGCCCGCAAGAAGGCTGAAGCCGAAGCCGCCCGCCGTCTGGTTGCCGATCAGGCCAAGACCAGCCCGGCCAAGGAAGCCGCCAGCAAGGATAATGCCGCCGCCGCCCCTGCCGCCGCAGCGCCGCTGCCGGGTGGCCGTGCGCCGCATGCCGAAGAAGAAGAAGAGGGCAGTGCGCGCCGCAAGGTGGGTGCTGGCGCCAAGGCTGCACCGGCGCGTCCGGCGCCAAGCAAGGCGCGTACGGGCGATGACCGCCGCCGTGGCAAGCTGACCATCACCGCTGCGCTGGACGACAACGAGCGCGTGCGCTCGGTTGCGTCCTTCCGCCGCCGCGTCGAGCGCGAAAAGCGCATGATGCAGCAGATGCAGGATGCGCCGCAGAAGGTGTTGCGCGATGTGGTGGTGCCGGAAACCATCACCGTGCAGGAACTGGCCAACCGTATGGCCGAACGTGCCGTCGATGTGATCAAGGCCCTGATGAAGATGGGCGTGATGGCAACGATGAATCAGGTGATCGACGCCGATACCGCCGAATTGCTGGTCACCGAATTTGGCCATCGCATCCAGCGTGTCGCCGAATCCGATATCGAAATCGGCCTGGTGGCCGAGAAGGATGAGGATGCGGTGCTGCTGCCGCGTCCGCCGGTGGTCACCATCATGGGCCATGTCGATCACGGCAAGACCTCGCTGCTGGATGCGCTGCGCCAGACCGATGTGGCCGGCGGTGAAGCCGGTGGCATCACCCAGCATATCGGCGCCTATCAGGTGCATCTCAAATCCGGCAAGGCGATCACCTTCCTGGATACGCCAGGCCATGAAGCCTTCACGCAGATGCGTGCGCGCGGCGCCAAGGCCACCGATATCGTGGTGCTGGTGGTGGCGGCCGATGACAGCGTGATGCCGCAGACCGTGGAAGCGATCCATCATGCCAAGGCCGCCGAAGTGCCGGTGGTGGTGGCGATCAACAAATGCGACAAGCCGCAGGCCAATCCGGACAAGGTGCGCCGCGAATTGCTGCAACATGGCATCGTGGTTGAACAGCTTGGCGGCGAAGTGCAGTCGGTGGAAGTCTCGGCCAAGGCCAAGACCAACCTGGATCAGCTTGAAGAGCTGATCCTGCTGCAAGCCGAAATCCTTGATCTCAAGGCCAATCCGGATCGTCGCGCCGATGGCGTGGTGATCGAAGCCAAGCTGGAGCGGGGCCGTGGTTCGGTTGCCACTGTGCTGGTGCAGCGTGGCACGCTGCATGTCGGCGATGTATTCGTGGCCGGCAATGCCTATGGCCGTGTTCGCGCCCTGATCGACGACAAGGGCAAGAATGTGGTTGAAGCCGGCCCGTCCGTGCCGGTGGAAGTGCTCGGCCTGCAAGGCACGCCGGAAGCCGGCGACGAGTTCATGGTGGTGGAGAACGAAGCCCGCGCCCGCGAAGTGGCCGAATTCCGCCAGCGCAAGCAGCGTGATGCCCGCGCCGTGCAGGGTGCGCGCGGCACGCTTGAACAGATGTTCTCCAAGATCAAGGCCGGCGAAGCCAAGGAACTGCCGGTGGTGATCAAGGCCGACGTGCAGGGCTCGCTGGAAGCGATCCTGGGTTCAGCGCAGAAACTGGCTACCGAAGAGGTGGCGGTGCGTGTGCTGCATGGTGCCGTGGGCGCCATCAGCGAAAGCGACATCGCCCTGGCCGGTGCCTCGGGCGGCATCATCATCGGCTTCAATGTGCGCGCTTCCAAGCAGGCGCGCGACATGGCCGAGCGCGATGGCGTCGATATCCGCTACTACTCGATCATCTACAACGTGCTGGACGATCTGAAGGCACTGCTTTCGGGCATGCTGGCGCCGACAGTGCGCGAGAACTTCCTCGGTTACGCGCAGATCCGCGAAGTGTTCAACATCACCAAGGTTGGCAAGGTGGCGGGCTGCATGATCACCGAAGGCATGGTCAAGCGTGGCGCCAAGGTGCGCCTGCTGCGCGACAATGTGGTGGTGCATGAGGGCCAGCTTTCCACGCTCAAGCGCTTCAAGGACGATGTCCGTGAGGTCAAGCAGGGTATGGATTGCGGCATGTCGTTCGAGAATTACGACGACATCAAGCAGGGCGACATGATCGAGTGTTTCGAGCTTGAAACGGTGGCGCGCCAGCTCTAGGGCTGGTGCTATCGTTCGGTAGCAGGAGCGAAGCATGACGCGACGCGCAAAAGGCCATGGCGCCGGCCAACAGGGCCGGGGCCAGCAGGATACGCTGCCCGGTGGCCGCAGCCAGCGCCAGCTGCGGGTGGGCGAGGAAATCCGCCATGTCCTCTCGGATGTGCTGCGCCAGGCGCATTTCCGCGATCCCGATCTGGATGGCATGATTGTCACCGTCACCGAGGTGCGGGTCAGTCCCGACCTCAAGAATGCCACCGCCTTTGTGATCCCGCTGGCCGGTGCCGGCCCGGAATCGGCCAAGGTGGTGGCCGGGCTAAATCGCGCCCAGGCCTATATCCGCACCCTGGTGGCGCAGCCGCTAAACCTGCGCCATGCTCCCAGCCTGTCGTTCAAGCTCGACCACAGCTTCGATACCGCACAGCGGATCGAGCAGGTGCTGCATCGCCCCGAGGTGCGTGCCGATATCGAAAAGCCGGCCGGCGAAGACGAAGCCCAGTGAGATATTTTCTGTGAGCCGGCAGCGCAAAGGCCTGCCGATCAGCGGTTGGGTTATTCTCGACAAGCCGCTCGGCATGACCTCAACCCAGGCGGTTGGCGCGGTGCGCCGGCTGACCGGCGCGGCCAAGGCCGGCCATGGCGGCACGCTTGATCCGCTGGCCAGTGGCGTGTTGCCGATTGCGCTGGGCGAAGCCACCAAGACGGTGGCCTATGCCATGGGCGCCGCCAAGGTTTATCGTTTCATGGCGCAATGGGGCGCTGCCACCAGCACCGACGATGCCGAGGGCGAGGTGGTGGCGCAATCCGAAAACCGCCCGACCGAAGCCGCGATCCGTGCCCTGCTGCCGCAATTCAGCGGCGAGATTTTGCAGCGCCCGCCGGCCTTTTCAGCCTTGAAGGTGGATGGCCGCCGCGCCTATGCCCTGGCGCGCCAGGGTGAAGTAGTTGATCTGGCGCCGCGCCCGGTGCGCATTGATCGGTTTGAGCTGCTCGACATGCCGGCGCCGGATCAGGCGCTGTTTGAGGTGGCCTGCGGCAAGGGAACCTATATCCGGGCCTTGGCGCGTGATCTGGGCGAAGCCCTGGGTTGTTTCGGCCATGTGGTGATGCTTCGCCGCACGCGGGTTGGCCGATTCAGCGCCGAAACGGCTTTTTCACTGGATTCACTCGGCGAACTATGCCAAAAGGACGCCGCGTCAGAATACCTGTTGCCGATCGAGACCGCGCTGGACGACATCCCGGCCCTGGTCGTGACCGGCCCTCAAGCCGAACGCCTCAGGCACGGCCAGAGCATACGGGTGATCTGCACGGGCTTACCGCTTCCCCCAGAAGGTGAGCTGCTGGTCAAGGCCGATGGCAAAGCCGTCGGTATCGGCCAGCGCGTTGCCGATGAGGTGCGGCCCGTGCGTCTGTTCAACCAATGATGTCGAGGAGTTGAAGTCATGACCATTACCGCAGAACGCAAGAAGGCGCTGGTTGCCGAATATGCCACCAAGCCGGGCGATACCGGTTCGCCGGAAATCCAGGTGGCCTTGCTCACCGAGCGTATCAACAATCTTTCCAGCCACTTCAAGAGCCACGGCAAGGATGTGCATTCCCGTCGCGGCCTGCTGATGATGGTTTCCAAGCGCCGCAGCCTGCTGGACTATCTCAAGCGTGTCGAAGCCCCGCGCTACGACAGCCTGATCCAGCGTCTGGGTCTGCGCAAGTAATCAGGAATGGCCGCCGCCGCTATCGCTACTGCGCGCTCCGGCGGCCCAGCCTCGGAACCTTTCGACGACGCCCGTTTCCACCCAGGTAAAGCATCTGGGCGGCAGCGGGCGTTTTCCGTTTAGGCTTTCGGGGCGGCCGAGGGTGGGGATGGGCCCCGCCTGAGGCAAACGAGCGCGGGGCGATGGTCGCCGCCGCGCCAAGGCTCTCACCCAAGGCCGTCAAGGGGGGTGGGCAGGCCTTCAGGCAAGGAAGACTGCTATGTTCAATATCCACAAGACTGAACTGATGTGGGGTGGGCGCAAGCTCACCATCGAAACCGGCAAGATCGCCCGTCAGGCCGATGGCGCCGTGCTGGTGACTTATGGCGAAACCACCGTGCTGTGCACCGCCGTGGCAGCGAAATCGCCGAAGCCGGGCGTGGATTTTTTCCCGCTCACCGTGAATTACCAGGAAAAGACCTTCGCCGCCGGCAAGATTCCGGGCGGCTTTTTCAAGCGTGAAGGCCGCCCGAGCGAGAAGGAAACCCTGGTTTCCCGCCTCATCGACCGCCCGATCCGCCCGCTTTTCGCCGATGGTTTCCGCAATGAAACCCAGGTGGTTTGCACCGTGTTGTCGCATGATCTGGAGAACGATCCGGATATCGTCGCCCTGGTTGGCGCCTCGGCCGCTTTGACCATTTCCGGCATTCCGTTCATGGGCCCGGTCGGCGCCGCCCGCGTTGGCTATATCGATGGTCAGTATGTGCTCAATCCCACCACCAAGCAGATGGCAGACAGCCAGCTTGACCTGGTGGTCGCCGGCACCGGCAAGGCCGTGCTGATGGTGGAATCGGAAGCACAGCAGCTGCCGGAAGACATCATGCTCAACGCCGTGATGTTTGGTCACACGCATTTCCAGCCGGTGATCGAGGCGATCATCGGCCTGGCCGAGCGCGCTGCCAAGGAACCGATGGCGCTGTCTGAGCGCACCGGTTACGAAGCCGCGCTGAAGAAGCTGGAAGAATCGGGCATCGAAGCCGAGCTGCGTGTCGCCTATGAAGAGAAGGTGAAGCAGGCGCGCTACGCCAAGGTTGGCGAGGTGAAGAAGAAGGCCAAGGCTTTGTTCGCCGAGGGTGAAGCCAATCCGGTGGATGTGAGCGACGCCTTCAAGGACCTGGAAGCCAAGGTGGTGCGTTTCAACATCCTGGATACCGGCCTGCGTATTGATGGCCGCGATACCAAGACCGTGCGCCCGATCGTGGCCGAAATCGGGATTCTTCCCCGCGCTCACGGCGCTGCATTATTTACCCGCGGCGAAACCCAGGCGCTGGTGGTCACCACGCTGGGCACCGGCTCGGACGAGCAGATCATCGATGCGCTGGATGGTGAATACCGCGAAGCCTTCATGCTGCATTACAACTTCCCTCCCTATTCGGTGGGTGAAGCCGGCCGCATGGGTTCGCCGGGCCGCCGCGAAATCGGCCATGGCAAGCTGGCCTGGCGCGCCGTGCGGCCGCTGCTGCCGGCCAAGGCGGATTTCCCCTACACCATCCGCGTGGTGTCGGAAATCACCGAGTCGAACGGCTCCTCCTCGATGGCCACCGTCTGCGGCACCTCGCTGGCGCTGATGGATGCCGGCGTGCCGATGAAGGCGCCGGTGGCGGGCATCGCCATGGGCCTGATCCTGGAAGGTGAGCGCTTTGCCGTGCTTTCCGACATCCTGGGCGACGAAGATCATCTCGGCGACATGGATTTCAAGGTTGCCGGCACCGATCAGGGCGTCACCTCGTTGCAGATGGATATCAAGATCGCCGGCATCACCGAGGAGATCATGAAGGTCGCCCTCGACCAGGCCAAGGGCGGCCGCCTGCATATCCTCGGCGAGATGGCCAAGGCCATCACCGAGAACCGTACCGGCGTGAAGGCCACCGCGCCGCGCATCACCACCTTCACCATCCCGAAGGACAAGATCCGCGAAGTGATCGGTTCCGGCGGCAAGGTGATCCGCGAGATCGTGGAGAAGACCGGCTGCAAGATCGACATCGAGGATGATGGCACGATCAAGGTGGCCTCCACCGACGAAACCGCCTCGGAAGCCGCGATCAACTGGATCAAGTCGATCGCTTCCGAGCCGGAAGTCGGCGTGATCTACAAGGGCAAGGTCGTGAAGATCGTCGATTTCGGCGCCTTCGTGAACTTCTTCGGTGCCCGCGACGGCCTGGTGCATGTCTCGGAAATGGCGCCGCGCCGGGTCAACAAGCCCAGCGATGTGGTGCAGGAAGGCCAGGAAGTGCGGGTCAAGGTGCTCGGCATCGACGAGCGCGGCAAGGTCCGCCTGTCCATGAAGGTGGTTGACCAGGCCACTGGCGAAGACCTGACCAACAAGCCGCGCGCCGAAGGCGACGTAGACGGCGAATAACTTTCTGCTTTTGCAGAATCAGGAAGGGCCGGGAGCGATCCCGGCCCTTTTTGTATCCAGGCATGGCATTATTAACCTATTTGCCAAATATAACCAATTGGGTTATTTTGGGACATGGAAAAGCGGAAACCGCATTACCGTCTTGCCGATATCCATGCGAGGGTTGCGGCAGGACGGGTGCGAACCACGCAGGCCGCCCGCAGCGGGGCGGTGGCGCTGGGCCTTGATTTTCAAGGCATGCTGGCAATCATTGCGGCGCTCACAATGAACGATTTCTACAAGTCGATGACCACGCATGCCGACCACACCATCTGGCAGGACGTGTATCGTCCCCGCAGCGCTGCCGCAGATATCTATCTGAAACTGACGCTGGTCGACGACCTGCTGATCGTATCGTTCAAGGAGCTGTGAAATGCAATGTCCGGTCTGCGGCGCGGCGGCGCTGGTGCATGACACCCGCGACCTGCCCTACAGCTACAAAGGTGAAACCACCACGATTCCCGCCGTCACCGGAGATTTCTGCCCGGCCTGCGCCGAGAGCATTCTCGATGCGGCAACATCCGAGCGGGTGATGGCTGAAATGCTGGCCTTCAACAAGCAGGTGAATGCCAGTATTGTTGACCCTGCGTTTATTATCCGGGTGCGTAAAAAGCTGGCGCTCGATCAGCGCAGGGCGGCGGAGCTTTTTGGCGGCGGTGTGAACGCCTTCTCGCGGTATGAAACCGGCAAGACCAAGCCGCCGCTGGCTTTGGTCAAGCTGCTGCAATTGCTTGATCGCCACCCGGATTTGCTCAAGGAAATAACCGCAGCGTAACGGCCAGAAAAAACCCGCCAGGCAAGGCTTGGCGGGTTTTGACTAGCTGGAGCGGCCGGCGTAATCAGCCGGTATAGCCGCCTTCGAAGATGGTCTCGGCGAGCGGGCGGCGGCTGTTCGGCGCCTCGCGGGCGGCCAGGGCTTCCGGCAGGATCGACTTGTCGCCAAGGCGGCCGATCACCACGCCGGCTTCCACGCGCCAATCTCCCGGCAGCTTCAATTCAGTGGCAGCGCGGGCGGTGTCAAAACCGATGATGCCATGCGCCACCCAGCCCAGCATGGCGGATTGCAGCGCCAGATTGGCCCAGGCGGCGCCGGTATCATAGCTCGGCGTTTTCGAGATCATCTCGTTATTGGTGCCGGGCTGGAGGAAATTCGGCTTCGAAGCCAGCACCACGATGGCGGCGGCATTCTTGGCCCAGAGCTGGTTCGGCTCGTTGAGCAGGCCGAGGAAAAGCGGCCATTGCGCAGTGTCCCGGCAGCCATAAAACAGGCGCCAGGGCTGCGAATTATAGGCCGAAGGCGCCCAGCGCGCGGCTTCGAAGATGGTCAGCAATTCACCCTGCGGGATGGCTTCGCCGGTGAAGGCGCGGGGCGAGAAGCGCTTGAGGAAAATCGGATCAATCGGATGGTCGGCCTTGCGGCCATTGGCTTCGGTCATCTACTGCCTCGAAGGAGTTGGGAAAAAGAACGGCGATTTAAGCAGATAGCGCTTCGCGCAGCCAGAGCAAGGCGGGGTCCGGCTCGTTGAAGTGGCGATGCCGGCTGCGCTGGAACAGGATTTCCACCACCTTGACGATGCTGGCAAAAAGCCGCGCCTGCGAAACATAGGCCACCCGGCCGGCGGCCTCGCCGGCTGGTGCGCCCCAGGGCGCCAGCGCGGCGATGCGCATGATCTCGCGCCATTCGATACTGCCGGTATAGTTGCGCATATCCACCAGGGTGGGGATGTTGAGGCCGATCAGGCCGCTGGCATGGCCGTCGCGGATACTTTCGTAGACAACCCGGCAATCCAGGTCGCCGCTGATGGTGATATGCAGCAGGCCGTCATCGCGGCGGATGTTGATTGCGCCGTCATACTTTTGCCGTGTCAGCGCCGCCGGCACGTCCGGTTCAGTCTCCATGCCACCCCCATGGCCTTACAACAGCCGTGGGACGAATCGCCGCAGCCGGCCGGCAGGATAGCAGCATCTAAGTTGTTGCCGTCACTTGCCCGCGGGTGGAAATCGGCGAAAATTGCCTGCCCTATTCCTGCCTATTTCTTCTGGTTGGATGCTGGCTGGCGGATTTTTTGTTGAGGAGTCTTCTGCGTATGGTGCCGTTTCGGGTCATTTTGTTTGCCCTGGTGCTGGCTGCACCGCTGGCGCCGGCCTGGAGCCAGGTGCCGGAGGATTCGGAAGCCGAGAATGCCGAGCCGGCGCAGGTGGTGCGTGGGCGCTACAATCAGGGCGAGTTAAGCGCCGATTGGGAGGCCATGCTGGAACAGGGCCGCCCGGTGCGGATCACGGAATGGCGCCGCTATGGCGAACATGGCGATGCCACAGTGGTGTTTGATTTCCATCGCGGCGACCTGATGCATTATGGCGAGCGCAGCCGCCGCGTGGCCGGCCAGGCAGGGGTTGCCGATGGCTATCGCCGCATCAGCCTCAATCTCAATTTCAGCCAGGGCCGCTTCACCTCGGGCCGCAAGCAGGTGGATGGTATTGATACCGAGCCGGACGAGCCGGAAATCCAGGCCGCCCTGGCCCAGGCGCGCAGCGCCATGGAACGGCTGGCCGGCACGCGCGTGCGCGGCGGCATCGGCCAGGGTTTGCTGGGCCAGGGCATTTTGGGTTTGGGCGATTGGAGCGAGCGCGGCCGGCAAACCCAGCCCGGCAGCACCAGCTATGGCTTTGCGCCGCCGCCGCCCTCTCCCCGTTTCGGGCCGATCCGGCCGGGTGAAATCGCCTTTCGCTGCGCCGATGATCTGCGCCTGGTGCTGGGCGCCGCCAGCGCCTTCAGTCGCCAGCCGGATACGCTGTTCCTGGAGCAGCCCGGCAAGCCGGCGGTGCCGCTGCTGCGCCAGCCGCCCGATGGCCGCTATGAATATCTCGGCCGGGGCTGGGCGGCGACGCGCTTTGGCGAGAATATCCAGCTCGAATCGGCTTCCGGCCAGGCTTGGTCCTGCGCCGTGGTGGCCGCTGTGCCGCCCAGTGACGCGGTGCCGCCGGGCAACGCGCCGGGCGCATTGCGCTAGGCTGGATTAGACTTCCGCCGGCGCCTGACGCATCATTGCGCCATGCCTGCCGCTCCTGCCGCTTCGCGCCGCCGTTTCCTGCAACTTGCTGGCGCCGCGCCGCTTGGCCTGGCCGCCTGCGCCATGGCGCCACAGGCCGGCCGGTTCAGCCATGGCGTGGCCAGCGGCGATCCCGATCAATCCAGCCTGCTGCTCTGGACCCGTTACCTGCCGGTCGATGGTGCCCGGGCGCGATTGACCTGGCAGGTTGCCGCCGATGCCGGGTTCAGCCGCCTGCTGGCGGAAGGCGAGGCCTGGGCCGAGCCGGCGCGGGATTATTGTGTCAAGGCGATAGCTGCAGGGCTGCCGCCGGATATGCCAGTGCATTACCGCTTTCGCGCCGGGGATGGCGCGGTCTCGCCGCCGGGCCGCGGCCGCACTTTACCGGCAGATGGCCAGCGCCCGCTCACTCTGCCGGTGTTTTCCTGCGCCAATATCGGCTTTGGCCATTTCAACGCTTATGCCCATGCTGCCGCGCGAGACGATCTTGATCTGCTGCTGCATCTCGGTGATTACATCTACGAACTGGGCGATCAGGTTTATCCCAGTCCGGCGCAGCGCGCGCCGGGGCGCGAAGGACTCGAGCCGCCACATGAAATCGTGGCGCTGGCGGATTACCGCCGGCGTTATGCCTTCTACCGTGCCGATCCCGATCTACAGGCTTTGCATGCGCGCCACAGCATGATGGCGGTGTGGGATGACCATGAATTCGCCAATGATGCCTGGCGCGACGGGGCGCAGAATCACCAGCCGGACCAGGAAGGCCCCTGGCCGGCGCGGCGCGCGGCGGCCCGCCAGGCATATTATGAATGGCTGCCGATCCGCGATGCGGCGCAGCTTTACCGCCAGGTGGCTTTGGGTGGCCTGGCCGATCTGATCCTGCTTGATACCAGGCTGGTTGGGCGGGATCGCCAGGCGGCGGTGCCGCGAGAGCTTTATACCGCCGCGTCGGAGTCAGAGGCTTATGCCAAGGCACTGGCGCGTTATCGCGGCCAACTGGCCGATCCGCGCCGCCAATTGCTCGGGCCGGAGCAGGAAGCCTGGCTCGACCGCGCCTTGGCGGCTTCGCAGCAACGCGGCGCAAGCTGGCAGATTGTGGCGCAGCAAGTGGTGCTGGGGCAGCGTTTTTTCCCCGCCGATATTGGCACGGCTTTGCCTGATACGGCCTCGGCCAATCTGCGTCAGTCGCTTCAGCGTCGCGCCGAGCTGGCGCAGCAGGGCATCACCACCACGCCGGATTCCTGGCCCGGTTATCATGCCGCGCGCCAGCGCCTGCTGGATCAGGCAACAATAGCGGGCCGGCGTGTGCTGCTGCTGGCCGGCGATACGCATAATGCCTGGGCTTATGGGCATCGCGGCGCAGATGGCCGCATGGTGGCGGAATTCGCCACGCCGGGGGTGTGTTCGCCGGGTCTGGAAAGTTTTGTGCCGCTGGCGCCGGAAAGGCTTGCCGCCGGTATGCGCCAGGCCAGCCCGGACATGCTGTGGTGCGACACGGCGCGGCGCGGTTATCTCAGCCTGCGCATCACGGCCGATAGCGCCGAGGCGACCTGGCATCTGCTGGCTGATATCCGGCAAAGGAATACCGGCCTGGCGCTGGAGCACAAACTCACCGCACGGGCGACTGCGGATAGCCTTACGCTTTCGGCATCAGCTTGAAGCGCGCCGTGGCGCGCACCACAATCTGCCCGGCCACTTTCAAATCGCAAACCACGGTGGCGTAATCGCCCTCGCGCTCCACCGAAGCCTGATGCGCTTCCAGCCAGTCGCCCATGCGCGCTGGGCGCAGGTATTTCAGCTTAAGATCGGTGGTGACCACGCGCACATCGGGAAAATTGTAATGAATGAAGCCGGCCATATGGGTATCGGCCAGCGTGGCCAGAAAGCCGCCATGGCCGGTGCCGTGGCGATTGCCGTGCTTGGGCCGCAGATGGATGCCCCAGACCGGCGGCTCGCCATCGATGCGCCGAATATAGAATTTGCCAAGGCGGCCAAAAAAACGGGAAACCGGTTCGGCGCGGATGAAGCCGGGGGGTATGGGGGCAGTGACGATGCGGCGGGTCATGCCCTGTTCTGGCCAGCCCGGCGCCGCTTGTAAAGTCGCGGGCTGTGAAAAGAAAAAGGGCGGCGTCTCTGCTAGCGCCGCCCTTTCCAGTTGGGGAGGAATAAACTCGGTCAAGACGATTGGCGGGAGGCGCCGGGAACCTCAGCGAGCCGGGGGGGACGGGGCTGAGGCAGGGGGGGGGAACGCTTCGGCGCTCCCGCCAATCTCTTGATGATGTGAATATAGGATGCCGCTGTCTTTATTGCCGTGATGGTCATCACGAATCGTAACAGCGTGGCTAAAATACTTGGATTTTCAGGAAATCCATATTTTACGCGGGTTTACGCCGCCAGAACCGGGCCAGCAGCGGGCCGAGCAGCAGCAGCAGCGCAATAATCAGCAGGCTGGCGCTTAAGGGCCGGGTCAGAAACACGCTCATATCGCCGCCGGAAATTGTCATGGCGCGGCGGAATTCCTGTTCGGCGAAGGGGCCCAGGATCATGCCGATGATGGTGGGCGCGGCGGGAAAATCGAAACGCCGCATCAGATAGCCGATGCCGCCGATGATATAGAGCAGGATCAGGTCGATGGGCGACTGGCTGATACCATAGGTGCCGATGGTGGCGAAAACCAGGATGCCGCCATAAAGCCAGGGCGTCGGGATGGTGAGAATCTTGGCCCATAACCCAACCAGCGGCAGATTCAGCACCAGCAGGATGACATTGCCGACATAAAGCGAGGCGATCAGGCCCCAGACCAGTTCGGGCTGGCTTTGCAACAGCAGCGGCCCGGGATTGATGCCATAGCTGGTAAAGGCCGACAGCATGATGGCGGCGGTGGCGGAAGTGGGCAGGCCGAGCGCCAGCATCGGCACCAGCACGCCGGCCGCCGAGGCATTATTGGCGGCTTCCGGCCCGGCCACACCCTCGATGGCGCCATGGCCGAATTCTTCCGGATGGCGCGAGAATTTCTTTTCGACAAAATAGCTCAGGAAAGTCGGCACCTCGGCGCCACCGGCCGGCAGCGCGCCGAACGGAAAGCCGATGGCCGAGCCGCGCAGCCAGGGTTTCCAGGACCGGCGCCAGTCTTCCTTGGTCATCCAGGCGCCGCCCTTGAGCTGCAAGGCCTGCGCCTCGGGCTGCGCCGGGCGGGCGGCGAGGTAGAGCGTCTCGCCAACCGCGAACAGGCCCACCGCCACCACGATGACATTGACGCCATCAAGCAGTTCGAGCAGGCCGAAGGTGAAGCGCGGCTGGCCGGTTTGCAGGTCGATGCCGATCAGGCCGAGCAGCAGGCCGAGGCCCAGGCTGGTCAGGCCGCGCAGCACGGAAGCGCCGAGCACGGCGGAAACTGCCACAAAGGCCACAATCATCAGGGCGAAATAATCCGCCGGGCCAAAACGCAGGGCAAATTCCACCAAAGGCGGCGCCAGAAAGGTGAGGCCCAGCGTGCCGATGGTGCCGGCCACAAAACTGCCGATGGCGGCAGTGGCGAGCGCTGCTGCGGCACGGCCCTTGCGCGCCATCTTGTTGCCTTCCAGCGCGGTGATAATCGTGGCGCTTTCGCCCGGCGTGTTGAGCAGGATCGAGGTGGTGCTGCCGCCATACATGGCGCCGTAATAGATGCCGGCGAACAGGATGAAGGCGGCGGTGGCCGGCACATGGAAGGTGATCGGCAGCAGCAGGGCGATGGTCAGTGCCGGGCCAAGGCCGGGCAGCACGCCCACGGCAGTGCCGAGCGTGACGCCCACCAGCGCCCAGAGCAGGTTCATCGGCTGCAAGGCCACCGCGAAGCCGTCGCCGAGCAGCGTCAGGGTTTCCATCAGAACCAGTCCTCCCAGAAGGCGCCGCTGCCGATATTGATGCCCAGCGCCTCGGCGAAGCCGAAATAGGCCAAAGCCGCGAAGCCTAAGCCGATCAGGATGTCGCGTATGGGGCGGCGGCTGCCGAAGGCGCGCGCAGTACAGCCAAACAGCAAGGTGGAGGCCGGAATGAAGCCGAGTGGTTGGATCAGGCCGACATTCAGCACCAGCCCGAGCAGCAGCCAGCCCAGTGGCCGTTTCTGCAAGGGCTGGTTCTCTTCCTCAGGTGTTTTCCAATCGCCGCGCCAGGCTTGCAGCAGCAATCCCAGCCCCAGGCCCAGCAGCAATGTGCTGGCAACATAGGCCATCACATTGGGGCCGACCTGGGCATAGGCCGGCGAAACCGGGATGCGCCTTGTCTGGTCAAAAGCGATCAGGCTCAGCGCCAGCACCCCCAGCGCCACCAGGCTTTCAGGCCGCCACAGCCGGCGCATCGCGCTTGCGCCCGGCTCAGCCGAGGCCCAGTTCCTTGAGGATATCGCCGATCCGTGTGATCTCGCTGTCGATATATTTGCGGTAATCGTCGCCGGCCAGGAAAATGTCGGTCCAGTCACGCGCCACCAGTTGCTCTTGCCAGGGCTTGGAAGCGCGCATCTTGCTCACCAGCTCGATCATTGCGGCGCGGTCGGCATCCTTCACGCCGGGCGGCGCAAAAACCCCACGCCAGTTGAACAATTCAACATCGATGCCCTGTTCCTTGATGGTTGGGATATCGATGCCGGCCTGGCGCTTGTCGGCTGAAATACCAAGTGCGCGCAGCTTGCCGGCCTTGATCTGCTCGGCGAATTCGCCATAGCCGGAGATACCGCAGGTGACCTGGGCGCCAAGCAAAGCCGCCTGGGCCGGGCCGCCGCCGGCATAGGCGACATAGGCCACCTTCTTGGCATCGCCGCCCACCGCCTTGGCGATCATGCCGGCCAGGATATGGTCGGTGCCGCCGGCCGAGCCGCCGGCCCAGGAAACCTTGGTCGGATCGGCCTTGAAGGCGGCACCGAGATCCTGCATCGATTTGAGCGGTGAACTGGCCGGCACCACCACCACTTCGAATTCGCCGGTCAGGCGGGCGATCGGCGTGGTCTGGGTCATGCTCACCGGCGATTTGTTGGTGATCAGCGCCCCCACCATCACCATGCCGGCCACCATCAGCGCGTTGCCCTGGCCTTTCCATTGATTGACAAATTGCGGCAGGCCAACCGCGCCGCCGGCGCCGCCCACATTGGTCACCTGTGCGCCCTTGATCAGTCCGGCGGCTTTCATCGCCTGTTCCATGCTGCGCGCCGTCTGGTCCCAGCCGCCGCCCGGATTGGCCGGCACAAAGAGCTTGAGATTGTCCACCTGGGCCTGGGCGCCAAAGGGCAGGCCGGCCAGCATGCTGCCGGCGCCAAGCGCTAGCGAGGTGCCGAGAAAGCGGCGGCGCGATGTAGCCTGCATTGGCAATGAATTGCGCATTATGGTTATCCTCCCGAAAGCGCCATTTATCCTTTATTTATGTGGATTCGGCGCGTTGCAGCCAGCCTAATCCTGGCCACCATCGGGTGCAAGCGCAGTGCTGTCATCCAGCAGCGGAAATGAAATCCGCACAATGGTGCCGCTGCCCGGGCTGCTTTCCAGGGTGAAACGGCCGCCCTGCAACTCCACCAGATTGCGGCTGATCGCCAGGCCGAGGCCGGAACCGCCCTTGTAGCGCGCCTTGTAGGCATCGCCGCGCTGAAAAGGCTCGAAGGCGCGGGCGATTTCAGAGGTGCTCATCCCTAGTCCGGTATCGGCCACGGTCAGCACCACAAAGCCGTCGCGTTGGTCGCCGCGCAAGGTTACGCTGCCGCCGGGCCGGTTGAACTTGACGGCATTGCTCAGCAGGTTGAGCAACACCTGCATCAGCGCGCGGCGGTCGGCAAACACGGCCAGGCCACAGGGCAGATGCGTGATCTTCACTGCCTCGGTCTGCGCCGTGGGCGCCACCATCGCCACCGCTTCCTGCACCAGCCCGTCCACCGCCAGCCGTTCTGGCGAAAAGCGCATCTTGCCGGCATCGATCTTTGATAGATCCAGGATGTCATTCACCAGGGTCAGCAAATGATGCCCGGAACGGTGGATGTGATTCATGTATTCCTGCTGGCGCGGCGATAATTCGCCGAGATAGCCGGCTTCCAGCATTTCCGAAAAGCCCAGGATGGCATTCAGCGGGGTGCGCAATTCATGGCTCATATTGGCCAGGAACTGGCTTTTGGCTTGGTTGGCGCGGTCGGCCGCCTCGCGTTCCTGGATCAGGCGCTGCTCGGTTTCCTTCAGCCGGGTGATATCGATGGCGGCGGTCACCACGCCCATCGCGGTGCCGCTCCCGTCATGCACCACCGATTTGCTCAGCCAGTAGGTTTTCTGCTTGCCGCTATCGGCATCGCGCCAGCGCCATTCCTCGTCAATCATGGCGCCCTTGTTATACAGCACGGCACGGTCGCCACGCTCGATCGGCAAGGCCAGGTCGGGCGGTGCCACTTCAGACAGCTTCTTGCCGATGATATCGGTGTCGCCATAGCCCAGCACGGCGCGGCTGCGTAAATTCACCAGCCGGTAGCGCAGATCACGATCCTTGTAATGCACCACCGCCTGCACCGTGTCGATCACCGCTTGCAGCAGCGAGAGGGTGTCTTCCTTTTCGCGCGCGGTGGCGGCCATGGCGCGGTGCGCGTCGTCGAATTCCAGCAGCACCAGGCCGATGCCGGTGGCCAGGTTAAGCAGCAGGGTGAGGATGAAGGGCCATTCCTGCGCCGGCGCGCCGGCATTTTGCTGCGCCAGGCCAACATAGACCAGGGTGTTGAGCGCGCGCACCAGCAGCACGATGCCCAGGCCGACATAGAGCACACTGCGGCGATGCACCAGCAGCAGGGCGCCGCCATAAATCTGCACCACGATCAGCGCCAGGCCGGGCAGGGCATAATAGCTTTGCGGGAAAATCAGCATCATGCCCACCACCACGGCACTGATCGCCAGGGTGAGCGACAAGGCAGCGGTGAGATTGGCCGGCAGGCCAAGATGATGCCGGATGCCAAAGGCCAGCAACACGGCGAAAGCCTGCTGCATCAGCACGGCCAAGGCGGCATAAGCCGGGTTGTTGGCCCAGTCGGTATAGCCGAAAATGGCAAAATTCACCGCCAGCGCCGCATGCGCCGCGGCCCAATAGGCCAGGTGCGGACGCTTTTCATGCAGCCTTGTCTGTACCAGCAGGCACAGGGCGGCGATCAGCAAAGTGACGAGACAGGCGGCTAATGCGCCGAAATTCCCCACGGCCGGCTTCCCCCTCCGCAGACCACCAGCAGGAGTATGGGCCGCGGGGCCGGTTGCGGCAAGGGCAAGCTGTGTCAGGCGATAGAGCTGGCCGGGGCAAGCCTTGCCGCAAAGCCGCCGGAAAGGCACAGTGCGGCGATGATGCAATGGCAGAAATTGTTGTCGGCGCAGCGGCTTGGCCATCGTGGCGCCGAGCCGGTGACGCCCGCGCGCAACCCGTTCCAGAAGGATTGGGACCGCGTGGTGTTCTGCTCGGCTTTCCGCCGCTTGCAGGACAAGACCCAGGTGCATTCGCTGCCCGAAAGCGATTATGTGCGTAACCGGCTGACCCATTCGCTGGAAGTCTCGTCGGTTGGCCGTTCGCTCGGCGCCCAGGTTGGCGAAGTGGTGGTGCGACGCGAAGGCGCCGGGCTGGACGGGATATCGGCGGCCGAATTCGGCCATATCGTGGCCGCTGCCTGCCTGGGCCATGATATCGGCAATCCGCCCTTTGGCCATTTTGGCGAAGCCACGGTGCAGCATTGGTTCCGCAATGGCGAGGGGGCACGCTATCTCGATGGCCTGGATGCCGCTGAGGCTGCCGACCTGACGCATTTTGAAGGCAATGCCCAGGGTTTCCGGGTGCTGACCCGGTTGCAGAACTGGCGCGATGCCGGCGGCCTGCGGCTGACCTGCGCCACGCTGGCCACCTTCATGAAATACCCGTTCGGTTCACCCGTGGCGGATCCGGTGCGCCGGAAATTCGGTTTTTTCCAGGCCGAGGCCGGGCTGTTCGGCGAGATGGCGGCGGTGGTTGGCCTGGCCGAAATCGCGCCGGGCCGTTTTGCCCGCCATCCGTTGACCCATCTGGTCGAGGCTGCTGACGACATCTGTTATTCGGTGGTGGATATCGAGGATGGCTTCAAGCTCGGCCGCATCAGCTTTGCCGAGGCCGAAACGCGGCTGATCGGCCTGCTGCCCACCCTGCCGCCGCGTTATGGCGAGATCAGCGACCAGCCCTGGAAAATCGCCTATCTGCGCGCCAAGGCCATCGGCGCGCTGATCGACCAGGCGGTGGAGGCTTTCCTGGCGCATGAGGCTGATATCCTGCGCGGCGCCTTCAAGGGCGATCTGCTGCGCCATGGTCCGGCGGCGCCGCAACTGGAGGAAATCGCCCGCTTCACCCGCGAGCGCATCTTTGAGACCCGCGAGCGTTTCCAGACCGAGGTGATGGGCGGCGAAATCCTGCTCAGCCTGCTTTCCGCCTTTGCCGCGGCGCATTATGCGCTGGAGCGGGCCGGCGGCGATCTGGCGCAACTGGCGCCACGCGACCGCGCCTTGCTGCGCCTGATGCCGCAACAGCCGGCGCAGGCGCAACGGCGTTATGACTGGTTGCTCAATGTCACCGATTTTGTCAGCGGCATGACTGATTCCTATGCCCTGAAACAATTTCAGCGCCTGCGCGGCCTGCAATAACAATCCGGAGGAAAGCACACGATGACGATCTCGATTGACTATTACACCTTCCTTGGCTCGCCCTGGGCCTATCTCGGCTCGCGTCGGCTGGAAGCCATGCTGACGCGCCACGGCGCCACGGCGCGTATCATCCCGATGGATGCGGCCAATGTGTTTTCGGTCAGCGGCGGCCTGCCGCTGGCCAAGCGGGCGCCGCAGCGCCAGGCCTATCGGTTGGTGGAACTGGCGCGCTGGCGTGATTTTTTGGATGTGCCGCTCACCTTGCAGCCGAAATTTTTCCCCAAGCCGGAAGCCTTGCCGGCGCGGCTGGTGATCGGCTTGCGCGATGCCGGCGGCCCGGATGCCGGGGCCAATGCCATCCGCCTGGCCCATGCCGTGATGCGCGCCGTGTGGGCCGAAGAACGCGACATCACCGATGATGCCACGCTGGATGCGATCCTGGCCGAAAACGGCTTTGACGCCGCCGCCTGCCGCGCCGCCGCCGAGAGCGAGGCGGTGAGCCAAGCCTATGCCCAAGGCACCGAACAGGCCAATGCGGCGCAGGTATTTGGTGCGCCGTCCTATGTGCTGGATGGCGAGATTTTCTGGGGTCAGGATCGGCTGGATTTTCTCGATCGTGCGCTGGCGCGCCGTACTGGAAAATAAGCTATTGATTTGATTTGAGTATGCTCCGGGTTTTATGAGGTTTTTCGCAGCACGGTTGTGCGAAAAACCTCATATCCTGGCAGCCTTCGGCGCGTTATTCCTGGGGCAATCATAAATAACCGCAGGAGGAAGCCGATGCAGTCTGCGTCAGAAGCCGGTCAGGAGCGTGAAAATCCGGCGCGTGACAGCCTGGCCCACCGGCTGCATATCCGTGAAATCCAGATTGTGCGGCTGATCGGCCATGGCCTGGGCAACCGCGAGATTGCCGAGCGGCTGGCGCTCTCGGTGCAGACCGTGAAATGGTACAACAAGTCGCTGTTCCAGAAGCTGAAAGTGGGCAGCCGCAGCGAGGCTTTGTCGGCCGCCCGCGCCAGTGGTCTGATTTGATCTGAACGTCAGCCCGGCATGAACAGGCCGCGTTCGGCCTGCACCATCTCGGCAATGAAATCACCGGCCGCCTTCACCCAGGCCACATCATGCAGGTCGGCATGGGTGATGAGCCAGAAAGTGCGATCCAGCGCCACCTGGCCCGGCAGCACATGCACTAAGTCAGGATAGGGCGCCGCCATGAAGCAGGGCAGCACGCAGATGCCGGCGCCGGCAATGGTGGCATGCAGTTGCGCGATCAGGTTGGACGAGCGGATACGCGCCTTCAGGCCGGGGGAGATCAGCGGCAGGTAATCCAGCTCCGGGCTGAAGATATATTCATCGGCATAACCAATCAGGCGATGCTGCTGCAACTCGGCCACGCTTTGCGGCAGGCCATGCGCCGCCACATAGCTTGGCGCGGCATACAGCACCAGGCGGTAATCGGTCAGCTTGCGGGCATAAAGCCGGCCTTCCTTGGGGCAGTTCAGCCCGATGGCGATATCGGCTTCGCGCTTCGACAGGCTGAACACACGCGGCATGGCGATCAGTTCCACCTGCAAATCCGGGTGGCGTTCCACAATGCGGCCCAGGCGCGGCCCGAGGAAACTGCCGCCGAAACCATCCGGCGCCCCGATCCGCACCGAACCTGAAATCGCCGCGCTGGCGCCGGAAAGTTCCTTGGCGGCGCGGATTGTGGTGCGCTCGATATTCTCGGCAAAGCTGAGCAATTGTGTGCCGGCCTTGGTCAGCCGGTAGCCCTGCGGCTGGCGCTCAAAGAGCGGCGAGCCGAAGGCGGCTTCCAGCGCCGCGATGCGGCGGCTTACGGTGGTGTGATCCTGGCCCAGCACCCGTGCCGCCGCCGTCAGCCGGCCGCTGCGCGCCACCGCCAGAAAATAGCGCAGATTGTCCCAGTCAAAATCCGCCCGCGTCATGGGCCAGACGATAGCGCTGCCGCTCCGGCTTGGCTACGATCCGCCGAATTGTAGGGGGTTGTGGTGATGAGTCTGGCGCAGTTGGCCCTGGTACAGCGGGTGCAGCAAGTTTTTCCTGGCGTGATGGCCGCCGCCGTGGTGGGCGTTGCCGCCACTTTCCTGTCGGAGCATTATGGCGGGCCGGTGATGCTGTTTGCCCTGCTGCTCGGTATGGCGCTGTATTTCCTGTCGCAGGAAGGCAAATGTGTGCCCGGCATCGAATTTGCCGCACGTGGCCTGCTGCGTTTCGCCATTGCCTTGCTCGGCACCCAGATCACGCTCAGCGAGATCATGGCGCTGGGGCCGCGCCCGATCCTCACCGTGCTGGTCAGTGTGCTGGCCACCATTGTCGTCGGCCGCCTGCTGGCCCGCGCGCTTGGCCTGGAGGCGCGTTTCGGCCTGCTCACCGGCGGCGCGGTAGCGATTTGCGGCGCCTCGGCGGCTTTGGCGATTTCAGCCGTGCTGCCGCGCGGGCCCAATGCCGAACGCGACACGGCCTTCACCGTCATCGGCGTCACCGCGCTCTCCACCGTGGCGATGATCCTGTATCCGATGCTGGTGCCGTTGCTGGCGCTGGATCATACGGCAGCGGGCGTGTTCCTCGGCGCCACCATCCATGATGTGGCCCAGGTGGTGGGCGCCGGCTTCTCGATCTCGCAGGAAACCGGCACCATCGCCACCTTCACCAAACTGCTGCGGGTGGCCCTGCTGCTGCCGGTGGTGTTCTGCTTCACCTTGCTGTTCCGCGATGCCGTGGCCGGCGCGGCGCAAAACAGCGCCGGGCGCCAGCCGCCCTTGCCGTGGTTCCTGATCGCCTTTGCCATGCTGGTGCTGCTCACCTCCACCGGCATCTTCCCGCAGCCGGTGCTGGATGCGGCCAAAAGCACCTCGCGCTGGTGCCTGGTGATCGCGATTTCCGCCCTGGGCATGAAAACCACGCTGAAATCGGTCGCCTCGGTCGGCCCGCGCGCCATCGCCCTGCTGGTTGGCGAAACCCTGTTCCTGCTGCTGCTGGTGCTCGGCCTGATCTGGCTGGAATATGCTTAGCCGAACTTCTCCCGCGCCAGCCGGGCGCCGGCGCCCAGCGCCTGCAATTTGGCATAGGCCACATCGCGGTCAAGCGGCGCCAGGCCACAATTGCTGGCCGGCAGCAACTTGTCCTTGGGCACAAATTGCAGGGCCGTTTCGATGGTGGCCAGAATCTGTTCCGGGGTTTCGATCGTGTCTGTCGCCACGTCGATCACGCCCACCATCACCTGCTTGCCTTCCAGCAAGGCCATCAGATTGGGCGGCACACGCGAATTGATACATTCCAGCGATACCTGGTCGATGCGGCTCTTGGCCAGGGCGGGGAAAAAATCCTCATACTGGCGCCATTCACTGCCCAGCATGCGTTTCCATTCGATATTGGCCTGGATGCCATAGCCATAGCAGATATGCACCGCCGTGGTGCAGGTCAGGCCGTCAATCGCCCGGTGCAGCGCGTCGATGCCCCAATCGGCGGCCTGGCGCGTATAGGCATTGAAGGCCGGTTCGTCAAACTGGATCACATCCACGCCCTCGGCCTGCAAGGCGCGGGCTTCCTGGTTCAGCAATTCGGCAAAGGCGAAAGCGGTTTTCACCCGGTCGCCATAATACTGGTCGGATACCGTGTCCATGATGGTCATCGGCCCGGGCAGGGTGAACTTGATCTTCTTCTTGGTATGGGCGCGCAGGAAGCCGGCTTCCCAGGGATGGGCGCGTTCCTTCAATTCCAGCTTGCCCACCACACGCGGCACCATCGCCTTGTAGCGATTGTCGCGGATGCCGATCTCCACCTTGTTGGCGCGGTCGATGCCGGCCACATTCTCCACAAAGCCATGCACAAAATGCTGCCGGCTCATCTCGCCATCGCCAATGATATCCAGCCCGGCATCCTCTTGCAGCTTGAGCCAGACCAGCGTGGCATCGCGCTTGGCGGCGTCCAGCTCGGCGCCCTCGGCGCGCCATTGCGGCCACAATTTGTGCGTCTCGGCCAGCCAGCCGGGTTTGGGCAGGCTGCCGGCGATGGTGGCGGGGAACAGCATCTCGGTGTTGGACATGGTTTCCTCGGCGATTCTTTTTCTGCTTGCCGGCAGCAGCATACCAGCCAGCAGCAAAAAACGACAGACGAAGCCGTCTGGCGGGCTATAATGGCTGCTCCAGGGGATGGAAAATGCAGGAACCGGAGCGGCATGCCAAACCGCAATATTGACGACGCGATCAATCAGCGCCTGTTCGAGACCTCGCTCGACCTGATCCTGGTGGTCAGCCGTACCGGCGAATTCCTGCGCGTCAGCCCCAGCGCCCTGACCATCCTGGGGCGTCGGCCCGACGAGATGGTGGGGCATTTTGGCGGCGATTTTGTGCATCCCGACGATCTCGACCCGACCCGCGCCGAGATGCGCGCGGCGCGGCTGCATAACAGCACGCGCAACTTCGATTGCCGCTACATGCACAAGGATGGCCATGCCGTGCCGCTGAACTGGACCGGCGTGTGGCTGGAGCAGGAGGCGCAGCATATCTTCATCGGCCGCGACATCACCGAGCAGCTTGCCGCCGAACGTAAATTGCAGCATGCCCAAAGGCTGGAGGCAGTGGGCCAGCTTACCGGCGGCATCGCGCATGATTTCAACAATCTGCTGGCCGTGGTGATCGGCCATCTGGATCTGATCCTGAAACGGCCGGAAGCCGGCGCCACTGTTGCCGGTTTCGCCGAGGCGGCGTTGCAGGCGGCGCAGCGCGGCGCCGAACTGACACGGCAATTGCTGGCTTTTGCCCGCCAGCAGCCGCTGGCGCCGAAAGTGGTGGATGTGAACCGCCTGGTGGACGACATGGCGCGGCTGCTCGGCCGCACCCTGGAGCAGCATATCGATCTGCGTTTCCTGCCCGGCAGCGGGCTATGGCCGGTGCTGATCGATCCGGTCAATCTGGAAGCAGCACTGGCCAATCTGGTGGTGAATGCCCGCGATGCCATGCCGGATGGCGGCCGATTGCTGATTGAAACCATGAATGCCACGCTGGACGCGGATTTTGCCCAGGCCAATCCCGGGGCGCAGCCGGGTGATTATGTGGTGCTGGCGGTGAGCGATACCGGCACCGGCATGGCGGCGGAGATTCTCGACCGCATCTTCGAGCCGTTTTTCACCACCAAGGAGGTTGGCAAAGGCACCGGGCTGGGCCTCAGCATGGTGTTTGGCTTCGTCAAACAATCCGGCGGCTATATCAAGGCCTATAGCGAACCGGGTCATGGCACCACGATCCGGCTGTATCTGCCGCGTGCCGCCGGCCTGCCTGTGCCGGAAGATGCCATCCGGGCCGAACCCACCGCGCCGCACCGCGCCCGCATCCTGGCGGTGGAAGATAACGAGGCGATCCGTAAGCTGGTGCTGATGCAGCTAGATCAGCTTGGTTATGAAGCGGTGGGTGCCGCCAGTGCCGCCGAAGCGCTGACGATCCTGCAAGCCGGGCCAATGCTGCAAGCCGGAGCCGCGCCGTTTGACCTGCTGTTCACCGATGTGGTGATGCCTGGCGGCATGAATGGTGTGGAACTGGCCCGCCTGGCGCAGCAGCGCCAGCCCGGCCTCAAGGTGTTGTTCACTTCGGGTTTTCCCGGTGCGCTGCTGGCCGATGGGCGCGAAGTGACCAGTGCTGAGGCAGTGCTGGGCAAACCCTATCGCATGCAGCAACTGGCGGCGGCTTTGGCGACCGCCCTGGCGAAATAGCTTATTCCGCCGCCTGGGTCTGCAACGCCGCCATGCGTGGCGTCGGCCGGTCATTCATGAACAGCTGCATCAGCCCGGCGGCAACGCCGATGCCGGCGGCAAGCTGCCAGGCCAGGCTGTAGGAGCCGAGCGAATCATAGATCACGCCGCCGGCCCAGGCGCCGAGGAAACTGCCGACCTGATGGCTGAAAAACGCGATGCCGGTCAGGGTGGCCAGGAAGCGGATGCCGAAAATCTGCGCCACCAGGCCGTTGACCAGCGGGATCACGCCCAGCCACAGCGTGCCCATGGCGGCGGCGAACAGCAAGGTGGTGGCCTGGCTGGCCGGAAACATGAAATAGGCCGCCAGGATGAAGGAGCGCAGCAGGTAGATCAGGCCCAGCAGGGTGCGCTTCGGATAGCGGTCGCCGAGCCAGCCGAACAGCCAGGAACCGAACACGTTGAAGGCGCCGATCACCGCCAGCGCCTGGGCGCCGACCATCGGGTCGATGCCGCAATCGGCCAGGTAGGTGGGCAGATGGGTGGTGATGAACACCAATTGCAGACCGCAGACAAAAAACGCGGCGGCCATCACGATATAGCCACCATGGCGGCGGGCTTCACCGAGGGTCTGGCCCAGGGTCTCGCTGACGGCGCCCTGGCTGGGCAGCGGCACCTTGTCGGCGCGGCTGCCGAGGAAAGCCGCCGGCAGCATGGCGGCGGTCAAGCCGATGAAAACAAAGGTGGCGATCTGCCAGCCATAGGCGGCAATGGCGCCCTGGGCCAGCGGGGCGCAGAAAAAAGTGCCGATCGAGCCGGCGGCGGAAACCAGGCCAAAAGCCAGGCTGCGGCGTTCCGGCCGCACCACGCGGGCGGCGATCTTGGCGGCGATGCCGGATGTGGTGCAGGACAGGGCCACGCCGATCAGCACACCGGCGCCCAGCATGATCTGCACCGGGCCGGTGGCAAAGGCGGTGAGGGTGAAGCCGGCGGCATAGAGCAGGCAGCCGATCAGGGCTGCCCAGCGGGTGCCATACCGATCCACCAGCGCGCCAGTAAACGGCTGTGTCACACCCCAGACGATATTCTGGATCGCCAGGGCAAAGGCATAATCGCTGGCGCTGACGCCCAGATCCTCGCCAATCGGGCGCATGAACAGGCCCTGGCTCTGGCGCATGCCCATAGCCAGCGACAACATGAGGGCGGCGCCGCCCAGAATCCAGATGCTTTGCGCACGGCTCAGGCTGGCATGGTGAAATGGCTGCGTCATGGCGGGGGCTCTGTTTTTTTATGGTCTCGGGCTGGCTGAAAAATGCCGCGCCATGCGGCCAAAGTCCAGTGCGGGATTGTACTAGGATTGCACCCATGCGCCGCAGGGTAGCTTGGCTATAGTCAAGAAAAACTGCGATTTTTTTGCAATTAGGTCCATTCAAAACACAATATACTTCAGCTAGTAATACTATCCGTTGCCAACACCATCGGGAGAATATGAATGTTCAGGAAGTTTGCTGTTGCGCTGGCCGCGGCATGGTTTGCTACGGCATTGCTATCCGCCATGCCGGCCCTGGCTGCCGGCGCCATTGCAGTGGATGACGAAGAAGGCGCCAATCCGGCCGAGGTTGGCTATGGCATCGGCTATGGTTCCAGCCGTGACGAAGCCGCTGCCGAGGCGATGGCGGAATGCCGCAAGGCTGGCAACAAAAGCTGCAAAGTGGCGGTGCGGTTCGATAAATGCGGCGCCTATGCCGCGTCGAAATCGCATTTCGGCACCGGCTGGGGCAGCAGCAAGGCGGCAGCCACCGCCAATGCCATGGAAAGCTGCGGCGCTGGCTGCAAGCTGGTGGTGGCCGAGTGCGACGACTAGGCTGAGCCTGACCTGTGGCCGGCATGCTGTCGGCCACAGGCTTGCTTTGAAATCCCGGCAATGCTGTTCTTGCTGCAACCTCCCTTGCCAGGATTTGACATGCCATGACCCAGGATATTCTTGCCGCGATGCAGCCCTTTGAGGCTGAACTGATCGCCATCCGCCGCGACATCCACAAACACCCCGAAACCGCCTTCCAGGAAGTACGCACCGCCGATGTGGTGGCCGCCAAGCTGACCGAATGGGGCATCCCGGTGCAGCGCGGCCTGGCCAAGACCGGCGTGGTCGGCACGCTACAAGGCAAGGGCAATAAAGGTGGCCGCAGCATCGGCCTGCGTGCCGATATGGACGCGCTGAATTTACAGGAACACAACACTTTCGATTATGCCTCGGTGCATCAGGGCAAGATGCATGCCTGCGGCCATGATGGCCACACCGCCATGCTGCTGGGCGCGGCGCGCTACCTGTCGCAGCACCGCGATTTTGACGGCACGCTGCATTTTATCTTCCAGCCGGCCGAGGAAGGCGAGGGCGGCGCCCGGGTGATGATCGAGCAGGGCCTGTTCGAGCAATTTCCCTGCGATGCGGTGTATGGCATGCATAATATTCCCGGCCTGCCACTGGGCCAGTTTGCCATCCGGCCCGGCTCGATGATGGCAGCTTCCGACACATGGACGGTGGTGTTTCGCGGCAGCGGCGGCCATGGCGCCATGCCGCATATGGGCACCGACCCAACCCAGCCGGCGGCCAGCTTTGTCACCGCCACGCAGAATATCATCGGCCGCAATGTCTCGCCGCAGCAGGCCGCCGTGCTCAGCGTCGGCCATATCGCCGCCGGCGCCTATGGCTCGCCCAATGTGATCCCGGCTGAAGTGACGGTGCGCGGCACCGCACGCAGCTACACGCCGGCCGACCGCGACCTGCTGGAGCGCCGCCTGGGCGAAGCCGCCCAGGGTATCGCGGCGGCGCATGGCTGTAGCGTGGAATACCATTACCTGCGGCGTTATCCGCCGCTGGTGAATGCGGCTGAACAGACCAGCATCGCCTTGCGCGCGGCAGCGGCCACGGTGGGCGCGGCCAATGTGGATGGCGATACCGAGCGGCTCACCGGCGCCGAGGATTTTGCCTTCATGCTGGAAAAGAAGCCCGGCGCCTATATCCTGCTTGGCAATGGCGGCAGCGTGGAGGATGGCTCCTGCCATTACGTGCATACGCCGCATTATGATTTCAACGACCGGGCGCTGATCACCGGCGCGGCCTATTGGGTCAATCTGGTGGCCGAGGAACTCGGCGCCGCACGCGGCTGAAGCGGATCGAAATGCAAAACGCCCGGGTGATATGTCACCCGGGCGTTTTTTTGTGACGGCGTGCCCGCAGCGTCAGCGCGCGTTATAGGCCGCCAGCGCCGCCAGGTTGACGATATCACTGACCGAAGCGCCCATCTGCGCGATCTGCACCGGCTTTTCCAGGCCCACCAGCAGCGGGCCGATCACGGTGCCGCCACCCAGTTCCTGTAGCAGCTGCGACGAGATCAGCGCCGAATGCAGGCCGGGCATGATCAGCACATTGGCTGGGCCGGACAGGCGGCAGAATGAATAGATTTTCTGCAAATCCGGATTGAGTGCCACGGCGGCCGACATTTCGCCGTCATACTCAAAATTCACCTCATGGCCGCCGGCGCGCAACTGATCCAGTTCCATCACCGCCTGGCGCACCACATCCACCACGCCGCCGGGCGCATTGCCGAAATTGGAATGCGACAGCAGGGCGACGCGCGGCTCATGGCCCATCTTGCGCGCCACATCGGCAGCCTGGATGGCGATCTGGCTGAGATCCTTTGAGCCGGGCAGTTCGGTCACTGAGGTATCAGCGATGAACACGGTGCGGCCCCGCGCCACGATGATCGAGATGCCAAGCACACGCTGGCCGCGCGCCGGATCGATGGCCCAGCGCACACCATCATAGGAAACGCTGTAAGTGCGGGTAACACCGGTCACCATGGCATCGGCATGGCCCATCGCCACCATGCAGGCGCCGAACACGTTGCGATCCAGATTGACCAGGCGCTGCACATCACGATGCAGCGCGCCGCGCCGCTGGTGCCGCTTGTAGAGAAAATCGGTATAGGCTTCGTTATGGGTCGAGACGCGGGCGTTGCTGATCTCGATGCCATCCAGATTGTTCAGGCCGATTTCCTTCATGGTGGCGGCGATGCGCTCGCTGCGGCCGATGAGCACCGGCGTGCCATAGCCGGCATCGCGGAAAGCCAGCGCCGAGCGGATCACGGTTTCCTCTTCGCCCTCGGCAAACACCACGCGCTTCGGATTGGCGCTCACCTGGTCGAAGAAAATCTGCAAGCTGCCGGCGGTGGGATTCATGCGGGCGCGGAGCTGGTTGCGATAGGCGCCCCAATCGGTGATCGGCTTGCGCGCCACACCGCTTTTCACCGCCGCCTTGGCCACGGCGAGCGGAATCTCCACGATCAGGCGTGGATCAAACGGCGAGGGGATGATGTAGTTCGGGCCGTATTTCGGCCGCGCGCCCTTATAGGCCGCCGCCACTTCATCCGGCACGTCCTCGCGTGCCAGCTTGGCGATCGCCTCGGCGGCAGCGATTTTCATTTCATCATTGATGGTGCGCGCGCGCACATCCAGCGCGCCGCGGAAGATATAGGGAAAGCCCAGCACGTTGTTCACCTGGTTCGGATAATCCGAACGGCCGGTGGCCATGATGGCATCGCCGCGTGCCGCAGCGGCTTCCTCCGGGGTGATTTCCGGATCGGGATTGGCCATGGCGAAGATGATCGGATTGGCCGACATGCTGCGCAGCATGTCCGGCGTCAGCGCGCCCTTCACCGACAGGCCGAAGAATACGTCGGAACCCTTCACCGCATCAGCCAGGCTGCGCGCATCGGTCTTCACGGCATGTGCCGATTTCCACTGGTTCATGCCATCGGTGCGGCCCTGATAGACCACGCCCTTGGTGTCGCACAGGATGACATTCTCCGGCGACATGCCCATCGCCTTCACCAGTTCGGCACAGGCGATGCCGGCGGCGCCGGCGCCATTCACCACCATCTTGGCGTTCTTTATGTCACGGCCGGTAAGATGCAGTGCATTGATCAGGCCGGCAGCGGCAATGATCGCGGTGCCATGCTGGTCGTCATGGAAGATCGGAATATCCATCAGCTCGCGCAGGCGCTGCTCGATCACAAAACATTCCGGCGCCTTGATGTCTTCCAGGTTGATGCCGCCGAAGCTGGGGCCGAGATAACGCACGCTGTTGACGAAGGCTTCCACTTCCTCGGTGTCAACCTCAAGATCAATCGAGTCAACATCGGCGAAGCGCTTGAACAGCACCGACTTGCCTTCCATCACCGGCTTGCCGGCCAGCGCGCCGAGATTGCCCAGGCCGAGCACAGCGGTGCCGTTTGAGATCACCGCCACCATGTTGCCGCGGGTGGTGTAATCATAGGCGGTGTCAGGGTTTTCGGCGATGGCAAGGCAGGGCGCCGCCACGCCGGGCGAATAGGCCAGGCTGAGATCGCGCGTCGTCGCCATCGGCTTGGTCGGCACGATCTCCAGTTTGCCCGGCTGGCCCATTTTGTGGAATTCCAGCGCGGCCTCATAGAGGCTGTTGGTTTTGCTCTCGCTCATCCCGGTTTATCCGTCCCTAGACTCTGGAAAATTGTTCCTGTAACGCGCCATATTAGGCAACCCGCGCCAACCGTGAAAGGGCCATCCGGCCAAAGATGATGTGCCACAGCGATGCGTAAGCCCACTTCGCCCGACACACCAGTCAGTCCGGCTGCCTCGCCGCTGATGGCCCAGTATCTGGGGATCAAGGCACAGAATCCCGATGCGTTGCTATTCTACCGCATGGGTGATTTCTACGAATTGTTTTTCGATGATGCAGTGACCGCCGCCCGTGCGCTGGATATCGCACTCACCAAACGCGGGCTGCATGAGGGCCAGGACATACCCATGTGCGGTGTGCCGGTGCATGCCGCCGAAGCTTACCTCTCCCGTCTGATACGCCAGGGTTTCCGCGTCGCGGTCTGTGAACAGCTGGAAGATCCCGCAGAAGCGAAGAAGCGCGGCTCCAAATCGGTGGTAAAGCGTGATGTGATCCGCACCGTCACGCCCGGCACCATCACGGAAGACAGCCTGCTGGATGCGCGCGCCAATAATTATCTGGCGGCGCTGGCGCGCAGCGGCGGCGAGGATGGCGGCAATCTTGGCCTCGCCTGGATCGATATTTCCACCGGCGAATTTGGCCTGGCTGAAACGAATGCTGCCGGCCTGGGAGCCGATCTGGCGCGGTTGCGCCCGCGTGAGTTGTTGTTGCCGGATAGCCTGCTGGCACAGCCGGCCTTGCGGGCTGCGCTGGATGGCATTGAGATGGCGCTGACGCCTTTGCCCGGCGCACGCTTTGATTCCGGCAATGGCGAGCGTCGGCTGAAAGCCGCCTTCGGCGTTGCAACATTGGATGCTTTCGGTGCCTTCGCACGTGCGGAATGCGCGGCAGCGGGCGCCTTGCTGGATTATGTTGAACTGACCCAGCGCGGCAAACTGCCCAGCCTGCGCCCGCCTTTGCGTCAGGCATCCTCCAGCCTGATGGCGATTGATGCCGCCACGCGCCGCAATCTGGAACTGGTCGAAACCTTGTCCGGCAGCCGCGATGGCTCGCTGCTCGCCACCATCGACCTCACTCTGACCGGCGCCGGGGCGCGGCTGCTGGCGATGCGGTTGCAGGCGCCGCTCACCGATGCGGCGGCGATCAATCATGGCCTTGATGCCGTGGCCTATCTGCTGGATGGCGAAAGGTTGCGTGACGATCTGCGCCAGGTATTGCGCAAGGTGCCGGATCTGGCCCGCGCCTTGTCACGCCTGTCGCTCGGTCGTGGCGGGCCGCGAGATCTGGCGGCGCTGCGCGATGGTCTGGATCAGGCCGGCAATTTGCAGCGCCGGTTGCGCAGTGAAGCCGCCTTGCCGCCGCAACTGGCCGGGCTGGCCCAGGGCTTAGGGTTCCATGGCGCGCTGGTGGATGCCTTGCGCACGGCGCTCGGCGCCGAATTGCCGATGAATGCCCGTGATGGCGGCTTTGTGGCTGCCGGCTATCGCGCCGATCTGGATGAATTGCGCCTGCTGCGCGATGAAAGCCGGCGCCATATCGCCGCCTTGCAGGAGCGTTATGCCAACGAGACCGGCATTCCCGGCCTCAAGATCAGGCATAATAACGTGCTCGGGTATTATATCGAGATCACGCCGCGCCATGCGGATCGTATGGGGCCAAGCTTCATCCATCGCCAGACCATGGCCAATGCAGTGCGCTATGCCACGCCGGAACTGGGTGAACTGGAAAGCCGCATCTCGCAGGCCGGTGATCGCGCCCTGGCGCTGGAACTGGAAGTGTTCGAAGCACTGACAGCGCGGGCTTTGGCTGAGGCGGCAAGCATCGCCCAGGCTGCCGAGGCGCTGGCGGCTTTGGATGTGGCGGCGGCGCTGGCGGAACTGGCTGTGCAGCGGCGCTGGGTGCGGCCGCTGGTGGATGCCTCGCTGGATTTTCAGATTGTCGCCGGGCGCCATCCGGTTGTGGAAGCGGCCTTGCAGCGGCGCGGCGAAGGCGAGGCTTTTGTCGCCAATGACTGCAATCTCGGCGATGGCAGCAAACTCTGGCTGCTCACTGGCCCCAACATGGCCGGCAAAAGCACCTTCCTGCGCCAGAATGCGCTGATCGCGGTGCTGGCGCAGATGGGCAGCTTCGTGCCGGCCGGGCGCGCGCATATCGGCGTGGTGGATCGCCTGTTCAGCCGCGTCGGCGCCGCCGACGATCTGGCGCGCGGCCGCAGCACCTTCATGGTGGAGATGGTGGAAACCGCCGCCATCCTGCATCAGGCCGGGCCGCGTGCGCTGGTGATCCTGGACGAGATCGGGCGCGGCACGGCGACGTTTGACGGCCTCTCGATTGCCTGGGCGGTGGTGGAATATCTGCATGAAAAAAGCCGCTGCCGCGGCCTGTTCGCCACCCATTACCATGAACTGACCCAGCTTGCCGGCAAACTCGGCCAGCTTGAGAATCACAGCCTCAAGGTGCGTGAATGGCAGGGCGACCTGGTGTTCCTGCATGAAGTGGGCAAAGGCGCCGCTGACCGTTCCTATGGCATCCAGGTCGCCAAGCTGGCCGGCCTGCCCGGCGCGGTGCTGGAACGCGCCGCCGAGGTGCTGCGCCATCTGGAAGCACAGCAGCAGGGTGGCCGTGCCGCGCAAAGCCTGGCCGATGATCTGCCGCTGTTCAATCTGGCCCGGCCGGCAGCACCGATGCCGCGCGAATCGGATGTGGAGGCGGCCTTGAAGGCCGCCGATCTGGATAGCCTCAGCCCGCGCCAGGCGCTCGACCTGTTGTTCGAATTAAAGGGCAAGCTGGCCGAGTAGCCGGGACCAGCCAAGATCGTCATGGTACGCGAAGGCGTACCATCCACGTTTTTTATTTAACTGACCGGCAAAAACACGCGTGGATGGTCGGCCGGCGCCGACCATGACGGCTTTGGTTTGAATTCTGGCCGCAGCCAGCAGAAAGCCCATATCCTGATCAGCGCGCCACACGCGCCGCCCGTGCGATGCGCAGCAGGGCGTCGCCGGTCACGGCGTCTGCGGGGATGCCGGTGCTTTTGGCGTTAAGTTCGGCATCGGTCAGGATTTCCAGCGCGCGCATCAGCCGTTCCGGCGACCACAGCTTTAATTGCCGCACAAAGGCGTCCTCGCGTTTCCAGAACACGCCCAGGCTCTTGGCAAGGAATTTTGGATCGCCGCCGCCGCTATTCATGCGGGCGATGCCAAGATGCAGGCGCTGGGCATGTTTCTGCGTCACGCGCAGGATCGCCACCGGCGATTCGCCGGCCATTTCGCTTTGCGCCAAGGCTTCGGCCAGTTTGGCGATATCGCCGCCAAAGGCGGCAAAGGCGGCATCGTCCAGATTGCCCACCGAACTGTCGCCGATGCAGGCTTCGGCATCCTGCAAGGTGATCGGGCCGGCCTCGTCGCCTTTGTAGAGCAGCAGCTTGTTGATCTCGCCGCGTGTCACCAGGCGGTCGGAGCCGAGATTGTCGCGCAGGAAAGCCAGCGCATCGTCATCCACCTTGTGGCCGCTTTCCTGGATCATGCTGCGGATCACGCCGGCCAGGGCATGCGGGTCGTCGGCATAACACGGCACTGCCACCGCCAATGGCGCGGCTTCGAAAGCGCTGCGCAGCGACGAGCGCCCGGCCAGTTCGCCGGCTTCCACGATCACCAGGGCATCGCCCGGCAATTCACTGAGGAATTCGGCAAACAGCTTGCCCAGGCGGTCGCCGGCATTACTCACCGTCACCACGCGGCGGCCACCCATCAGCGACATCGCGGCGGCTTCGTCATTCAGCCGTGCCGGATCGTCGCCAAGCTGCGCGGCGCTCAGGTTGACCAGGTTGAAAGTGGGGTCGAGATCAGGCACCAGAGTGGCAGCCAAGGCCTTGGCGCGTTCATGCACCAGGCCCTGATCGGGGCCGAAGATCAGCGCCGCGCGCAGGGCAGCGGGCGGCTTGCGCAGGAAGCCTTCAATCTCGCCCGGTTTCAGTTTCATCGGTTCAGCCCGGCTTCTGGCTGTTCTGCCGCCGGCTGAAAAAATTGCCTAGCACGATGCGCAATTGCTCGGCGCCATCGCGCGCGGCGCGGGTGCGGGCATCACGTTCGCTGACCAGATTGGCGTAATCGGCGCGCACCAGATTGTAGGAAACCAGGCTGCTGACATTGCCTTGGCTGATAATGGTGCCGCTGCGATAATCATGCAGCCGATAGGCAATCTGCATGGCCAGATTGTTGCGCGTCACTTCATCCGAGCGCGTCACCAGCACATTGGAGATATTCTCGATCACACGCAGTTCCAGGCGGTAGAGCGGTTTTTCCGGCGCGCCGAGCGGCGTCAGCATATCGAGCAGGTGATTGCGCACCAGTTGCGTGGTGCGGTTCTCGGCCTGCTCGATGGAGACACGGCTGAATTCCGACACCGTCAAGTCACCATCCTGGCGGCCATACAGTGGCTTGAAACCGCAGCCGGCAAGGCCCGGCAGCAGGGCCAGGAGCGTCAGCGCCAGGATGACTCGCCTAGAGCGTTTCATATTCATTTGGAAGCACCTTCGCCGCGGCGATTTTGCGTTTTGCGGAGGAGCCCGGCGCCGGGCGTAGTGGGACTACGGCCAAGCCGGGCGACACGCGCAAAACGCAAAAGCGCCCGGCCCCTCCGGGGTTGCGTCTGGAGGCGGCATCCGCCCTGCGCACACGAGCGTCCACTGGACGCTCGCGAGCTTGGGCTGTCGAAACGCTCGCAGGTACCGCGAGGTACCTGCTGCGCGCTTCTCCTAGCGGCTACCGCCTCCAGACGCAACGCAGGTGCTTCCAAATGAATATGAAGCGCTCTAGACCACCACATTCACGATCCGGTTCGGCACCACGATCACCTTGCGCGCCGGCTTGCCTTCCATGGCGCGCAGCACGTTGTCATTGGCCAGCGCCAGGGCTTCCAGCGCCGCCTTGTCCATGTCGCGGGCCACCTGCACGGTCGCGCGCAGCTTGCCGGAAACCTGCACCGCGATGGTCACGTTATCGTCGCGCGCCAGATCGGCATCGGCTTCGGGCCAGGGCTGGTCCACCACCATGCCGCTATTGCCCAGGGTCTGCCAGATTTCCTCGGCCAGATGCGGCACCATCGGCGCGATCAGGCGGGCCAGGTTTTCCAGCGCCTCGCGCCGCGCCACGGCCGAACTGGCATCGGTCGCCCGGTGCGCTTCCAGCGTGTTGGCGAATTCATGCACGCGCGCCACGGCCTTGTTGAAATGGAACTGCTCCAGATCCTGGGTCAGCGCAATGATGGCCTTGTGCAGCGCGCGGCGCAGCTCCAGCGCTTCGCTGCTCCATTCGGCAGGCAAACTCTCGCCGGCCGCCGCAATCGGCGCCTTCGGCTCGGTCACCAGGCGATAAAGCCGCTGGGTGAAGCGCCAGGCGCCCTCGGCGCCGGCTTCGGTCCATTCCAGGTCGCGCTCCGGCGGGCTGTCAGACAGCATGAACCAGCGTGCGGTATCGGCGCCATAGGTCTCGATGATCAGGCCGGGGTCGATCACGTTCTTCTTCGATTTCGACATCTTCTCAACGCGGCCAACCGTCACCGGCTGGCCGGTGACGGCATGCACCACCTGGCCGGCTTCCTTGCGGATATCGGTCGGGAACAGCCAGGCGCCGGAAGTGTCCTTGTAGGTCTCGTGGCAGACCATGCCCTGGGTGAACAGGCCGGCAAACGGCTCGGCCACCTTCACATGCCCGGTATCGCGCAAGGCCCGGGTGAAGAAACGCGAATACAGCAGATGCAGGATGGCATGCTCGATGCCGCCGATATACTGATCCACCGGCAGCCAGTAATCCACCGCGTCGCTATCCATCGGCGCATCATGGCGCGCTGAGCAGAAGCGGGCGAAATACCAGGAACTATCCACAAAGGTGTCGCAGGTATCGGTTTCGCGCCGCGCCGGCTTGCCGCAGCTTGGGCAATTCACATGTTTCCAGGTCGGGTGATGGTCCAGCGGATTGCCCGGGCGGTCAAAGCTGACATCCTCGGGCAACGTCACCGGCAGCTGATCCTCCGGCACCGGCACCACGCCACACGTGTCGCAATGGATCATCGGGATCGGGCAACCCCAATAGCGCTGGCGGCTGACGCCCCAGTCGCGCAGGCGATAGGTCACGGTGCCGCTGCCGGCCTTCAGTTCTTCCAGTCGGGCAATCGCGGCGCGCTTGGCTTCCGCCACGCCCAGGCCATCCAGAAAGCCGGAATTGATCGCCACGGTGTTATCCGTGTCGGTAAAGGCTTCGGTGCCGACCTCGAGCGTGCTTGCGCCCTTGGGCGCCACCACAGCCTGCACCGTCAGGCCATATTTGCGGGCAAAATCCAGGTCGCGCTGGTCATGCGCCGGGCAGCCGAAAATCGCGCCGGTGCCGTATTCCATCAGCACGAAGTTGGCGACATAGACCGGCAGGCGCCAGGCCGGGTCAAACGGATGCAGCGCCTCGACGGGCAGGCGATAGCCCTTTTTCTCGGCCTTTTCCAATTCGGCTTCCGCCGTGCCGGTCTGGCGGCATTCCTCGATGAAGGCAGCCAGGCCGGCATCTTTCGCGGCCATTTCAGCGGCCAGCGGATGATCCGCCGAGATGGCGACAAAGCTGGCGCCATACAGCGTGTCGGGCCGGGTGGAATACACCTCGATCTTGTCAGCGCGGTCGGCCAGGTCAAAATGGAACCGCGCGCCTTCCGACTTGCCGATCCAGTTCTGCTGCATCAGCCGCACCCGTTCCGGCCAGCGGTCGAGATCGTTCAGCGCTTCCAGCAGGTCATCGGCATATTGCGTGATCTTGAAGAACCACTGGCTCAGCTTGCGGCGTTCAACAATGGCGCCGGAGCGCCAGCCGCGGCCATCAATCACCTGCTCGTTGGCCAGCACGGTGTGGTCCACCGGATCCCAGTTGACGAAGCTTTCCTTGCGATAGGCCAGGCCGGCCTTGAACAGATCCAGGAACAGTTTCTGCTGGTGCTTGTAATAACCCGGATGGCAGGTCGCCAATTCGCAATCCCAGTCCAGCGACAGGCCCATGCGCTTCAGCTCGGCGCGCATATTGGCGATATTGTCGTAGGTCCAGGCGGCAGGATGCACCTTCTTTTCCTGCGCCGCATTCTCGGCCGGCAGGCCAAAGGCATCCCAGCCCATCGGATGCAGCACATTGAAGCCGCGCGCCCGCTTGTAGCGCGCCACCACATCGCCCAGCGTGTAGTTGCGCACATGGCCCATATGGATGCGCCCCGACGGATAGGGAAACATCTCCAGCACATAGTATTTCGGGCGCGAGCGGTCGGGCTTGGCGCGGAAGGAGCCATGGGCATCCCATTCCTGCTGCCACTTGGCTTCCACCACCTTGGCGTTGTAACGCGACATCACTTCAAACCGTCTTGTCAGGTGAAACTGAAACTAGCGTCGGGCTTCCGACTCGACGCGCAACTCGCGGGCGCGTTGCAGGATGGCGTTTTCCATGCTCACGCCGGTTTCCGGTGCGGTAGGCTGGTCGGCCCAGTTTTCGCCCTGGCGCACCTGGCGAAACACGCTGACGCGGATGCCGTCGGCGCGCAAAGCCTTGTCCAGGATGTAAACCGTCACCTTGAAACGCTCGGTCGGGGTTTGCTGCGCCGCATACCAGTCGGTGATGATCACGCCGCCAAACGGATCAGCCGAGGCCAGCGGCATGAACGAGATGGTGTCCAGCGAGGCGCGCCACAGGAAGCTGTTGACGCCAATGCCGGCGCCGCCGCCTTCCTCGGGCTTTTTGCTGCCGCCACTGGAAAACAGGCCGCCAGAGCCGAAAAGGGTCTGCCGCTCCCCGGTCGGGTTCGGATTCACCGTGCCATCTGGCCCCTTTTCGGGATAGGGCACGTAATCGCCACTACCGCCGCCGCAGGCGCCAAGGCCCAATGTAAGGGCAAGAGCCGCGGCCAGCACGGCCTTGTGGGTCGGAAACTGGCGGAACCGAATCATGAATGCTATCCTCCGCAGGGCGCCAAAGCCGCCATCGGTGCCTCTTTGACTAGCATATCGCCCTCCGCCGCGCCAATCGCCGGAGCGTTAAAAAGAATCGCCCACAAGCCCACCTTATTGCTCCAGTTCACAAGTTCAGATGAGCCCTGAAGAAATCGACGCCTGCATGGCCGAAGCCTGGCAAAAACAAGCCGGTGGCGAGATCAATGCTGCCATGCAGCTCTATCGCGCTGTGCTTGCGGCAATGCCACAGGGCCATGCCGGTGCCCAGCTTGGCCTTGGGCAATGCTTTCTGGAACAGCGTCAACCCGATCTTGCCTTGCAGCATCTGCGGGCTGCACTGGAACTGGCGCCACAATCCGGCGCCATCCGGCATCTGGTCGATTCCCTGGCAGGCAACACCACCGAGCGGGCGCCGGATGATTATCTGCGCTGGGTGTTTGATGGCCATGCCGATACTTTTGACCGCCATCTGGCCGCGCTGAAATACCGTGGCCCCTGGATGATCCGCAGTCTGGCTGAACAAGCCTGGCTGCCGGATGCCAGCCGTGCCCTGCTGGATATTGGCTGTGGCACCGGGCTGAACGGGCCGCTTTTCCGCCCCTATGCCAGCCGGCTGGATGGCATCGATCTGGCGCCGCGCATGATTGAGCAGGCGAAGCGCCGCCAGGTTGCCGGGCAACCAGCTTACGACCGGCTGGCCGTGGCGGAAATTCACCAATTCCTGGAGCAGATTCCGGCCCAGGTTTATGATGCGCTGCTATCCACGGATGTGTTCATTTATATTGGCCGGCTGGAGCGTTTTTTTGCCCAGGCGGCCCGGGTGCTGCGGCCGGGCGGGGAAATCCTCGCCACCATCGAACGCGGCGAGGCCACAACTCCTGTGCAGTTGATGCCCACGGGCCGATACCGCCAGAGCGATAGTTACATTGCCGAGCTTGCCGCCAGCCATGGTTTCCGGCTCGCCGATAGTCTGGACGCGCCGCTGCGGGTGGAACAGGGTGTGGCAGAACCGGGGCGGGCGTTTCGGCTTGTGCTGGGCGATTCGCGGTAATCGGGCGCTTTTGCCGCCCGCCAGTTGAACGCCTTGTGCGGGTGCTGTGGATCAACACGTTGACCATAAATACCGGAAATCCAGGTTTTCTGAAATAGAATGTGGCGCATCTGCAACACTTGCGGCAAAAAGGTGGCGCAATGTGCCGCTTTTATTGACAGAGAGGGGGGCGGAGTGGCTTCATGCCCAGGATCAGTTAGCCCAGCCGGGCTGATTGTTCTCTGCTAATTATTAGCTCTGAAAACCTTTAGACCCCGGTGGGAGAGGAATAGAGATGAAGAAGACTCTGCTTCTGCAAACCGCGCTCGTGGCTGCTGCTGGCGTTATGCTGGCCGATGCCTCGTTCGCTCAGGTGAAGGCTGAACCGCTCGGCGTGACCGTCGGCGGCTACATGACCCGCACCTTCAAGGTCCAGGACCGTGACAAGGTCACTGGTTCGGGCCAGACCGACAAGGCCCCGGTGACCTTCGGTGGTCCGGATGCCGAAATCTGGTTCAGCCTGCGCGCCGTGCTGGATAACGGCCTGCGCATCGGCGGCCGCGTTGAGCTGGAAGGCGCCTCGGACGGCGACCAGATCGACGAAAGCTATGTCTGGTTCGAAAACGACATGGGCCGCATCGAGCTTGGCTCGACCGACCGCGTTGCTTCGAAGATGCAGTATTTCTCCCCGAACTCCACCATCTCGGGCCAGGGCACTGGTCAGGTGTCGGAAAACTCGGCCATCATCGCGGGCACCGGCAACCAGGCTGGTGGCGTGTCGATGTGGTTCGCCAATGCGGCCAACGACGCTGAAGGTATCAACCTGTACACCTCCTCGAACCGCTATTTCGGTTCGAAGGCTGGCAAGGGCCTGCAGCTCGGCTATTCGTACACCCCGGATGGCTGCCAGGACTACAACAACGCCGGTGGCCAGTTCGCTGCCGCTGCGACCGTGACCAACTGCGACAACGGTTTCAGCTCGACCATCAATGGTTCGGTGCGTAACCAGCACACCTTCGCCGCCAACTACCTCGAGTCGTTCGGCGATGTCAGCGTTGCTCTCTATGCCGGCTACATCAGCAGCCGCGCCGAGCCGACTGCTGCCACTGCTGCCGCTGCGGTTCCGAAGCGCGTCACCGGCTGGAACGCCGGCGCTCAGCTGACCTATGCTCTCGGTGGCGGTTCGACCGTTGCCGTCGGTGGCGGTCTGAAGCGTGAAGAAGTGTCGGCCACTGTCGACCGCAACGTCTACGTTGTCGGCCTGATGTACCTGACCAACGGCGCTGCTCCGGGTTCGATCGGCGTCGGCGCCGACTTCTGGAAGGCCAAGGGTGAGGAAGTCGGCCAGGCCGACGACACCGCCAAGCTGTTCCAGGTTGGCGTCAGCTACCAGCTCGCCACCGGCATCAAGCTGTATGGCGGCGCGGGCACCTACGAGTGGGAAGACGGCGCTGCCGCGATCGGCGCTGGCGACACCAAGGCCAATTTCGGTCTGCTGGGTGTGAACCTGGTGTTCTAATTCGATCCTTCGGATCGGTTAGTGGAAAGGGGCAGGGCAACCTGCCCCTTTTCTTTTGTCAGAGCCGTATCTTCTTTGGCCGGAATGCCTTTTGAGGCCGATAATTGGCCTGATCACTTTTTCAGTTCACGGATCAAAACTGCTGCTCGCGTGTTCATGATCACAGGGCCGTGACCTGCCCGCTTCCCTTTTACGCCACGCTTTCCCATCTTCCCTGCGTATCGTAAATCCGGAGCCCCCGATGAAATCCTCCCTGCTTTTACAAACCGCCCTGGTTGCCGCCGCCGGCCTGATGCTGGCAGACAACGCCTTCGCCCAGGTCAAGGCCGAACCGCTTGGCGTCACTGTTGGCGGTTACATGACCCGCACCTTCAAGGTGCAGGACCGCGACAAGGTGACCGGCTCGGCCCAGACCGACAAATCAACCGCCACCTTTGGCGGCCCGAATGCCGAAATCTGGTTCAACCTCCGTGCCGTGCTGGATAATGGCCTGCGGGTTGGCGGCCGCGTCGAGCTGGAAGCCGCCAGCGACGGCGATCAGATCGACGAGAGCTATCTCTGGTTTGAAAACGACATGGGCAAGGTCGAGGTCGGTTCGACCGACCGCGTGGCGGCCAAGATGCAGTATTTCTCGCCCAACACTACATTGCCGGGCCAGGACAACATCTCCACGGCGACATCGGAAAATGCGCCCTTCGTGGTGCCGACCAATAACCGTGCCGGCCCCACTTCGATGTGGTTCGCCAATCACGGCAACGATGCCGAGGGTATCAATATCTACACCTCGTCGAACCGCTATTTCGGCTCCAAGGCTGGCAAGGGCCTGCAACTCGGCGTCTCATACGTGCCGGATGGCTGCCAGGATTACAATAATGGCGGTGGCCAGTTCGCGGCTGCCGGCAACATCACCAATTGCGATGCCGGCTTCAGCAACACGGTGAATGGCTCGGTGCGCAACCACTACAATGTGGCCGCCAATTATATCGAATCGTTCGGTGATTTCACGGTCGCGCTGTCGGCCGGTTATGTCAGCACCCGTATTGAAAGCGTTGGCATCAACACCGCCACCAATGCCGGCACCGCAGGTCAGGCGCGGCTGAATGGCTGGCAGGCCGGTTCCCAGGTCACCTATGCCCTGGGCGGCGGCTCCACTGTCGGCGTTGGCGGCGGCTACAAGTCGGAAGAAGTCACCAGCACCATCGACCGCCGCTCCTATATTGTTGGTTTCCTCTACACCACCAATGGCAGCCAGCCCGGATCGATTGGCGTGGGTGGCGATTACTGGCATGCCAAGGGCGAGGAAGCCGGCCTGGCCGACGACAAGGCCGAGATTTTGCAGCTTGGCGTCAGCTACATGCTGGCCACCGGCATCAAGCTTTATGGCGGCGCCGGCACCTATGAATACACCGATGGCAATGCGGTGCGGGCCAATGAATCAAAGGCCAATTTCGGCGTGCTCGGTGTCAACCTGACCTTCTGAGCTGACCACACAACTGACGAAAAGGGGCGGCGCAATCCGCCCCTTTTTTGTTGCCTCAATCCAGCAGCAGGTTTGCTGCCAGCAGCACGGCGATGAGGCCGAGCAGCCAATGCAGTTTGCGGTCTGGGGCTTGCTCAATAACCGGCCGCGGCTCGTCAGCCGCCTCCAGCCGGTCCAGCAGCTTGGGCAGGCGGCGCAAGCTGGCCATGCTATTTAGTATGGCGTCGCGGATTTGCGCTTCCGGCCCCATATGCTCGGCCGCCCAGGCCAGCACCACCGGGCGCGAGGCTTCCCAGAAATTCACAGTCTCATCCAGGCTGCGCGCCACACCTTCCACCGTCACCATGGTTTTTTGCAGCAGCAGCAGATGTGGCTGGGTGCGCATGCCGAAGGTTTCGGTGATCTGGAACAGCTGCGCCAGCAGGCGGCCGATGGAAATTTCCGTCACCGGCTTGCCCAGGATCGGTTCACCGATGGAACGGCAGGCCTGGGCAAAAGCCTCCACGGTGCGCCCATTGGCCGGATCAAGCGGCACATAGCCGGCCTCGATATGCACTTCGGCGGCGCGGCGCCAGTCGCCGGCCAGGAAGGCGCCCAGCATTTCGGCCATGAAGCGACGGGTCGGCATGTCGATGCGGCCCATGATGCCAAAATCAACCAGTTCCAGCCGGCCATTCTCGCCAACAAACAGGTTGCCATGATGCATGTCGGCGTGGAAATAGCCGTCGCGCAGGGCCTGGCGCAGAAACACCTGGATCACGCGCTCGGCCAGTCGCGGCAGGTCATGGCCGGCAGCCAGCAGGGCGGCACGGTCTTCAATCGGAATGCCGGCAATACGTTGCAGCGTCAGCACCCGGCGCGCGGTGCGGTTCCAGTCCGGGCGCGGCACCAGCAGGTCGGCATCGTCGCGGAAATTATCGGCGATTTCAGAAGCCGCAGCGGCTTCCAGGCGCAGATCCATCTCAATCGCCACCTGGGCGGCAATCGCCTGCACCACGGCGCGCGGCCGCAGCCGGTGCATGCCGGGCAGGCAGTCTTCGCTCAGATCGGCAAGCCAGGCGAATAAGGCCAGGTCGCGGGCGAAAGCCGCTTCCACGCCGGGCCGCAGCACTTTCACCGCCAACTTGCTGCCATCCGCTGCTTCGGCAAAATGCACCTGCGCCACGCTGGCCGCTGCCACCGGCTCAGGCTCGAAGCCAACAAACAGGTCATCCAGCCGACCGCCCAATTCGGTCTCGATGCTCGCCTTGGCCTCGCTCCAGGCAAAGGGCGGCAGCTTGTCGCGCAGCCGGCCAAGATCTTCCGCCAGTTCCGGCCCCACCAGATCAGGCCGCACGCTCAGGATTTGCCCCAGCTTGATGAAACTCGGCCCCAATTCGGCCATGGCATTGGCCAGTCTTTCACCCGGCCGCAAGTCGGGCAGGCGCCGGCCGAACAGCCCCTGGAACACGGCCATGCCGGCTTTCAGCATCGGCGGCAAAGGCGCCTCGCGCAGCATGAAAAGGGCATCATGCCGCGCCAGGATGCGGCCGATCTCAAAGAACCGGCCGAGATGGCGCAAACCGCCCGGCATCAGAGCCGCCAGCCCGAATGCATCGCGGCGATGCCGCCGGAAAGATTGCGGTATTTCACCTGGCCGAAGCCGGCAGCGCGGATCATTTCGGCGAAATTTTCCTGATTGGGGAAGCGCCGGATGCTCTCCACCAGATAGCGATACGAATCGCCGTCTTGCGCCACAATCTGGCCGATGCGCGGCAATAGCTGGAAGGAATAAAGATCGTAGAATTTGGCCAGGGCAGGATTGCTCACGGCCGAGAATTCCAGGCACAGGAAACGACCGCCCGGCTTCAGTACGCGCCAGGCTTCGGCCAGGGCCTGCTCGATATGGGTGACATTGCGGATGCCGAAAGCGATGGTATAGGCATCCACGCAACGATCCGGCAGCGGCAGGCTCTCAGCATTCATGCAGGCCCAGGACAGGCGGTCGAGCCGTGCCTGATCGATGGCGCGGCTGCGGCCCTGGCCCAGCATGGCGGCATTGATATCGGCCACCAGGATTTGCGCCTCCGGCGCACGGTCATGGATGCGGAAGGCGATATCGCCGGTGCCGCCGGCCATGTCCAGCACGGTGAGGACGCCGCGCGGATCAAGCCACTCCACCATGGCGTTTTTCCACAAGCGGTGCACGCCAGCCGACATCAGGTCGTTCATCAGGTCGTAGCGCGGCGCCACGCTTTCAAACACCTGGCGCACCAGGCGCACCTTGTCTGCCTCGGGCACCTGGGTGAAGCCGAAATGGGTTTCGCCGCTGCTCTGCGGCCCGCTTTGCTGATCCTGGGTCATGGCCGCAAACCATAGCCGAAACCGGCCCTGCGCGGTATAGACAGAGCCGCATGCCTGAATTGCCCGAAGTCGAAACCACCCGGCGCGGCCTTGCCCTCAAATTGCAGGACCGGCGCATCACCCGCATCGAGGCGCGGCGGCCCGATCTGCGTTTTCCGCTGCCGGCCGATTTCGCCGCTCGTATCCGGGATCGGCAGGTGGAGGCGCTGGAGCGCCGCGCCAAATACATCCTGTTGCGGCTTTCCGGTGGCCTGGTCTGGCTGATCCATCTCGGCATGTCGGGCCGCATGGTGATCCGCCAGGGCTGGCCGAATGATATCGGCCCGCATGACCATGTGATCTTCGGCACCGATGATGGCTGGTCGGTCACCTTCAACGATGCCCGCCGCTTCGGCATGATGGATCTGATCGAAGCCCCGGCCCTGGCCGGCCATAAGCTGCTCGGCAATATCGGGCCGGAACCGCTGGATGATGCCTTCACCCCGGCAGTGCTGATTGCCGCCCTGCATGGCAAACGCACGCCGATGAAGGCGGCCCTGCTGGATCAGCGCGTGGTGGCCGGCCTAGGCAATATCTATGTTTCGGAAGCGCTCTATCGTGCTGGGATTCACCCCGAGCGGTTGGCCGGTTCGGTGGCGCCAAAGCGGCTGGAAAAGCTGGTGCCGGCGATCAAGGATGTGCTGCTGGAAGCGGTTGAGGCCGGTGGTTCCTCCTTGCGCGATTATGTGCAGACCAATGGCGAACTGGGCTATTTCCAGACCCGGTTCCGGGTCTATGACCGCGAAGACCAGCCCTGCCATGCCTGCCAGCGCCCGATCAAGCGCATTGTGCAATCCGGCCGCTCCACCTTCTTCTGCGGCCATTGCCAGAAGTAGGCCAGCCAGGGCGGATTCAGGCCGATTCCCCACCCCGCCGGCTCTTTCCAAACCGGCGCTGAACTGGCATGGTCCGCCGCATGTCGTGTCCCGGCCGGACATCCCGTTCCGCCCTGGCGCTGGCCGTATGCCTCGCTTTGTCCGGGGGCGCGCCGGCGGGTTTTTTTGCAACCATTTTCGGCGTTTCCACAGCTTTTGCGGCGGATATTTTCCTCTCGGTGGCAGAGGATGTGCCGGTGATGCCGGGCCTGGTGGAAGACCGCGCTGCGGCGCTGGTGTTTGACAAGCCGACCGGCCGTATCCTGACCGCCGAGGCACGTGGCAATGTGACGCGCAATGCCGTGCTGGCTTTTTATGCCCAGACCCTGCCGCAGCTTGGCTGGCAGAGCCTGTCGGAAACCCGGTTCCAGCGCGAGGCGGAAATCCTGCGGCTGGAGATCAGTCATCCGGGTGGCGCGCTGACCGTGCGTTTTGAACTGACGCCGCGCCAATAAAAGCAGTCAAATAAGGGAAGAACGATGAGCTACGAAATGATCCTGGTGGAAACGCGCGGCCCGGTGGGCCTGATCACCCTGAACCGGCCGCAGGCGCTGAACGCACTCTGTGCCCAGTTGATGGCTGAATTGTCGGATGCTGTGGATAAGTTCGAGGCCGATGACGGCATCGGCTGCATGGTCATCACCGGGTCGGAAAAGGCCTTCGCGGCCGGCGCCGATATCAAGGAGATGAAGGACAAGAGCTATATCGACGTTTACAGCAGCGATTTCATCACCGCCGGCTGGGAGCGGGTTACGCGCTGCCGCAAGCCGGTGATCGCTGCAGTGGCCGGCTTTGCTCTGGGCGGCGGCTGCGAATTGGCCATGATGTGCGATTTTATCCTGGCGGCGGATAACGCCAAATTCGGCCAGCCTGAGATCAATCTCGGCACCATCCCGGGCGCCGGCGGCACCCAGCGCCTGACCCGCTTTGTCGGCAAATCCAAGGCGATGGAAATGTGCCTCACCGGCCGCATGATGGATGCGGCGGAAGCCGAGCGCGCCGGCCTGGTCAGCCGTGTGGTGCCGAAGGAGCAATTGCTGGATGAGGCGATCAAGGCGGCCAGCCGAATCGCTGAATTGTCGCGCCCGGTGGTGATGATCGCCAAGGAAGCGGTCAACCGCGCCTATGAAACCACGCTCAGCGAGGGTGTGCGGTTTGAGCGCCGGGTGTTCCATTCCACCTTTGCTTTCGAGGACCAGAAAGAAGGCATGGCCGCCTTCGCCGAGAAGCGCAAACCCAGTTTCAAGAACCGGTAAGGCGGCAGAGAGATGGCTCCCAAGACGCGCGCCAAGGCCGCCGAGATGGTGGAAGAACAGTCGCTCGCGCTGCTGCCGGCCGGCCTGCGCGATGTGCTGCCGCCGCGCGCCGATTGGGAGGCATTTGCTTCGGAAAGCCTGCTGGGCAGTTTTGCCGCGCAAGGCTATGCCCGGGTCAAGCCGCCGCTGATCGAGTTTGAGGAAACCTTGCTGGCCGGCTCGGGCCAGGATCTGGCCGGCCAGATGTTCCGGGTGATGGACCCGGTATCGCAGCGCATGATGGGCCTGCGCACCGATATCACCCTGCAAGTGGCGCGTATTGCCGGCAGCCGGCTGAAACTGGCGCCGCGCCCGCTGCGGCTGGCCTATGCCGGCCAGGTGCTGCGGGTGCGCGGCACACAATTGCGACCCGAGCGGCAATTCGCCCAGGCCGGTTTTGAACTGATCGGTGCGGCGGCCCTGGCCGCCGATGTGGAAGTGGCTTTGCTGGCCGCCGAAGCCGTGGCCCGGCTCGGCGTGAAGCATCTGTCGCTGGATATCACCCAGCCTTTGCTGGCGCCGGCCATCATGGCGGCGCATGGCCTGGAGCCGCGCCAGGCCAAGGCGGCGCGCCGTGCGCTGGATCGCAAGGATGCGGCTGAATTGAAGGCCGCTGCCGGCGCGGCCGGGCCTGATCTGCTGCGCCTGCTGGCGCTGGCCGGCCCGGCCCCGGCGGCGATCCAGGGTCTCAAGGCGATGCAGCTATCAGATGCCGCCGCCGCCATCGTTGCCGATCTGGATCGCCTGGTGGCGGAAGTGGCTGCGGCAGCGCCGGATTTGCTGCTCACGCTTGATCCCGGCGAATTCCGCGGGTTCGAGTATCATACCGGCATCAGCTACACGCTGTTTGCCCGCAATGTGCGCGGCGAATTGGGGCGTGGCGGGCGTTATGTCACCCCGGGCGGCGAAACCGCCACCGGCTTCACGCTTTACCTGGACAGCGTGATGCGCGGCCTGCCGGCGATGCCGGCCAAGCCGTTGCTTTATCTGCCATTCGGCACCAGCCATGCCGTGGCGGCGCGGCTGCGTGCTGAAGGTTACAGCACCTGGGCGGCGCTGGAACCGGAGCAAAACCAGCCGCAGCAGGCGGCAAAACAGGCGAATTGCACCCATTGGTGGGACGGTCAGACCGTCTGCGCCGTCTCAGCGTAAGGATTTTCCGATGAGCAATGTAGTTGTGGTGGGCGCCCAGTGGGGCGACGAGGGCAAGGGCAAGATTGTTGACTGGTTGTCCTTGCGCGCCGATGCCGTGGTGCGGTTTCAGGGTGGCCATAATGCCGGTCATACCCTGGTGATTGATGGCGTCACCTACAAGCTGTCGCTGCTGCCTTCGGGCATTGTGCGGCCAGGCAAATTGTCGGTGATCGGCAGCGGCGTGGTGGTGGACCCATGGGCACTGCTGGCCGAGATCGAGAAGCTGCGCGGCCAGGGCGTGGCGATTTCGCCCGAAACCCTCAAGCTGGCTGATAACGCCGTGCTGATCCTGCCGCTGCATCGCGAACTGGATGGTCTGCGCGAGGATGCGGTGGATGCCGGGGTGAAGATCGGCACCACACGGCGCGGCATCGGCCCGGCCTATGAGGACAAGATCGGCCGCCGCGCCATCCGGGTTTGCGACCTAGCTGACAGGCCGATGCTGGAGCGTAAGGTGGACGGCCTGCTGGCGCATCACAATGCGCTGCGCAAAGGCCTGGGCGCGCCGGTGGTGGATCGTGCCGAATTGCTCAAGCAGCTTGAGGAAGTGGCGCTGGGCGTGCTGCCCTATGCCGTGCCGGCCTGGGCCGAGCTTGACGAGATGCGCCGCGCCGGCAAAAGGATTCTGTTTGAAGGTGCGCAAGGCTCGCTGCTGGATGTTGATCACGGCACTTATCCGTTTGTCACCTCGTCCAACACCCTGGCCGGCCAGGCTTCGGCCGGTTCCGGCCTTGGCCCGGGTGCGCTGAATTACATCCTCGGCATCGTCAAAGCCTATACCACGCGGGTTGGCGAAGGCCCGTTTCCCACCGAACTGACCGACGAGATTGGTCAATGGCTCGGCGAGAAGGGCCATGAATTCGGCGTGGTCACCGGGCGCAAGCGGCGCTGCGGCTGGTTCGATGCCGTGCTGGTGCGCCAGACCGTGAAGCTCAATGGCATCCATGGCATCGCGCTGACCAAGCTGGATGTGCTGGATGGCTTGAAGGAAGTGAAGCTCTGCATCGGCTATGAACTGAATGGCAAGCGGCTGGATTATTTCCCCTCCGGCATGGCCGAGCAGGCGGCGGCGCGGCCGATCTACGAAACCATGGAAGGCTGGCAGGATTCGACGCGCGGCGCACGATCCTGGACCCAATTGCCGGGCGAAGCCGTGAAGTATGTCCGCCGCATCGAAGAACTGATCGGTGCGCCGGTGGCCTTGCTCTCCACCAGCCCGGAACGGGATGACACCATCCTGATGAAAGACCCGTTCGAGGATTGATTCGATACGGCGTTGTTTCGCCGCGCATATTTCGTCGCATTGCCCGCCGCTGCTGAACCAGCGGCGCGGCTTTCGCGCAGCAATTGCCGGTATGACCCTAAATTAATCCGTATAACCGGATGCTAACTTTTGTTCCGTCGCCTGGCCTTTAGATTGTCGTGCAACAGCCCGCTTAACCGTAGGAAGTTGCGCAGCGATGCTCAGAACTCAGCAAGCCCAGGACGAACAGCTCAGCATGGCGGATATCGACGATCTGTGCGAAGCCATCTGCCTTGATGCGGTGGAAGCGGCGCAAGCCGCCCGCGCCGGCATCTGGCTGTTTGACGAGGATGGCGCCATGATCTGCCAGCGCCAGTTTGATACGACGCAAGGTGGCTTCAGTCAGGGCCGGGTGATCCCGCAAACCGAGGCGGCGATTTACCTCAAGGCGGCCAGAGATGGTCTGGGTGCCACCGCCACCGATGCGGCGCCGGCCTTGGCCGGTGATGGCAGCAAGCTGCAAAACCGCCTCGATCTTTTGCTGGTGGATAGCAGCAACCAGCCAACCGCGATGTTCTGCTGCGAGCGTGCCGAACAGAGCGGCGATTGGCGCGAGCGTGATATCTATGTGCTGCGCCATCTGGCCCAGGCATTGGGCGGCGCCATTCGCCGCCATGGCGAATACCATGCCGCCGCACAGCAGGCGTCGGATAGCACCGCGGCAGCCGAGCTAAAGGCCGATTGGATGGATGAGGCGGAAACCGATCTGGATGCCGCTCTCGGCGCAGCGGCGCGGGAAATGCCGCGCCGTCTGCATTGATTACGGCGTTGGGCTGATGCCGTCGCGGATCGCGGCTTCGCGCACCGCCTTCTGCACCTTTTCGAAGGCCCGTACTTCGATCTGGCGCACCCGTTCGCGGCTGATATTGTAGCGCGCTGACAGGTCTTCCAAAGTCGCCGGCTCGTCAATCAGTCGGCGCTGGACCAGGATATCGCGTTCGCGCTCGTTGAGCGTGGCCATGGCGCTGCCGAGCAACTTGTTGCGGGCGGCAAATTCCTGGCCTTCAGCCAGCCGGGTTTCCTGGCTCGGGGTTTCATCCACCAGCCAGTCCTGCCATTGCGCATCGCCGTCTTCGTCGCCACGCAACGGCGCATTCAGGCTGCTATCCGGGCCGGCCAGGCGGCGATCCATCGAGATCACCTCCTCGCGCGCCACATCCAGCTGGGTGGCGATGGCTTCCACCTGCTCGGGCGTAAGCTGGCCGCCATCAATCGCCTTCATCTGGCCGCGGATGCGGCGCAGGTTGAAAAACAGCTTCTTCTGCGCGGCGGTGGTGCCGATTTTCACCAGCGACCAGGAGCGCAGGATATATTCCTGGATCGAGGCGCGAATCCACCACATGGCATAAGTGGAGAGGCGGAAACCCCGATCCGGGTCATAGCGCTTCACCGCCTGCATCATGCCGATATTACCCTCGGCGATCAGCTCGCCCAGCGGCAGGCCATAGCCGCGATACCCCATGGCGATCTTGGCCACCAGCCTCAGATGGCTGGTCACCAGCTTATGCGCCGCCTCCACGTCTTCACGCTCACGCCAGGCCTTTGCCAGCATGAATTCCTCTTCCGGCGCCAGCATGGGAAAGCGGCGGATTTCGGACAGATAGCGGGTCAGCCCGCCATCGGCGGATATGGAAGGTAAAACAAGGCTGCGTGACATGGTGGTATCAACTCCCCCGGCCGGGTTGTCCCCGGGCGTTGTCGTGGATGTGGTATCGGGTCGTGCCATATTCAATATCTGAGCGGGCGAATGCGGCGGAATTGCGGCACCTCCAGCCTGCGCCTGCCCGAATGCCAAAACCTTGATCCGCGTCACATCCTGGGCGATTCAGGCGCAGGAATCAGGCCTGTGGCGGGGCAATACCCATCATCCAGGGGCCGAAAGCCATGCCGACCAGGATCATGTTGATGCCCGCCGCATCGCCCAGCGGCAGCAGCAGGCCCTCCAGCTCGTAATAGCGGCCATCATTATATTCCCGCCGCTGCACCCGGCGCGGCACGCCGCCCTGCACCAGATTGGTATAGCTTTGCTTCAGCTTGGCGGCAAATTCGGCACCAGGAAAATCCTCGGTATAGCGGCCGGTCAGGTCCATGCCGCTATGCGCCACGGCATCCACGCCATAAACCCGGTAGCGGAACCGGAAATCGCCGCCAGGCTGCGGCAGCACATCCACCAGCATGATCGAACCAAGCAGATAGGCAAAATCCAGCGGATCGATATCGCCACGTGCCGGCATGGCGCGTTTGCCGCGCCGGTCGAGCCAATAGGCCAGCAGGCGGCGCAGACGCGGATCGACCAGGGACAGGGAGGCAGCGGTATCGTCTGACATTGCTTTGTTAGTCTACCGTAGCATTGCCGATATTTCCGCTATAATCCGCCAGGATGGTTGAGATGGCGGCGGGAGGGTGCCATGCGTATAAGGAATATCGTCGCCGGTGGCGCGGTATTGCTGATGGCGCAGATTTGGGCCGGTGCGGCCCAGGCGCAGGTGGCGGTGAGCAAGGAAAGCCTCAGTTTCACCAGCCCGTCGCGCAGCGGCCCGGTTAGTGTGACTGCCGAATTGTTTTTGCCTGAAGCGCCTGCCGGCACAAGGCTGCCGGCCATGCTGCTGATCCATGGCAGTGGCGGCGTTACCGATGCCAGGGAATATGCCTATGCGCGGGAATTCAGCGCCATGGGCGTGGCCTCGATTGTGCCGGATAGTTTCACCCCGCGCGGGGTGAAAAGCACCGTCGCGGATCAGAGCACGGTGAGCACCAATGACATGCTCAATGATGCCTTCAATGCGCTGAAACTGGCGGCACAGCATCCGCGGCTTGATCCGGCGCGCATTGGCATTGCCGGCTTTTCCAAGGGCGGCAGCGTGGCCTTGCGTGCTGCGCTGCACCTGATGGCCGAGCGCCATGCCCGAAACGGGCCGCGCTTTGCGCTGCATGTGCCATTTTATCCGGGTTGCGACACACATTATTATGATACGCGCACCACCGGAGCGCCGATCCTGATGCTGATGGGGGCGGCGGATACCTATGTCGGCACCGAAAACTGCATGATTATTGCCACAGCGCTGAAAGCCGCCGGCGCCAAGCTTGAAACCATGATCTATCCCGGTGCCCAGCATGGCTGGGATGGCAGCGCGCCGCCCTGGAGCCAGGCGAATGGTGAGAACTGGAGCAAATGCTTTTTTGTCCAGCAGGCGGATCTGAGTTGGGTGGAGCAGACCTCCGGCATCAAGACTGCCGGTCCCGATGGCCGGCCAAATGCCGATGCACCCAAGGCCCTGGCGCAATGCCGCACACTCGGAGTCAGCGGTGGCGCCAATGCGGCGGTGCGGGCTGAGGCTCTGGCGGCACTGAAGCAGGCCATGCGCCAGGCATTCAGCCTGCCGTGAGGGCCGCCAGCAAGTCGGCGAAATCTGCCGGCAGCGGGCTTTCAAAGCGTAAATCAGCGCCGGTTACCGGGTGCACAAAGCCCAAGCTGGCGGCATGCAATGCCTGGCGCTGGAAACCCGCCAGGGCATCGCGCGCCGCGCCGCCCAGCTTCAATGCTTTCAGGCTGCGCGCCCGGCCATAAACCGGATCACCCACCAGGGCATGGCCCTTGCTGGTGAGGTGCACGCGGATCTGATGTGTGCGGCCGGTTTCCAGCCGGCAGCGGATCAGCGCCGCATAGGGCTGGCCCGCAGCATCGCGGAAGGTCCGCTCTACGGCATAATGTGTCACGGCTGGTTTGCTATTGCGGGCGGTGGTGTTGTCGCCGCGCACCGCCATGCGTTTGCGGTCGCGCGGGTCGCGGCCGATGGCGCCTTCGATGCGGCCTTGCAGCGGATTGGGCAGGCCCCAGACCAGCGCCTGGTATTCGCGCTCGATGTCATGGCGGGCAAACAGCTCCGCCAGGCCATGATGCGCGGCATCGGTCTTGGCCGCCACCAGCAGGCCGGAAGTGTCCTTGTCAATGCGGTGTACGATGCCGGGGCGCTTCACGCCGCCGATGCCGGCCAGGCTGTCGCCGCAATGATGCAGCAGGGCATTCACCAGCGTGTGGTCCGGGTTGCCCGGTGCCGGATGCACCACCAGGCCGGCTGGCTTGTCGATCACGATCAGATGCGCATCCTCGAACACCACATTGAGCGGCATGTCCTGCGCCAATGGCTCGGCGCTGGCGGCTTCTGGCGCATGCAGTTGATACACATCGCCCGGTTTGATCTTGTGCGAGGGGTCGGCTATCGTCGCATCGCCCAGCCGGACATGGCCCTGCTCGATCAGGGCTTTCAGCCGCGACCGGGAAAAGTCCAGTGCCTCGGCCAGATAGCGGTCGAGTCTGGCGCCTGCCCGTTCGGGCGGCACCGGCGGCGCGGCATTGATGGACCCGGTGTTGATAGGAATGGGATCAGACACGACATGGCAGTTGATGAGCAGGAGACTGACCCCAGATTACGCTGGCTGAAGCCGCTCGTCATCGGCTTGAGTGTGCTGTTCGTGGCCATGTTGCTGGCGGTGATCGTGGCGATGGTGACCGGCGTGCCACAACGCCGGGCGGCGGAAACCACGGCGGCCAAGCTGGTGCCGGCGCCGGCTGCACCCGCCATGCTGGCCGAGCAGGTGCTGAACCTGCCGCGCAACAGCCGGGTGGCCGATGTTTTTGCCAGCGGCGAACGCATCATCCTGCGCGTGCGGCTGGCCGATGGCACCGAGCGCTTGTTTGCCCTGCATGGCCAGACCCTGAACCCGATCGGCCAGCTCACCATCCAGATCGAGCGCTGATGCAAGCGCTGCTGTTGCCGCAGGCCTGTGCCGCCGAGCTTGCCGCGTTGGCCCAGGCGGCCTATCCGCTGGAAGCCTGCGCCCTGCTGGTGGGGGTGGATGCCGCCGTCACCCGCATTGTGCCGGCGCCGAATGTGGCCGAGCAGCCAGAGCGAAGCTTCGAGATCGATCCCGGCACGCAGATCCGCCTGCGCCGCGCGCTGCGTGAGACAGGCGGGCAGGAATATCTGCTGGGCCATTGGCACAGCCATCCCGATGGCTGGGCCGAACCTTCCGCCACCGATGCAGCGATGATCCATGAGCCGGCGCTGATCTGGCTGATTTCCGCTGTCACCACTGCCGGTGCCTCGGCGCCGGCCGCTTTCCTTCCCCAAGCCGATGGCAAGAGTTTCTCGCCGCTGGCGCTGCATATCGATTGAGGCTTCGCATCATGGATTTCCGTTCCGACAATGTGGCCGGTGCCGCGCCGGAGATTTTTGCCGCCCTACAGGCCGCCAATAGCGGCAATGTTGCCTCTTATGGTGCGGATCAGATCAGCCATGATCTGGATGCGCGGTTTTCGGCCCTGTTCGAAACCGAATGCCGGGTGTTTCCGGTTGCCACCGGCACTGCCGCCAATGCCCTGGCGCTGGCCGCGCTCTGCCCGCCCTATGGCGCCATCTATTGCCACCAGGAAAGCCATATCCAGGTGGATGAATGCAACGCGCCGGAAGCTTTCACCAGCGGCGCCAAGCTGGTGGCGCTCGGGGGCGCCAATGGCAAGATCGACAGCGAGGCGCTGGAACGTGCGCTTGGCATGGGCTGGCGCGGCACGCAGCATCATCCGCAGCCCAGCGCGCTCAGCCTGACCCAGGCCACCGAGGCCGGCACGGTCTACAGCCCGGCGGAAGTGGCCGCGCTGGCCGGGCTGGCGCAGCAGCATGGCCTGCATGTGCATATGGACGGCGCGCGCTTTGCCAATGCCATCGTGTCGCTGAATGCGTCTGCCGCCGATCTGACCTGGCGTGCCGGCGTGGATGTGCTCAGTTTCGGTGCCACCAAGAATGGCGCGCTGGCGGCCGAGGCGGTGGTGTTCTTCAAGCCGGCGCTGGATAAGGGCCTGGCCGATAGTTTCCTGTTCCGCCGCAAACGCGCCGGGCATCTGTTTTCCAAGATGCGTTTCCTGTCGGCGCAGCTTGCCGCCATGCTGGATAACGATCTCTGGCTGCGGCTGGCGCGGAATGCCAATGCGCGGGCGCTGCAACTGGCCGATGGCCTGGCCGCCCTGCCCGGGGTCAGCATCGCCTATCCGGTGCAGGCCAATGAGGTGTTTGTGGTGCTGCCCGAGCCATTGCGCCAGGCTTTCCAGGCCGCCGGCATCCTGTTTCATCCCTGGAGCGATGATGGCTCGCTGTGCCGTTTTGTCTGCGCCTTCGACAAGACCGAGGCCGAGGTGGCGCGGTTGCTGGAGATTGCCAATACGCTAGCCTAGCTGCCAGGGCGCCTGCGGCGTGAAGCGCTCGGCGAGGAAATCGACAAAGCGGCGCACCTTGGCGGCCAGGTGTTTGCGCGCCGGGTAAACCGCGTGGATGGCCCAGCTCTGCGGCGCCAGATATTCCCGCAGGATCGGCACCAGCTCGCCCTGGCGGATCGCCTGATGCACCAGAAAATCCGCCGTATAGCCGATGCCCAGGCCGGCCAGCACCAGGCGGTAGAGCGCATCGCCGCTATCGGATGACACCACGCCCGGCAGCATGGTCATGCGCACGCTGCCATCCGGCTGCACGAGCGGCCAATTGTTGATCAACGGCACATTGGTGCTCAGCACGGCACGATGGCCCTCGGCCAGATCGGCCGGGGTGAGCGGCGTACCATGGCGCGCCAGATAGGCCGGTGCGGCGCAGATCATGCGGGTATGCGCGCCCAGCCGCCGCGCCACCAGGCCCTCGTCGCGCAGGTTGCCCAGGCGGATGCCCACATCATCGCCTTCGGCCATCAGGTCAACGATGCGGTCGGAGAATTTGAGCTGCACTTCCACCTGGCCATAGCGGGCGCAGAAATCCGGGATCAGCGGCACAATCTGCGCCATGCCGAAGCCATGCGCCACATTCACCCGCAACAGGCCGCGCGGCTCGCGCTCGGCGCCGCCGATGCCGGCCTCCATGGCCTCGATATCGGCCACAATCTCGCGCGCCTGATCGTAATAGCCGCGCCCTTCATGGGTCAGGCTGATGCGCCTTGTGGTGCGTTGCAGCAGCCGGGCGCCAAGCCGGTCTTCCAGCCGGGCGATCTGTTTCGATACCGCCGAAGGCGTCATATGCAGGCTGGCGGCGGCAGCGGAAAAGCCGCCGCTATCCACCACGCGCAGGAAACACTCCATCTCGGCCAGCTTATCCATGGGATTAAGTCCTGTGGTTCATTAATTGCTGAAAATTATCCATATTATTTCCGATGTTGCAATGCGGTATAAATCGTCTTGCCACCCCCAGACAGGCACCCCAACAAGGAGGTCAGCCATGAACCGGATTTATTTTGAGACCAACGACCGTTATGTCGCCCGCGCCCGCCAGTTGCGCGCCGAGGCGATGCAAGACCTGCTTGCCGGCCTGCGGGCCTGGTTTGTCGGCCTGTTCGCCGCCAGGCCGGAAACCGCCACAGCGCATGGCTTCCGCAATCTCGGCCATTTGCAGCCGGAGTAAATCCATAAGCCACGGTTGCCTCGCGGCGCTTGCCGCCAGCCCGCTTGCGCGTTAGCTGATAGCTAGAGCGTGATGACATCATATTGATGCACTACGTTTCGTCTGGAGGCGGTAGCCCACTAGGAGAAGCGCGCAAGCAGGTACCTTGCGGTACCTGCAAGCGTTTCGACGACGTGGATGCCGCCTCCAGACGAAACCCTGCGGGCCGGGTAAATTTGGCCTTCGGGTGCGTCGCGCGGCTTGCCCGTAGTCCCACTACGCGCTGCGCCGCGCTCCTTCCCGAAGACCAAATTTACCTCGGCGTAGTGCATCAATATGATGTCATCAAGCTCTAATCAGCCGCGAGGAAAACCGATGTTTGCTTTGCCCAGCCTGTTCATCAGCCATGGCGCCCCCACCACGGCCCTGGTCGATTCGCCGGCGCATCGTTTTCTGTTGGGCCTGAGCCAGGCGGTGCCGCAAAAGCCGCGCGCCATCCTGGCGGTTTCGGCGCATTGGGAAACCGCCGAGCCGCGCCTGGGCGCTGCACAAAAGCCGCAGACCATCCACGATTTCTACGGTTTTCCGGCGCCGCTTTATCAATTGCAGTATCCCGCGCCGGGCGATCCGGCGCTGGCGGCCGAGATCGCCGCCTTGCTCCAGGCCGCCGGCTTTCAGGCAGCCACCGATGCCGGCCAGGGTCTGGACCATGGCGCCTGGACACCCTTGCTGCTCGGTTTCCCCGCCGCCGATATCCCGGTGCTACAGCTTTCGGTGCAGTCGGCGCGTGATCCGGCACATCATTATGCGCTCGGCCAGGCGTTGCGACCGCTGCGCCAGCAGGGTGTGCTTGTGATGGCCTCGGGTTCGCTGACCCATAACCTGCGCGAACTGGATCGCCGCGGTGCCGCCGCCCCGGTGCAGCCCTGGGCCAGCGGCTTTGCCGATTGGGTCTATGAAGCCCTAACCCAGCGTCGCGACCAGGATATGCTGGACTATCGCCGCCTGGCGCCGGAAGCGCAGCGCAACCATCCCACCGACGAGCATTTCCTGCCGCTCTTTGTGGCGCTTGGCGCCGCCAGCCCGGACCAGCCGGCCGAGCGGCTGCATAGCTCAATGGAATTCGGCGCCCTGTCGATGGATAGCTACCGCTTCGCCTGAGCCGGCTTTCAGGCGATTTTCAGCTCACGCTCCAGCACCTGCAAGGCATCGTTGCCGCCATTCCGCCGGCTGGCGGTGGCATGCACAATCTCGCATGCGCCGTTCAGGATAAAAAATTGCGGCGTGAAATTCGGGAAGCCGTAGCTGCCGCCCGGCACCGCTGCCACAGGCGGTTTTGCCGCCATGCCGGAATCGGAAAACGGCATGGTGAAGCGCCGCCCGGCCCAGGCAACTCCCTTGTCATAGGCGTCCAGCAGGTTCAGCAGCACCAGGCTGAATTTCGGATTGTCCTTATATTTCTTGTAATACCATTCCATATTGACCAGATCGTCAGCACAGATCGGACACCATGAGGCCCAGAGATAGACAAAGCTGATCGTGCCGGACAATTGATGGATGCTGCGCTTTTCGCCGCTGGGATCGCGGTAGATTACATCGGGGAAAATGTCGCCAAAACGCAGGCCGATATCCCGGGCGGCGGCTGGCCGGATAAATGTCGCGCCGAGCAGCGAAGCCGGCAAGGCTTGCAGCAGCAGGCGCCGGTCGATGCCTGAAAGAGTGGTTTGCTGACGGAAACGGTGTGACATGGCATCCCCCGCTGGATTCTGAGCCTTTGCACAACCCTGGATATGGAGGCTATCGCGGATTTCGCCTGCGTCAATCGGATTCGGCGGGTGGTTGCCTTGTACTCCGCGACTTCCCGTTCAGCCCGGCCTCTGCCATAAGCGGGGCATGAGCCTCTATCGCGCCATTGCCACGGTTGGCGGCCTCACCATGGTGAGCCGGGTATTCGGCTTTGCCCGCGATCTGATGATTGCGCGCTATCTGGGTGCCGGCATCATGGCGGATGCGTTTTTTGTCGCGCTGAGGCTGCCGAATTTTTTCCGCTCGCTGTTTGCCGAAGGCGCCTTCACCGCCGGCTTTTTGCCGCTTTATTCAGAGATACTGGCCAGGGGGGGGCGTTCGGCGGCGCGTGCCTTTGCCGAAGCGGCTTTGGCCTGGCTGTTGCTGGTTTTGCTGCTGTTCAGTGTGGCGGCGCAGCTTTTCATGCCGCTGCTGATGCTGGGCCTGGCGCCGGGTTTCCAGGACGAGCCGGCGCGCTTTGCGCTTTCCGTGGAATATACCCGGATCACCTTTCCTTACCTGCTGTTCATCAGCCTGGCGGCGCTCTATGGCGCGGTGCTGAACGGCCTGGGCAAATTCGCCGCCTTTGCCGCCACACCGATCCTGCTCAATCTCACCATGCTGCTGGCTTTGCCGCTGCTAACCCCGGTGTTGGGCAATGCCGGCCTGGCGCTGGCCTGGGGCACTTTTGCTGCCGGTCTGGTGCAATTCCTGTGGCTGGCCTGCTGGGCCGGGCGGGATGGCTTTTCGCTCCGGCTTAGGCTGCCGCGCCGTTCTGCGCCGGTGCTGCGGCTGTTCAAGCTGGTGCTGCCGGCGGCGATCGGGGCCGGCGCCACCCAGGTCAATCTGGTGATCGGCGTCATCCTGGCCTCGCTGCTGCCGGCCGGCGCGGTGTCGTATCTATTCTATGCCGACCGCATCAACCAGCTTGCCGTGGGCGTGGTCGGCGTGGCGATTTCCACCGCCTTGCTGCCGATGCTGTCGCGCCATATCGCCCAGGGCGAGGCCGAGGCGGCACTGACGCAGCAGAACCGAGCGCAGGAATTTGCCCTGCTGCTGGCTTTGCCGGCGATGGTGGCTCTGCTGGTGGTGCCATATCCGATCATCTCGGTGCTGTTTGAGCGCGGAGAGTTCGATGCCGCCACCGCACGCGCCACCGCCGATGCCTTGCTGGCCTATGCCATTGGCCTGCCGGCCTATATCCTCAATCGTACACTCACCCCCGGCTTCCATGCCCGGCAGGATACCACCACGCCGGTGCGCATCGCCTTTGGCATCATCGCCATCAACCTGGCGCTGTCGCTGCTGCTGATGCCCTGGCTTGGCCATGTCGGCCTGGCGCTGGCCACGGCGCTGGCGGCCTGGGTCAATACCGCCTTGCTGGGCTGGCTGCTGCTGCGCCGGCGCCAATGGTATATGGATGCAAGGCTGAAACGCCGCGGCTGGCGCATTCTGCTGGCCGCCCTGGCGATGGGGCTGGCGCTGTGGGGCCTGAACCGCGCCCTGCTGCCCTGGTATGGCCAGGGTGAAGCCTGGCGCATCGCCGCCCTGGTGCTGCTGGTGCTGGGCGGCATGCTGGTCTATCTCGGCGCCGCCCTGGCTTTTGGCGCCACCCGGCCGGCAGAATGGCGCAGCCTGCGGCGACGTTAGACCGGCCTGACAGCGGCATTGACTGGCCCCATTGACTGGCGCTGGTTGAGCGGCGATAACCCGGCGTCACTTTCCCGAACGGGATTGTTTTCCCTCACCGGCGCCGTTCCACCGGCGCCACCATTTCAGGGTTTATCATGGCCTTCCAACGGCGCATCTTTTCGGGCATCCAGCCCTCAGGCAACCTGCATCTCGGCAATTACCTCGGCGCCATCCGCAATTGGGTGGCGTTGCAGAATGAATTTGAGTGCATCTTCTGCATGGTCGACATGCATGCCATCACGGTGTGGCAGGATCCGGCCGATCTGGTGCGTTCGACCCGCGAACTGGCCGCCGCCATGATCGCTTCCGGCATCGATGCCGAGCGCAACACGCTGTTTAACCAGAGCCAGAATCCGGATCATGCCACCCTGGCCTGGGTGTTCAACTGCGTTGCCCGCATGGGCTGGATGAACCGCATGACGCAGTTCAAGGAAAAAGCCGGCAAGGACCGCGAGAATGTTTCGCTCGGCCTGTTTGCCTATCCGGCGCTGATGGCCGCCGACATCCTGGCCTACAAGGCCACCCATGTGCCGGTGGGCGAGGACCAGAAGCAGCATCTGGAACTGGCGCGCGACATCGCGCAGAAGTTCAATCACGATTACGGGCGCGAGGTTTTCCCGCTCACCGAGCCGCAGATTTTCGGCACCGCCACCCGGGTGATGAGCCTGCGCGACGGCCAGAAGAAAATGTCGAAATCCGATCCGTCGGACCAGTCGCGCATCAACCTGACCGACACGGCCGACGCCATTGCTGACAAGATCAAGCGCGCCAAGACCGATCCGCTGCCGTTGCCGGAAACGGTTGAGGAACTGGCCGGCCGGCCCGAGGCCGACAACCTGATGGGCATCTATGCCGCGCTCAAGGGTGTGGCGCTGGACGCCGCCGTGGCGGAATTCGCCGGCAAGGGCTTTGCCGATTTCAAGCGCGGTCTGACCGAGGTGGCGGTGGCGCATCTGGCGCCGATCACCCAGGAGATGCGCCGGCTGATGGACGATCCGGCCTATGTCGACGGCGTGCTCAGGCGCGGCGGCGAGCGGGCGCGCGAACTCTCCGCCCCGGTGCTGCGCGAAGTGTATGATGTGGTGGGCTTCTTGCGCCCATAGGGCACGCACCCAATATAAGTCGGGTTCGTTTTCGGAAAGGAATCGACCATGACGGTCTCGTCGCGGCAATGGCTGACCTGGGGTGCCGCAGCCCTGGTTGTGATTTTTGGGCTGTATTACCCGGTCGGCATGCTGCTGACGCACAAGATCGACGACCGCCTGGATTACGAGGCCAGCGTGGCGGCGGAAGCCGGCGGCAGCCGCGCCGTCGCCATGTCGGCGGCGCTGATCGAGCGCGAGGTGCAGCAGAATGGCTGGGTCGCCAATGACCCGTTCTTCATGCCCGGCTCGATGCTCGACAACATGCCGAATTTCCAGCTCGGCATCATCCATGCTTTGGGCCGATTCGGCTTTGAGCTGGTGGATCAGCTTGGCCGCACCCGCGGCTCCAGCCAGACCGACAGCGACCTGCAGGAAGCCGCCGGCCTGCTGCAATATTCCGGCACCAAGTGGTTCTTCGATTTTTCCACGTCGTTTCTGCCGACGGCAAAATCGGAAGAGCAATATATGAAGGCGCAGCGCGCGCTGCTGAAATACAATACCCGTCTGGCCCAGGGCCAGGCCATCTTCGAGCGCCGCAGCGATAATCTGCTTTCGGCCATGGATCGCATCGCCATCGATCTCGGTTCCTCCTCGGCGGCGCTGGATCGCCGCATCATCGAGGGCTCCCTGCTGTGGTATGATGGCCAGTCGGATGATCTGTTCTATTCGATCAAGGGGCAGGCTTATGCCTATTACCTGATCCTGCGCGAGTTGAAGCAGGATTACGCCAATATCGTGCGTGACAAGGAATTGTCCGGCACCTGGGATCAGATGCTTGAATCCTTGGCCGCCGCCGCCGCGCTCAAGCCGCTGGTGGTGGTGAATGGCAAAACCGATGGCCTGCTGCTGCCCAACCACCTGTCTTCAATGGGCTTCCATATCCTGCGCGCCCGGGCGCAAATCCGCGAAGTCTCCAATATTCTGCTCAAGTAATGCGGGCTTGCCAGTTGGCCCGCTGCAATGCCAAGCTGTAGCCTATGAGTGAAACCCAGCGAGACAGCGCCGCCGCGCCGCGCCGCCAGAAATTCCTGGTGGTGGTGGATGATACGGCCGAATCCCGGGTGGCCCTGCGCTATGCCACGCGCCGCGCCCGCAATATCCATTGCGGCGTGGTGCTGCTGCGCGTGGTCGAGCCGGTGGATTTTAATCAATGGGCCGGCGTGGCTGAGATCATGCGCCAGGAAGCCTATGAGGGCGCCGAGAGCCTGCTGCGGCAACTGGCCGAGCAGGTCAATCTCGAATCCGGCCTGCTGCCGGAAGTCTCGATCCGCGAAGGCAAGGCCAAGGACGAGGTGCTGAAGCTGGTGGAGGAAGACCCCGGCATCCGCATGCTGGTGCTGGCCGCCGCCCCGGGCAACGAACCCGGCCCGCTGGTCACGGCGCTGGCCGGCCAGATGGTGGGGAATCTCAGTTTCCCGATCACCCTGGTGCCCGGCACGCTCACCGACGAGCAGATCGACCGCATCACCTGAGGCTCAGGCGCTCTCGCCAGCCGGCTCCTTGCTGTATTCGCAAACCAGCCGTTCTGTTGGCACGCCGTGCAGTTCGCGTGGCTGGCGCACGCCGCGCAAGGCATGGAAGCCGAGCGATTCGAGGCCGGCTTCGGGCAGCATGCGGGCGAAGCTGTCGGATGTCACCAGCGGCCGGCTGAGCATCTTGGTGGCGGCCTCGACCCGGGCGACTTCGTTGACGGCGCGGCCGATCACGGTGAAATCCAGCCGGTCCTTGGCGCCGATATTGCCGAACATCACCTGGCCGAGATGCAGCCCGATGCCGGCGCGCAAAGGCTGCTGCCCGGCCGCCACCCGCGTCTCATTCAGTTCAGCCAGGGCGCCGAAGGCGCCACAGGCGGCTTCCAGGGCGCGCTGGCAGGCATGGGCGCGCGGATCGATGCCGGGCGGGGTGTTTTCCGGGTCAACCCGGAAAATCGCCAGCAGGCCGTCGCCGATGAATTTCAGCACCTCGCCTTCATGCTGCTGCACCGGGCGGGCCATTGCCTCAAAGTAGTCATCCAGAACAGTTATAACCTCCTGGTTGTCGAGGCGGTCAGACATGGCGGTGAAGCCGCGTAAATCAGAGAGCCAGATCGCGGCCTCCACCTCAAAACCCCGGCCGCGATGGAAATTGCCTTTCAGCACCCGTTTGGCCGGGGCGCGGCCGAGATAGGTGATCAGCAGGTCGCGGGTCATGCGCCGGCTGGCCTCGATCTCCAGCCGCAGCGCCACCAGCGGCATCAATTCCATCAGATAGCTTAGTTCGGCCGGGCTGAAGCCGCCGGGCCGGTCGGTGGTGAAGCTGGCAAAGCTGACATTGCGCGGCCGGTCGGGCGATTGGCTGCCGAAGCCCGGCCCCTGGGTGAAGCGCATCGGCAGCGCCAGGTAATCAGTGGCGCCGATGGCAAGCAGGTCGGGCAGGATGCCGAAATCCATCGGCGCATCCGGGATGTCGAGCCGGCGGCGGATCGCGGCGGCGCCCTGGTGGATCGCCCAGACCGGTGAATTGAGGTATTCCTCGCTGGTGGTCACGTCATGGCCCACACTGGCCACCTCAACCGGCTCGCCGCGCCGCCAGATGAAGCCGCGCGACAGCACCTGCGGATGCATCGAGGGCAAAGCCGAAGTTACCCGCAGCAGCGGGATGCCTTCCTCGATCAGTTTTTCGATGAAGCCGGCAAAGAGCTGCTCCATCGGCATGCTCTCGCCGCCATGATCGGTCAGCCAGCGCGCCGCCGGGGTCAGTTCAATGCGCGAATCGGGCCAGCTTTGCAGCCGGGTCACAGCCAGGGCTTCAGACATTCACGTCCCCTTGTCTCGACAGGACAGGGCCGGTTATCCGGAAAACTATCCACATGCCATTTTAATCTTTCGTAAACAGGTCGATATTATGAAAGATAATTTCGTCGACCTGTGCCCTTCGACGATTCTCTACTTGATATTTGCGAACCCGCTGACCAATTTCCAGGGACGTTTCGCCTCGGCGCCGAAATTTGATCGTGTATTTGATCCTCGGCCGGGCGGAGACGCAACATGATTGGAGCGGGTGATGTTCATCCAGACTGAAACCACGCCGAACCCGGCGACACTGAAGTTCCTGCCCGGCCGGGATGTCCTGGCTGTGGGTACGGCCAACTTCCGTGACGCGGAGGCGGCGAAAGTTTCTCCGCTGGCGACCCGCCTGTTTGCCATCCAGGGTGTCGACGGGGTTTATCTCGGCCTCGACTTCGTCACCGTGACCAAGGCGGACTGGATCGAGTGGTCGGCGCTCAAGGCGCCGGTGCTCGGCGCCATCATGGAGCATTTCATCATCGGCCTGCCGGTGATGGACGATGCCGCCGCAGCGGCAGACGCTGATGATGAAGTATATGATCCCGCCGACCAAGAGGTGGTGGGGCAGATCAAGGAATTGATCGAAACGCGGGTTCGTCCCGCCGTGGCGCAGGATGGCGGCGATATCGTCTTCCGCGGCTTCCAGCGCGGAGTCGTGCTTCTGCATATGCAGGGTTCCTGTGCCGGCTGCCCGAGTTCAACCGCCACGCTGAAGCATGGCATTGAGAACATGCTGCGGCATTACGTGCCGGAAGTGACGGAAGTCCGGGCCGTTTGAGTTAGCGGCCGGCGGCATTTTTTTTTTGCCGGACGGCCATTTTTTGGTTCCTGTTGGGGAATCGCACACAAGGGCGGCGCCTGGCGTCGAACCCGAGCGGCCATGTTTTTGCCGCGATCACGGCTCGGTTTTGCCGTGATTTTTCGGGCAGATGCCGGAGTTGAAACTGTGGAGGTGCCCATGATGGCGGATATTGACCGCTCACGATCAGACGACCGTAGCCTGCTGGGTCTGGGCTCGGACGTACGCATGGTACTGGCTGGTATCGGTTTGCTGCTGGGCGTTGGCCTGGCCGGCGGCATTGGTGCCGGCGTACTTTCAAGCCAGATTGAGGAGGCGCGCGCCCCCGAGGTGGAGGCGCGCCCGGTGATGCTCAGCGAGACCGTGCAGGAAGCCTGGCAGCGCCTGTCGCATCTGGCGCAGATGGAATGGCGCCTGCCGGCCAGTGTGGTGGCGCGCCAGGCCGACAAGCCGGCCGACAAGGCCGAGGCTGCCGACAAGGTGGCCGCCGATGCCGAGCCGCAACTGGCCAGCCTGCCCATGGTGCCGCCGGAAGTGGCGCAGCGCCGCCTGGCCGAAGCCAAGGCGCTGTCGCCGCATCGCAGCGCGGTGCGCGCCGAAGCCGAGCGCACCGTGGATGCCATGCTGCGCCGCTTCGAGAATGAAGGCTTTGACCTGACCGAAGCGCGCAGCGGCGGCCCCAGCCTGGAAGTGCCGCGTATTTTCCTGGCCCGGCTGCCGATTGATATTGCCGATGTGAATCTGACCGAAAAGCGCAAACGCGCCTTCATCAAGGTGATGCTGCCGCATATCCTGCGCGAGAATGAGCGTATCCAGGAAGACCGCGACCGCCTGTTCAAATTGCGCGAACGGCGTGATTCCGGCCTGCCGCTGCGGCCGCGTGACGAAGCCTGGCTGGCCGATCTGTCGCAGCGTTATGCCCTCGACGAGCCGGAAATTGACGAGATGCTGCTGCGCGTCGATATCATTCCGCCGGCCCTGGCGCTGGCGCAGTCGATTGAGGAATCGGGCTGGGGCACCTCGCGCTTCGCCCTGCTCGGCAATGCGGTCTATGGCCAATGGACCTGGAATCCGGGCACCGGCATCGTGCCGGAAAACCGCCCCGATGGCGAAAAATACGAAGTGCTGCGCTTTGCCAGCCTGGATCAATCGGTGGCGGCTTATATGCGCAACCTGAATTCCAAGAGCAGCTACCGCGAATTCCGCGAGCAGCGTGCCAAATTACGGCAGCGCGAGCAGAGCCTGGATGGCTACAGCCTGGCAGCGAATCTGCACCGCTATTCAGTGCGCGGCAACGATTATATCCGCACCTTGCGCTCGATCATGCGGTCCAACGACCTGGAAATCTTTGACAGCGCCCGCCTTGGCGACGAGCCGGCGCCGATGTTCAGCGGCCTGGATTTCTTCCAGAAGGGCTAAGGCCCAGGCCGGGGCATCCCTTGCGGTGCCGTGATCGCGGACAATATATTAATAACGTCAAACTTGGTGACCCGCCTGGTGTACCGTGTAAACGGCTGTCCTGGCTGGGCCGGAGGATTTAGCATCATGATCTCGCGTCTTGTCTCTTCGTCTGCCAGCCGATTCGGCCTGGTGGCCGTGCTGGCTCTGTCGCTCGCAGCTTGCGAAGGCGGTGGCCAGGGCGGTGCCAACAAGGAAAATGTCGGCACCCTGCTCGGCGGCATTGGTGGCGCCGTACTTGGCGCGCAATTCGGCAAGGGTGCCGGCCAGTTGGTCGGTGTTGCCGCCGGTGCGCTGGCGGGCGCTTATCTCGGCAACCAGATCGGCTCCTCGCTCGACAAGGCTGACCGCGCCCAGATGGAACAGGCCAGCACACGCGCCAGCACGGCGCCGATTGGCCAGCAGATTTCCTGGCGCAACCCCGATAGCGGCAATTCCGGCACCATCACCCCCACCCGCGAGGGCACCTCGGGGGCCGGCGAATATTGCCGCGAATACCAGCAGAGCGTCACTGTGGGCGGCAAGACCGAACAGGCTTATGGCACCGCCTGCCGCCAGCCCGATGGCAGCTGGCGTGTGGTGAAATAGGCCAGGCCGATTTGGCCGGGGTGAGCAGGATGTGGCCATATCGGCCCGGGCGCAGGTATTCCGCTGCCGCCCTGGCCGCGCT
>NZ_JAGOLP010000062.1 GCF_017994015.1 Ferrovibrio sp. | reverse complement strand
CCTTGAACCTGACCTTATAAAAGCCAAGCTGGAGCGGGCGTCAACGCATAGCGCGTCAGTGGCTACGCAGCCAATCGGCAAAGCGGGTCGGCCCTAGCCTCGCGCCCGCCTCCGGCACCAATGAAGCATCATTCAGCGCAATGCCGAAATAACGCGCTGCCGGATCGCTGACCACCGGGCACGGATCGCCCTGGGCAGTGAGATATTGCTGCACCAGATCAACCATCGGGCGCCGCTCCGGCCCGCCCAGCTCAATTTGCCCCAGGGCCTGCCGGCCATTCACAATATCTGCCAGGGCCGCAGACACATCGTTGGCGGCGACCGGCTGAAACGCGGCGGGCGACAAACGCGCCACGCCCTCCACCATACTGGCAGCAGCAATGCTGGCCAGGAATTCATAGAATTGTGTTGCGCGCAGGATGGTGTGCGGCAGGCCCGCCGCCTGGATCAACTCTTCCTGCACCAGCTTGGCGCGGAAATAGCCACCTTGCAGCAGCCGTTCGGTGCCCACCACCGAAAGTGCCACATAATGTTGCACACCAGCTTTTGCCGCTTCGCCCAGAAGGTTGCGCGTGGCGCTGCGGAAAAAATCCAGCACCGCCTGATCCTCGAAGGATGGCGCATTGGCCACGTCCACCACCACCTCGGCTTGCGCCAGAGCGTGGGCCAATCCCTGGCCGCTCACCGCATCGATACCACGCGACGGCGATGCCGCTACAACCGCATGCCCGGCTTGCTGCAACAAACCAACCAGCTTGGCACCGATCAGGCCAGTGCCACCAATCACAACCACTTTCATAAACCGCTCCTCAACTTTGCCCACGGCGGCGCAGGACATCCTGCGCTTGATCCGTATGATCCAAGACGAAGCGACGACCGGGTTTGTGACACGGCATTGCAACCATGCTGGTTTGACCGGCATTTACCTGTTAGACTGCAATTACATGACAAGCAGACGGAGACTGTACTGGCCTTGATCAACCGCAACGGCCAGACAATACCGGCACGCCTTCTCACAGTCAGGCACGCCACCATATACCGCTATTCGGAACCGGTGCAGCTTGGCGAGCATCGGGTGATGTTCCGCCCGCGCGAAAGCCATGATCTGCGGCTGCTGCAAACCAGCCTGGAGATTCAGCCGCAGCCGGTTGATCTGTTCTGGCTGCATGATGTGTTCGACAATTCAGTGGCGGTGGCAACGTTTCGCGGCTTCACCACCGAGTTGCGTTTCGACAGCACGGTGACGATTGAACATATCGAAGCCGTGAACCCGGATTACCGGCTGACCGCCGAGGCGGCATCCTATCCATTCTATTATGCCGACGAGGAATATGCCGACCTCGCCCAGAGCTTGCAGCCGCGTTATCCAAGCGCCGCCTTGCAGCAATGGGCCAAAGCCTTCCTGCCCAGCTTCGGCTCGGTGCAGACGATGGCGCTGCTGCGTGCGATAACGCTGTCGATCAATGAAAATTTCGGCTATCAGCGGCGCGCCGAGCGCGGCGTGCAGAATCCGGATGAAACCCTGGCACGGCGACAGGGCACCTGCCGCGACTTCGCCTTGCTGATGATCGAAGCTGTGCGTGCGCTTGGCTTCGCGGCGCGCTTTGTCAGCGGCTATATCTTTGTGCCGGATGCCGGCCCGGACCTGATCGTCGGCGGCGGCGCAACCCATGCCTGGCTGCAAGTCTACCTGCCGGGCGCCGGCTGGGTGGATTTTGATCCGACCAACAAGATCGTCGGCAACCGCCATCTGATCCGCGTGGCCGTGGCCTGGGATCATGCCCAGGTGCTGCCGCTCTGGGGCAGTTTCTACGGCCGGCCCGCCGCCTTCCTCGATATGGACGTTGCCGTCAGCGTTCTCGAGCAGACCACAGCCTTTCCATTGCAACAACAGGACACGGCATTCCAGGCCCGCTTATGAAGCAAGCCGGATGCCTGCCCATAAGGAGCCTATCATGCAGCTTCGCGTCGGCTATCGGCTGACTTACGATTGTCCGCAACCCACACCGATGATCCTCACCTTGAGCATCCATTACACGCGGGCTTCGGATATCGTCATCCCCGATCTGATCACCACCGATCCGCGCCTGCCGCTTTCGGCCTATCGCGATCAGTTCGGCAATTGGTGCACCCGGCTGACGGCGCCGCCGGGGCGTACGCGCATCGCCGCCACAGGTGTGGTGCGCGATACCGGCGAGCCTGACGAAGTGGCGCTCCAAGCGATCCAGCACCGGGTGGAGGATTTGCCGGAAGAGGTTCTGGTGTTTCTCCTCGGCAGCCGCTATTGCGACACGGATCATTTGTCGGCTGCGGCCTGGCGGCTATTCGAGCGCACACCACCGGGCTGGGCGCGGGTGCAGGCAATCTGCGATTATGTGCACAACCACATTACCTTTGGCTATGAACATGCCTCGGCCAGCAAAACCGCCGCGCAGGTGTTTCAGGATGGCCGTGGTGTGTGTCGCGACTTCGCCCATCTTGCCGTTGCGTTTTGCCGCTGCATGAACATTCCGGCACGCTATTGCGCAGGCTATCTCAGCGACATCGGCATCCCGCCGCCTTATGGCGTGATGGATTTTGCCGGCTGGTTCGAAGCCTATCTCGGCGGCCGCTGGTATACCTTCGATCCACGCAACAACATGCCACGCATCGGCCGGGTGCTGATTGCGCGAGGCCGCGATGCCGGCGATGTTGCCATCAGCAATACTTTCGGCCCCAACACGCTGGTCAATTTTGAAGTGGATTGCGAAGAGATCAGCGAGACCCTGTAAGCATCATCTCGGCCTGGCGCAGCAGCCGCGCCAAGCGCGCCGCCCAGGCTGCCTGCCCTGCCGCATCGGCCAGCAGATCCTGGCGGATTTCCAGCGCCACATGCGGCAAGCCGCGCTGCTCGCCATGCACCGGAATGGTGTAGTCGGTTTCGTCGTCAACCGAATAGGGCTGGTTGTCGCCGACCACCAGATCACCTTCCGCCTGTAGCAGATCAAACAAGATCCGGCCCAGCCGGGCATCGCGATTATACAGCAGGCCGGCATGCCATGGCCGCGCCACACCGGCATAAACCGGCGTGAAGCTGTGCACCGATACCAGGATGGTCGGCCGGCCGGCTACACTGCGCGAATCAAGTTCGGCGCCAATACGTTCATGATAGGGCACAAAAATCGCCACTCGGCGCGCCTCTGCATCAACGGCGCTGAGCCGTTGATTGCCTGGAATGCTTGTTGCCTCGCTCAGTTCCGGGATCGAAGACGGCACGCCGGGCGGGCGATTGCAATCAATCACCAGCCGCGAATAGGTCTGCTCGATCAGGGCGGCATCCAGCATTTCAGCCAGGCCATGCGCCAGCCCGGCGGCGCCGATATCCCAGGCGATATGGCGCTCCAGTTCGGCCGGCGGCAGGCCGAGATTACCCAGCGCACGCGGCAAGCGGTTGCCGCCATGATCGCAGACCAGGAAATATGCCGAACGGCCTTGCAGGCGATGGCTTTGGCAGGCCGGCGGCTCATCCGGCCCGAGCAGGCTGGTGCTGGTCATACCAAACCAGCCAGCCCGATGCGGCGATCAACCATGATACACGATCTTCACCTTGGCCGCCGCCGCACGTGCCGCTGAACGGGCCTGATCCACATCGCCATCGCGGACCAGCGCCAGCGCCACCCCCATGCGGCGATAAGGCCGTGTGGTCGGCTTGCTGAAAATGCGCAGGTCGATATCAGTGCCGGCTGCCGGCGCTTGCAGCGCATCGGCCAGGCCGGTGATGGCGAATTCCGTGGCATCGCGATCCGCCAGGATCACCGCCGAAGCGCTGGGGCCATGCTGGGTGATGCTGGGGATCGGCAGGCCGAGGATGGCGCGGGCATGCAGGTCAAATTCAGTCAGGTTCTGCGAGATCAGCGTCACCATGCCGGTATCATGCGGGCGCGGCGACAATTCGGAGAAGATCACCGCATCGTCCTTGATGAAGAATTCAACACCGAACAGGCCATAGCCACCGAGATTGTCCACCACCGCCTGGGCCTGGCGCTGCGCTTCGGCAATGGCTGCGGCCGACATCGGCGTCGGCTGCCAGCTTTCCTGATAGTCGCCGCGCTCCTGGCGATGGCCGATCGGCGGGCAGAATAGCACACCCTGGCGGGTGCGGATGGTGAGCAGGGTGATTTCGTAGTCAAAATCGATGAAGGCCTCGACGATGACGCGCTTGCGGTCGCCGCGCATGCCGGCCACGGCATAATCCCACGCCTTGTCGATGCCGGCGGCATCCTTCACCGTGCTCTGGCCCTTGCCGGATGACGACATCACCGGTTTGACCACGCAGGGCAACCCCACTTTGGCCACCGCCGCCCGCATCTCCTCCAGGCTTTCGGCATAAAGATAGGTCGAGGTTGGCAGGCCGAGTTCACTGGCCGCCACTTCGCGGATACGGTCGCGGTTCATGGTCATCAGCGTAGCGCGCGCCGAAGGCACCACGTTGCTGCCCTTATCCTCATATTCCTTCAAAACCTCGGTGCGGATCGCCTCCACCTCGGGCACGATGAAATCCGGCTGGTGCTTGTCGATAGCGGCACCAAGCGCGGCGCCATCCAGCATCGAAAACACTTCGAACTGATCCGCCACCTGCATCGCCGGCGCGCCGGCATAGGCATCGCAGGCAATGACATGGGCGCCAAGCCGCTTGGCGGAAATGACAAATTCGCGCCCCAGCTCACCCGAACCGAGCAGCAGGATTTTCGCAGTGGGGGTCATGGCATGCTCCCGAAATCGCCAGAAACTGTTGATTTGCGGCGCAAGAAATAGCCCAGCGCCGCCCACTTCGCCAGCGCCGGATCAAACAAGAATTTCAGCGTCTGCCGATCACGCCGCAACCGGCGCAGGCGGCGCCTTGGCTGTGGGCCGGAAATTCATCGCCACGATGAAGGCGGCAATGCCAAGCGCCCAGGCGCTGGCATAAAGCCAAGTATAGCTACCCAGGCCATCAAAGATCAGGCCGCCCAGCAGCGGCCCCAGCGCCATACCAAGGCTGCCGGCCATGGCGATGCCGCCGATCACCGTACCCATCATGTGCAGCGGAAAATTCTCACGCGCGATGGCGGCATAAAGCGGCATCACGCCAGCATAGACAAAACCAAACAAGGCGGCCACGGCATAGAAGCTGCCAAGTTCGCGGGCGAAGATGAAGGCCAGCGCGGCAAAAGCCTGCACCAGCAGCCCGGCAGCCAGCACCGTGCGGGCGCCGAAACGATCCCCAAGCAGGCCAAAGCCGATGCGGCCGGCCAGGCCGGCCAGCCCTTCGATACTGTAGATCGACACGGCAGCGAGCAGCGGAATGCCGCAGCTCAGCGCATAGCTGACCGTGTGGAAAATTGGCCCGGCATGGGTGGCACAGCAGAAGAAATTGGTCAGCAGCAGCAGGATAAAGGGTGGCGAGCGCAAGGCCTGGCCCAATGTCAGTTCTGGCGCCATAGCTGCATCGGCCTGCGCTGCCTGATCCTGCAAGGCCGGCGGCCGCCGCACCAGCAAGGCGGCCGGCAGCATCAGCGCCGCCGCCAAGGCTGCGATCAACAACATGGCACTGCGCCAATCCACCTGCGCCACCAGCCAGGCAGCCAGCGGCGCCATGGTCATCGGCGCCACGCCCATGCCGGCGGAAACCAATGACACTGCCAGGCTGCGCTGGGTATCGAACCAGCCGGTGACACAGGCCATCATCGGCGCGAAGATCGCCGCCGTGCCGGCGCCCACCACCAAGCCGAACAGCAGTTGAAACAGCAGCAAGGCCGGCGCCTGGCTGGCCAAAGCCAGGCCGCCCACCACCATCAGCGTGCCGAGCAGCAGCACCGGGCGCGGCCCGATCCGATCCGAGAGATGGCCCCAGGCCATGCTGCCCAGCGCCATGGCCAGGAAGCCCAGGGTCATTGCGGTGGAAATGCCGGCCACCGACCAGTCGGTATCGCGGGCGATGCTTTGCAGAAAGACCGGCAGCGAAAACATCGCACCAATCGCCGCGCAACCCAGCACTGCGCCCGCCGCCACGATCACCCAACGATAGTGCATCATTTTTATCCGTCCCGCCGCCCTGCAGGCATTATATGCGGCAGCCGGCGCGACGCAGCAACAGCCTGCCATCGACCGGCCCCCGTTTTTGTTACTTTTGCTCACGCTGCCGGCGGCATCTTTTCGCATGCCGGCAAAGCCGGATCGAGATGATCCCAGGCATGGCCGCGTATGGCATAGGTGACCAGTTGCGGACGGAAACGCTCCGGCTGGTCAAGGCTGGCGGCATGGATGGTGAACAAGGCCGGCATCGCTGCGAAGGTGAGATAAACCGGCGAGCCGCAGGATGGGCAGAAGCCATGGCTTTTTACCTGACCGCTATCGGCAACCCGATCCCACAACGTTGCCTGGCCTTGCAATGTCACATCGGCACGATTGGCGAAGGTGATGTAGGAACCATGGCCGGTGCCGCTGACCTGCTGGCAATCGCGGCATTGGCAATGGTTGGAAAAAATTGGTTCCGCCGTGATCTCATAGCGGATCGCACCACAGGCGCAGCCGCCGGTATAGGCTTTGGTCATTGCAGAACTCCGTTTCAGGCGCAGCAGGATGCAGCAGCAGGTACTGCGGCATATTCGCCACGGCGGCGCCACCAGATGCCGGTTTCATTGCGGCCCAGCGGCGCCCGATCCAGCCATTGATAGGCGCCCCACATGGCATCCAGGCCGCGCGCATAGGCCGAGTAGGTGTGATACACCACGCCATCGCGCAGCACGAAGGCGCTGAGGCCGGGGCGATCCTGGATGAAGGTGGCGCCATCGGTGCCGCAACCGGCGGCGATCTCCAGCACCGGCGGCGGCAGTTCATCCATGGCATGGCCGGCATTGCTGAAATTATACGTCACCGCGCCGCTCTGCTGCTGCGCCTCGGTGAAATAGACATTAAAATCGGCGTTGAAATCACACGGCGCCGAAGAAGCCCAGGGGAAGCGCCAGCCCATGCGCTGGCGGAAGCCGAGCAGCTTGTGCAACGGCGCACGCGACACCGCCCACAGCATCACATCATGCTGCGCCAGATGCTCGGTGAAGCCATTGAAACCATCGGCCACCATCGAACAGGACGGACAGCCGGCGGCATAATCCGGGCCGAACATGAAATGATACACCAGCAATTGCGAGTGGCCCTGAAACAGCTCGGCCAGCGAGGCGCTGCCGGCTTCGGTGTCAAAGCGATAGGGCTTGTCCAGCGCCACCCAGGGCAAGGCCTGACGCTGCTGCGCCAGGGCATCGCTGCGCCGGGTCAGTTCCTTTTCAGCGGCCAGCAGATCCAGCCGTGCCGCCAGCCATTCCTGGCGTGTACCAATGCGAGATACCATATGCTGCTTGTCCATCCTTCATGCCTCCGGTGCTTGTGGGCAAAGTGCGCCCGTCCGTTGCCGCGCCCATCGCTGCAACAGGGAAAAATCTGAATTTGGGAAAGCCTCAGTCCGGCGTCTTGGCCACGCCGTCCAGCTTGGCCATGCAGGCGGTCCAGCCCTTGCCCATATTGGTATAGGCGGTGCTGTTGCGCGGCAGCACAAAGCCGGCATGTTCCAGCCGCAGCCTGGTGCCGAGTTCCACCCTTGTGAGCGTGAAACTGACCACCGTATCCAGCGGCGCGCCATAGCCGGCATTACCGGCATCGCCACTGCGCCAGGCATAGACAAAGCGCTGCAACGGCAGCACCTCCAGCACCTCGCACTGAATGGTGCCATCCCAGGCGCCGGCCGGCGTGGTTTGATAGGTGAAGCGCGTGCCGACAATCGGGGCAAAGCCGCTGGCCTGCATCAGCCAGCGCGCCATCAGCCGGCCATCGGTCAGCGCCTGCCAGATCACCTCGGGCGCATGCGGAAACACTTCGTCGATGACGATGGATTGGGTAACGGCCGGCTCGGCCAGGGCGCTGGTCATGGGTCTATATCCTTCAGAACATCACGCAGATTATCCAGGCGATCACGCCAGAAGGCGCGGTAATGGCCGATCCAGTCCACCAGCGGCGCCAGGCCATCGGGCTGGGCGCGGTAATACACATGCCGCCCCTCCGGCCGCTCGGCCACCAGGCCGGCCTGTTTGAGGGCTTTCAGATGCTGCGAGATGGCGCCCTGGGTCACGCCGCTGCCGCGCGTCAATTCGGCAACGGTGATTTCCTCGGCGCCGGCCACGCGCTCAAACACGGCCCGCCGGGTCGGGTCGGCCAGGGCGCGCATGATGTTGGTGATGGGGGCTGCTTCGATCATGGAATCAGATTAGCGCACACTAATTGATTAGTCAATACTAATTTGAATACCCCCTCGCCCTGGGCTATCCGAATCCCAAGTCGCTGCCCTATATCAGGCTGACCTTTTCACCCCCGCCCGGAGATGCTGCATGACCGATTCCGCCGAGTATACCCCGCCCAAGGTCTGGACCTGGAACAAGCCGAGCGGCGGCCATTTCGCCAGCATCAACCGCCCCATTGCCGGTGCCACGCATGACAAGGAATTGCCGGTCGGCCAGCATCCGTTGCAGCTTTATTCACTGGCCACGCCGAACGGCCAGAAAGTCACAATTTTGTTGGAGGAATTGCTGGCGCTCGGCCATACAGGCGCCGAATACGATGCCTGGTTGATCAAGATCGGTGATGGCGACCAGTTCGGCAGCGGCTTTGTGCAGGTGAACCCGAATTCCAAGATTCCGGCTTTGCTGGATCGCTCCGGGCCGGAGCCGGTGCGAGTGTTTGAATCCGGCGCCATCCTGCTCTATCTGGCGGAAAAGTTCGGCGCCTTCCTGCCCAGCGACCATGCCGGTCGCACCGAATGCCTGAACTGGCTGTTCTGGCAGATGGGCAGCGCGCCCTATCTCGGCGGCGGCTTTGGCCATTTCTACACCTATGCGCCGATCAAGATCGAATACGCCATCGACCGCTTTGCCATGGAAACCAAGCGCCAGTTGGATGTGCTGGATCGCCGCCTGGCCGAAAGCGCCTATCTGGCCGGCGATAGCTACAGCATCGCCGATATCGCGGTATTCCCGTGGTATGGCGGCCTGGTGAAAGGCTGGATTTATGGCGATGCCGCCACCTTCCTCTCGGCGCATGAATACAAGCATGTGCTGCGCTGGGCCGATGCGATCAAGGACCGCCCGGCGGTGCAGCGTGGCCGCATGGTCAACCGCGCCTTCGGCGATCCGGCCAGCCAGTTGCATGAACGCCACGCTGCCAGCGATTTTGATACAAAGACGCAGGACAAGCTCGCCGCACAGTAAAGCCGCTACGCTGCGCCGGGGCCGCCGCGGCGGCTCCGGCTGATTTCCCGCACCACATCCAGAAAAGCGCGCAAGGCCGGCGGCACGCTGCGATGGCCGGGATAATAGATCGCCACGGTTTCCTCCGCCGGCATCCAGTCTGACAACACCTGGCGCAACTGCTTCGCCTTGAGCGCGGCGGCGGCAGCAGCATTTGCCACATAGGCAATGCCGATGCCGTTCACCGCCGCCTCCACCATCAATTCCTCATCATCCAGGATCACACAGGCCGGCGCATCAATCACCAGCGCCTGCCCGGCACGCTCAAATTCCCAGCGATAGAGTTTGCCGCCCGGGCCGGGCAGCCGATGGCCGATGCAGCGATGGCGCAGCAATTCATCCGGCGTTTTCGGCAGCCCGGCGCGTTTCAGATAATCCGGCGCGGCAACACAGATGAAGCCAAGCGGCCGACCGAACGGCACTGCGATCATATCACGCGGGATCGAGTCCAGCAGCCGCAGCCCGGCATCAAAACCGCCCGCCACGATATCCACCAGCCGGCCCTCCACCACCACATCCACCGTCACCTCGGGAAAACGCTGCGCCATCAGCGGCAGCACCTCGCGCACCAGCAAGGCAGCGCCCAGGCGCGGCGCATTAATCCGCACAATGCCGGCCACCTGGCCGCGAAACGCCGCCACGCCTTCCAGGGCATCATCCAGGGCGGCCAGCGTGGTTTGCAGGCTGGCCAGCAGTTTGAAGCCGGCCTCAGTGGGCGCAACGCTGCGCGTGGTGCGGTTCAGCAGCCGTACGCCGAGCTGCTCCTCCAGGCCGCGCAGGGCATGGCTCAGGGTTGAGGGCGCAGTGCCGAGTTCATCGGCGGCGCGACGAAAGCTGCGATGGTTGGCAACCGCCACAAAGGCGGCCAGGTCGCTCAGCGAAGGACGGGACATTGCTGATGATTTTGCATCACCCTATGCCGATTTCAAGCTCTAATCCCAGCAATCGCGCCGGCCTATCTTCAGGCCCGCAACCCAACCGGAGACCTGACATGACCCAGCCTAATCTGAACCAGCCCGCCACGAACCAGCGCGACGCCATCTTTCCCGCCAACCGCCACGCGCTTTACGACCTGCATCAATATTCGCCCGCGATCCGCTCCGGCGACCTGTTATTTGTTTCCGGCCAGGTCGGCAGCCGCGAGGATGGCTCGCCCGAGCCGGATTTCGCCGCCCAGGTGAAACTCGCCTTCGCCAATCTGAAAGCCGTGCTGGCCGCAGCCGGCGCCAGCTTCGATGATGTGCTGGATGTCACCAGCTTCCATACCGATCCAGCGACGCAATTTGAAACAGTGATGGCGGTGCGCGCCGAGGAAATCGGCGTCGCGCCCTGGCCGACCTGGACCGCCATCGGCGCCACTTGGCTCGCCGGCTTTGATTTTGAGATCAAGGTGATTGCCCGGGTGCCACAGCGCTGATTTTGCGCCTGCCTTGCTCATCGCGCCGATCCTGGATATATTTCCAGATATAAGCAGGATATGCGGATGAGCAAGGCACAAAAACGCGCATTGGAAAATTACCGCGCCCGCCTCGGCGAACGTGGATTGGCGCGTTTTGAGGTACTCGGCCGTGCCACGGATCGGGAATTGATCCGCTCACTGGCCCGCCAACTGGCCGAGAATACGGCCGAGGCAGCGGCTTTGCGCGCCACAGTCAATCAGTCGATCGGCGGGCCAGCAACGCCGCCGGGCGGCATCCTTGCCGCGCTAAGGCGATCGCCGCTGGTCGGCGCCGAACTTGATCTGACCCGCGCCGCCGAAACCGGCCGCAAGGTCAAACTGTGACGCGCTATCTGCTCGATACCAACATCATCAGCAATGTGGTCAAGCCGCAGCCTGCCGCGCCGCTGCTGGCCTGGATGGCGCAGCAACAGGATGCGGATTTATTCATCGCCGCGCTGACCGTGGCGGAAATTCGCCGGGACATTCTGGAACTGCCACGCGGCAAAAAACGCGCCGCGCTGGAAAGCTGGTTCGCCGGGCCGGAAGGCCCGCTAGCGCTGTTTGAGGGCCGCATCCTGCCGCTGGATCACAACGCCGCCCTACTCTGGGCGCAACTCATGGCCCAGGGCAAAAGCACCGGCCGCCCCCGCAATGCGCTCGACATGATCATCGCCGCCACCGCCGGCGCCAATGATTGTGTGCTGGTGACCAACAACGAAAAGGACTTCGCCGGGATACGACTTATCAACCCGATGCGTGGGGGTGGGTGATTGCTCCGCACCCTCACCCCGGATGTAGCCCCGGCGCTTCCTGGCCGGTGCGGGCGACATATTCCGTATAGCCGCCGCCGAACTGGTGCACACCTTCCGGGGTGAGTTCCAGCACGCGGTTTGAGAGCGCGGCGAGGAAGTGGCGGTCATGCGAGACGAATAGCATGGTGCCTTCGAAACCCGCCAGCGCCGCCACCAGCATTTCCTTGGTTGCCATGTCGAGATGGTTGGTCGGCTCGTCGAGCACCAGAAAATTCGGCGGATCGAACAGCATCTTGGCCATCACCAGCCGCGCCTTCTCGCCGCCTGAAAGTACGCGGCAGGTTTTTTCGATATCGTCGCCGGAAAAGCCGAAGCAGCCGGCCAAGGTGCGCAACGTGCCCTGACCAGCCTGCGGGAAGGCCTTGTCGAGCGTTTCAAACACCGTGTCGTCACCATCCAGCAAATCCATCGAATGCTGGGCGAAATAGCCCATCTTCACGCTGGCGCCCAAGCCCACGCTGCCCTGATCCGGCGCGGTATCGCCGGCCAGCATTTTCAGCAAGGTGGATTTGCCGGCGCCATTGGCGCCCAGCACACACCAGCGTTCCAGCCGGCGCACTTGGAAATCCAGCCCGGTATAAATCGCCTGGCTGCCATAGGCTTTATGCACGTTTTTGAAATTCGCCACCTCTTCGCCGGAACGCGGCGGGCTGCGGAATTCAAACTGCACGGTCTGGCGCCGGCGCGGCGGCTCAACCCGCTCAATCTTATCAAGCTTTTTCACCCGGCTCTGCACCTGGGCGGCATGTGAGGCGCGCGCCTTGAAACGCTCGATGAACTGGATCTCCTTGGCCAGCATGGCCTGCTGGCGTTCAAATTGCGCCTGGCGCTGCTTTTCGTTCAGCGCGCGCTGCTGATCGTAGAAATCATAATTCCCGGAATAGGTGGTGAGCGTGCCGCCATCAATCTCGACGATCTTGTTGACGATGCGGTTCATGAATTCGCGGTCATGCGAGGTCATCAACAACGCGCCGTCATAATTCTTGAGGAAGGCTTCGAGCCAGATCAGGCTTTCGAGATCAAGATGGTTGCTCGGCTCATCCAGCAGCATGCCATCGGGCCGCATCAGCAGAATACGCGCCAGCGCCACGCGCATCTTCCAGCCGCCGGAGAGCAGGCCCACATCGCCATCCATGCGTTCCGGGCTGAAACTCAGGCCGGCCAGCACTTCGCGCGCGCGCGCCTCCAGCGCATAACCATCCAACTCCTGAAACCGCCCCTGCACCTCGCCATAGCGTTCGATCAGCGCCTCCATGTCATCGGCCTGATCGGGGTCCACCATCGCGGCTTCAAGCGCGGCCATCTCGGCCGCCAGCGCACTCACCGGGCCGACGCCATCCATCACCGCCGCCACCGCGCTCTGACCCGACATCTCGCCGACATTCTGATTGAAATAGCCAATCGTCATGCCGGTATCGATGGCGACCTGGCCGTCATCGGGCCGCTCCTCGCCGGCAATCATGCGGAACAGGGTGGATTTGCCGGCGCCATTCGGCCCCACCAGCCCGGCCTTCTCGCCCTTTTGCAGCCCCATCGAGGCATCGATGAACAGAATCTGGTGGCCGTGCTGCTTGCTGATGTTATCGAGACGAATCATGAGGTCCGTGCTGAAAGGCTGATCTGGGGCGGGAATGCTTTGCCCGACGACATACCCGCGCAGGCCCATAAAGTCCAGGTCGCCCTCCATGTGCACCAGCACAAGCTCTGCAAACCAGCCGGTTCAGGAAGCGGCCGGCATCGCTGTCGCAGGCGCCGGATCGGTTGCGGCATGCCCGGAAGGCATGCGGCGCTCCATCGCCGCGATCCCCTCGGCAAAGCTGACACGCGGCAAATATCCAAGCTCGGCGCCTGCCTTGGCAATGCTGATGGTGAATGGCTTGCCGATCAGGCGCAGCATCTGGCGCGTGATCGGCGGCTCGCCGCCGCGCCCCAACATGCGCCAGGCAACGCCCATGATGCCGGCCAGCATCCAGGCCAGGGGGAATGGTATGGCGCGATCCTTCGGCACAACGCCCCGCGTCGCCAGCAAGGCCGAGATGACGCCCTTCAATGTGCCATTCTCTTTGTCTGCGACAAAATAGGCTTCGCCGCCGCGGCCATGATCGGCGGCCAGCAACAAAGCCGCGCAGAGATTATCGACATGGCAGGTGGACATGGCCTGGCTGCCGCCGCCAACCCATTGGAAGCGGCCAGCCCGCACGGTTTCAACCATATGGTCCAGGGTTGGCATGCCAGCCCCCCAGATAAAGGGCGGACGGATGGCGATGGTCTCAAAGCCAGGGCGGCAACCATTGGCCGCCAGCAGCAGGCGCTCGCCCTCGGCCTTTGAAGATGCATAGGGCGCGAAGGCGCGGCTCTGGAGCGGCAGCCTCTCATCCGCCTCAAGCATCGGTTCGGGATCGCCCATCACCACTGCCGCCGCGCTGACGGCAACAACGCGGCGCAAGCCAGGAGTGGCACTCGCAGCCGCCACAAGCGCATTGGTGCCTGCAACGTTCACCCGGTCGAAGACGCCGCGCGGCCCCCAGAGTTTGAAATGCGCGGCAACGTGGAAAACAACATCGCAGCCCGCCATGCCGGCACGCAGGGCGCCGGCATCGGTCAATTCACCGCTGACCGGGATCGCCCCGACGCGATGCACGGCTTCAACGGCCGCCGGGCTGCGCGCCAGCGCTTTCACCTGCCAGCCGCGACTGACCAGCAGCGCGATCAGGCGGGAACCGACAAAGCCGGAGCCGCCGGTGACAAAGGCGGTGCGCGGTGCCGCACCAGATTGGGCGCTGAGTTGCATGAAAGCCTCCGGGTTTGCGTGTAGCTGCAAACCACCATAGCCAAACCCACACATAATTCAAAGAACATTTTATATGTTTTGTTCGTCGTTGTATTTCTGTCAGAGTTGCCTTAAAGTTCCACCATGCAAACGCCCCCCCTTCCCACCAGCGAAGATTCCTCGTTTCGCGGCCAGATTCTCGACGCTGCCCGCGCTCAAGTGCGGCGCTTTGGCGAAGCAAAGACAAATGTGGTCGATATCGCCCGTGCGCTCGGCACGTCGCATACCACGATCTATCGGCATTTCCGCTCAAAGGCGGAAATCTTCGATGCCGTGGTCACGGAAGCCATGCGCGATGAAGCCGAGTTGGCGCGTCGCTTCGTGAATGTGGATGGCCCGGCGGCCGAACGGCTTGAGGCCATGGTGCTGGCCCTGCATGCCCGCAAGCGTGAGCGTTTCGCGGGTGATCCGGAGGTTTATCAGCTCTATCGGCGCATTGTTGAGGAGCGGCCAGACATCATCGCGGCTTATGCCCAAGCGATGACGGCGCTCATCGCCGAGATCATTGCAGACGGCGTCAAGCGGCGGGAATTCAAGGTTGATGACATTGCGATTGCGGCCGGTGTGGTGCGCGATGCCGTCACCGTGTTTGTGCATCCAGCGCATGTCGAGGCCGCCGTAAAGGCCGGCCTGCCGGCAGAGGCAATGGCAAGCAATGTGGTCCGCAGCCTGGTCACCGCCTTCAGCACCGGCATGCAATACCGGCAGGTGAGCGCCGAAGGCTGACCGCCGCTTTGGCGCAGAAGCAGAGATGACCGTCGAAATCACGACGGAATGTCTGCTCATGGGCGAGTACTGAGCGGCTGGGGATGACGCACCTCAACCTATCCCCGGCTCAGGGCATCACTGGTTCCACTATGACGTCGCGCGAAGTCGACAAACGCCTTGAACGCCGCGGTCGGATTGCGCCGGCTCGGATAATAAAGACTCAAGGGCGACAGAGTGGGCGTCCAATCTTCAAGCACGGGCACAAGACGGCCTGCTTCAATGTCGTCTCGCACGTCGGACTCCATCGCCAGGGTGAGACCAACAGAGGCGAGGGCTGCGGTGCGTGCGAGGCTCGCCTCATCGAGGGTGATGGGACCCTCGACGTCGATATGGACTGATTGTCCGTCCTTCTCGAATGGCCAGCGGTAGATTGCGCCATTGGGAAGCCGGACGCGGAGACAAGAATGCTGGGCGAGATCCTGAGGGATCATGGGCGTCCCGTGCGCTTTCAAATAGCCCGGCGTGCCCACCACAACATTGCGCCGCGCGCCCCCCAGTGGGAGTGCGATCATGTCGACAGGCACAAGGTCTGAGCTACGGACGCCCAAGTCGAAGCCGCCCGCGACAATATCCACCAGGCGCCCCTCTGTGACGATGTCGATGTGAACCTGAGGGTACACTCGGAGAAACGGGAGGACGAGCCACGAAAAAATCTCCCGCGCCGCAGTCGGAAAGGCGTTGATGCGCAGTGTGCCCGAAGCCGTGGCCTGTTGAGAGCGCGCAACGTCCATCGCCTCATGAATGTCGCGCACGGCGGGAGCGACTTGCGCGACGAATTGCTGGCCTGCCTCCGTCAAAGAGACGCTTCGCGTCGTCCGGTTGAAGAGCCGTACGCCGAGCGTGCGCTCTAGCTTTCCGATCGCATTGCTGAGCGCGGTGGTTGAAACCCCAAGCTCAAGCGCCGCCGTGCGAAACTTGCCCCGGCGGGCGACCATAAGAACGGCGTCCAATTCCGTGAGGCTGCTCGGCATTATTATCCTGATTTTCGTGATAAAGCATGCCTAATTATCCCAATTATCCTGCGAATTGTCCACTGCTACCTTGACTGGCAAGTGCAACGGCGGTCCCCCGGGCCGCGATCCCAGTAAGGACAAAACAATGCCGCTCGAACTTCCAATCCCAATCGCCGCGTATGTGGCTGCGAACGCCCGCCTGGACGTTGGCGGCATGCTGGCGCCCTTCGCACCCGGCGCCGTCCTTCGTGATAACGGCACCGTTCTTCAGGGACACGCTGAACTCAGGCACCTCTTTGAGGAAGCAGTGGTCGCGGTGAAGGCGATCTTCACGCCGGATACCGTGCGGCACGAGGAAGGTCAAATCGTCGTCGAGGGCCCCGCCTCTGGCGACTTCAAGGGCAGCCCGCTCCGCTTCACCTACCGCTTCACGCTCGAAAATGACGCCATCAAGGCCCTGGAGATCACGATATGACCATCAAAGCTGATCCGACAGAATTCGCTGGAAAGCGCGTGCTCATCAGCGGCGGCACCAGGGGTCTGGGCCGAGCCACCGTCGACCGCTTCCTGGCCGGCGGCGCCCGAGTGATCACGGCCGCTCGCGGGCCTCTAAAGCCGATCGAGGGCGTCGAGTATGTCCAAGCGGACCTGACTACGGCCGCGGGTGGAGAAGCTCTGGCCAAGGTGGCGCTTGAGCGTCTGGGCGGCGTCGACATCCTGGCCCATGTGCTGGGCGGCTCGTCCACGCCCGGCGGAGGCTTCGTCGCCCTGACCGACGATTACTGGCTGTCCGAACTGAACCTGAACCTGCTGGCCACGGTCCGTCTCGATCGCCTCCTGATTCCGCAGATGATCGAGCGGGGCGCCGGCGCGGTGGTGCACGTCACTTCCATCCAGTCGGTCCTGCCGCTTCCCGAAGCGACCACCGCCTACGCCAGCGCCAAGGCCGCGCTCAAGACGTACAGCAAGTCAATCTCCAAGGAACTGGGACCGAAGGGTGTGCGGGTCAACGCCGTGTCCCCCGGCTGGATCATGACCGAGTCTTCCGTCGACTTCCTGAAACGCCTACAGGCCGCCAATGGCGGCACGATCGAAGATGCGCGGCAAGTCGTCCTCGACAGCCTGGGCGGGATTTCAATCGGGCGTCCGGCCGAGCCCTATGAGGTTGCCGACATCATCGCCTACTTGGCCTCGGATCGAGCCGCCTCAATTCACGGCGCCGAGTTCGTTATCGACGGCGGCACCGTTCCGACCGTCTGATAACAGAGACACGTCCACGCCTGACCAAGCCCTGATGTTCTCAACGTCTGCCCTTCGCGCCAGAGACTGTCCGCTCCTGGCGCGAAGGGCAGCTATACGGTTACGCTACGCGGTCGGTATCCCTTACCCACTCGATTGTCTGAATCTCGCATAAGTGTTTGAAAACTCGATGGTAAGTACCCGGTCTGACGGTCATTCTCCGACTGTGAGGCCGTCAAAATGCTACGCTTTTGATTTCATTGAAAAAACTGCCAGAAAAAATATTTTCGCGGTTCCGGCATCTATCGAGGTCAATCGCCCCTCAGACCCGTTGTTTGCCTGCCCAGCGCAACTTCGGCGGCCGCCTGAAGGTACCGTCAGTCCTCCATAACAGGACTCAGTCTTCGGATCGAGTGGCCCGGGAACAGCAAAGGTGGCCAGCGCACGTCCGACGCCCCTAAACGTAGAACTTGAACGGCTGTCGCTCTGCTCCCGTAGCGCTGCCCATAGTTAGCACTTCGCCGACCTTGTCCGCGAAACGA
>NZ_JAGOLP010000110.1 GCF_017994015.1 Ferrovibrio sp. | reverse complement strand
CTGATCAAATTCGTCAGCCGGGGCGACACCACGGTGGTGGATGCCTATGTGTCGCCGATCCTGCGCCGTTATGTGAACCAGGTGGCCGACGAACTGGATGCGCGCCGCGCCGGCACGCGGCTGATGTTCATGCAATCCAATGGCGGCCTGGCCGATGCGGATTTCTTCCAGGGCAAGGACAGTATTTTATCCGGCCCGGCCGGCGGCGTGGTGGGCCTGGTGCAGACCTCGACGCGCGCAGGCTTCGGCCGGGTGATCGGCTTCGACATGGGCGGCACCTCCACCGATGTGAGCCATTACAGCGGCGAATACGAACGCGCGTTTGAGACCATGGTGGCCGGCGTGCGCATGCGGGCGCCGATGATGTCGATCAACACCGTGGCGGCCGGCGGCGGCTCGATTCTGCATTACGATGGCGCGCGCTATCGGGTGGGGCCGGATTCCGCGGGTGCCAATCCCGGCCCGGCCTGCTATCGCCGCGGCGGCCCGCTGGCGGTCACCGATTGCAACGTGCTGCTGGGCAAGTTGCAGCCGGATTTCTTCCCCGCCGTGTTCGGCCCCAATGGCGATCTGCCGCTGGATGCCGAGGTGGTGCGCAAGAAATTCGCCGCGTTGAGCGCCGAAGTGAACGATGGCCGCAGCGTGGAGGAAATGGCCGAAGGCTTCCTCGCCATCGCGGTGGAAAACATGGCCAACGCGATCAAGAAGATTTCCGTGGCGCGCGGCTATGATGTGACCAAGTATGTTCTCGCCAGTTTCGGCGGCGCGGGCGGCCAGCATGCCTGCCTGGTGGCCGATGCCCTGGGCATGACCGAGGTGCTGCTGCATCCGCTGGCCGGCGTGCTGTCGGCTTATGGCATGGGCCTGGCCGATATGCGCGTGCTGAAGGAGCAGAGCGCCGAGCGCGAATTGCTGGCCGAGGCGTTGCCGGAGCTTGCGGCTGCGCTGGACAAGCTGGCAGCTGATGCCCATGCCGAAATGCTGGCGCAGGGCGTGGCGGCGGAGAAGATCACCCTGCTGCGCAAGCTGCATCTGCGCTATGGCGGTTCGGATTCCGCGCTGGTTGTCGATTTCGGCGATATGGCGGCGCTGAAAGCGGCTTTCGAAGCGGCGCATCGCCAGCGCTTCGGCTTCATCAGCCCGGAAAAACAATTGATCGTTGCCTCCATCGCCGTGGAGGCGGTGGGCGAGGGCGAGCGTGCGCCCGATGCCGTGGAGGCCATTGCCGATCCGCGCAAGCCGGAGGCGATTCCTGCCCGCGCGAAGCGCCGCGCCTATATGGCCAGCGCTTGGCACGATACGCCGGTCTATGACCGCGAAGAATTACGCCCCGGCGAAAGCATCATGGGGCCGGCCATCGTGACCGAAAGCACCTCCACCATCGTCGTCGAGCCGGGCTGGCGCGCCACGCTCACCGAGCGGCGCGACCTGGTGCTCAAGCGCGTGGTGGCTTTGCCGGCGCGGCGTGCCATCGGCACCACAGTCGATCCGGTGATGTTGGAAATCTTCAACAACCTGTTCATGTCTATCGCCGAGCAGATGGGCAGCGTGCTGGAGAAGACCGCCTATTCGGTGAATATCAAGGAGCGGCTGGATTTTTCCTGCGCCATCTTCGATCTGGAAGGGGAGTTGATCGCCAATGCGCCGCATATGCCGGTGCATCTGGGTTCGATGTCGGAGAGCATCAAGACCGTGATCACCCGCCGCGCCGGGCAGATGAAGCCGGGCGATGTGTTCATGCTGAACGCGCCTTATGCCGGCGGCACGCATCTGCCGGATGTCACCGTCATCACGCCGGTTTTCGACCGCGCCGGCAAAGACGTGCTGTTCTATGTCGGCAGCCGGGGCCATCATGCCGATATCGGCGGCACCACGCCGGGCTCGATGCCGCCCGATAGCCGCACGGTGTCGGATGAAGGCGTGCTGCTGGATAATGTGCTGCTGGTGGATGGCGGGCGTTTCCTGGAAAGCGAAACCGTGGCGGTGTTGAAATCCGGCCAATATCCGGCCCGCAATCCGGCGCAGAATATCGCCGACCTGAAGGCGCAGATCGCCTCTTGCGAAAAGGGCGCGCAGGAATTGCGCAACATGGTGGACCAGTTCGGCCTCGATGTGGTGCGCGCCTATATGGGCCATGTGCAGGACAATGCGGAAGAATCCGTGCGCCGGGTGATCTCGCGGCTGAAGGACGGCAGCTTCACCTATCCGATGGACGACGGCTTCCAGATCAAGGTGACGGTGACCGTCAACCACGCAGCGCGCACGGCGAAGATCGACTTCACCGGCACATCGGGCCAGCACCCGACGAATTACAACGCCCCCAAGGCGGTCTGCGTGGCCGCCGTGCTTTATGCCTTCCGTTGCTTGGTGGATAGCGATATCCCGCTCAATGGCGGCTGTTTGAAGCCGCTGGAGATCGTGATCCCGTCGGGCTCGATGCTAGACCCGCAATATCCGGCGGCCACGGTGGCCGGCAATGTGGAAACCAGCCAATGCATCACCGATACGGTGTTCGGCGCACTGGGCGTGATGGCGGCGGCGCAAGGCACGATGAACAACTTCACTTTCGGCAACAACACCTACCAGTATTATGAAACCATCTGCGGCGGCAGCGGTGCCGGGCCGGGTTTCGATGGCTGCGATGCCGTGCATACCCATATGACCAATGCGCGGCTCACCGATCCCGAGGTGTTGGAATTCCGCTTTCCGGTGTTGCTGGAAAGCTTCCGCATCCGGCGCGGCTCGGGCGGCAAGGGCCGGCATAAGGGCGGCGATGGCACCATTCGTCGCATGCGCTTCCTGGAGCCGATGGTGGCGACGCTGCTTTCCTCGCATCGCCTGGTGCCGCCCTTCGGCCTGGAAGGCGGCGGCAATGGCGAAACCGGCCGGCAATGGGTGGAACGCGCCAGTGGAACCCGAGACGAAATGGAAGGCCGCTGCTCTACACCGATGGCGCCGGGCGATGTATTCGTGATCTCCACCCCCTCGGGCGGCGGCTTCGGCGAGTGATTGCCGCCATGGCGCGCTGGCCGCTTTGGGGCATTGGCGGATTGGCTTTCATTCAGGCCGTAAGTTTCATGGCGTTGGCAGTCGGCGAAGTATTGCCGTTGCCGGTTCACGATCTCATGGGCATGTTGTTGAGCTATGACGTGCTCGGCTTGAGCATGGCCTGGCTGCTGCCGCTGCATAACAGCCACGCCATTCTTTTGCCCAGATTGGTGCTGGCGCTGGATGTATGGCTGTTCGATGGCGCAACGATAGGCCTTGCGAGCTTTGCATTGCTGGCGCGCGGCGCCGTATTCTTCATGCTTGCCTGGGCGGTATGGCGGGGTCGCGATATTGCGCCGTCTTTGCGCGGCATGGCGATTGCCGCCTTGGCGCTGCTGTTGTTTCAAGGCTTCCTGCTTGAAACCATAGCGATCCCCAATGGCTATAATTACGAGATGATGGCCGTTTTTTCCGTCGCCTCCCTGATCTGTGCGAGCCAGGGACGATCCTTCATTCTTGCCAGCTTGTTTGCTTTGGCGGCCAGTCTATGCCTGGCCAATGGCATCCTGTTGTTTTTAGTGCTGGCATCGGCGGCCTGGATGCAGGCGGAGGAATGGAAGCAGCGCTTTGCCTGGATGCTGCCGATAGCCCTGTCCGGTGCGGCGGCGGCGGGATTTTATCTTGCCGGTTCTTCCGCGGGAGACGGGCTGCATGATTTCAATGCATGGACCGTGGCGCATTTCATGCTGCGCATGGCCGGCGCGCCTTTGACGATATGGCTGCCGGTACTTGGCCATGGCATCGGCCTGCTGCTGCTCCTGGCCAGCCTCGCCGGCATCGTCTGGGCGATACGCAATCGCTTCCGGCTGGATTCGCTTGGCCGCCTGGCATTCTGTTTGCTGCTTTTCGGCTTCGGCTCGCTGTTCATGGTTGCGGTCGGACGCGTCGGTGCGGGGTTCGGCGCGGAGATTGCCACGGCAGGACGCTACGGATTGTTGACGGCCTTTCTCTATGCAGGACTGGTCCTGCTGCTGCTGCGCATGCCCTGGATCACCCGGCCGGCAATTCTGCGCGGGTTTCAGGGCGGGCTTTTGGCAATCGCGCTTTGCCTCGTCTGTTTGCAGTTCGGCTTCGGTCGTTCATATGTGAGGCTGCGTGATTTGGTGGCCCATAACGCAGTGGCTTTACGGGCCGGGGCGCGCGATGTCGCTTTGCTGGCCCATATGCAGCCCGACGCTGTTGTGGCCTGGCGGTTCTTTGACCTGCTGCAGCAGCGGCAACTCTACGGCTTCGGCAAGCCTGAGGATGCCAAGCGGGCGGCAGAGTACAAGCAGACGGCAGAGTAGCTGTTGCCGGTTCTTGGCAGGCCAGCAAGCGGCGGCACTCATTGGAAAATTTCCGTCATTCGTCGTATTTTCGCCGCAAAGGCGCGCAATAAGTGTATTTCTGATTGATTCGATCTGTTTATGTATGATATATGTT
>NZ_JAGOLP010000109.1 GCF_017994015.1 Ferrovibrio sp. | reverse complement strand
CATCATCGCGGTCACGAAGTCGGCATAGGCCACTTTCCACGCGCCACCATGGGCCGCGTGAACACCCTTTTTGATCTTCTTGATGATGATGGGGCGTTCGCCATCGGCGGCAGCCATAACAAAGCCCTCCGCCGGTTAGACCGCCTGCACCTTGCTGGTGGCTTCTTCCACTTCGTAGAAACTGGGCCGCACATTCGACATCAGCGACTTGCGGGCAAATTCCACCGACACAGCCGGGGCATAACCCTGCAAATGCGCCAGCAGCCCGGCCTTGAGGCAGAGCAGGTATTTGCTGTCATGCTCCTGCGTCGCCTTCAAGGCTGCCGCAATTGGCGACACGATGCCGTAGGACAGCAAGATGCCGAGGAAGGTGCCGACCAGCGCGCCGCCGATCAGCTTGCCAAGCACTTCCGGCGGTTCGGAGATCGAACCCATGGTCTTGATAACGCCAAGCACGGCGGCGACGATGCCAAGCGCCGGGAAGCTTTCACCAAAGGCTGACACGCCACCCTGGGCGAGATGATCTTCCTGATGGTGGATTTCCAGTTCCATATCCATCAGCGCTTCCATCTCATGCGGATTTTCGCTGCCCAGGGTCATCAGGCGCAGATAATCGCAGAGGAAATCCATCGCATGATGGTCGGCGGTGAATTTCGGAAACTGGTTGAACAGTTTGCTTTCTTCCGGCTTCTCGATATGGGCTTCCAGCGCCAGCATGCCTTTGCTCTTAGCCAGCTTGAACACCGAATAGAGTAGCGAGAGCAGTTCGAGATAGTCGTCTTTGGTGAAGCGCGGCCCTTTGAAAGCCTGCTTGAAACCACCAAGTGCCGATTTCAGCACCGGCTTGGGGTTGCCGACGATGAAGGCGCCGACAGCGGCGCCGCCGATGATCACCAGCTCGAAGGGCTGATAAAGCACCGCCAGCTTGCCGCCCATGGCCATATAGCCACCGAGCACGCAAGCCAAGCCGACAACGGTGCCGATAACAATCAGCATGACGCACTCCTTATCCAACCCGCAGCCAAACTGCCGAGTCGGGTTTCAGCTAACCCAGTTTTATCTTACGGGCTTGGTAAATAGAATATTGAATCGACGATGAAATCACTGTGATTGGGAAATTACTGGGATTGGCCAACAGCCCCCGAACCCACCGGATTGTTGCTGGCCGGAACCGGGGCCGGGCGCAGCACCAGGCTGCCAAGCGCGCCGGCCTCAATATCGCCCGGCCGGATGCTCATCGGCAGATAGCCCACATTGGCCCAGGCGGGGGCCATTGAGCGGTAAAAGGCCGAAAGCGGGTGGCCTGACTGCCCGGTTGAGTGGATGAAGACCGAGCGGTTGAGATCGGCCAGGTCGTAAATCGCGCGCAGCGAGGCGGCATGCACATTGGCGAAAGGCTCGGCCTCGTCGGCCATGTTGTTGCGGCCAACATTAACGGTGAAGGTATCGCCCGGGGTTGGCACGCTGGCCTCAAACAGCCGGCGCAGCGGCGTGCTGGAAAACGGCCGATGCGTCGATTTGGCAAAATGCGCATCGCCCCAGCGCCAGCGGCTGGGGTCGCGGCCATAGCGCGCCTTCAGGTCGGTGAGGGCCAAATCCAGCGCCTCGGCCACCAGGGCGGCGCATTCCGCCGGACTGCCCGGCGCGGCCAGGCTGCCGCACCAGCGCGCCTGACCATCCTTGTTGGCCAGGATGTTGCGCATCAGCGCCGGGCGATGGCGCCACAGGCGCTGAAAGTCATCGCCCAGTTCATCGCCCAGCACCAGCCGGGTCAATTCCCGATACCAGGCCTGGAAAACCAGCGGTTCGGCATGGTTGCTGGTCATGGCGCCATTCCAGCCGGCAAGGGCGGCATGCAGCGCCGGCAATTCGGCATTTTGCGGCGTGGCTTTCAGCGGCGCACTCAGCATCAGCGGCAGGATTTCCGCCGCCATCAGCGATACCGTGTCGCCCTGGATCTGCTTGAAACTCTCCACCGAATGCACCTGGCGCTCGCGCAGCAATTGCTCGATGCGGATGGCACGGTAGGGATCGGCCCATTCGCTGGTGATGAAATGCGGATAGCTGTCTGGCACGATCTTGTGGTTGGCGGTCACCACCTGGCCGCTGGCCGGATTATAGCTGCGCGGCAATTCCTCAAACGGAATGAAGCCGGCCCAGTCATATCGCGCATCCCAGCCGGGCGCCGGCGCCAGGCCCTTAAGGTCGTTTTCCGGCTTGCGCTTCGGCACCAGGCCAGGGGCAAAAAAGCCGATATTGCCGGCCAGATCGGCATAGACAATATTCTGCTGCGGCGTGACATAACCGCGGAAATTCTCCACGAAAGACGGCCAGTCGGCGGCAGAATCCAGCCCGGTCAGGCTGTCGGCGCTGCGGTCGTCGTCGCGCAACGCGGTCCAGGCGAAGCTGAGCGCATAGCCCGGTTCCAGCAGGCCCTGGGCCGTGGTGTTGACATCGGAAATCACCGGGCCATGCCGGGTCTCGCGCACCGTCAGCACCACATCGGGCTCACCCTTCACCTTGATGGTTTCGCTGCGGGTGGCAAAGGGCAGCGAGCCGCTGGGATCAATACTGGCCGGCACCAGATAGCGGCCCGGATCGGCCGGATCGACCTTCTCGATATAGAGGTCCTGGGTATCCGGCCCGGTATTGGTGAAGCCCCAGGCAATGCGGCCATTATGGCCCAGCACCACGCCCGGCACGCCTGGAAGCGTGGCGCCAATTGCATCGCCGCTCGGGCTGGAGAAATGCGCGAAATACCACAAAGCAGGGGTTGAGAGGCCAAGATGCGGGTCATTGGCGAGCAAGGGCGCGCCGGTCACGGTATGGGTACCGCTCAGCACCCAGTTATTCGAGCCAATGCCCTCGGGCCGTTCCTCCGGCAGCAGGCGGGCCAGTGCCGGCAGGTCAAGCGCCTGCGTCACCTTGCGATACAGATCGCTGTAATCCGCCAATGCCACCGGAGCATCGCCCGGATAAGGCGGAAAGAATTCCTCAATCTGCTGCTTGTTGAGCCGGCGGCTGAGGCCGAGCCGCGCCAGTTCAGTGCCCCAATTGCCGCTCAAGTCCCAGGCCATCATCTTGATCCAGCCAAGCGAGTCCGTCGGTGTCCACGGCTCTGGCTCAATCCCGATGATCAGGAATTCCGGCGGCAGCGGATCGTTGCGCTGTTTCAGGAAGGCATTCACGCCGGCCGCATAGGCATCCAGCGCGGCGCGGGTTTCCGGCTTGAGATGGGCATAGGCGCGTTCGGCGGCGCGCCGCACACCCAGGCTGCGCAGGAATTTGTCGGTATCCAGGGCGCGCGGGCCAAATATTTCCGCCAGCCGGCCGGCCGGAATGCGGCGGTTCACTTCCATCTGCCACAGCCGGTCCTGGGCATGGGCAAATCCAAGGCCGAACATCGCATCCACCCGGCTTTCAGCCAGCACATGCGGAATGGCATGGCGGTCGCGGATGATGCGCACCGATTGCTGCAACGGGCTGTTGGCCAAGGTGATGGTGCCGCTGGTTTGTGGCAGCGAGGAGCGGGCGATGAAGTAGGCGGCGGTGCCAACACCACCGAGCACAACAAGCAGCAGGACGAACAGGCGGAAAATCCAGCGCATGAGAATCCTGGATGAAAGCTAAACAGAAGCCGGCAAAGGCAAACCGGCATACACCACATTGAAGCCTGGATACCAGATTAAAGCCTGGATATCAGATTCTGGCCCCGCACCATGTTAAAAAAACACAAAAAACCCGCTGGCGCGAGCCGCAGGGGCTAAACAGGGCGCAAAGATACTTAAAACGCCAGTAAGCCTGGCCTCAGGCGACGGCAACCTGGCGTGAGCTGAAACCGCTGGTCAGGCCGCTTAAGGCGGCGCTGAAAGCAGCAATTGCAGGATTGCTTGGGGCGCGGCCAGTACCGCCAGTCGGGGCTGGCTGCGGCACCGGTTGCGGTGTTGGCGCACCAGAACCGGCACCGATGATGCGCACTTCGCCGGTTGGCTCGTTGGCTGGTTTGCCAAAGCTTGGGGGGGCCTGCTCCGGCGCGTCTTCGCCACGGCCCTTGCCGCCAACACGCGGCAGGTCAAAATTGTCCGGCAGGTTCTGAGCATATTCCTTCACCGCGCGCGGCGAGGGATATTGCTGCTGCACTTCACCGGTTTCGGAATCGCGGAATTCAAGAATTGCCAAGCGCGTGGATGTGTCGAGCCGGATGAAGGGGCTGACATAATACGAGCCATAGCGCGTGACGCTGCTTTCCTGATCCCCGCTGACAACGATCTCCCGTGGCGAGAACTCAGAAGAGTTTGCGCTTGACGCACTCACTGATTCAACGCGGGCCTCGCGTGCTACCGCGCCGCTACTGCCCGCGCCGGCAACTAGGCCGATGCTATTGAGCGGCATAATGGGTTTCTCCCATTTCAGGTACGGTTTCCTATATGTAATATATTGTCATGTTGCTTGATATGCAAGCGGCAATTGCGCAGTGCAAAATACATATAC
>NZ_JAGOLP010000061.1 GCF_017994015.1 Ferrovibrio sp. | reverse complement strand
GATCTTGAGGGCGCCGATTTCTCCTATGCCACGCTGAATGCGGTGCAGCTCAAGGGCGCCAAGCTGCATGAGGCGAATTTCCGCCTGGCGGATCTGTCGCCTGACATGTTCAAGCAGCTCAAAGGCAGTGATGCCCGCGTGCCCGAGCCGGTGGCGCAGCATATTCTGGATGAAGCCGTGCGCCAGCATATGCGCTGGGTTGATAGTGACGGCACAGCAGGGCGCCGCGCCGTGATGGTAGGCTGGTATCTGGCGCGGGCGCATCTGGCTCAGGTCAATCTCAGCGGTGCCGATCTGCGCCGCACCAACCTGGCCAATGCCAATCTGCATGGCGCCAAGCTGATCTGCACTGATCTGCGGGAAGCCAACCTGATGTATGCCAATTTCACCGATGCCGACCTGCGCGGTTCCTCAATCGAAGGCGCTCGCGGCCTGCCCACCACCACAAAAGTGTAAAGCCGATCAGCGCCGGGCGCTTTTGCTCGGCGTGGCTTGGGCGTTGAGACCACGCACCGCTTTCAGGATACGGCGCCATAACAGGTGGCCGACAAAATTGCCCGACGAAAACATTTCATCCACCTGGGCCGCGGCATGGCTTTCGGCGCGGCGTGCGCCATGGTCGGCGATCAGGTCGCGGGCAGCTCGCCAGATATCGGCATCGGTGGTCATGCAGGCGATCCTGGCCGTAAAAGGTAAGCGAAGTGTGTATTATTCTATTAAGTCCTGGGTCTTTTCCACGGCAAGGCGCAGGCCAGCGAGCAATTCCTGCTCCAGCTTGCCGCCAGTACCACTGATGCCGCGCGCCAGCACAACATACAATGCGTCGATATGGATGCTGATAACCTCGAATTGGCGGTCATTCGGCAGTGCCAGCTTGGCCATGAAATCATGCAGTGACTTTGCCAGTTGGGTGAGCAGCGGAAAGCCGAAGGTGCCACCCATGCCTTTCACGTCGAAAGCCAGGTCGGTGATGGTGCCAAGGATAAAAATGCGCTGGAATTCGTCGACTTCGGCTTCCTTGGCCAGCCGGCGCATTTCACGCAGCTTATCCAGCACTTCGGTGGAGAACTCATCCTTGCTCTCCAGGATGGTGGCCTCGATGCGGGCGCGCAGTTCGTCGGTCAGATTAAGATCGAAGCCGGTCTTGTAATTGATCGCGCGCTGCCGCAGGCCCTGCGGCGCCTTGATGATACGGGGACGTTCCTTGCGGGGCGCCATGTCTGCCTGATTTGTAACCGTGAATTGAAAAACACTTCCTGGCGGTTATATCGGGCGGATTCTGGAAAGAATAGGGCTTCCGGACTGGATTCCGGAAGCCCCTGACCAAGATGTGATCGGTATCAATAGGCGATAGTGAACCGTTTACGGATGTTTTTCGGCGCTTCCAGTTCGTCAACGGCGGCGATGGCATAGTCTTCCATGGAAATCCGGCTATGGCCTTCGGCATCGGTGAGCAGCGCATCGCCACCGAGCCGGAATGTGCCGGTTCGCTCGCCAGGGTTGATCTCTGCGGCGGGCGAGAAGAAAGTCCACTCCAGATCGTCGATCCGGCGCAATTCATTCAGGAATACCAGGCCGGCGCTGGCTTCCGGCTTATAGGCTTCCGGGAAGCCGGGCGTGGTGACCAGGGCAACACCCGGTGCCACTTCCAGGCTACCGGCGCCGCCCACCACCAGAACGCGCTTCACCCCGGCCAGGCGCAGGGCTTGCACCAGCGGGCCGGCGCTGTAGCTGGCAAAGCGTCCGGCGGCCACCACGGCATCAAAACCACGCAGGCTGGTTGCCAAGGCTTCAGGCTGGCCGGCATCGCCTTGTAACACGGTCACGCCGGTCGGGGCGGTGCCGGCGCCTGGGTTGCGGGCAAAGCCGGTGACGCTATGGCCACGATTAAGCGCCTCGGTTGCGATGCGCGAGCCGATCCGGCCGGTGATGCCGATGATGGCGAGTTTCATGTCAGGTTCCTTCCTGTGGAATACCAAGTTACGAGAAGGAACTAGATACTCTCTTGTAATCTAGTGTAAAGAAGGCATCATATCGTGCCAAAGGCACAGCAGGGTAACCATCTGAAAGGCGCCCCCTCCATGTCATCCGGCCCCGGACCCCGTGATACCAAGGTTTATGCCTGCCCGGTGCGTGATGTGCTGGACCGGGTTGGCGATGCCTGGACCGTGCTGGTGGTGCTGGTGCTGGTGCAGGCCGGCAAGCTGCGCTTCAACCAGTTGCGGCGGGAAATCCCCGCCATCTCGCAGCGTATGCTGACGGTCACGTTGCGCAGCCTGGAGCGTGATGGCTTGGTCAGCCGGGTGGTGATCCCCAGCACGCCGCCACAAGTGGAATACGCACTGACCGAAATGGGCCGTTCGCTGGCCGGCGCCATCAATGTACTGGCCGGCTGGGCCGAGGCCAATCAGCCACAGGTGCAGGCGGCGCGGCGGGCTTATGACAGCCGCAAGGATGACAGTCAGAGCGATGCCGCCTGAGCCAGAAAAAGGGCCCCCGGCATGGTGTCCGGAGGCCCGTGGCTACCGCTTCTGAAAGCTGGGGTGGGGATCAGCTGCCGAGCACGCCACCATCCTGTTTGGTGATCACAATAACCGAGGGGCGCGGCGGCATGCCGTCCTTGAAATCCGGCCAGCGAGTTGCCGGATCTTCAAACGTGGAAACCTTGCCATTACGCGTGAATGCCTCGGCGCCATCAGCGGCGGGATGCTGCACCGAGACGAACAGGCCCTTGTCATCCGGCGTGAAGCAGGGGCCGCAAATCTCGGCGCCGACCGGATTGCGGTAGAACATTTTTGAGCGGCCGCGCTGCGGGCCTTCGGTTTCCACCGCCCAGATGCCATCCGCCGTGCCACTGGCCTTCTTCCAGGCTTCGCCCTGGTCGGTGCCCACCCAGAAGCGGCCCTGGCTGTCGAAAGCGGCATTATCGGGACAGGCAAACCAGCCATTGCTACTGGTTTCCGGGCCGTATTTGCCAGCCACCGCCGGATTGAGCGGATCGCCGGCCTGTATCAGCAGGTTCCAGGTGAAGCGCAAGGCGGCATGATCGCCATTCTCCGGCACCATCTCCACGATCTGGCCCCATTCATTGGCGGCGCGGCTATTGGCGGCATCAAGCTGGTCGGCCTTGCGCCGGCTGTTATTGGTCAGCATGGCATAGACCTTGCCGCTGACCGGATTGACCTCGATCTCCTCCGGCCGGTCCATCTTGGTGGCGCCGAGCAGGTCGGCGGCGCGGCGCGCCTCGATCAGTACATCGGCCTGGCTGTTGAAGCCATTGGCCGGCGTCAGCGGCCCCTGGCCCTGCACCAGCGGCAGCCAAATGCCGCTGCCATCGGCATTGTAGCGCGCCACATATAATGTGCCGTGATCCAGCAAATCCATATTGGCGGCGCGGTTCTTCGGATCAAAGCGGTCGCGCGTGACGAATTTGTAGACATACTCAAAACGCTCGTCATCGCCGCTATACACCGCCACGCGGCCATCCTGGTTCACCACCGGCGTGGCGCCCTCATGCTTGAAGCGGCCCAAAGCGGTGCGCTTTTTCGGCACCGAGGTTGGGTCATAGGGATCAACCTCCACGATCCAGCCATAGCGGTTCGCCTCGTTGGGTTCCTTGGCAATGTCAAAACGCTCATGGAACTTGCCCCAGGCATACCAATTGTCAGGCACGCCATAGCGTTTGTGGTTACGCGCCTCGCTGCTGGTATCGTCCAGCTTGCCCCAGAAATAGCCGTGGAAATTCTCTTCGCCGGACAGCACGGTGCCCCAGGGCGTGACGCCGCCGGCACAATTGTTGATCGTGCCGATGGCGTTGCGGCCGGCAGTATCGGCGCGGGTTTTCAAGCGGGCATGGCCGGCGGCCGGGCCGGTGAGGATGCAGCGGCTATCCAGCGCATCGATGCGGCGATTGTAGCGGCTGCCGCTCAGCACCGACCATTTGCCTTCAGGGGTTTTCTGGATTTCCACCACGCTCATGCCATGCGCGGCCATTTCGATCGCCACCAATTCGGCGGTCATGCCGGCAAAATTCACGCTCTTGGCTTCCTGGCGGCCAAGGCCAGGGAACATCAGTTCCTCGTTGGTATATTCGTGGTTCACCACCAGCAGGCCGCGCGCCGGGTTGGTGCTGCCCAGCGGCAGCGGCATATAGGCCACGTAATCGTTGTTGTAGCCAAACTGCTTCTGCTGCGCCTGGGCGCTCTGGCGCAACGGATCGAAGGCGGGGGCGTCGGCAGTCACCGGGTCGCCCCAGCGGATCAGTACATCCACATTGTAGCCCGCCGCCACATGATGCGTGCGGTCTACACCATGGCTCACTTCGGCAAAGGCAAAACTGTGGCGGGCCGGCGTTGCCGCCTTGGCCTGGGACTGCGCCTGGGCCTCGGCCGGGGCGAACAAACCGCCAGTGGCAGCCAGGGCGCTGCCGGCCAACAGGCCTTGCAGCACCGAGCGGCGGCCATAACGATGCACCACGATATGGTCAAACTGGGCATTGGCGCTGGGATTGATGCCGGCATCCTGGGAGGCTTCATAAGCCTGGGCGCGGGTGGTGCCGGTGGGAAGCTGGTGGGGCATGGCTTTATCCGGGAATCGGGTGAGGGGGCGGCGCCCTCCCGATAGCCCCCTTAGGCGACAACACCATGACGGTTGCGTTGCCATCGCGTTGCACGCGCATTCATGCGAGTGATTTAGACTAAGGTCGCAGGCGCCCCGCACCATGCCGCCGCAAATGCCATGGTGCGGGTTCGTCCGGCCAGATACTATTATCGAAAAATAACGCAGGTCTGGCTGGTTCGTGCCGGCCTGCGCATAAAGTTAGGAGGGAATATGCGTGTTATAGCAACACTACCGGTAGCATTGCGCGTCGGGTTGCCTGTGATCATCCTGTTTGGCTTGGCGGCCGCCACACTCAGCCTGTTGGCGCAATCGATGGCGGGCACCACCTTGATTGGTGCCGGCGCGACAGTGCTGCTGCTGGCGCTGCTGGCAGCGGTTTTTATCATTGGCCAGGGCGGCGACGGGCTGCTGCGTGAGGCGCTGGCGGCCTGGCCCAATCTGCCGCCTGTGGCGCGGCCGGCGCCGCTCTTTGGGGCATTTGAACGGCTTGATACGCTGTGGGGCGACCTGACGGCCGAGCGCGACGGCCTGCGCCAGCGCCTCAGCGAACTGGAAGCCGACATGCAGGCGAATGCCCGGCGCGATCAGCAGGCGATGAGCCAGGTGGCTGAATTGTGCAGCGCCATCGGCGGCGGTGTGCTGGACCGGCGCGTCAATGCTGCCGGCGGCGATATCGCCCAGCGCTTCAACAATATGGCGGAAAGCCTGGATGAAGTGGTTGGCGCGTTGAAGCAGCTTTTTGCCCGCATGGCGGAAGGTGATCTGTCGGAAGGCATGAATTATCGCCAGGGCGGCGATTTTGCCGCCATCCGTGAAGGCGCGGCGCAGGCGATCAATCGCCTCAGTGAAGTGGTCGGCACTATTCTCTATGCCGCCAATGAAATCTCGGCTTCCACGGTGCAGCTCAACCGCGAAGCGGCGGGCCTGGCGCAGCGCGCCGAGGCGCAATCTGACTCTCTCAGCGCCGTGGCCAGCGATACGCGCAGCCTGAACGAAGCGGCTCAGGCCAACGAACTGGCTGCCAAACGCGCCAACCAGCAGGCGGCAGCGGCGCGTGCGGCAGCCGAGAATGGCGTCAAGGTGGTCGGCCGCTCGGTCGAGGCCATGAACGAGATGGCCGAGATGTCGCAGCGCATTTCAGAGATCACCTCGCTGATCAACGAGATCGCCTTTCAGACCAACCTGCTGGCGCTGAATGCCAGTGTGGAAGCGGCGCGTGCCGGCGAGGCCGGCAAGGGCTTTGCCGTGGTGGCGCAGGAAGTGCGCGCCCTGGCCGGCCGCTCGGCCAATGCCTCCAAGGATATCGGCGCCATTATCAAACAGTCGAACGACAAGGTGAAATCTGGCGTCGGCCTGGTCAGCGAAACCGGCACCGTGTTGCAGCAGATTGCCGGCGCCATCGAGAATATGGGCCAGCAACTCGGCGAGATCGAGCAGGCGTCAAGCGAGCAGCTTGGCCGCGTGCAGGGCGTCAGCCAGGCCATTGTAGGCATGGATCAGGCCACACGCGAATATCTCGCCGTGGTGCAACGTACCACCAGCTCGATTCAGGAGATCGACAAGCAGGTTGCCAATCTCGCCACCCAGACCGCCTTTGTCACCACCGTGGCCGATCTGCCTTTTGTCTCGGCGGCACGGCAGGGCGCAGCGCAGATCACCGAGTTGTTCGAGCGTGCGCTTGAGCGCGGCGAAATCCGCCTGGAGGATTTGTTCGACGAAACCTATCAGCCGATCCCGGGCAGCAACCCGCAGCAATTCATGACCCGCTTCGTCAAATTCACCGACACCTACTTGCCGAAAATCCAGGAACCGATCCTCAGTGCCAACAGCGCCATCGCCTTCTGCGCGGCACTCGACCGCAACGGCTTCCTGCCGACGCATAACACAAAATACAGCCAGCCGCAGGGCAGCGACCCGGTATGGAATGCCGCCAATTGCCGCAACCGCCGCATCTTCAACGATCCGGTCGGCCTGGCCTGCGGCCGCAGCACCAAGTCATACCTGTTGCAATGCTACCGCCGCGACATGGGCGGCGGCCAGTTGCTGCTGATGAAGGATGCCTCGGCGCCCATCGCGGTGCGCGGCCGCCATTGGGGCGGCTTCCGCATCGGGTTTAAGGTTTAGTCGATCTCGACCCAGATCGGCACATGGTCTGAGGCTTTTTCCTGGCCGCGCGGCTGGCGGTCGATCTCGCAGGCCTTGAGGCGATCCGCCAGGGCCGGGCTGAGCAGGAAATGGTCGATGCGCAGGCCGTGGTTTTTCGGCCAGGCGCCGGCCTGATAATCCCAGAAGGAATATTCCTGCACATTGGGATGCAGCGCACGCCAGGCTTCGGTGAGGCCGAGATTGAGCAGGGCGCGGAAGCGCTTGCGGCTGTCGATATAGCACAGCGCATCCTCGGCCCAGCCGGCCGGGTCATACACGTCCATGTCGGTGGGGCAGATATTATAATCGCCGGCGAGCAGGAAGGGGCGGTCGGCGGCGAGCAGCCGGGCGGCATGGGCTTCCAGCCGGCGCATCCAGGCCAGCTTGTAATCGTATTTATCGCCGGGGCGCGGATTGCCATTGGGCAGATACAGCCCGCCCACGATGATATCGGCAATATCGGCCTCAATGTAACGCGCCTGCTCGTCGGCATCATCGCCGGGCAGGCGAATGCGGATATCGCTGACCGGCAGCTTGGAGAGCAGGGCAACGCCGTTATAACTTTTCTGCCCATGCGGGGTGCAGGCATAGCCCAGTTCCTGCAATTCCAGCGTCGGGAAATCGGCATCCTGGCATTTGATTTCCTGCAACAGCACCACATCCGGCGCAGCACGGCGCAGCCAGTCCAGCACATTGGGCAGGCGGGCCTTGATCGAATTGACATTCCAGGAAGCGATTTTCATGCCGGGCCGGTTTCTGCAAAGCCGGCGAGAATCGTCGCCGTGTCGGCGATACTACAATATTCACCCGCCAGATTTGCCAGCGACATGGCATGCACTTCTTCGGCCGAATGCAGGCGGCCGGTAAAGTCGCGTTTGGCGAAGGTGTAGCAGGCATCGGCCACCAGGCAGGTGTCGAAGCCGAGATTGCCGGCCATGCGCACGGTGGCTTCCACCGAATTATTGGTGACCACGCCGGCCACCACCAGGGCATTGATGCCGTTTTGGCGCAGATGCTGTTCCAGCCCGGTGCCGATAAAGGCGCTGTTGGTGCGTTTGGCGATCACGGTTTCGCCGGGCAGCGGTGCCGTGGCGGGTTTGAAATCGTTGCCGGGCTGGCCCGGCCGGTAGGCCGAGTCGGGCAGCACTGAATCATGGCGGACATGGATGATCGGCTGGCCGGCAGCGCGCCAGGCCGTCAACAGACGGGCGGTATTGGCCTCGGCCTCGGGGTTGTTGCGCGGCCCTTCGGCAGCGTGATAGGGCGCATCGATGGCGAATTGCAGGTCGATCAGCAGCAGCGCGGCGGGCAAGCCGGATCAGACCGCGAAGGAATTGCCGCAGCCGCAGCTTGCCGTGGCCAGCGGATTGCGGATCTGGAAGCCGGCGCCAGACAGGTCTTCCACAAAGTCGATCTCGGCGCCGCGCATATAATCGGCGGAAATCTGGTCAATTACCAGGGTGGCGCCGTCGCGCTGCACCAGCAGATCGTCGCCGGTAACGGCATCATCCAGGGTGAAGCTGTATTGAAACCCCGAGCAGCCGCCGCCGGAAACCGAGACACGCAGTTTCAGCGCTGGATTGCCCTCGCTGGCAACAATAACACCGATCCGCTTGGCCGCATTGGCCGAAAGCCCGACCGGGGCCGCCGCGCTGGCATTGGGGGCCAACCCGGTGGCGGAAGCCTGCTGATCCTGCAAAACCGCATCCATTGCTTTATTCATCTCCGGTTTACCAAGGCTTTACCCTTGCAAGTCCAGTATTTAGGGAGTTTCGCCCGGATGTCAATTTAACTGGGCCAATCTGGCGCGGCGTTGCCATGCCGGGGTCCGGTCTGTAGTGTCCGCCGCGATTCGAACCGTTTGGGTCTTGTAGAATATGAATATTTTCGCCGAATTTCGCCGCGCGGTTCAGCAAGCCGTGCATCAACTGGCCGAGCAGGGTGTGCTGCCGGGCGAGTTGCCGTTGCATGCCATCACGGTGGAGCCGCCACGTGATGCGTCGCATGGCGACCTGGCCACCAATGTGGCCATGGTGCTGGGCAAGCCGGCGAAAATGGCGCCGCGCGCCCTGGCCGAGAAGTTGCAGCCGTTGCTGGCCGCGCATGAAGCGGTGACGGCGGTGGAAATCGCCGGCCCGGGTTTCATCAATCTGCGGCTCAATCCGGCGGCCTGGCAGGCCCAGGCAGCGGTGATCCTGAAGGCTGGCATTGGCTATGGCGACAGCCGGCTGGGCAATGGCGAGCCGGTGAATGTGGAATATGTTTCGGCCAACCCGACCGGGCCGATGCATGTGGGCCATTGCCGCGGCGCCGTGTTCGGCGATGCCCTGGCTGCCCTGCTGGAAAAGGCCGGCTATCAGGTCTGCCGCGAATATTACATCAACGATGCCGGCGCCCAGGTGGATGTGCTGGCGCGTTCGGCGCATCTGCGCTACCGCGAGGCTTTGGGCGAAAGCATCACAATCCCCGAAGGGCTTTACCCGGGCGATTATCTCAAGCCGCTGGGCGCCGCCCTGGCAGAGAAATACGGTGCGTTATACCGCGACGCGCCGGAGCCGAACTGGCTGCCGATTTTCCGCCTCGCCGCCACCGATGCGATGATGGACATGATCCGCGACGATCTGGCGGCGCTGAATATCCGCCATGCGGTCTTCACCTCGGAGCGTTTGCTGCATGAAAACGGCGCGGTTCAGCAGGCTTTTGATCGCCTGCATCAGCGCGGCCTGATCTATACCGGCGTGCTGGAACCGCCCAAGGGCAAGCTGCCGGATGATTGGGAGGCGCGGCCGCAAGCCTTGTTCAAGGCCAGCGAATTCGGCGACGACACCGACCGGCCGTTGCAGAAATCCGATGGTTCCTGGACCTATTTCGGCGCCGACATCGCTTATCACGACGACAAGTATCGCCGTGGCTTCAAGCAGATGATCGATATCTGGGGCGCCGATCATGGCGGCTATGTCAAGCGCATGAAGGCCGCCGTGAAGGCGATGTCGGGCGGCGAGGGCGAGCTGGATGTGAAGCTGGTGCAGATGGTCAACCTGCTGGATGACGGCCAGCCGGTGCGCATGAGCAAGCGGGCCGGCACCTTCGTTACGCTGCGCGATGTGGTGGATGAAGTGGGCAAGGACGTGGTCCGCTTCATCATGCTGACGCGCAAGAATGACGCGCAGCTCGATTTTGATTTCAAGAAAGTGACCGAGCAGTCGAAGGATAATCCGGTCTTTTATGTGCAATACGCCCATGCCCGCATCTGCTCGGTGCTGCGTAATGCGCGCACCGAAGTGCCGGCCATTGCCACCGATGATGCCGCGTTGGCCGCTGCCGATATGAGCCTGCTGGGTCATGAGGCGGAACTGGCTTTGCTCAAGCTGCTGGCTGGCTGGCCGCGTTTGGTTGAGTCGGCTGCCGAAGCGCATGAGCCGCATCGCGTGGCTTTTTATCTTCAGGAAGTTGCGGCGGCTTTCCACGGCTTGTGGAATGTTGGCCGCGATGATGTGACGGCGCGTTTCCTGATCCCGGATAACCTGGAACTGACTCGCGCCCGGCTGGCGCTGATCCGTGCGGTGGCGATTGTTATCGCTTCCGGCCTCGCGGTGATGGGCGTCTCGCCCGTTGAAGAAATGAGGTAAGCATGAGTGACCTGCGCACTGACCGGTCTTCGCGCCCGGTTCCCAATGCGGCCCCCGGGCCGGATGCCGCTGCCGGCGGCGCCAAGCGGATGATCACCGCCGGTATCGCGCTGGGCGCGGTGGCGGCTTTTGGCATTGGCATCTGGTTTGCCTATGACCAGGGTGTGAAGCGTGGCGCATCCGGGGCACCGCCGCTGGTGCGTGCCGATCAGGGGCCGGCCAAGGTGGCGCCGGAAAACCCCGGCGGCATGCAGGTGCCAAACCAGGACAAGCAGATTTATGAGCGGCTGGGCAACACCACCGGCAATACCGGGCCGCAGACCGAAAAGCTGCTGCCGCCGCCGGAACGCCCGGTGGCCAGCACCACGGCGCCAGTGGTGACCCCGGCACCGGCCGGCACAATGCCTGCTGCTGGTGCTTCTGTGACCATCCCGACCCGCCCGGCCAATGCGGTGCCAAACCAGGCCCCGGCGCCAACGGCAACGCAAGCTCCCGCAGGCACGCCGGCAGCCCCTGCACGGCAGGCAGCCGCGCCAAGCCCAGCCCCTGCTGCGGCACCGCGCCCGGCTGCCACGCCAGCACCGGCTGCCGCCACGGCCGGTTCGGCCCGCGTGCAGCTGGCGTCATTGCCGGAACAGGCGCAGGCGCAATCCACCTGGGCAGCATTGCAAAAGAAATTCCCCGGTGATCTGGGTGGCCTGACGGCGAATTACGACCGAGTTGATATTCCAGGCAAGGGCGTGTTCTTCCGCGTGCAGGCCGGCCCGCTGCGGGATCGCGCTGCGGCCCAGGCGCTATGCGAAAAACTCTCGGCACAGAAGCAGGGGTGCATCGTTGTTGCCCGCTGATATTTTTGCGCCGGTTGTTGTCGGCTGTGCCGGCCTGGCGCTGACCCCGGCCGAGCAGGCGCTGTTTGCTGAAAAGCGGCCCTTTGGCTTCATCCTGTTTGCGCGCAATATCGATAATCCGGCCCAGGTGAAAAGCCTGGTGGCGGCGTTCCGCGCCGCTGTTGGCAACCCGGCTGCGCCGGTGCTGATCGACCAGGAAGGCGGCCGGGTGGCCCGGCTCAAGCCGCCGCATTGGCCGGTCTTTCCGCCAGCGGCGCGTTTCGGCGCGCTGTACCAGCAGGATGTAGCGGCAGGCCGTGAGGCGGCCTATCTCAATGCCCGCGCTATCGGCGCCGAGCTGGCAGCCCTGGGCATCGATGTGGATTGCGCCCCGGTGGCCGATCTGCCGGTGACCGGCGCGCATGATGTGATCGGCGACCGCGCCTATGGCTTCAGCCCCGAGATCGTGGCGGCTCTGGCCGAGGCGACTTTGCGCGGCCTGCTGGATGCCGGCGTGCTGCCGGTGGTGAAGCATATGCCCGGGCATGGCCGGGCGCGGGCCGACAGCCATCTGGAATTACCGGTGGTGGAAGCCAGCCAGGCCGTGCTGGAAGCCAGCGATTTCCTGCCCTTCAAGGCTTTGCGCCATGCGCCCTGGGCAATGACCGCGCATATTGTTTATACGGCTTATGACCAAGCTCTGCCAGCCACCACCTCGGCCAAGGTGATCCACGAGGTGATCCGGGGCCATATCGGCTTTGACGGTGTGCTGATCTCCGATGACCTGACGATGAAGGCGCTGAACGGCGCGCTGCCCGATCTGGCGCGGGCTTCGTTGTCGGCCGGTTGCGATCTGGTGCTGCATTGCTCCGGCAAGCTGGACGAAATGGCTGCGCTGTTTGGCGGCCTGCCGGTCATGGCGCCGGCTGCCGCCCGCCGCATCGCTGTGGCCGCTGCCGCCAAGCCAGTCGCGCCGCAATCCTTTGCTGCCGAGCAGCGCCACCGGCTTGATGAATTGCTGGCCGAGGCTTTACCGCGCGCCGCGCGCGCCTGATTATCCGGCATGGATTCGGTTCTGAGTTTTTTGCTTGAGGCATCGGCCTGGGTGTTGCCGGCTTTGCTGGCCATCACCCTGCATGAAGCGGCACATGGCTGGGCGGCCTGGAAGCTGGGCGATGACACTGCTTATCGCCTCGGCCGGGTCAGTTTCAATCCGCTGCGCCATATCGACCCGATGGGCACTGTGGTGGTGCCGGGCCTGCTGCTGCTGATGAAGGCGCCATTCCTGTTTGGCTGGGCCAAGCCGGTGCCGGTGGATTTCTGGCGCCTGCCATCGCCGCGGCGCGACATGGCGCTGGTGGCGATTGCCGGGCCGGCAGTCAACCTGGCACAAGCCTATATCGCCATGCTGCTGTATCACGCCCTGCCATATTTTGGCGTCTGGGTCGGCGGCTGGCTGGCGATGAATCTGGAAAATGCCATTCTGATCAATTTGATCCTCTGTGTTTTTAACATGCTGCCTTTGCCGCCGCTGGATGGCGGGCGGGTGGCTGTGGGCTGGCTGCCGCTGGTATTGGCGCGGCCATTGGCCCGGCTGGAACCCTATGGCATGGTGATTTTGCTGGTTTTTATGCTGGCCGTGCCACTTGCAGCACAAACATTGGGCTGGTCGTTCAACCCGGTGGCGGAAATCCTGTCGCCGCTGGTGAGTGGTTTACAGGACATCCTGCTTGTTTTGGCCGGCCACAGCCGCTAGAGCAAAGCGCACCGCTTCTTATTTGCGTGAACCTCAGTGACCGAACCCGAGACGCCCAACCCGTCTGCCCCTGATATGCCGGTGGCCGACCAGCAGCAGACCGACCCGCAGCAGGCTGCGGCCGTGGCGGCGTTTGAAGCGCCGACCCGCGATGGCTTGCCCGAGCCGGTGGCGCTGGCACAGCAACTGGTACTGGAACTGGATGGTTTTGAGGGGCCGCTGGATGTGTTGCTGGCCCTGGCCCGCGATCAGAAGGTGGATCTGCGCCGCATCTCGATCCTGCAACTGGCCGAGCAGTATCTCGCTTTTGTGGCCGAAGTGCGCAAAAGCCGCCTCGAATTGGCCGCCGATTACCTGGTGATGGCGGCCTGGCTGGCCTATCTGAAATCCCGCCTGCTGCTGCCGGAAAAGGAAAAGCCGGGCGAGCCAAGCGGCGAGGAAATGGCCGAGCGGCTGCAATTGCAATTGCGCAAGCTGGAAGCCATGCGCCAGGTGGCCGAGCAGCTGATGAATCGCGACCAGGTTGGCCTGTCGATGTTCCTGCGCGGCATGCCGGAAGGCGTGCGGGTGATCCGCAAATCGATCTTCACCGCCAGCCTGTTCGAATTGCTCAAGGCATATGCCGAATTCCGCTCCAGCCGGGGCAATACCGAAGCGCTGACCATGCGCATGGCACGGCGCCAGATCGTGTCGGTGGAAGAAGCCCTGACCCGGCTGCGCAACATGATCGGCGCGATCCCGGATTGGGCGACCTTGCAGGCTTTCCTACCGCCTGATCTGACCGACCCCTTCACCATCAAGTCGGCGCTTGCCTCCACCTTCAATGCCACGCTCGAAATGGCCAAGCAGGGCCTGATCGAACTGCGCCAGGTGCAGAGCTTTGGCCCGATCTATATCCGCCGCAATACCGGATTGGTCCAGGATAACGGGCCGGCACCGGCGCCGGCGCAGCAGGAAGAGTAACGATGCAGTCCGAGCCGAGCCCAGAGTCGAGCGAAATCCAGGCCGAAGACACGCTGCCCGAAGTGGTGGAGAACGAGGCCGTGGCCGAGATTGCAGCCGAACCGGAAGCTGAAGGCGACGTTGAGGCTGAGGCTGAGGAAGCCGCCGATGACGACGGCGAGGCAGCCGAGGACAATGCCGAGCCGAGCGACAGCGAAGCCGAATTTGCCCAGCAGCTTCGTATTGTCGAGGCGTTGCTGTTCGCTGCCGCCGAGCCGCTGGACGAGGCCAGCCTGCGCAAGCGGCTGCCCAAGAATGCCCGGATCAAGGCCCTGCTGGCTGCGCTGGAAGACCAGTATCGCCCGCGTGGCGTGATCCTCAAGCAGCTTGCCGGGCGCTGGTCTTTCATGACCGCGCCTGATCTCAAGCATCTGCTGGAGCATCATCGCGAGGTAACGCGCAAGCTGTCGCGTGCTGCCATCGAAACCCTGGCGATTGTGGCCTATCACCAGCCGGTGACCCGGGCCGAGATTGAGGAAATCCGTGGTGTTGGCCTGTCGAAAGGCACGCTGGATGTGCTGATGGAAGCCGGCTGGGTCAAGCTGCGTGGCCGCCGCCGCGTGCCGGGCCGCCCGGTGACCTATGGCACATCGGATGAATTCCTGGTGCATTTTGGCCTTGATAGCATCGACAGCCTGCCGGGTCTGGAGGAACTGCGTGCTTCCGGCCTGCTGGAAGCTTTGCCGGCCAGTGGCGGCCTGCCGATGCCGGGCGAGGCGCTGGATGATGCCACGCCGGAAGACCCGCTGGGTGAGGATGATGATGGCCGCGAATTCCTGGAGCCGCTGATCGCCGATCCGGAAACCGCGCCGGTTGCCGCCAATGACGGCGCGGCGCCCGAGGCCGAGGGCGAGGCCGAGGCGATACCGGCAAATCCAGAGCCGGCCGAGACGGATGCCGCGCCCGGCGAAAGCGAAGAACCGCAGAAACATGCCTGATCTCAGCCTCACCGGGGTCAGCCATTTTTATGGTGACAGGCTGGCGGTAGACCAGGTGTCCGTCGCGGTCGGTGAGGGTGAGATATTCTGCCTGCTGGGGCCATCGGGCTGCGGCAAATCCACCACTTTGCGCCTGGTTGCCGGCCTGGAGGATTTACAGCACGGTGTGGTGCGCATTGATGGCCGCGTGGTTGCCGATGCCGGTGTAAACCTGCCCACCGAAAACCGCCATGTCGGCATGGTGTTTCAGGATCATGCGCTTTTTCCGCATCTGACAGTGGCTGATAATATCGGCTTCGGCCTGAACCGCCGCGATCATGCAGCGCGACGCAAAACCGCCGCAACCTGGGCCGGCCGGCTGGGCCTGACGCCGCATCTGGATGTGTTTCCGCATCGGCTTTCCGGCGGCGAGCAGCAGCGCGTGGCGCTGGCCCGCGCCATGGCGCCGGAACCGGCGGTGATGCTGCTGGATGAACCTTTCTCCAGCCTGGATAACCGGCTGCGCGACCAGATCCGTGACGACACGGTGCAACTGCTGAAACAGGCCGGCACCCCCACCTTGCTGGTGACGCATGACCCCGAGGAAGCCATGCGTATGGGTGACCGGATCGGCATCATGCAGGCTGGCCGGCTGGTGCAGGTGGATACGCCGGATGGGGTTTATGCCCGCCCGGCAACGCCATTTGCGGCACGCTTCCTGTCGGAAACCAATGAACTGCTGCTGCACGCCGCAGGCGGTACGGTGACAACGCCCTGGGGCAAGTTGCCGGTGCCGAGCGGGCAGGGCGATGCAGTGGACGCCTTGCTGATGTTTCGCCCGGAAGCATTGGTGGAAGCGGCTGATGGCTTGCCCTGTCGCGTGCTGCGCGCGCGCTCACTGGGCGCTTTCCGCCGCGCCGAAGTGATGTTTGACGCTTTGCCGGGCATGCCTCTGGTGGCGCGGCTGCCGCCGGGGCCGGCGCTGGGCGATGGCGCGGAATTGCGGCTGGCCCTGAATCACAGCGCTTGTTTCGTATTTCCCGCAACTTAACTATGAAAAGTGCCGGGCTGAGTGAATTGCCTAGCGGGGGCAAACTCTGCCATAGTGCTGCTTGATCGAGACGGTTCCGGCGTCTGGCATTGCCCGGCCGCTTCAAGGAGAGAGATGATGGGTTCGTTCAGCATTTGGCATTGGCTGCTGGTTCTGGTGGTTATTCTGATCCTGTTCGGCGCCGGCAAGCTGCCGAAAGTGGCCGGTGACCTGGCCTCGGGGATCAAGAATTTCCGTAAGGGCATGAAGGAAGAGACGGAAGAGAATAAGGATGCCGCCAAGGATGCCGGCGTGATCCAACAAACCGCCGCCGCGCCCCAAGCTGGTGCAACGGCGGCTGGCACAACGGCCCAGGCCGGTGCCACCAGCGACAAGCCGGCCCAGCACTGACGGGCTTGGCACTGAGAGGCTTGGCACGGATCGGTGCCGTTCCGGCCCATCTGTTCATTAACCGCCGCTGCGCCGTGATTGACGGCGCGCGGCCTTTGCATTGAAGGCGTCGGCGATGTTCGACATTGCCTGGTCGGAACTTGGCATTATCGCGGTGGTCGCGCTGGTCGTGATCGGCCCGAAAGACCTGCCGAAAGTGTTGCGCAGCGTCGGCCAATGGGTCGCCAAGGCGCGCAGCATGGCGCGTGAATTCCAGTCCGGCATCGACGACATGGTGCGCGAGTCTGAACTGGACGAATTGCGCAAGGTGGCCAAGTCGGTCACTGATTTCTCGGTTGAGAACGAGATCAAAAAAACCGTTGATCCCGATGGCAGCCTGGAAAAGACCCTGACCGCCGAAGCCCTGCCATCTTATAACGATCTGGTTTCACCCGATGGCACCCTGCCGGCTGCCAGCCCGGCGGATGCGGTGACGACAGAAACCGTGCCGGCTGAAACAGTGATTGCCACGGCAGAGCCTGTTGTGGTGGCGCCGGCCAAGGAAGAACCGAAGCCGTGAGCGACAATAGCCCCGAAAACGAGGTTGAAGCCTCTCGCATGCCGCTGCTCGATCATCTGATCGAGCTGCGCAACCGGCTGATGTGGGCGGTCGGCTCGATCTTCGTGGCCTTCTTCGCCTGTTATTATTTCGCGCCGCAGATTTATAACCTGCTGATGCACCCGCTGATCGAGGCGATGGGCAGCACTGAAGGCCGGCGCATGATCTTCACCGCGCCGCAGGAAGCCTTTTTCACCTATGTGAAACTGGGTTTCTGGGCCGCGGCGGTGGTGGCCTTCCCGGTGATCGCGGCACAAATCTGGATGTTTGTTGCGCCCGGCCTCTACAAGGACGAAAAACGCGCCTTCCTGCCTTTCCTGGTGGCCACGCCGGTGCTGTTCGCCGTTGGCGGCGCCTTCGTCTATTGGTTCATTATGCCGCTGGCGCTGAAATTCTTCATCGGCTTTGAAGGCCATGGCGGCGACGGTACGATCCCGATCCAGCTTGAAACCAAGGTGAGCGAATATCTCTCCCTGGTGATGACGCTGATTTTCGCCTTCGGCCTGGCCTTCCAGTTGCCGGTGCTGCTGACCCTGCTGGGCAAGGTTGGCATCGTATCGGCTGCCGGCCTGGCGGCGAAGCGGCGCTACGCCATCGTTGGCATGTTCATCTTTGCCGCCGTGGTGACGCCGCCGGATGTCATCAGCCAGATCGGCCTGGCGGTGCCGCTGATCCTGCTCTACGAGATTTCGATCTGGGCAGTGAAGCTGATCGAGCGTGATCGCGCCAAGCGGGAAGCGGCGGAGAAGGCGGCGGAAGCCGCCGAGGAAGCCGCAGCCGAGCCCGCCAAACCAGTCGAGACCGGCGAAAACGGCGCCACCCCGCCCGCGCCATAAGCGATATAGGTATTTCCGATGCATGACATAAAAGCCATCCGCGATAATCCGGCCGGCTTCGATGCGGCGATTGCGCGCCGTGGCCTGCCGCCGCAGGCCGAGGCCCTGGTGGCGCTGGATGCCAAGCGCCGCGCCGCCCAGGCCGAATTTGACGCCACCCAGGCCAAACGCAATGCCTTGTCGAAGGAAATCGGCGCCGCCAAGGCCAAGAAGGACGAGGCCCGCGCCAGCGAATTGATGGCCGAAGTGGCGGCGTTGAAGGATGCTTTGGCGCGCCATGAGGCCGATCAGGCGAGTTTTGAAGCCGAGTTGAAGGATGCACTGAGCCGCATCCCCAACCTGCCGGCCGATGATGTGCCGCCCGGTTTGAGCGAGAACGACAATCAGGAACTTCGCCGCCATGGCGCGCCGCGCAATTTTGCCTTCAAGCCGCAGGAACATTTTGAACTGGGCGAGGCGCTTGGCCTGATGGATTTTAATGCCGGCATCAAGCTGGCCGGGGCGCGCTTCACCGTGATGCGCGGCCAACTGGCGCGGCTCAGCCGGGCACTGGGCCAGTTCATGCTCGACCTGCACAGCACCGAATTCGGCTATTCTGAAACCATCGTGCCGCTGCTGGTGAATGACGACACCGCCTTCGGCACCGGCCAGTTGCCCAAGTTTGGCGATGACCTGTTCCGCACCACCACCGGCTATTGGATGATCCCGACCGCCGAAGTGCCGCTGACCAATCTGGCGCGTGATCTGACC
>NZ_JAGOLP010000060.1 GCF_017994015.1 Ferrovibrio sp. | reverse complement strand
CAGCAGCGGCAAGGCGGCGCCGAAGCAGCAGGCCCGGGTGCCGCGCAATATCATGATCCGCGCCTTTGTGGTGCTGTCGCTGGTCACTATTGGCGACGGGGTAAATTTTAACGCTGGCACGGTTTCGCTGCCCAAGCTGTTTGAGGAACAGCTCAATCTCGGCAGCCTGACCACCTTTGGTGTTGGCCTTACGGCGGCGCTGGTCTTCTCCTTCGGCGCCATGGCGCAATTGATTGTGGGCAATGTGATCGACCGGCTGCCGTTGCGCCGGGTTTTTGTGCCAATCGCGGCGATCCAGGCGCCGTGCTTTTTCTTTGCCGGCTGGGCCTTCGGCTGGCCGTTGCTCGGCTTCACCGCCGGCGTGATGTTTGCGCTGTTTGGCCAGGTAACGATCAATGACGCCATGATCGCGCGCTATACCAGCGATTCCTGGCGCGCCCGCGCTTTTGCCGTGCGTTATGTGATGTCATTCAGCGCCAGCGCCCTGGCGGTGCCGCTGATCACCTTCTTCCATGGCCGCAGCGGCAATTTTGAGGCGGTCTACACTGTTCTGGCAGCTCTCGGCGCGGTCATCTTCCTGGCCGCGCTCGCCTTTCCGCATCGGCCCGAGGAAATCGCCCCGGCGCCGGCTCAGGCTGCGGCCGAGTAGGGTTTACTCGGCCGGATGTGCCGGGGCATGCGCATCGTGAACCGGTGCGGCATGCAGTGACGGCTTTTTGCTGCGGTCGCGGGCGATCAGGGTGTAGACGGTGGGCACCACGAACAGCGTCAGCAAGGTGCCGAGCAGCAGGCCGCCGACGATGACGAGGCCGATCTGGTTGCGGCTTTCGGCGCCGGCGCCCATCGCCATGGCCAGCGGCAATGCACCCAGCACCATGGCGGCGGTGGTCATCAGGATCGGGCGCAGGCGCAAGGCGGATGCCTCGATCACCGCTTCAACCCGCGCGCGGCCCTGTTCCTGAAGCTGATTGGCGAATTCCACGATCAGGATGCCGTTCTTGGTGATCAGGCCCACCAGCGTCACCAATCCCACCTGGCTGTAGATATTCATCGTGCCGCCGCCATATTTCAGCGCCAGCAGGGCGCCGGTCATCGAGAGCGGCACGGTGAGCATGATGATGAAGGGATCGATGAAACTTTCAAACTGCGCCGCCAGAACCAGATAGATGAAGGCGAGCGCCAGGATGAACGTAAAGTAGATATCGCCGGAAGCCTGCTTGAATTCACGCGACTGGCCATTGTAGTCGATCTGGGCGGTTTTGCCCAAGACGGCGCGGGCGGCTTCCTCAAGCTGGGCCAGCGCTTCGCCTTCGGAATAGCCTGGCGCCACGTTGGCCGTGATATCAGCGGCGCGCAGCTGGCTCATGCGGGTCAGTTCGCGCGCGGTGAGTGATTCACGCACAGCGACCAGATTGGACAATTGCACCATCTGACCATCGCTGCCACGCACATAGATTTTCGACAGGTCATCCGGGTTGGTGCGGTCCACATTCGCCACCTGCACGATCACATCATACTGCTTGCCATTCTGCTTGAAGCGCGTCACCTGACGGCCGCCAAGCATGGTTTCCAGTGTGCGGCCGATGGTATCCACCTCAATGCCCATATCGGAGGCCTTGTCGCGGTTTACCGCCACCTTGATTTCGGGCTTGTTCAGCTTGAGGCGGGTATCGACATTGGCCAGTGCCGGATATTTTTCCGCCTCGGCCAGCACCTTGGCCACCATGCGGTTCAACTCTTCATATTCCACATTGGCTTGCAGCACGATCCACACCGCCGGTGATCGCAGATTCTGGCCCAGGGAACGCGGATTGTCGGCAAAGGCCTGCACGCCGGCCAGTTCGCGGAATTTTGGATTGAGCTGGGTGACAATTTGCTGTTGCTTGCGCTCGCGCTCGTTCCAGTGTTTCAGGCGGGTGAACGACGTGCCTTGCGAAACAATCGGATTGCCAGAGACAACAAAACGCGCCTCGGCTTCGGGAACGCCTTCAACCAGCTTCTCGACCTGGCGGGCATATTTTTCCATGTAATTGATGGTGGCGCCTTCCGGGCCGTTGAAACTGCCTACCACGGTACCGCGATCTTCCACTGGCGAAAGCTCAGGCTTCAGGCCTTTGAACAGGAAATAGCTGCTGCCGGCAAAGACGATGCCAACCAGGATGACCAGGAAGCGTAGCTTGAGCGTGCCGGCGAGCATGCGGCGATAGCCATTGGTGATGCCATTCAGCACATTCTCCACCAGATTATAGAGAAAGCCGTGCTTGGATTCATGGCGCAGCATATGACCGCACATCATCGGGCTGAGTGTCAGTGCCACGAAGCCGGAAATCAGCACCGCGCCAGCCAATGCCCAGGCGAATTCAGTGAACAGCCTGCCGGTGGTGCCGCTCATGAACCCGATTGGAGCGTAGACCGCTGCCAGGGTCAGCGTCATCGCCACCACGGCGAAACCAATTTCTTTGGCGCCCTTGAAAGCGGCATCCATGGGCCGCATGCCTTCTTCAATATGGCGATAGATGTTTTCCAGCACCACGATGGCATCATCCACCACCAGCCCAATTGCCAGCACCATGGCCAGCAGGGTAAGGGTGTTCACGGTGAAGCCGAGCACATACATGATGGCAAAAGCGCCCAGCAAAGAGGCCGGAATGGTAACCACCGGAATCAGCGTGGCCCGCCAGTTGCGCAGGAACAGGAACACCACCGCCACCACCAGCAACACCGCTTCGCCGATGGTGCGATAGACAGACTCGATCGATGCCTCGATGAAAACAGAAGTGTCATAGGCCACTTCGGCCCGCATGCCTTCCGGCAGGCTGCTGAGGATTTCGGGCAGGGCCTCACGCACACCGCGTGAAATATCCAGCGGATTGGCCACGGCCTGCTTCACGATGCCAAGCGAAACCGCCGGCTTGCCGTTGAAGCGCACGCTGACGCGCTCGTCCAGCGGCCCGATCACGGCATTGCCGACATCGCGCAGCCGCACCGGATAACTGTTCACTTCACGCACAATGATGGCATTGAATTGTTCCGCCGTGCGCAGGTCGGTTTCCGACAGCACGGTGAATTCCATATTCTGGCTTTCGATGCGGCCGGCCGGCACTTCCACATTCTGCCGGCGCAGCGCGCCTTCCACATCCTGTGGTGTCAGGTTATAGGCGGCGAGGCGGGCGGCATCGAGCCAGATGCGCATCGAATAGCGGCGTTCGCCAAAAATGCGCGCCTCGGCAACGCCAGCAATCGATTGCAGCCGGTCCTTCACATAACGATCGGCATAATCGGTCAATTCCAGCGACGAGTGGCGATCGGAAGAAAAGGCGACATACAGCACCGGCTGCGCATCGGCTTCCACTTTGGACACCACCGGCTCATCGATCTCGGTCGGCAGTTTGCCACGCACACGGCTGACGCGGTCGCGCACATCGTTGGCGGTGGATTCAGCGTCGCGGTTGAGCTTGAAGCGCACCACCACCAGGCTGGTTTCCGGTCGCGTGATCGAGCGCACAAAATCGATGCCTTCGATGCCGGCGATGGATTCCTCCAGCACGCGCGTAACCTGGCTTTCAATCACTTCGGCGCTGGCGCCGCGGAAGGTGGTCTGCACCAGCACTACCGGCGGGTCGATATTGGGATATTCGCGTACGGTCAGGCGGCTGAACGACACCAGGCCGATCAGCACCACCACCAGGCTGAGCACAGTGGCAAAAACCGGGCGGCGGATGCAGAGTTCGGAGATACCCATGGCTTAGCTGCCCCTCACTTCGGCCTGGCGCACAAACTGCCCGTCGCGCAGCTTCACGCCGCCTTCCACCACGATCCGGTCGGTGGCGGCCAGGCCTTCCAGCACCTCCACTTCGCCAGCGCGGCGCAGGCCGGTGCGCAGCTTGGTTTGCACAGCCCTGCCATTCACCACCTTGAACACGGTGATATCCTGGCCGGCCGGCACCAGGGCGGTTTCCGGCACCAGCACGGCATTGGCGCGGTCTTCCACGATCAGGGTGACACGGGCGAACATGCCGGGGCGAAGCTGTTTGTCGCTGTTGGGCAGGCGGGCGCGCAGGATGGCGGCGCGGCCATTCGGATCAAGCGCCGGATCAAGCGCATAGACCTTGCCCTCAAAACTACTGCCGGGCAGGGCGTCGAGCCGCAGGTTGATAACCTGATTCACCGCAACAAGCCGCGAATAGACTTCCGGGATGCGGAAATCGACCTTCAACTGATCCAGGCCTTCCAGATTCACCATCGCCTGGCCCGGATTGACATAATCGCCAACACTGACCTGCCGCAGGCCGAGCACACCGTCAAACGGCGCCAGGATGGTGCTTTTGTCCAGCGTTGCCTGGGCCAGCGCCAGTGCGGCTTCGTCGGCGGCAAGCTTGGCAGTGGCCTCATCCTTGGTGCGTTGCGTGCCGGCACCTTTGCCAAACAATTCGTCGGCGCGGGCATAATTGGCACGGCTCAGCACGATGCTGGCGCGGGCCTGCGCCACCTGGGCGCGGGCGATGCTGGCATCCAGCCGCACCAGCGGCGTACCACGTTTCACCGGCTGGCCTTCCTCAAACAGGATTTCCGTGATGCGGCCGGCAATTTCGGGCCGCAGGATCACCGATTCATTCGAACGCAGGCTGCCCACGGCTTCGATCTGCTGCCGGGCATTGCCGAGCTTCGGCGCGCGGATATCCACCGGGATCGGATTACGTTCCGAACCTTGCTGCGGTGGCGCAGTGGGCGCAGCGGGGGCGGCGGAAACCAGGGCCAGTTGGTCACGCAATTCAGGGCCATAAAAATGCCAGCCCGCACCAGCAGCCACCAATACAGCCAGCAGGCCAAAACCAAGCGCCTTTTTCATCCGGAAATCCAACCCCTGTGTGATGCGAGCTTGCACAATGCAGTGCGGCGGGCATGCAGATGCCGGGGCGCCTTGCCATGCAACTTCTATAACTATACTGTATAGTTCAGTAATAGCGAATGCAAATGGATGTGATGGCGCAAACGCCCAAAAAAACCGTGAGGAAATCGGCGATCAAGGTTAATGGCCGCCGCCCGGGACGGCCGGTGGACGAAGCCAAAATTGCCGGCATTCTGGCCGTGGCGATGCAGCTTTTTCTTGCGCATGGCTATGGTGCCACCAGCATGGACTTGATCGCCCGTCACGCAGGTGTCTCAAAAATCACCGTCTACGCTCATTTTTCCAGCAAGGCGGCGTTGTTTGCGGCAATCATCAACGAACTGGCCGGCACCTTGACCCAGGCCATCGAACAATTGGGCTTTGACGGCCTGCCGCCGGAGCAGGCCTTGACCGAGGTTGGCCGTTCCTATCTGCGGCTTGCTTTGGCGCCACGCTCGCTGGCGTTGCATCGCCTGATCATCGCCGATGCCGGTCGCGTTCCCGGCCTGGGGCGCCTGATCCATCAGAGCGGTCCGCGCCCGATTGTGCTGACCCTGGCGGCTTATCTCAAAGGCCGGCCGGAACTGGCCATTGACGATGCTGCGCTGGCAGCCGAGCAATTCCTCGGCATGGTACTGGGGCATAACCAGCTTGGCCTGCTGCTGGCTGCCAAGCCACCCGCCAAAACCCGCGCCGCCATCAACGGCATCGTGGATCACGCCGTCAAACTGTTCCTGGCCGGCTGCCGCCGTTAGCTGCGGCTCTTGCCGATCGGATAGGGCAGGCTGGAATCCTCTTCATTACGCCCGGTATTCACCACTTGCGGCCGGCCGGCGCCCAGCGCTTGGCTCAGCACCTGGGAAGAAACTTCGGCTGCAATACGGGCGGCAATCTCGCCGGAAACCTGCGCTGCCACCTTGGCGGCCACCTGGGCGGCGATCTGGGCCGGGGAGGGCGCGCCCTGCGGCAGATTGAAGCCGCTAGCAAGGCTAAGCGGCGGCATCACCGGTGTCTGTGCGGGCAGCGCGGCTTCGGCATTGCCGCTGCGGCCTTCCAGTCGGCGGATGAATTCCTGGATGATGCGACGGTAGAGGTCATCTTTCAGCACGGCATCTTCTTCGCCCTGGTTGATCGAGGGATTGTCATTCACCTCGATCACCACCACGCCCTTGGCGGTCTGCTTCAGGTCAACACCATAAAGCCCGTCGCCGATCAGATTGGCGGCTTTCAGCGCCATCTGCACGATCTCATCCGGCGCCTGCTCCACCGGCAGGGTGCGGAAGCCACCTTCGGTGAAACGGCCGCCCTCGCCATGCTTCACCACCTGCCAATGGCCGCGCGACATGAAATACTGGCAGGCGAAAATCGGCTGGCCGCGCAGGATACCGATACGCCAGTCAAAATCGGTGTAGAGATATTCCTGCGCCAGGATCACATCGGATTCACGCAGCAAACGCCCAGCACCTTCCAGCAACTGGGCACGATCCGCCGCCTTAATGATGCCGCGCGAAAAACTGCCATCGGGGATTTTCAGGATCACCGGATAAGGGATTTCCTGCTCCACCGCCTCGATGCCGCTCTTGTCCAGCACCACAGTCTTGGGCGTGGGGATTTTATTGGCCTTGAGCAATTCAGCCAGATAGACCTTGTTGGTACAACGCAGGATCGAGGTTGGATCGTCGATCACCGCCATGCCTTCCTTCTCGGCCTTCTTGGCGAAGCGGTAGGTGTGGTGGTCCAGCGCCGTGGTCTCGCGGATAAACAGCGCGTCATATTCAGCCAGCTCGGCGTAGTCCTTCTTTTCGATCAGTTCCACATCCACGCCCATCTGCTCGCCGATACGGGCAAATTTCTGCAAGGTGCGACGGTCGGAAGGTGGCAGCACTTCAGCCGGGTTATGCAGGATGGCGAGTGAGTATTTTGCCACGCTCTTGGCCTTGGGCGTACGCCAGCCGGCGCGGGTATAGGCATCCAGGGCGCGCTCGAAGAATTCCTGCTGTTCCGGCTTCACATCGCCCAGCGCCATCGGCCGGATCGAGGCGATATGCCAGCCATCCTCGGGCGAGATGTTGAGCTTGAGCAGCGGACAGCGGAATTCGTCGAACACCCTGCGCGCCAGATCGGGGAAGCGCAGGTCATCGCTGCGGCCAAAGAAGATATGGATCGAGAAGGGCGCAGTTGGCACCATCACCAGCTTTTTGAGTTGCTGGGCCAGCAATTCATCCAGTTCCGGCAGCGCATGGGTGTAGATGCTGCGCTCGCGCAGTTCCAGGATGGTCTTGACGCTGGGGATCACCTTCTGGTTCCGCGCCTCGGCCAGCAGCGAGCAGTAATAGCCATAGCCGAGATAGGAATAATCCTTCGACAGGTTGATGATCTTGGCGCGCTTGTCCTGCACCAGCTCGGGCCGGGTGATGAATTCACGGTTGTTCAGCACCAGGCAACCGGGATTGCGGTAGCGGAAATGGGTCTTGCGCTCGACAATGATCACATGCATGGGAAAGCTCAGTTAGGCGGGCGGCCGGAAAGCGGCTTGGCAAGGCGCAGCGCATCGGCGCCATCCTCATAATAGCCCGCCAGCCGGCCGGTCATTTCATAGCCCGATTCGCGATAGAGCGCGAGGGCAGCTTTGTTGCGCGCGGCCACTTCCAGCCGCATTTCCTGGCAGCCGTTTTTGCGCGCCGCCAATTCCAGAGCGCGCAGCATGCGGCGGCCCAGGCCGAGGCCACGCGCTGCCGGATGCACGGCGATGGAATAGAGCCGGGCGGCGGCGCTATCGGCCCGGGTGAAGAGAAGGCCCGCCGCCATCAGTTGGCCGGCCTGTTCGATCACGCGCAGGGTGGCGCGCGGGCTGGTCAGGGCGCGGGCATAGGAGCGGCGCGAAAACCGGTCGGTGCGGAAGCAGGTCTGTTCCAGCGCCCAAAGCGCATCCAGGTCGGATAATCGCGCCGGTCGCAATCGCAGCTTGCCTATCTGGCCAATATTGCCTAACGCTAATTGCCTTGCCGCAGCCACCGGACCCGCCATGCCTGTCATTTACGACGCACAGATTAGCTGCGCCCTGTGGCGAAACAAAGGCATGTTGGTGGTGCTGCTGCTGTTTACATTGCCGGCCTGGGGCGCCGAGCCATCACTCGACGAACGGCCCTGCCGCTCACGCGATGCCTATTGCCAGGGCTATGTCGCGGGCATCCTGGATTCCCTGCGCATCGGCGGCAAGGTCTGCCTGCCGGCCGCCATCCCGCCGCCACGGGTGGAGTTCATCGTGCGCGACTGGCTGGCATTGCACCCAACCCTGATTTCGCAGGCCGGCGCTGAATTGATCGCCAGCGCCTTGCAGAAATCATTCCCATGCAAGTGATCGTGGCGGGGCGGCAATGATTGTTGTGCATATGCTGGCCTTTCTGGTCGGCCTGATCCGGCGCAAACCCAGTCTCTGGCTATGGCTGGTTGGCACAGCATGGCTTTGCGTTTTTGGATATCTCGCTTTGGACGGCAATATCTCGGCCTACCGTATCGCCCCGCCGCGTTTGCTGGAATACGGCGCCGCCTATGGGCCGGCATTGGCGGCCGGTGAATACTGGCGGCTGCTGGCGGCGCCCTGGCTGCACGGGACCCTGACCCATACGCTCTATTCAGCGGCCATGCTTTGGCTGCTCGGCGGTATTGCCACCCGCCTTTTTGGCGCCGGGGCGAGTTTTGCGGTCTTCACTGCGGGGCTGGCAACCGGTTTTGGCCTCAGCCTGCTGGTGCATGGCGACCAGTATCTGATGGTTGGCGGCTGGGGCGGGCTTTCCGCGCTGGCCGGTTTGGTGCTGGCCTATAGTTTTGTCCACCGCAAGCCGGGCTGGCCGGTTGGTCTGGCCTTTCTGCATCTGCTGCTGATTTCGATCCATGGCACGGCCATCAGGCAGTTGGCGCAGATTGGCTTCCTGCCGCAATTGGTGTGTTTTCTGCTGGGCGTGGCGATTGGCTATATTCTGCTGCGTTTGCCGTTGTCGGGGCGCGGCCTGATCAATGCGCGCTGGGCCGGGATCGCCTTCATGGCTGGCTTGCCGCTATTCGCCGGTCTGGAACGATTGCCGGAAAGTGAGCGCTGGCCGGGGGAAATCAAGGCTTTTGACAGCCTGTACCGCTTTGAGGCCGGCTTGCTCGCGGCCGGCATGCAGATCGACGATGTGGTGGTTTGGGGGCGCCAGGACCAGGAGGCGGTCTTGCAGTTGGACATGCCGGTGCTACAGGCAGAGCTGGTCCAACTCGGGCTTGTTGCGCGGGATATAGCGCCGGGGCGCCTGCATGACCGCCTAGCGGCCGCGCAGGATGTGGTTCGGGTGCTGATCGCCAGTCAGTTCATCTATCGAATGACTGGCCCGCAAACCACGGCTGCGGGCCAGCAGATGTGGAAAAACATGCAGCAGAACCAGCGCACGGCGCTGCGGCGGTATTTCGCCACCTATTATCTCGGCTAATAAAGCGGCGGCTTCAGCCCGCCGCCACCACCTCGGCGATGGCCTTGCCAACATCCTGGGTGTTGGCCTGACCGCCCATATCGGGCGTGCGCGGGCCGGCTTCCAGAACGGTCTCAATGGCCTTGAGCACGGCATCGGCTGCCGCCTTGTGGCCAAGATGCTCCAGCATCATGGCGCCGGACCAGACCTGGGCAATCGGATTGGCGATGCCCTTGCCGGCAATATCCGGCGCCGAGCCATGCACCGGCTCGAACAGCGACGGGAATTTGCCTTCCGGGTTGAGGTTGGCCGAGGGCGCGATGCCGATGGTGCCGGTACAGGCCGGGCCAAGGTCGGAGAGGATATCGCCAAACAGGTTGGAACCCACCACCACGTCGAACCAATCCGGATGCAGCACAAAATGCGCCGTCAAAATGTCGATATGAAATTTATCCACCCGCACGCCCGGATAGTTCTTCGCCATTTCCACCACGCGCTCGTCCCAATAAGGCATGGTGATCGAGATGCCGTTCGACTTGGTGGCCGAGGTGAGATGCTTCTTGGGCCGGCTTTGCGCCAGGTCGAAAGCGAATTTCAGGATACGATCCGTGCCGGTGCGGGTGAGGAAGGTTTCCTGCACCACAAATTCGCGCTCGGTGCCGCCGAACATGCGGCCACCGACCGAGGAATACTCACCCTCGGTATTTTCACGCACCACATAAAAATCAATATCTCCCGGCTTGCGGTTGGCCAGCGGCGAGGGGATGCCCGGCATCAGCCGCACCGGACGCAGATTGACATACTGGTCGAATTCGCGGCGCCACTTGATCAGCGAGCCCCAGAGCGAGATATGATCTGGCACTTTCTCCGGCCAGCCCACGGCGCCAAAGAAGATCGCGTCATGGCCGCCGATCTGCTGCTTCCAATCCTCCGGCATCATCATGCCATGCTTGAGGTAATAGTCGCAGGACCAGTCAAAGCTGTCGAAGCTGAAATCGATATTGAACTTGCGTGCGGCCGCATCCAGCACACGCAGGCCTTCCGGCACCACTTCCTTGCCAATGCCGTCGCCGGGGATCACTGCAATACGATGGGCCATTTGTGGTTTCCTCCCTTAATGCTTCTGAATGGCAAGTTATATCGGCCTTATGGCCGCAGCCGGATGAACGGCACCGGCTCGCCGGCCCGCAAAGGCGGCGCCAGCGGTGGCCGCACCACCAGGCCATCGGCCTCGCTCAACAACCGCAGCATGGAACTATCCTGGCGTGACGAGGCATCGGCCAGCAGGCGCCCGGCTTCGTCCTGCCGCAACCGGGCGCGCAAGTAATCCTCACGTTTGTCATTGGCCGCCAGATCGGTGGCGCTGAGCACGGTTTCTGTATTGATCGCCCAATCCAGGCCCAACATGGCGCGGATCGCCGGACGCACAAAAAGCTGGCCGCAGACCATGGCGGAAACCGGATTGCCGGGCAGGCCGAGCAGCGGCACGTGGCCTTTATCGCCAAGATCAGCTTGGCCGAACATCAGCGGTTTGCCTGGCCGCATGGCGATGCGCCAGAAATCGATGCCGGCGCCGCCCGTGCCAAGCACCTTATGGATCAGGTCATGCTCGCCAACACTGGCGCCGCCCAACGTGATCAGCAGGTCGCAGCCGGCGGCACCGGCCGCCTTGGCGCGCAGATCGGCTTCTGTATCCAGGGCGATGCCCAGGTCTAACGCCTCACCACCGGCCTGGGCCACCAGGGCGCAGAGGCCAAAGTTGTTAGACGAGACAATCTGGTTCGGGCCGATGGGGTCGCCGGGCCGGGCCAGCTCGTCGCCGGTGGCCAGCACGGCGATACGCGGTTTGCGCCGCACCGGCAGCCAGGGCCGGTTCATCGCGGCGGCCAGCGCGATGTCGCTCGGCGCCAGCAGCCGGCCTGCCGGCAGCAAGGCGTCGCCCTCGGCAAAATCCAGCCCGGCGCGGCGGATCCATTGCCCAGGCTTCGGCGCCTCACGCACAATCAGGCGGCCATCACTGCCCAGATCGGCATCTTCCTGGATCACGATGGCATCGGCGCCTGGCGGCAAGGGCGCGCCGGTGAAGATGCGCACTGTCTGGCCCGGGCCGACCTCACCATCAAAACGCCCGCCGGCCGCCACGGCGCCGATCGGCTGCAAAGCGCAGGGGATGTTGCCAAGATCGGCCTGCCGTGCCGCCCAGCCATCCATCGCACTCACGGCAAAGGGCGGCTGGGTGCGGCGTGCGGTCAACGCTTCGGCCAGCACCCGGCCCAGCCCAGCCGCCAGCGCAACGGTTTCCGCCGGCATGGCGGGCAGGGCGCCGACAATGCGCTGACGCGCTTCTGCGACCGGGATCATGCCGCCTCGAAGGTGCCGGATTTACCGCCGGATTTATGCAGCAGCCGGATATCGCTGATAATCATGCCGCGATCCACTGCTTTCACCATGTCGTAGAGTGTCAGCGCCGCCACGCTGGCGGCGGTCAGGGCTTCCATCTCCACGCCGGTCTTGCCTTTCAGCTTGCAGGTGGCGGTAATCTCGATGCAATGCTGCTTTTTGCGCGGCGTCAGTTCCACCGTCACCTTGGTCAGCGCCAGCGGATGGCACAGCGGGATCAGTTCATGAGTGCGTTTGGCCGCCATGATGCCGGCGATGCGCGCCGTGGCCAGCACGTCGCCCTTGGGGGCATTGCCCGAAAGGATCAGCTTCAGCGTGGCCGGCAACATCTGGATCCGCGCGCCGGCCACGGCCACGCGCTCGGTCTCGGCCTTGTCCGACACATCCACCATATGCGCATTACCCTGCGCGTCGAGATGCGAAAGCTGCGGCTTTTTTGCCATCACGCGGCCTGTTCGCCGGTCAGCAGCAGGCGGGTGGCGGCGGCCACATCGGCCTGGCGCATCAGGCTTTCACCCACCAGGAAACAGCGCGCGCCGATTTTTGCCATACGGTCCAGGTCGGCCTTGCTGTAAAGCCCGGATTCACTCACCAGCGTGTACCCTGCCGGCACCAGGGCAGCCAGCGCCTCCGAGGTGGCGAGGTCTACGGCCAGGGTCTTGAGGTTGCGGTTATTCACGCCCAGCAGGCGGGATTGCAGCTTCAGCGCCCGTTCGGTCTCGGCGGCATCATGCACTTCCACCAGCACATCCAGGCCGAATTCCTGGGCCGCGGCTTCCAGTTCAGCCGCCTGGGCATCCGACAAAGCCGCCATGATCAGCAGGATACAATCCGCGCCAAGTGCACGCGCTTCCGCCACCTGATAGGGATCGAGCATAAAATCCTTGCGGATGATCGGCAGCGAGACGGCGGCACGCGCCTGGCGCAGATACTCGTCATGGCCCTGGAAATACGGTACGTCGGTCAGCACGCTGAGGCAGGCGGCGCCGCCGGCCAGATAGGCGCGGGCCAGGCTTGCCGGGTCAAAATCGGCGCGGATCAGGCCCTTGGACGGCGAAGCCTTCTTGATCTCGGCGATCAGGCCATATTGCCCGGCGGCCAGCCTGGCCTGCAAGGCCGCATGGAAACCACGTGGCGCCGGGGTGGCACGCGCGGCGATCTCCACCGCTGCATAGGGAGCCGCCGCCTTGCAGGCCGCGATATGCTCCAGCTTGTCGGCGCAGATTTTTGCCAGCACATCACTCATGGCGCATACTCACTCTTTCGGCTCGGCAATGGTTTCATGGGTGATTTCGATCAGCCGGGCCAACGTGGCGCGGGCCTTGCCGCTGTCAATCGCCTCGGCCGCCATGGCGGCGCCATCCTTGAGATTATCCACCTTGCCGGCGATCAACAAAGCCGCGCCGGCATTCAGCAACACAATGTCGCGGAAGGCATTGCGGTCGCCGCCCAGCACGCCGCGCAACGCCACCGCATTGGTGCTCGGGTCGTCACCCTTCAATGCCTCGAACGGCACCCGGCCCAAGCCAGCATCCTCCGGCACAATCTCAAAATCATGCACGGCGCCGTTATGCAGTTCCGAAACATAAGTCGGCCCGGTCAGGGTCATTTCGTCCAGCCCGTCCGAGCCATGCATGACCCAGACACGCTCGGAGCCAAGCTTGCCCATCACGTCGGCCAAAGGCCGCACCCATTGGCGCGAAAACACGCCAAGCAATTGCCGCTTGACGAAGGAGGGATTGGAAAGCGGGCCAAGCAGGTTGAAGATGGTGCGGGTGCCAAGCTCAACCCGGGTCGGGCCGACATGGCGCATGGCGCCGTGATGCCGTGGCGCCATCAGGAAACCGACGCCGGCTTCGCGGATGGCCTTTTCGATCAGCCGCATGTCGCAATCGATATTGACGCCCAAGGCGGTCAGCACATCGGCGGCGCCGGTCTTGGACGACAAGGCGCGGTTGCCATGCTTGGCCACCGGCACGCCGGCTGCCGCCACCACGATGGCCGAGCAGGTGGAGACATTCCAGGTGCCCTTGGCATCGCCGCCGGTGCCGACAATGTCGATGGCATTGTCCGGTGCCGGCACACTGGTGACCTTGGCGCGCATGGTGAGCGCGCCGCCGGTGATTTCGTCCACCGTCTCGCCGCGCACCCGCAAGGCCATCAGGAAGCCGCCCATCTGCGACGGCGTGGCATTGCCCGACATCATCACATCGAAGGCGAGGCGTGAATCCTCCACACTCAGCGTGGCGCCGCCGGCCACCAGATTGAGCAGCCGCTTGAAACTGTCGATATCGCCGCTCATGCCGCCTTGCCCTTGGCTTGCGCCACCACGTCCTCATTCACCGGCAGGCCGCAGGCACGCAGGAAATTCGCCAGCATGGCCAGGCCATGCTCCGAGGCAATGCTTTCAGGATGGAACTGCACGCCATGCACCGGCAGGGCGGCATGCGCCAGCCCCATCATCACGCCATCCTCGGCATGGGCATTGGCGCGCAGGGAATTGGGCAGGCTTTCCGGCGCCACGGTGAGGGAATGGTAGCGGGTGGCGAGCAGGTCTTGCGGCAGGCCGGCAAACACACCGGTATTGTCATGCTTGATGCGGCTCAATTTGCCATGCAGCGGCTTCGGTGCACGCACCACCTGGCCGCCAAAGGCCTGGCCGATGGCCTGATGCCCCAGGCAGACACCAAAAATCGGTGTTGTGTCGGCAGCGGCGTGGATCAGGTCGAGGCAGATGCCGGCTCGGTCGGGATCGCAGGGGCCAGGCGAGAGCACGATGCCCTGTGGCTTCAAGGCCATGACTTCACTGACATTTTTCTCGTCGTTGCGCAAAACCTCAACGCGCTGGCCGAGCATGCCGAAGTAATGCACGAGGTTCCAGGTGAAGCTGTCATAATTGTCGATCAGAACGAGCATGGCGATAATCCTGTTGAGCGCCAGACCCTAGCATAAATGGCCGGTCGCGCTACAGGCTTGCGCCGGCTGCCGGAAAGCTGAACAATCCTCTGATCAAGAAAGAAGAAATCGATCCGGGAGGAACACCAGATGGCGGAACCGCAGAATGCGGCCCACAAGCCGCAGGCGACGGGCAAAACCAGCTCGATACGCCGCAAGTTGTATATCGCTGTGGGCGTGATTGCCGCCACCACGCTGCTTTCAGCGGCCATCGGCTGGGCGTCGTTCCAGCGCCTGGAGCAGGCTTTTGGCCATGTGGTGGAGGAAAGTGGCCCTGCCGTGAGCGCGGCATTGGAACTTTCGGCCCGGGTGGCGGAATTCTCGGCCGCCACGCCCGATCTGCTGACCGCGCAGAACCAGACCGAGGTGAACCAGCGCATCGGCCGGATTCGCGAACAGGCCGCCGTAATCGAACGCGCCATTGCCGCCGTGCCGGAAGCCATGGCCGGCGACAGCCTGGGCGATATCCGCAAGGAGGCCGGCATTCTGCTGGGTTCGATCAACCAGATCCATCAGCTTGTCACCTCGCGCCTGCAAGTGGCCGAGGCGCGCCGCAGTGAAACCCAGAAGCTGACCCAGGCGCATGCCGGTTTTCTGCAAATCGCCACGCCGATGGTGGACGAGGCGGTGTTTGAACTGACCGCCGAGATGACCTCGGTGGCGCGTGACGGCAACCTGCCCAAGATAGAGCAATCCCTGGCCCGGCTGGCACGTGGCGAAGTGCTGATGGTGCAGGGCATCACCACCCTGATCGCCGAGATGAACAATGCCGTTGGCCTGCTGGCGGTGGGCGCCACGGCCGGCAGTGTGGCCGAACTGGAGTCAGTGACGCGGCGCTATACGCTGGCGGCAGATAATGTCAGCCGCACCCTGGCCGCCATCGACAAGCTGAAACCGCAGCCAGACCTGGCCAAGGCGGCCAAGGCGGTGCTGGAATTCGGCGATGAGATGACCGGCCTGCTGACCTATCGCCAGCAGGAGCTTGAATCGGCCGATCTGGGCCGTTCGGTGCTGGATACCAGCCGCCATGCGGCGCGCCGGCTGGCGGAAAGTGTGGGCCTGGTGGTGGGCAAGGCCAACAGCATGGCCGAGGTGACGGCGGCTGATGCGCGTGGCGGCATCCGCAACGGCAAGCTGGTGCTGGCCTTGGTCGGCGCCGCCAGCGTGCTGATCGCCGGTTTTATCGGCTGGTACCATATCGGGCGCCAGGTGGTGGACCCGCTGGGCAGCCTGACTGCGGCAATGGCGCGGCTGGCGCAGCGCGATTGGGCCATGGATGTGCCGAACCGGGCGCGGAATGACGAGATCGGCGCCATGGCTCGCGCCGTGCAGGTATTCAAGGATAATGGCCTGGAGAATGAGCAGCTCCAGCGTCAGGTTGAGCAGGAAAGGCTGGCAGCCGAGGCAGCGCGGCAGGAGCAGGAGGCTTTGCTTGACCGTGCCGTGGGCGAGGTGGTGACAGCGGCTGCTGGCGGTGACCTCTCGGCGCGGATTGATACCAGCCGGCTGGGCGGCACCATGGCGCGGCTGGGCGAGCGGGTGAACGGCCTGCTTGGCACGGTGGATGATGTGCTGGCCGGGCTGGGCCGGGTGCTTGGCGCCATGGCCGAGGGCGACCTGACACGGCGCATCGAAGCAAGCCATGGCGGGGTGTTTGACCAGTTGAAGCAAGATGTGAACAGCACCGGGCAGAAACTGGCCGAATTGATGGGGCAGGTCAGCGGCGCGGCACAGACGGTGCGCGATGCGGCGCATGAAATCTCCGCCGGCTCCAACGATCTGGCCGGGCGCACCGAGCAGCAGGCGGCAAGCCTGGAAGAAACCGCTGCCTCGATGCATGAGATCACTGCAACGGTGAAGCAGAATGCGGAAAATGCCGAAGCCGCCAACCATCTGGCGCTGGCGGCGCGCGGCACGGCGGATCGTGGCGGCCAGGTGGTGCGCCAGGCGGTGTTGGCGATGGGCCGTATCGAGGATGGTTCGGGTCGTATTGTTGATATAGTCGGCCTGATCGACGAGATCGCGTTTCAGACCAACCTGCTGGCGCTGAATGCTTCCGTTGAAGCGGCCCGCGCCGGTGAAGCCGGCAAGGGCTTTGCCGTGGTGGCGCAGGAAGTGCGCGGCCTGGCGCAGCGTTCGGCCGAAGCCTCTAAACAGATCAAGGCGCTGATCGCGGAATCCAATGCGCAGGTGCGAGAAGGCGCCAAACTCGTCAACGATGCGGGCGCGACGCTGGACGAGATTGTCGGCTCGGTAAAGAAAGTGGTGGATATCGTGGCCGAGATTGCCGCCGCCAGCCGCGAGCAGGCCACCGGGCTTGACGAGGTGAATACCGCCGTCTCGAACATGGATGAGATGACCCAGCGCAATGGCGCCCTGGTGGAGCAGACCACGGCTTCGGCCGAGGCGATGGCGGGCCAAGCTGCGCGGCTGACCGATTTGGTGGGCTATTTCCGGGTTTAGTTATCCAAATTGATATGGAAAAGCCCAAAACGATAATCTCAACATGTCTTTATTATTATCGAATCTGTACCTAGAATACGCGCAACCGAAAAAACCAACCTCTAGGGGAGTGAAACAATGGGTATCGGACGTCGTCGTTTCCTGACTCTTGCCGGCACGGCTGCCGCTGGCGCGGCCTTTGGCGCACCGATGGTGATCCGCGATGCACGCGCCCAGGCGCCGCAGGTGACACTGAAGCTGCACCATTTCCTGCCGGCAGTTTCCAATGTGCATACCAAGCTGTGGACCCCCTGGGCCAAGAAGCTGGAAACTGAATCCGGCGGCCGGCTCAAAGTCGATATTTTCCCGGCCATGCAGCTCGGAGGCGCGCCGCCGCAATTGTTCGACCAGGCGCGCGATGGCGTGGCGGATCTGGTCTGGACCCTGCCGGGTAACACGCCGGGCCGTTTCCCGGGCGTGGAAGTATTTGAACTGCCGTTCATTGGCGCCAAGCGCGGCATCGCCAATGCGCCGGCGGTGCAGGAATTCTACGAGACCTATCTGCGCGACGAATTCAAGGACGTGCATCCGATTGTGGTCTGGGCGCATGACGGCGGCCTGATCCATGCCAACAAGCCGGTCAAGGTGATGGAGGATTTGAAGGGCCTCAAGCTGCGCTCGCCGACCCGCTTTGCCGGCGAGGCATTGAAGGCTTTGGGCGCCACCGGCATCCCGATGCCGATCCCGCAGGTGCCGGAGGCGCTGGCGCAGCGCGTGCTGGATGGGTGCGTGGTGCCGTGGGAAGTGGTACCGGCGATCAAGGTGCATGAGTTGGTCAAGAACCATATCGACATCCCGGGTTCGCCGACGCTCTACACCGCCACCTTCATCCTGGCGATGAACAAGGCGAAATACGCCGCCATGCCGGCCGACCTGAAGAAAATCCTCGACGACAATTCCGGCCAGGCCCTGGCCAAGATGGCCGGCGCGATGTGGGATAATGAAGGTGTGGCAGTGTCGGATATGGTGCGCAAGCGCAGCAATTCGATCACCGCGATCACGCCCGATGAAGCGGCGCGTTGGCGCAAGACCACCCAGCCGGTGATCGACGACTGGATCAAGGCGATGAAGGACAAGGGCCTTGATGGCGGCAAGATGATCGAGAATGCCCGCGCCCTGGTCGCCAAGTATGACAAGGTTTGACCGTCTGGCTTTTTGAGCTTGCGGGGATAACAATTTGAGTAGGGACGGACCGGGCAAACAACCCGGTCCGTCTGTCTTATGACAGCATGCCGGCCGGATTAATTCGGCCGTGAAAGGAGCGGGGGCCGATGAACGACAATGACCAGCAGGCGCCGGCCGCTGCCGAGCATGCCGTGTGGCCGCGCCTGACCCGTGCGCTTGCCATCCTTGGCGGCGTGATGGTGATGACATCCGCCTTTGTGGTGGTGGTGAGTGTGCTGGTGCGCTGGAGCGGGCTGGGCGCCATCGGTGGCGATTTTGAGATTGTGCAGATGGCCACGGCTTTGTCGGTATTCTGTTTCCTGCCCTATTGCCAGGCGCGGCGCGGCAATATCATGGTGGATACCTTCACCACATGGCTGCCCAAGGG
>NZ_JAGOLP010000108.1 GCF_017994015.1 Ferrovibrio sp. | reverse complement strand
GCCCGATGGCACGCAGATGTACGATTACAGCAAGATCGTGCCGGAATTGGCCGAAAGCTACAGCGTGGCGCCGGATGGCAAATCCTTCACCTTCAAGATCCGCCGCGATGCCAAGTTCCACGATGGCGCGCCGGTGACGGCGCATGACGCGAAATGGTCCTATGACCGTGCCGTCAGCGTGGGCGGCTTCCCCACTTTCCAGATGGCGGCCGGCAGCCTGACCAAGCCGGAGCAGTTTGTGGTGGTGGATGACTACACCTTCCGCGTTGACCTGCCGAAGCGCGACAAGCTGGCTTTGCCCGATATGGCCGTGGTTGTGCCTGCGATCTACAATTCCAAGCTGGCCAAGCAGCATGCCACGGAGAAAGACCCGTGGGCGATGGAATGGATGAAAACCAACGATGCTGGCAGCGGCGCCTACAAGTTGGAAAAATGGGTGCCGGGCCAGGAAACTGTGCTGGTGCGCTATGACGACTGGAAGGGTGGCCCGAAGCCGAAAATCCAGCGCGTGATCCTGCGTGAAGTGCCGCAGGCCGGCAACCGCCGCGCCCTGATGGAACGCGGCGATGCCGATATCTCGGTGGATATGCCGCAGAAGGATTCGGCCGAATTGCTGGCACTGGGCGATGCCGCGAAGTATCGCGTGGTTGGCGTGCCGGTGGAAAACTCCCTGAAATATGTCGGCATGGTTTCGACCATGAAGCCCTTCGATAATCCGAAGGTGCGCCAGGCCATCGCTTATGCCACGCCGTTTGAACAGATTTACAAGACCGCGATTTATGGCCGTGGCATCCCGATGTCGGCCGGCCCGGCCGATGCGCCCAAGGATGCCGTCTGGCCGCAGCCCTTCCCCTACAAGACCGATCTTGCCAAGGCGAAGCAGTTGCTGACCGAAGCCGGCTATCCGGATGGTTTCGAAACCACGATCTCCATCGACCTGGGCGATGCCACGGCTTCCGAGCCGGAAGCCGTGCTGTTGCAGCAATCGCTGGCGCAGATTGGCATCAAGACCACGATCGAGAAGATTCCGGGCGCCAATTTCCGCAATGCCATGTTGCAGAAGAACCGCCCGCTGCATATCGCCAGCTTCGGCGGTTGGCTGAACTTCCCGGATTACTTCTTCTTCTGGGGCTATCACGGCCAGAATGCGGTGTTCAACACCATGTCGTACAAGAACCCGGCGATGGACGCGCTGATCGATGCCTCGCGCTACGAGGAAGACCCGGCGAAATATGCCGAGCAGGTGAAGGGCTTCATCAAGCTTGCCATCGACGAAGTGCCGCGTGTGCCGATGTATCAGCAGATTCTCGATGTTGGCATGCAGAAGAACATCAAGGGCTATACCTACTGGTTCCATCGCCAGCTTGATTTCCGCCAGCTCGAAAAGCTCTGAGCCACAGGAGGGCGCGGCATGCTGCGGCTGATCGGCCAACGATTGGTGAGTGCGATACCCAGCATCCTCGGGGTGCTGGTGGTCACCTTCCTGCTCACCCGCGCCCTGCCCGGCGACCCGGCGGTGTATTTCGCCGGGCCGGCCGCCAGCCAGGAAGCCATTGAACAGATCCGCAAGTCGCTCGGGCTGGATAAAACCCTGCCCGAGCAATTCCTGGTTTATGTCACCGATCTGATGCGCGGCAATCTGGGCAATTCCATCGCCACCGGCCGTCCGGTGCTGGAAGAAGTCACCACCCGCCTGCCGGCATCGCTTGAACTGACCCTGCTGGGCCTGATCGTCTCGGTGTTCATCGCCGTGCCGCTTGGCATTGCAGCAGCAAACCGGCCAGGTTCGTGGATCGATCATAGCTGCCGCATCATCACCACGGCGGGAGTCAGCCTGCCGGCGTTTTTCAGCGGCTTGCTGCTGATCTATGTGCTGTATTTCCAGCTTGGCTGGGCGCCGGCCCCGCTGGGCCGGCTTGATATCTATTCCTCGGCGCCGCCCAATGTCACCGGGCTGTATCTGATCGATAGCCTGCTGGCGCGCGATTTTGAAACCTTCATCTCGGCGCTCAAGCAACTGGTGCTGCCGGCTTTCACGCTGGCCTTCTTCACCCTGGCGCCGCTGGCGCGCATGACCCGTGCTTCGATGCTGGAAGTGCTGAACAGCGAATTTATCCGCACCGCGCGGGCCAGCGGCCTCAGCCCGGCCAAAGTGGTGTATGCCTATGCCTTCCGCAATGCCATGCTGCCGGTGGTCACCACGCTGGGCATGGTGTTCTCCTTCCTGCTTGGCGCCAATGTGCTGGTGGAGAAAGTATTCTCCTGGCCCGGCATCGGCACGTTCGCCATTGAAGCCTTGATCGCTTCGGATTACGCGCCGATCCAGGGCTTTGTGCTCACCATGGCGCTGCTTTATGTGGCGCTCAACCTGATGATCGACATCCTCTATATCGTGATCGATCCGCGCGTCGGGTTTGAATCATGAATGCCACGCTCAAACATATCCGCTATGTGCTGACCGAAAACCCGGTCACACTATTCGCCTTCAGCCTGTTTGCGCTGCTGCTGTTTGCCGGCATCTTCGGTCCCTGGCTGGCGCCATATGATCCTCTATTCACCGATGCTGCCCGCGCGCTCAAACCGCCCTCGGCGCAGCATTGGTTCGGCACCGATGCCCTGGGGCGCGATATTTTCAGCCGGGTGCTGGTGGCCACCCGGCTTGATCTGACCATCGCCTTCGCTGCCGTGATCCTCACTTTCGGGCTTGGCGCCGTGGCCGGCATCGCGGCGGGCTATTTCGGCGGCTGGACTGATCGCGTGGTTGGCCGGATTTCAGATACCATCATGGCATTTCCGCTCTTTGTGCTGGCGATGGGCATCGTGGCGGCATTGGGCAACACGGTGAGCAATATCGTCATCGCCACCGCGATCATCAATATGCCGCTTTATGCCCGTGTTGCCCGGGCCGAGGCCAATGTGCGGCGCAATGCCGGCTTCATCGAGGCGGCTCGGCTTTCCGGCAATTCGGAAGGGCGGATATTGTTCATGCATATCCTGCCCAACATCCTGCCGATCCTGATGGTGCAATGCTCACTCACCATGGGCTATGCCATCCTGAATGCCGCCGGCCTCAGCTTCATCGGCCTAGGGATTGCACCGCCAACGCCGGAATGGGGCATCCTGGTGGCCGATGGCGCGCAATACATCATCTCCGGCGAATGGTGGGTGGCGATGTTTCCTGGCCTGGCGCTGATGCTCGCCGTGTTCTGCTTCAACCTGCTGGGTGATGGCCTGCGCGACATGGTGGACCCTCGGAGGCGCACATGAGGACGCCGACCAACCAAATCGTGAGGCGCACATGAGTGCCGTTCCACTTCTGTCGGTTTCCGATCTCAGCGTCGAATTCCGCACCCGCTCGGGTATCGTCAAGGCGCTGGACCGGGTGGATTTTGATATCCACAAGGGCGAGGTGGTGGCGATTGTTGGTGAGAGCGGTTCCGGCAAGTCGGTCACGGCCTATACCGTGATGGGCATTCTGGATGCCGCCGGCAAGGTCACATCCGGCCAGGCGGTGTTTGGCGGCATCGAATTGCTCGATGCGCCCGAACATGTGCTGCGCGAATTGCGCGGCCGTGAAATGTCGATGATCTTTCAGAATCCGCGTGTGGCGCTCAATCCAATCCGCCGCGTCGGCCAGCAGATTGCCGATGTGCTGATCGAACATGGTGGCATTACCCGTGCCGAGGCGCCGAAACGCGCCATTGAGATGTTGCAGAAGGTGCGAATCCCCGATCCTGAGCGCCGCGCCAAAGCCTATCCGTTTGAGCTTTCCGGTGGCATGTGCCAGCGAATCATGATCGCTATCGCGCTGGCCTGCGCCCCCAAGCTGCTGATCGCTGACGAGCCGACCACCGGGCTGGATGTCACCACCCAGGCGGTGATCATGGACCTGGTGACCGAACTGGGTCGCGCCCAGGGCATGGCCACAGTGCTGATCACCCATGATCTGGGCATGGCGGCGGAATATTGTGATCGTATCGTGGTGATGCATGCCGGCCATGTGGTGGAAAGTGCGCCCACCGCCGAGCTATTCCGCAACCCGCGCCATCCCTACACCGCCAAACTGATCGCCGCCACGCCCAAGCCAACCGCCAGCCTGGCCGGGCTGGCCTCGATCCCGGGTTCGTTGCCGGATCTGCGCGCGGCGGAAATTCCGCCCTGCCGTTATTCGCTACGCTGCGAACGCTTGCTGCCCACATGCAGCCGGCCATTGCCTAAATTGCAACGCGAGGAGGGCGGGCTGGTCGCCTGCTGGAATCCGCTATGACCAACAGCACCGCCCCGCTGCTTGATATCGCTGCGCTCTACAAGCTGTTTCCTCTCGGCCAGAAACCCGGCCTGCTGGCCCGGGCGCGCGGCGCCGCCAAACCGGTGCCGCATCTGCATGCCGTGGATAACGTGAATTTCCAGATCATGCGTGGCGAAACCATGGGACTGGTGGGTGAAAGCGGCTGCGGCAAATCCACCCTGGTGCGCCTGATCACCCGGCTGCTTGATCCCAGCGATGGCAGCATCCGGCTCAATGGCGAGGAAATTGGTCATATGCCGGCCAAGGGCTTCGGCTCCAGTCCGTATCGCCCGCGTATCCAGATGGTGTTTCAGGATGCCACCGACAGCCTCAATCCGCGCTACACCGCGTTTGACGCC
>NZ_JAGOLP010000059.1 GCF_017994015.1 Ferrovibrio sp. | reverse complement strand
ATCGTGTGGTGAGCGAGCAGGTGCTGTTTGCCATGCCGGAAACCGGCATCGGCCTGTTCCCCGATGTTGGTGGCACCTATTTCCTGCCGCGCCTGCCGGGTGAACTTGGCACCTATCTGGGCCTGACCGGGGCGCGGCTGAAATCGGCCGATGTGCTGGGCACCGGCATTGCCACCCATTGCGTGAAGCGAGCCGACCATGCCGCGCTGGAAGCCGCATTGGTGGCTGCGCCATTGCCCGACAAGGCCGCAGTGGATGTGGTGATTGCCGGCTTTGCGCATGATCCCGGCCCGGCGCCGATCCTGGCGCAATTGCCGCTAATCGACCGGCTGTTTGCCGGTGCCAGCGTTGCCGAAATCATGCAGGCGCTGGAAGCCGATGCGCCCTGGGGCCAGGAACAGGCCAAGCTGATCCGCACCAAGTCGCCCACCTCGGTGAAGCTGACCTTTGCGCAACTGCGTCGTGGCCGCAAATTGAATTTCCGAGATTGCATGATCCTGGAATGGCGCATGTGCAACCATGTGGCTGCCGGGCATGATTTTTATGAAGGCGTGCGCGCCGTGATCATCGACAAGGACCATGCGCCGCGCTGGCAGCCGGCAACGCTGGAAGCCGTGGATGATGCCTATATCGAGGGCTATTTTGCGCCCTTGCCGGATGGCGACCTGCGCTTCGCCTGAATCATAACGATAAAACGGGAGAGAGACATGAACAGCATCGGTTTCATCGGCGTTGGCAATATGGGCGGGCCGATGGCGCGCAATCTGCTGAAGGCCGGCTTCAGCGTGAAGGCTTTTGACCTCAGCGCCGAAGCCGTGGCCGGCGTGGTTGCGGCCGGCGGCAGCAAGGCCGCCACAGCACAGGAAGCTGCCACCGATGTGGATGCCGTGGTCACCATGCTGCCGGCCGGCAAGCATGTGCGCGATGTTTACACCGGCGCCAAGGGCATCCTGGCGGTGGCGCGCCCGAACACACTGTTTATCGATAGTTCCACCATTGATGTGAAAACCGCACGAGAAGTGATTGCCGCTGCCGAAGCCAAGGGCATGCGCATGCTGGATGCGCCGGTTTCCGGCGGCGTGGCCGGGGCCGAGAATGCTGCGCTCACCTTCATGGTGGGTGGCGCTGCTGAAGCCTTTGCCGCCGCCAAGCCGCTGCTTGAAGCCATGGGCAAGAAGATCGTGCATGCCGGTGGCGCTGGTAATGGCCAGGTTGCCAAGGTGTGCAACAACATGGTGCTGGGCATCACCATGACCGCGATCTCGGAAGCCTTTGTGATGGGTGAAAAGCTTGGTCTGGCGCCGCAGGCGATGTTTGACATTGTGTCGGCTTCGTCGGGTTCATGCTGGGCGCTGATGAACCATTGCCCGGTGCCGGGGCCGGTGCCGACCTCTGCCGCCAACCGTGATTACAAACCCGGCTTTGCCGCCGATCTGATGTTGAAGGACCTTAAGCTGTCGCAGGAAGCCTCACGCGCTGCCGGCGTTCCCACGCCGCTGGGTTCCGAGGCCACGGCGCTGTATTCCGAATTCGTCAATGCCGGCCATGGCGGCCTGGATTATTCGGCGATTATCAAGAAGGTGCGCGGCGAGGCCGGCTGATGCTGAGCCTGGAGCGTCGCGGCCGGGTGGCTGTGCTGCGTTTTGATCGCAGCGATGGTCGCAATGCATTGTCGATCCAGGCAATGCGTGAATTGCGGGCGGCTTTTGAGGCCCTGGCTGCCGATGCTGCGCCGCCCAATGCGCTGGTGCTGACCGGGGCGCCGACGGTGTTTTCGGTCGGTTTTGATCTGAAAGACCCGAGCGTGGTCAATATCGCCTCGGCCAGCATCCCGGAAAGGTTGCAGGGGCCGCTGGCTGGCGCTGCGATGTGCAAGGCGCTGGCCGGGCTGGAATGCTACACCATCGTGGCGATGGAAGGCTGGTGCCTGGGCGGTGGCCTGGCGCTGGCCGGCAGCGCTGACCTGCTGGTGGCAGGCGAGACGGCGCGGCTGGGCCTGCCGGAAGTGGATCGCGGCATGAATCTGAGCTGGAATGCCTTGCCACGCCTGATCGGGCGCTGCGGCCCGGCGGCAGCAAAGCGGCTGGCAATCCTGGGTGAGACAATGGACGCCAAAACTATGCTCGCCTTGGGTGTGTTGGATGAGGTTGTTGCTGCTGGCGATGCGCTGGATCGCGCATTGGCGCTCGCGGAAATCGCTGCTGCCAAGCCACCACTGGCCGTGCGCATGATCAAACGCGGTGCCAATGCCTATATGGAAGGGTTGATCCAGACCGCCTCTGCGCTGGATGCGGAGCAGTTTGCGCTGATGACCATGACAGAGGATTTCGCGGAAAGTTTGGCGGCATTTCGTGCCAAACGGGCACCTAATTTTGAGGGGCGCTGATTTCCATTTTGGACAGGAATGGAAAAATTATGCCCTGATTCCTGGTAGCTTGTTGATTAACCAAATTAATTTCCAGTTGCGGTATTGCCGAAGCCCGGCGTATCATCTTTGCAGACATATGAATCGGGTAGTGGGGCGGTGTGGCCGATGCTGCGCTGCGTTATTTAGCGTATCCGGTATCGTTTGGGGGATGGCGCTTGGCAGCGTCTGGCATGGAAAACAGGCAGCGTCCGAAGGTCGGATATGGCGAACTGCTCGCAGCAATCGCCGACCACGAGAAATACCGCCAGCGGTTGGCTGGCGGTCGGCGCTCTATCTTTCAGTTCCGTGATCTTTCCAATCTGACCATGGCCGGCGCCGATCTGGCCGGCGCCGATTTCACCGGCTGCAAGTTGCAGGGCGCCAATCTGGCCGAAACCAATCTGAGCCAGGCGGTGTTGTATGCCTGCGACCTGCGCGGCGCCAATCTACAGGGCGCCCGGCTGGAACGCGCCGACCTGCGCGGCGCTTCCTTACGCGGCGCGGATCTGACCGGGGCGCGACTGCTGGATGCCGACATGCGCGATGGCGTGGTGGCCGAGCGCGACAAATATGGCAATGTGCATATCAAGAAGCCGGATCACGATCCGGTTGATCTGGGTGGCGCCAAGATGGCGGCGGCCGATCTGACCGGTGCCGACCTATCTGGTGTCACCGCCGGGCGGACGGATTTCACCGATGCCATCATGATCAATTGTGTGCTGACGCGGGCCAATCTTTCGGCCGCTCGGCTTGAAGGCGCCAATCTTTCCGGGGCCGATCTTTCCGGTGCCAATCTCAAGGATGCCACCCTGCGCGGCGCCGTGATGGTGGGCGCCAAGCTGGAAAATGCGTTGCTTTCCGGCGCTGATGTGCAGGATGTGCTCGACGACAAGCCAAAAGGCCGGCCGCTGGCTGAACTTGGTGTGCCGATTGATACTGCGCTGAAACAATACGCGCTGTGGCTTGCCACCGGCGGCGAGGAAGGCCAGCTGTTTGATTTCAGCGACCTCGATCTGCGCAGCATCGGCGCCCGCCCGGGCATTGTGCTGACCGGCGCCAATCTCAAGGGCTCGGTATTGCAGGGGCTGAACCTGCAACGCGCCATGATGCAGGGCGCCAAGCTGATGGAAGCTGATCTGCGCGATTGTAATCTGATGGGGGCTGATCTGCGCGGTGCCAACATGGCCGGTGCGCAGATGGTGCGTACCGATCTGCGCGATGCCAATCTGGGCCCGTTGGTGATGCCGGGCAACCGGCTGTTTCCGGCGAACATGACCGGCACCGTGCTGCGTGGTGCCGATATGCGCGGCGCCCAGCTTAAGAGCGCCGTGCTGGACGAGGCCGACCTGGCCCGCGCCATGCTGGATGGCGCCGATCTGACCGATTGCCGGCTGCCGGAATTTCCCGCTGGCGCCCGCAAGAAGCCCTGAACTGCTGTATTCCGTTAGCCTGCATATGATCGCGCAATTAAGCTGCGCGAAAAGCCACTCCGCTGGCTATTTTGCACTGCACTACAGTATGCTATGCGATCCGACGAGCGAATTCTAACGCGTGTAAGGCCCGGTTCCCCGGCGGGCCGCTGAAGGGGGAGTGCAATGCAGGACATCATCCGACAGCTTGAGGAAAAGCGCGCCGAGGCGCGTGATGGCGGCGGTGCCAAGCGTATCGAGGCGCAGCATGCCAAAGGCAAGCTGACCGCACGCGAACGTATTGAGCTGCTGCTCGATCCCGGCTCCTTCGAGGAGTGGGACATGTTCGTGGAACATGATTGCACCGATTTCGGCATGGAAACCCAGAAGGTGGCCGGCGATGGCGTGGTGACCGGTTCCGGCACCATCAATGGCCGCCTGGTCTTTTTGTTCAGCCAGGATTTCACTGTGTTTGGCGGCTCGCTCTCGGCCAGCCATGCCCGCAAGATCTGCAAGATCATGGACCAGGCGCTGAAACTCGGCGCCCCGGTGATCGGCCTCAATGATAGCGGCGGCGCCCGCATCCAGGAAGGTGTCGACAGCCTGGCCGGATATGCCGAAGTGTTCCAGCGCAACGTGCTGGCCTCCGGCGTGGTGCCGCAGATTTCCGTGATCATGGGGCCCTGCGCCGGCGGCGCGGTCTACTCCCCGGCGATGACCGACTTCATCTTCATGGTGAAGGACAGTTCCTACATGTTTGTCACTGGCCCCGATGTGGTGAAGACGGTGACGCAGGAAGTGGTGACCCAGGAGCAGCTTGGCGGTGCCGTCACCCACACCACCAAATCCTCGGTAGCCGATAACGCTTACGAGAATGACGTGGAGGCGCTGGAGCAGGTGCGCCGGCTGATGAGTTTCCTGCCGCTTTCCAACCGCGAGAAGCCGCCGGTGCGCGAAAGCTTCGATCCGGTGGATCGTCAGGAGCCGTCGCTGGATACCCTGGTGCCGCCCAACCCGAACAAGCCCTACGACATGAAGGAGCTGATCGAGAAGGTGGTGGACGAGGGCGATTTCTTTGAAATACAGCCCAGCTTTGCCAAGAATATTCTCACCGGCTTTGCCCGTATCGGCGGCCAGCCGGTGGGCATCGTGGCCAACCAGCCGATGGTGCTGGCCGGCTGCCTTGATATCGACTCCAGCCGCAAGGCGGCGCGCTTTGTGCGCTTCTGCGATTGCTACGAAATCCCGATTGTCACCTTTGTGGATGTACCTGGTTTCCTGCCCGGCACGGCGCAGGAATATGGCGGCATCATCAAGCATGGTGCCAAGCTGTTGTTTGCCTATGCCGAGGCCACGGTGCCGAAGGTTACCGTCATCACCCGCAAAGCCTATGGCGGTGCCTATGACGTGATGAGCAGCAAACATCTGCGCGGCGATGTGAATTATGCCTGGCCCTCGGCAGAAATCGCCGTGATGGGGCCGAAGGGCGCAGTGGAGATCATTTTCCGCTCGGAGATCGGTGATGCGACCAAAATCGCGGCCCGCACCGAGGAATACCGGCAGAAATTCGCCAACCCGTTTGTGGCCGGCCATCGCGGTTTCATCGACGATGTGATCATGCCGCATAACACGCGCTATCGGATTGCCCGCTCGCTCGCGCTGCTGCGCGACAAGGAGCTGCAAAATCCGTGGAAAAAGCACGATAACATCCCGCTGTGAGCGAGCGCAAAACAATGGCCAAAAAGACCCAGACCAAAGCCGCTTCGCCCGCCAAGCCGGGCAAGCTGTTTGATAAAATCCTGATTGCCAATCGCGGCGAGATTGCCTGCCGGGTGATCAAGACCTGCCAGAAACTCGGCATCAAGACCGTGGCGGTGTATTCCGATGCCGATGACGGCGCACTGCATATGCGCATGGCCGACGAGGCGATCCATATCGGTGCCGCACCGGCAGCGGAAAGCTATCTGGTGATCGACAAGATTGTCGAAGCCTGCAAGCGCACTGGCGCCCAGGCGGTGCATCCGGGTTATGGTTTCCTGTCAGAGAACCGCAAATTTGCCGAAGCACTGAAACAGGCCGGCATTGCCTTCATCGGCCCCAATCCGAATGCGATCTTCGCCATGGGCGACAAGATCGAGTCGAAGAAACTGGCCAAAAAGGCCGGCGTCTCCACCGTGCCGGGTTATCTGGGCGCCATCAAGGACGGCAAGGAAGCCACCAAGATTGCGCGCGAGATCGGCTATCCGGTGATGATCAAGGCTTCCGCCGGCGGCGGCGGCAAGGGCATGCGCATCGCACGCTCTGATTCGGAAGTGGAGCAGGGCTTTTCCTCGGCCACCAACGAGGCGAAAAATTCCTTCGGCGATGATCGCGTCTTCATCGAGAAATACATTGAAGAGCCGCGCCATATCGAAATCCAGGTGCTGGGCGACAAGCATGGCAATGTGATCTATCTCGGCGAGCGTGAATGCTCGATCCAGCGCCGGCATCAGAAAGTGGTGGAAGAGGCGCCAAGCCCGTTCCTGGATGCCAAGACCCGCAAGGCGATGGGTGATCAGGCGGTGGCTCTGGCCAAGACCGTGGCCTATGACAGCGCAGGCACGGTGGAATTCATTGTTGGCCCAGACCGCAAGTTTTTCTTCCTGGAAATGAATACCCGGTTGCAGGTGGAGCATCCGGTCACCGAACTGATTACCGGCGTGGACCTTGTTGAGCAGATGATCCGCGTTGCTGCCGGCGAAAAGCTCGCCATCCAGCAGAAGGATGTGAAGCTGAATGGCTGGGCCATCGAAGCCCGCATTTATGCCGAAGACCCGTATCGCGGCTTCCTGCCCAGCACCGGTCGTCTGGTGCGCTGGCGCACGGCGGCGGAATCGCCGTCGATCCGCAACGATACCGGCGTGGTCGAAGGCAGCGAAATCAGCATGTTCTACGACCCGATGATCTCCAAGCTGTGCGGCTATGGCAAAACGCGCGAGGAAGCCACTGCGGCGCTGGCGGCGGCGCTGGATGAAACCTGGATTGCCGGCATCGGCCATAACGTGAATTTCCTCAATGCCGTGCTGGCCCATCCGCGCTTCCAGTCGGGTAGGTTGTCCACAAATTTCATCGCCGAGGAATGGCCGGCCGGTTTTGCCGGTGCCATGCTGCCGGTGGCACGCCGCAATGCGTTGACAGCTGTGGCGGTGCTGCTGCATCTGCGCTCAATGCGCCGCGCCAGCCATATCACCGGCAAGCTCGGCCTGCCCGAAAAGCCGCTTGGCAATGACTGGGTGGTGTTTGAAGGCAAAGCCGAACAGCCGGTCAGCGTGACCGAGGTGGATGGCGGCTATGATGTGAAAGTTGAGGGCCGCAAGGCGATCAAGCTGCGCTCGGCCTGGCATCCGGGTGATGCGTTTTTCCGTGGCAGCGTGGATGGCATCGACATCGTTGCCCGGGTCGCGCCGCGTAATGAAGGCTTCCGCATCACCCATGCCGGCGCCGAGCTGGACCTGATTGTGCGCAGCCCGCGCGCCGCCGAACTGGCCCGCCTGATGCCGGAAAAAGTGGCGCCCGACATGTCGAAATTCCTGCTTTGCCCGATGCCGGGCCTGGTGGTTTCGATCAATGTGGCCGAAGGCGAACCGGTCAAGGCCGGTCAGGCTCTGGCTGTGGTGGAAGCCATGAAGATGGAAAACGTGTTGCGCGCCGAGCGCGATGGTACGGTGAAAAAAGTGAATGCCAAGAAGGGCGACAGCTTGGCCGTGGATCAGGTGATCCTGGAATTCGCTTGAAGCGGGCGCAGCCAATCGTAATCCAATCATAACATCGCTGTAACAGCCGCCGATTAGCCTGGGGTTAAACAACAACCCCAGGCTTTTTCATGTCAGTATCCATTGGTCATCGTATCGCAGCCATCATCGTGGCGGCGATGCTTGCCATTCTTGCCATGCTGGGCGCGTATCTGTTTGAGCGCGCCGCAACCCAGACCGCGCAGCGCCATAGCGCGGCGGCGGCGGCACAACAAGCCGCGGTGGCAGCGCTTGATCTGGCCTATCGTGATTTTCAGCAGCAGGCCGAGCGGCTTGCCAATGGCAATGACGCCAAGGCCATTTCAGCCGTAAGCGAGAGCGGCGCGGTGGCCGAACAGGCTTTGGCCAAGGCGCAGGATCAGGGCGGTGCCGCTGATCTGCAACCCATCTTGCCGCAGGCAAAACAGTTCAGCGCCGCCATTCTTGATCTGGTGGTGGCACGGCGTGCGGTTGGTTTTGGCAATACCGAAGGCCGCAAGGGTGCCTTGCTGGCGGCCGGCCTGGCTTTCCAGGGCAAGCTGGAAGAGATACGCGGCAAGGCGGTGGGCATGACCTTCGACATTGCCAACCAGCTCACCATCACCATGTTGCAGATGCGCGGCGCGGAATTTGAATTTGCGCTGAGCGGCGATGGCGCTGCTTTTGCGCAGAGCCTCGCGCGTGCTTCCGATGAATTCCAGATGATCCTCAAAACAGCGCCGTTCTTTGACACGGTGAAGCAGGAAATCCGCGATCTGCATGCCGGCTATCGTTTGGCAGCCAGCGATTTTGCTGATGCCGAAGCGGCCCTGGCGGCACAGCGCCAGCGCCTGAGTGAAATTCGCGCCGCCATGGTGCCTCTGCTTGATTCCGCTTTGCGGCAGGCTGAGATGACGGCACTTGAAGCACAGCAGGCGGCAGAAGCGGCGCGGCAGCATATCCAGTTGCTGGCCGGCAGTTTGGCAGGCCTGCTGGTGCTGGCCATGCTGGCGGGCAGCCTGATCGTGGCGCGCGGCATCACCCGGCCGCTCAGCCGGATGACCCAGGCGATGCAGGCTTTGGCAGCCGGCAAGCTGGATATCGAAAGCCGCGATGCCGGGCGGCGCGACGAGATTGGTGCCATGGCGGCGGCGTATGAGATTTTCCGCCAGCATGAGCAGGAGCGGCGCCAGGCCGTGGCCGAGGAGCAGCAGCGCGAACGCGAGCAGCGCCGGCAAGAGGCCGAACAGCGCCAACGAGAGGCGCTGATGGCAAGTGAAATCGCCGGGCTGAGCGAAGCAATCGCCGCTGGTGATCTGCGTCAGCGGCTTGATCTGGCCGGCAAGCAGGGCGCTTTTCTTGATCTCAGCCGCAGCCTCAACCAGCTCACCGCCACGTTGCAGAATGTGTTTGATGAGGTTTCCACCATGCTGGCGCTGCTGGCGGAAGGCCGCCTGGATGGTCTGGTGGCCGGCAATTATGGCGGTGTGTTTGACAGCATCGCGCAGAATGCCAATGGCCTGGCGGATCGACTTGGCAATGTGGCGCGCGGCCTGAATGACGCGGCGCAGGAAGTGCGCGAGGCATCCGGTGGCATGTCGGAAGGTGCGCATGAACTGGCCCAGCGTACCGAGGCGCAGGCCGCCAGCCTGGAACAGGCAGCGGCTTCGCTGCATGAAATCACCGAGATGGTGCGCAATTCGGCGCAGCATGCGCAGCAGGCCGATGCCATGGGCGCCGCTGCGCGCCAGGCGGTGGGGCAGGGTGGTGCGGTGATGCGGCGTATGCTGGCGGCGATGCATGAAATCGAGACCGGCGCCGGCCGTATCGGCGAGATTGTCGGCCTGATGGATACGATTGCTTTCCAGACCAACCTGCTGGCCTTGAATGCGGCCGTGGAAGCGGCCCGGGCCGGCGATGCCGGCAAGGGCTTTGCCGTGGTGGCGCAGGAAGTGCGCGCCCTGGCGCAGCGTTCTGGTGCGGCTTCAAAGGAAATCCGGCAGTTGATTGGTCAATCCAATCAGCAGGTGCAGCAAGGCGCTGCTTCGGCGCGCGAGGCCGAAACTGCCCTGCAAGCCATCGATCAGGCGATTGCCGGCCTGTCGCAGATTGTTGCCGGCATTGCCGCTGCCAGCCGCGACCAGGCCGAAGGTTTGGAACAGGTGAATGGCGCGGTGGCGCATCTGGACGATATCACCCAGCGCAATTCCGCGCTGGTGGAGGAAACCACCGCCTCGGCCCAGGCCCTGGCGCAGCAGGCGCGCAGCCTGGCGCAATTGACCGGCTTTTTCCGCACCGGGCCGGAACGTCCCGCCGGCAAGCCAAGGCTGGCCTGGGCGGCGGAGTGACATTTCAGCCCGATTGCAGGTACTGGATCGCCGCGTCGCGTTCGAACAGATAGAGCAGGTGGCGCAGGGCTTCGCCGCGCGGACTTTTCAGCGTCGGGTCGCGCTCCAGGATCAGCTTGGCATCGTCGCGCGCCGTGGCCAGCAGGTCGCCATGCGCGGCCAGATCGGCCAGCTTGAAATCCGGCAGGCCGCTTTGCCGTGTGCCGAGCACTTCACCGGCGCCGCGCAGGCGCAAATCTTCCTCGGCGATGCGGAAACCATCATCGGTCTCGCGGATGATCTTGAGCCGGGCGCGCGCGGTTTCGCCCAGCTTGCCGTGATACACCAGCAGGCAGGAACCGGGCCGGCCGCCGCGCCCAACCCGGCCGCGCAACTGATGCAGCTGCGCCAGGCCAAAGCGCTCGGCATGCTCGATCACGATCAGCGTGGCTTCCGGAACGTCAACGCCAACTTCGATCACTGTGGTGGCAACCAGCAATCTGGTCTGCCCGGCAACGAAGGCTTCCATTGCCGCATCCTTCTCGGCGGCCGGCATCTGGCCATGCACCAGGCCAATCACCGGGCCGAGGCGGCTTTCCAGGGCTTCGCGCAAGGCGGCGTGGCGTTCGGCGGCAGCGGCCAGATCGCTGACCTCGCTTTCCTCCACCAGCGGGCAGACCCAGTAGACCCGCTCGCCCTGTTCAATCTTGCGGCCCACCGCCTCAATCACCTCGCCAAGCCGTTCGGCGGCGATGGTGCGGGTATCCACCGGTTTGCGGCCCGGCGGCTTTTCGGTCAGTTTCGACACATCCATATCGCCATAGGCCGTGAGCGAAAGCGTGCGCGGGATCGGCGTGGCGGTCATCACCAGCATGTCGATGCCATCGCCCTTGCTGCTCAGGCCCAGGCGCTGGCCAACGCCGAAACGATGTTGCTCGTCGATCACCGCCAGGCCCAGATTGTGAAATGCCACGTCACCTTGAAACAGCGCATGGGTGCCAAGCAGGATATCGATCTCACCCTTGCCGAGCGCATCCAGCAGGGCAGTGCGGGCGCGGCCCTTGTCGCGCCCGGTGAGCAGGGCCAGCTTCACGCCCAGCTTCTCGGCATAAGGCGCCAGGGTTTCAGCATGCTGGCGCGCCAGGATTTCAGTGGGCGCCATCAAGGCCGCCTGGGTGCCGGCTTCCACCGCCACCAGCATGGCGTAAAGCGCCACCATGGTTTTGCCGCTGCCAACATCGCCTTGCAATAGGCGCAGCATGCGTTTGTCGGAGGCCATGTCGCCGGCAATCTCGGCATTGGCCTGGCGCTGCGCATTGGTCAGCGGCCAGGGCAGCAGCTTGTCCAGGCGGTCACGCAGGCGGCCATCGCCTTGCAGCGGCCGGCCGGATAGCCGGCGCAGGCGGCGCCGCACCAGCAGCAGCGCCAGTTGGTTGGAAAGCAATTCGTCATAGGCCAGCCGGGCGCGCCAGGGCGTGTCGGGCTCCAGATCCTGCAATGTCTCGGGATGATGCAGCCGCTGCAAGGCGCCGCGCCAATCCGGCCAAGTCTGCCGCGCCTGATAGGCTGGATCGAGCCATTCCGGCAGCATGGGCGCGCGGCTGACGGCTTCCTCCACCAGCTTGCCCATCACCCGCGCGGCTAGGCCGGCGGTGAGCGGGTAGACCGGTTCGACGGCGGCCATCGCCTCGATCTCGGCCAGGGTGCCGATACGGTCGGGATGGGTGATCTGGGCGCGGCCCTCGAATAATTCAAACAAGCCGCTGATGACGCGGCTTTCACCCACCGGCAGGGCGCGCAGCAGATAGTCTTCACGGCCATTGAAAAACACCAGCGTCAGACTGCCGCTGGGATCGCTCACCGCCACCTTGTAGGGCTGGCGCGGGGCGCGCGGCGGGAAATGCCGCTCCACGGTGATTTCCAGGGTGCAGATGCGGCCCGGTTCGGCACTGGCGATGGTCGGCCTATAGCGCCGGTCGATCAGGCCGCTGGGGCGATGCCACCACAAATCCAGCAGCCGCCCGCCGGCCAGTTTCTCAATCAACGCAGCCAGCTTCGGCCCGCAGCCTTTCAGGCGGGTGATCTGCGTGAAAGCGGGGTTAAGCAGCTCTGGCCGCATTTTGTTCCTGGAAATGCTTGTCGATACCATACCGGGCGTACTATATATTTCCTCACTTTCCCAGAGCTAGGCATCATGTCCGAACCCATTGAAATCCGCCGCAAGCGGCTGATCCATCGCAGCCTGTATACCGGCATGAAGGAAACCGACCTGTTGCTGGGCGGTTTTGCCCAAGCCTATCTGCCGGGTTTCGACGCTGCCATGCTGGATCAGTATGAAAAGCTGCTGGATACCAACGAGGACCCGCAGATTTACGCCTGGGCGATTGGCCGCGACCCGGTGCCGCTGGCGCATGACACGCCGGTGATGAAACTGCTGCAAGCCTACAAGCTGCCGCTCTGACCATGACAATCACGCTGCCTGACATGCTGGCCCGGCCGGGCCGCTGGGCCCTGGGCGGCGTGCCTGAAGGCCAGGATGCCCGCCTGCTGGCGGCATTGGCCGCGCGACGGCGCGGCGGCATCCTGATGATCTGCCGCGATGATGCGCGTATGGCGGCGCTGGAACAGGCATTGCGGTTTTTTGCGCCCGACTTGCCGGTGATCGGTTTGCCGGCCTGGGATTGCCAGCCCTATGACCGCGTGTCGCCCAATGCCGAGATCGCGGCGCGGCGCATGGATGCGCTAAGCCGGCTGGCCGGCGCCAAGCCGCCGGAAATATACGGCAAGGGCTGGCTGCTGCTGACCACGCTGAATGCCGCCTTGCAGCGGCTGCCGCAGGCGGCTTATCTGGAAGCCACCGCGCTCAGCGCTGCCAAGGGTGGCCGCCTGCCGCCTGAAAGCCTGATCGCCTATCTCAGCCGCAATGGCTATAGCCGGGTTTCCACCGTGATGGAGGCCGGCGAATTTGCCGTGCGCGGCGGCCTGGTTGATCTGTTTCCGCCCGGTGCCGAGGCGCCTTATCGCCTGGACTTTTTTGGCGACACTGTGGAAAGCATCCGGCTGTTTGATCCCGCCAGCCAGCGCAGTATTGCCGATGCCCAAGCGGCGGTTCAGGCGCTGACCCTGGCGCCGATGAGCGAAGTGCCGCTGGATGAAGACTCCATCGCGCGGTTCCGCGGCCGCTATCGCGAATTGTTTGGCGCCGTCACCAGCGACGACCCGCTTTATGCCGCTGTTTCGGAAGGCCGCCGTCATATTGGCATGGAGCATTGGCTGCCGCTGTTCTTTGAGCAGCTATCGACCCTGTTTGACTATATGCCGGATGCGCCGGTGGTGATGGATGCGCTGCTGGATGATGCGGCGGATGAGCGTTTCCGCACCATTGCCGACCATTATGATGCGCGCCGCGCGGCGATGAAATCCGGCCTGGCGGAAGCTGGTTCGCCTTATAAACCCTTGCCGCCGGAACGGCTCTATTTCACGGCCGGTGAATGGAGCCAGCGCCTCGCCAAACATGCGGTTGGTGCCTTGTCGCCGTTTGAGATGCCGGGCGGGCAGGGCATTGTGGCATTGGATATCGGTGCCCGGCCGGGCCGCGATTTCGCCCCCGAACGCGCCCAGGCCACACAGGCGGCGGAAGCCAAGCTGCCCAGTGTGGGGGTTTACGAAGCGCTTGGCGGCCATCTCGCCAAGCAGATTCAGGCCGGCAAACGTGTGCTGTTTGCCGCGTATAGTATTGGCGCCCGCGACCGCCTGGCGCTGGTGCTGAAGGATCATGGCATCCAGCCGGTGCTGCCGGTGGAACTGGCTGCCGATCTGGAGCAATTGCCGCGCAATGCCGCCGGCATTGCCGTGCTGCCGCTGGAACATGGCTTTGATGCGCCCGATCTGTGTGTCATCGCTGAGCAGGATATCCTTGGCGACCGCCTGGTGCGCGCCAAGCGGCGTCAGCGTCGCGCCGAGAATTTCATCGCCGAAGCCAGTGGCCTCAGCCCGGGCGATTATGTGGTGCATGTCGATCACGGCATCGGCTGTTATCAGGGCCTGGTGACCCTGGATATCGGCGGCGCGCCGCATGATTGCCTGCTGCTGCATTATGATGGCGGTGACCGGCTTTACCTGCCGGTGGAAAATATCGAGATGCTGTCGCGTTATGGCTCGGCTGAGGCCGGGGTGACGCTCGACAAGCTGGGCGGCGTGGCCTGGCAGAACCGCAAATCGCGGATGAAGAAGCGCCTCAAGGACATGGCCGAGGCGCTGATGAAGGTGGCGGCGCAGCGGGCTTTGCGCAAGGCCGAGCGTATCATTCCGCCCGAAGGGTTATACGAGGAATTCTGCGCCCGTTTTCCGTTTGAGGAAACCGAGGACCAGGACCGCGCCATCAACGACACGCTGGATGACATGGGCGCAGGCCGGCCAATGGACCGGCTGGTTTGCGGCGATGTTGGTTTCGGCAAGACCGAAGTGGCAATCCGCGCCGCCTTTGCTGCCGCCATGGCGGGCCAGCAGGTGGCACTGATCTGCCCTACAACTTTGCTCTGCCGCCAACATTTCCGCACCTTTGTGCAGCGTTTCCGCGGCCTGCCGGTGCGCATCGAGCAGCTTTCGCGCCTGGTCAATGCCAAGGCCAGCAAGGCAGCCAAGCAGGGCCTGGCCGATGGCGGCGTGGATATCATTATTGGCACCCATGCCCTGCTGGCGAAGAATATTGAATTCAAGCGGCTGGGCCTGCTGATCATAGACGAGGAGCAGCATTTCGGCGTCAAGCACAAGGAGCGCATGAAGGAATTGCGTGCCGAGGTGCATGTGCTGACCATGAGCGCCACACCGATCCCGCGCACGCTGCAACTGGCGCTTTCCGGTGTGCGCGAATTGAGCCTGATCGCCACGCCGCCGGTGGATCGCTTGGCGGTGCGCACCTATGTGGCGCCGTTTGATCCGGTGATTATCCGTGAGGCCCTGTTGCGCGAGCATTTCCGCGGCGGCCAGAGTTTCTTTGTGGTGCCGCGTATTGAAGACCTTGAATTCGGCATGAGTTTCATCAAGAGCCATGTGCCGGAGTTGAAGCCGGTGATGGCGCATGGCCAGATGGCGCCGACCGATCTGGAAGATGTGATGAACGCCTTCTACGATGGCCGCTACAATGTGCTGGTGGCCACCAATATCGTGGAAAGTGGCCTGGATATCCCCACTGCCAATACCATGGTGGTGTATCGCGCCGATCTGTTTGGCCTGGCGCAGATGTATCAGTTGCGGGGCCGTGTTGGGCGCTCCAAGCTGCGCGCCTATGCCTATTTCACCTATCAGCCCGGCAGGCTGCTGAACCCCAGCGCCGACCAGCGCCTGCGTGTGCTGCAAAGCCTGGATGGCCTGGGCGCCGGCTTCACCCTGGCGAGCCACGATCTGGATTTGCGTGGCGCCGGCAATCTGCTGGGCGAGGAACAGTCAGGCCATATCCGCGAGGTTGGCTTTGAGCTGTATCAGGAGATGCTGCAACAGGCGATCCAGGATAGCCGCGCCGAAGCCCGCGGCCAGGCCATTGCGAGCGAGAAATGGTCGCCGCAAATCCAGATCGGCACGGCGGTGCTGATCCCGGAAGCCTATGTGCCGGATTTGAATCTGCGGCTGCAACTCTATCGCCGCGTTGCCGATCTGGAAGGCCGCGAGGAGATCGACGCCTTTGCCGCCGAGCTGATCGACCGTTTCGGGCCGTTGCCCGCAGAAGTGCAGCATCTACTTGATATCGTGGCGATCAAAAAATTCTGCCGCGATGCCAGTATCGCCAAGATCGAGGCCGGCCCGAAAGGCGCCACGCTGGCCTTCCGCGACAACAGCTTTATCGATCCGCCCGGCATGGTGCTCTATATCCAGACCCTGCGCGGCCAGGCCAAATTGCGGCCGGATCACAAGCTGGTGCTGTTGCAGGATTGGCCCAGCCCGGAACAGCGCCTGGCCGGCGTGCTGAAGATTTCCAGCGCACTTTCGGATATTGCGCTCAAGGCACAGGCGCGAAAGAAAAATTAGAGCCCGGCGCGCCAGCGCGGCGCGTTTTCCGGCATCACCTGGCCGCATAGCGCCTGGATGATGCGGCCTGCGGGATCAGCTATCGGCATCAGGATGGCTTCATGCGGGATGCTGCCGTCGCGCAAGGCGATAGGGTAATACATCCGTACAGCCACACCTTCGTCGCACATTTTTTCCAGCGCTGCCTTGATCGCCGCATAGCGGTTGGGATCAGGATGAGCTTCCAGCGGCTTGCCGGTAAGTTCCACGCCGATCCGATCCACAATATCCTGGCCGAGCAGGCGATAGACAAAACGTGGTGGCGTGGGATTGACATCGAATACCGTCACCTGGCCCAGGATGAAACGCAGTTTCATCGGATCAACCAGATCGCGCCCGGGTAGGCGCCCATCCTGCCTGGAATCGTTCCAGAGCTGCCAGAAACGTTGCAGCAAAACCTGCTCGATTGCGGCCGCGTTGTCGATGGCGGTGATGAGCGGACCGCTATTCATGGTGTCAGGCGCTGTCTGCCGCCGCAGCGGCCTTGTCGATCACTTGCAGCAGCGCATCCGCCGGCTGGGCGCCGACCAGACCAAAGCGGCGTTCAACGATAAAGAAGGGTACGCCGGTGATACCCATCTCGCGCGCCATCTGGTCTTCAGCCTGGATGGTATCGGCATCCAGGCCCTGATCCAGCTTCTGTTTCACCAGGGCGGCATCCATGCCTGAAAGCCCGGCCAGGTCGGCCAGCACGTCATGGTTGCCGATGTCGCGGCCATGCAGGAAATAAGCCTGGAACAGCCGTTCCTTCAAATCGTATTGCACCCCGGTTTCCAGCGCCCAGCGTAGCAGGCTATGGGCGGCGAGGGTGTTCGGCGTGCGTTTGATCCGTTCAAAATCGAAGGCGATGCCTTCATTGGCGCCCTCAGCCGCCACCCGGGCATAGATGCCCTTGGCGCGTTCCGGGCCGCCGAACTTGGCTTCCAGATAGCTTTTGCGGTCGGCGCCTTCCTTGGGCATATCGGGATTGAGCTGGAACGGGCGCCAGCCTATCTCAAATTCAATATCAGGCCGTTGCGCCATGGCCTTTTCCAGCCGGCGTTTGCCGATATAGCACCAGGGGCAGATGACGTCGGAAACGATTTCTATACGCATGGTTCAATCCTAGCATGAGGCAGCGTTTTCAGCCAGACGGGCCTTGACCGATGCGGGCGGAACCATGAGCATCCGGCCCGGACCATTATCAGGAGAAAGTCTATGAGTAATCTCAAGGGGAAAGTGGCGTTTATCACCGGCGCTTCAAGCGGCCTGGGCGCGCGTTTTGCAGAAATTCTCAGTGCCGAGGGTGCCATTGTGGCGCTGGCTGCGCGGCGTACCGACAAGCTGGCGGATCTGGCCGCCCGAATCGAGCAGGCTGGCGGCACGGCTATTTCCGTTAAGCTGGACGTGACCGATATTCCCGGCATTCGGGCAGCCGTGGCCGAAGTGGAGCAGAAGCTTGGCCGCATCGATATCCTGCTGAACAATTCCGGTGTTTCGGCCCAGGGCAAGCTGCTGGATGTGACCCCCGAAGATTACGATTTCACCATGAACACCAACACCAAGGGCGCCTTCTTTGTGGCCCAGGCGGTGGCGCGTGGCATGGTGGAGCGCAAGATTGAAGGCCGCATTGTTAATATCGCCTCGGTGGCCGGCCTGCGCGTGCTGGGCCAGCTCAGCGTTTACTGCATGTCAAAGGCCGCCGTGGTGCATATGACCAAGGCGATGGCGCTGGAATGGGCGCGCTATAGCATCAACACCAATGCAATCTGCCCTGGCTATATCGAAACCGAGATCAACCGCGATTATTGGGCCACCGATGGCGGCAAGAAACTGATCTCGATCCTGCCGCGCCGCCGGGTTGGCGATGTGAAGGATCTCGATGGTTTGATCCGGCTGCTGACTTCACCTGATTCAGGCTTCATCAACGGCGCCATCATCACTGCCGATGATGGCCTGGCGATCACCTGATGCTGGCCGGGGGCGCGGATAATATAGCGGATGTGTCGGCCAGGCCGCGCATCCTGATCCTGTTCGCGCACCCCTACAGCCATGCCTCGCGGGTCAACCGCGCCATGGCCGAGGCGGCGCAGGGTTTGCCGCATGTAACCCTGTGCGACCTGTATGAGACCTATCCGGATTTTCACATCGATGTGAAGCGCGAGCAGGCCGCGCTTGCGGCGCAAGACGTGGTGGTGCTGCAACATCCGTTCTACTGGTATAGCTGCCCGTCCTTGCTGAAAGAGTGGATCGATAGCGTGCTGGAATATGGCTGGGCCTATGGCAATGGCGGCAATGCCCTGCATGGCAAGGATATGGTGCAGGCGATTTCCACCGGCGGGCCGGATTTTGCCTATCGTGCCGATGGTTATAACCAGGTCACGATGCAGGAATTGCTGCGGCCATTTGAGCGCAGCGCCTTGCTCTGCGGCATGAATTACCGGGCGCCCTTCCTGATCCAGGGTGTGCGCACCAAATCGGCCGCTGAGATAGCAGACCATGCAGCGGCCTATGTCGATTGGCTGACGGCCTATCCACATCCACGTGACTGTGTCCATTGTGACCAGCCGGTTGTGCCAGAAACGGATCGTTAAAATGGCGCAGCATGGCTTTCTGATTTCTGCACTGATCTATCTGGCCGCTGCCGTGATTGCGGTGCCGGTGGCGAAGCGGCTCGGCCTCGGTTCGGTGATCGGCTATTTGCTGGCTGGCGTGGTGATTGGCCCCTGGGGCCTCAAGCTGATCAACGATGTGGCCGATATTCTGCATTTTTCGGAATTCGGCGTGGTGCTGCTGCTATTCCTGATCGGGCTGGAACTGGAGCCGCGCCGGTTATGGCAGATGCGCGGGCCGATTTTCGGCCTGGGC
>NZ_JAGOLP010000015.1 GCF_017994015.1 Ferrovibrio sp. | reverse complement strand
TTGTCCTGCATATAGCCTTTCAGAATACCGTTTTCAATCAGGACATTGTACTGGCCAGGCGTACCTTCATCATCAATAGCCACTGAACCACGGCGATCCGCCATCGTGCCGTCATCCACGATGGTGACACCCGGTGCCGCCACGCGCTGGCCCAGCAGGCCGGCAAAGACCGAGGTTTTTTTGCGGTTGAAATCGCCTTCCAGGCCATGACCGATGGCTTCATGCAGCAGGATGCCGGGCCAGCCCGGCCCCAGCACCACCGGCATTTCGCCAGCCGGCGCCGGCACCGATTCCAGATTGGTCAGCGCCATGCGCAAAGCCTGATCCACTTCGGCCTGCCAATGCGCCGGATCAAAATACTTGGCAAAGCTGATGCGGCCACCGGCGCCACGGCTGCCGCTTTCCTGGCGGTCGCCCTGGCCGGCCACCACCGAAACATTCAGCCGCACCAGCGGGCGGATATCCTCCACCAGCGTGCCATCGGCGCGCAGGATCGCCACGGCCTGCCATGATCCCGCCAGCGACGCGCTGACCTGCCGCACACGGCTATCCTTGGCGCGGGCATAGGCGTCGATATCCTGCAACAGCTTTACTTTGCGCTCGAAGGCGATTTCGGCCAGCGGGTTGTCGTCGCCATAGAGATGCCGGTTGGTGGCCAATGGCGGCGCCTCCATTTCGCCGCCATGGCCGGCGCGCACGGCGCGCACCGTGCTGGCGGCGCGGCGCATCGCCGCTTCGCTCAGTTCAGAGGCATGGGCATAGCCGGTCTGCTCGCCCGAAACGGCGCGCAGGCCAAAGCCCTGGCTGGTATCGTAACTGGCCGATTTGAGCCGGCCATCATCAAAGCTCAGCGCTTCAGACTGGCTGTATTCCAGGAATAATTCACCATCATCGGCGCCATGCAGGGCATCGCCGACCAGGGTTTCCAGGCGGCTGCGGTCCAGCCCGGCGCGGGTGAAGAAAAGCTCTTGGGCGGTATCGACGCCGGGCATTGGACTATATCCTCTGGAAAAGCTTGCTGAAAACAATATGGCGCAGGCTGGGCGGAAATACAGCCCCCGGCAAGCACGGCCCGGCAGGGGGAGGGGTCAGCGGCGGCGCCGGTCGCTCTGGCGCAGTAATTCCGCCATTGCCTCGGCCGGCACCGGCCGGCTGATCAGGTAGCCCTGCAACTCACTACAGCCGACGCCGCGCAGGAAATCGCGCTGTGCTTCGGTCTCCACGCCCTCTGCCACCACCGGCAGATCAAGGCCCTTGGCCATACCGACCATGGCGCGCACCAGGGCAACATCCTTCTCATTCACGGGCAGGTCGGTGATGAAGGCGCGGTCCAGCTTGATCTTGCGGATCGGCAGGCGCTGGATGTAGCTCAAAGACGAATAGCCGGTGCCGAAATCATCCAGGGCAGCATCGATGCCGATATCGGCCAGTTCCTGAATCGCCCGCACGGTCTCTTCCATATTCTCGATCGCGGCCTGCTCGGTGATCTCGATACCCAGGAAGGGGATCAGGTCCGGCTCACGCGCCGCCATGGCGCGGAAATAGCCAGGCAGGTCGTCGCGCACAAATTGCTGGCCGGAGACATTCACAAACACCCGGCGCGGCGCCACGCCGTCACGGCGCCATTGCCGCACCTGCTCGGCAACATGGCCCAGCACCCAGCGGGTGATCGGCACGATGGCGCCACTTTCCTCGGCCAGCGGAATGAATTCCGCCGGTGAGACGGTGCCGAGTTCCGGGTGCTGCCAGCGCAGCAGGGCTTCCATGGCCGCCACGGCGCTGCTGCCGGCTTCCACCACCGGCTGGTAAACAACATGGAACTCCTCGTTCTGCACCGCCGAGTCGAGATTGAGGGTCAGGCGCAGACGGCGCTCAGCGGCCCGGGTCATTTCCGGGCTGTAGAAGCGGGTCGAATCACCGCCTGCCGACCGCACCAGCTTCTGCGCCAGTTCGGCCTTGGCCAGGGCCTCGTTGATCTTCTCGCCCGGATCATCAAGGATCGCCGCGCCCATGGAAATCTTCAGCGACAGCACACGCCCCTCGGCCGCCACCGGGCGGGTGAGATGGGCGTGCAGCGCCTGAGCCAGATTGAGTGCGTTGTTCAGATCATGCGCGGCGGCCAGAGCCGCATATTGATCGGCAGCGATACGGCCCACCAAAGCCTCGCGCGGCAGGCCCTCGCCCAGCCGCTCAGCGACGATTTTCAGCACTGTGTCGCCGACATGGAAGCCAAAGCCTTCGTTGATATCGCGGAAGGAATCGACATCAAGGTCGAACAATACCCATAGGCCGGGTTCAACCCGGTGCTGCGCGCCAAGCATACGCTCGGCCTCGGCGATGAAGCTGGCGCGGTTCAGCACCCCGGTCAGGGGATCGTTGCGACTGGCGAATTCGGCGCGCAATTCCACATCGCGGCGATCCGAGATATCGCGCATCACCCCGATGAAACCGGGTTCGCCGCCATTGTCGAATTCGCCGACACTGAGATGAATCGGGAAGATTTCGCCGGTTTTCTTGCGCCCCAGCGTGTCGCGGCCGAGACCCAGAATCTTGGCCCGCTTTGTATTCAGGTAGTTGCGGATATAGCTGTCATGCCCGGTGCGGAACGGCTCCGGCATCAGGATGCGCACATTCTGCCCCACCAGATCGAGTGGATCATACCCGAACAGCCCGGCGCCCACCGCGCTCATCGACACGATGGTGCCATGCCGGTCGATCACCAGCACACCTTCGCCCATGGTATCGAGCAGCACGCGCAAGGTTTCGCCGGCAGAGGCATCAAGCTGGCCACGATGTTCCGCCGCCTCGCTGCCGCGCGGATCATCCGGCACACGGCTCACCGGCTGCGCCGCCGGGCGGGGCGCCGGGGCAGGAGGCGGCTCGATTGGTGCCACCCAATGGTCATCGATTTCGCCCAGCAGGCGCCAGGCCGGAAAAATGAGCTGTGCCTGAGTGCCAACTCCAACGGTGCTGCTCAGGCTTAGCGAGCCGCCATGCAGCTCCATGAGCCGCTTGGAAATGCTCAGGCCCAGGCCGGTGCCGCCATGCTGGCGCGCCACCTCGGCCTTGGCGAGCTGGAATGGTTCAAAGATATGTTCCAACCGGTCGGGTGGGATGCCGATGCCGCTATCCACCACATTCAGCGTCAGGCCACCATCTTCGGTGGTGCGGTACACCACATCGATTGTGCCGCCGGCGGGGGTGAATTTCACTGCATTGCCAAGCAAATTGATCAGCACCTGTTTCAGCACACGCTCGTCGGCGCGAAGCTGCGGCAGGCTTTCCGGGCACAGATTACGCAGCACGGCGCCGGCCCGCTCCGCCTGCGGCCGCACCATGGTCAGCGCCGAAGCGATCACCGATGCCAGCTCCACCGGCTTTTCGTCCAGCGCGTAATAGCCGGCCTCGATGCGCGACATATCAAGAATATCGCCGATCACCGCCAGCAGATGGGTGCCCGAGGCATTGATGTCGCGGGCATAGTCGACATAACGCGGGATGCCGACCGAGCCGAACATCTGGTCGCGGATGATTTCCGAGAAGCCGATGATGGCATTCAGCGGTGTGCGCAATTCATGGCTCATATTGGCCAGGAACTGGCTTTTGGCCCGACTCGCTTCCTCAGCCCGGCGCAGCGCCGCCTCAATGCGGCGCTGCTGGCGATATTGCTCGGTAATGTCGCGGCCCGAGCCGCGATAGCCCATGAAATGTCCGTTGGCGTCAAAAACCGGCTTGCCGTTGATTTCGGTCCACATCTCCTGATGGTTGTGGATGGTGCAATAGCGAAAGCTGCGAAACGGTTCGCGGCGCTCCAGCTGGCGCCGGTGTTCCTCCCAGAAGGCTTCGTCGGTATCTTCCTGGCTGCCGGCCATCTCCCAGCGCCGCATGCCCAGCAGGCGCGTCCGCTGGTCGTTGGAAAAAGCGTAACTACTCTCGGAAATCCAGGAATAACGATGCTCGCTATCGGTTTCCCAGAACCAGTCCGAGGCCAATTCGGCAAAGTCGCGGATTTTATGTTCGGCGACTTGCAGGGCGGCCTGATGCAGTTGCGCCGGATCATTCGCTTCGGCGATCACCACCAGGGCACCGGTGCCGCCATCCTCCTGGCGCACTGGCGCGATGGTTATGCTCTGGCACAACCAGCCACTGGCCCAGCGCAGCAACTGGTTCAGCACCTGGCGGCTGCCGGATTGCGCCGCAGCTTCCAGATGTGGCTTCAGCCGCTCTGCTTCGCCTAACGCGAATCCGATGGAAAAATCCTGCCCCGCCAGCCCGGTGCTGGGCAGCGCGGCAATCGCCGCATACGCATTATTGCAGGCGAAATAGCTGTAGGTGCCGTCAGTACGGCACTCAAGCGCAAAGGCTGGCCGGTCGAGCCATTCCAGCACATCTTGCGTCAGCTTTTTTTGCGCCGGATCGAGCATGCGCGGTCCCCTCTGCCGGTGCAGCTTAGAAGCTGCCCGGCCCAGGCGCAAGAGCAAGCAAAATCAAAGCGTAAGGGGCGTTATGCCGGAGCAAAATGGCATAGCGACAAATCGTCGCACAAAGTGCCGGGGCTGGGCGACACGGGCGCTTCGGTGTATGTTCCGCCCTGGAAAACTAGAACCCTGCCCGAGCAGTAGCGAGGAATTGGACGATGCGGCGGATTTTTGATCGGCGCCCGGCGGGCGCTGCGCCCCGGATGCTTTTGATTGCGGCGACCCTGATGGGCGCCTTTGTGGCCCTGTTCGGTGGCTTGGGCGATGCCCTGGCCGAAGTGCCGCAGCAATTGCCCAAGGCCTGGGCGCTGAACTATCAGGATGCCGCCAGCCCGGTGATGCATGAAGTGGAGCGTTTCCACAATCTGCTGATGTGGGTGATCACCCTGATCACCATCTTTGTGCTGGCCCTGCTGGTTTATGTGATGGTGCGCTTCCGCGCCTCGGCCAACCCGGTGCCGTCCAAGACCTCGCATCACACCCTGGTTGAAGTTGTCTGGACCGTGGTGCCGATCCTGATCCTGGTGGTGATCGCGGTGCCGTCGTTCAAGCTCCTATATTATGGTGACAAGACCAAGGAAGCCGGCCTGACCATCAAGGCGATTGGCAAGCAGTGGTTCTGGACCTACGAATATCCGGATAATGGCAACTTCACTTTCGACGCCATTATGGTGCCGGAAAAGGATCTGAAGCCGGGTCAGCCGCGCCTGCTGGAAACCGACAACACCGTGGTGGTGCCGGTTGATACCAATGTGCGCCTGCTGGTGACTGCCGCCGATGTGATTCATGCCTGGGCCATGCCGGCCTTCGGTGTGAAGAAGGATGGCGTGCCGGGTCGTCTCAACGAGACCTGGTTCCGTGCCGACCGCGAAGGCCTGTTCTATGGCCAATGCTCGGAAATCTGCGGCGCCTATCACGGCTACATGCCGATCAAGTTGCAGGTCGTGTCCAAGGAAGCCTTCGCCAAGTGGGCGGAGGAGGCCAAGCAGAAATTCGCTTCCGTCGATGGCCCGTCGCCGCGGCTTGCCGCCGCCGACGCGACCGCCCAGTAAATCGACCAATCTCGCGTCAAGGGGAACGCCATGGCCCAGGCTCACGCTAACGCCGCCCACGATACTCATGATCACCACGATCACCCGACAGGTTTCCGCCGCTGGGTGTATTCGACCAATCACAAGGATATCGGCACGCTGTATCTGATCTTCGCGGTTTGCGCGGGTCTGATCGGTGGTCTGATGTCGGTGCTGATGCGCGCCGAACTGATGAACCCCGGCAACGGCATCCTGGGCGACAACCACCACCTGTTCAACGTGCTGGTGACCGGCCACGGCCTGATCATGATCTTCTTCATGGTGATGCCGGCGATGATCGGCGGCTTCGGCAACTGGTTCGTGCCGTTGATGATCGGCGCGCCGGACATGGCCTTCCCGCGCATGAACAATATTTCGTTCTGGCTGCTGATCCCGGCCATCGGCCTGCTGTTCATCTCGATCTTTGTGCCCGGCCCGGCCGGCGGCAACGGCATGGGTGGCGGCTGGACGATCTATCCGCCGCTGTCATCCGATGTTGGCCATCCCGGCCCGGCGGTTGGCTTTGCCATCCTCAGCCTGCATATCGCCGGTGCGTCGTCGATCCTCGGCGCGATCAACTTCATCACCACCATCTTCAACATGCGCGCGCCGGGCATGACCCTGCACAAGATGCCGCTGTTTGTGTGGTCGGTGCTGATCACCGCCTTCCTGCTGCTGCTGTCGCTGCCGGTGCTGGCGGGTGGCATCACCATGCTGCTCACTGACCGCTATTTCGGCACCGCCTTCTTCAAGCCGGAAGGTGGCGGCGATCCGATCCTGTTCCAGCATCTGTTCTGGTTCTTCGGCCATCCCGAAGTGTACATCCTGATCCTGCCCGGCTTCGGCATCATCAGCCAGATCGTGTCCACCTTCTCGCGCAAGCCGGTCTTTGGTTATCTCGGCATGGCCTATGCCATGGTCGCCATCGGCTTCGTCGGCTTCGTGGTCTGGGCGCACCACATGTATACTGTGGGTCTGGATGTTGATACCCGCGCCTATTTCACCGCTGCCACCATGGTGATCGCGGTGCCTACGGGTGTGAAAATCTTCTCCTGGATCGCCACCATGTGGGGCGGCTCCATCGAGTTCAAGGTGCCGATGCTGTTCGCCATCGGCTTCATCTTCCTGTTCACCGTGGGCGGTGTCACCGGCGTTGTGCTGGCCAATGCCGGCATCGACATGTCGCTGCATGACACCTACTACGTGGTGGCGCATTTCCACTATGTGCTCAGCCTGGGTGCCGTGTTCGCCATCTTCGCCGGCTTCTATTACTGGTTCGGCAAGATGTCGGGTTATGAACTGAGCGAGACCGCCGGCAAGATCCATTTCTGGACCACCTTCATCGGCGTCAACCTGCTGTTCTTCCCGATGCACTTCCTCGGCCTGCAAGGCATGCCGCGCCGCATCCCGGATTATCCGGATGCGTTCCATGGCTGGAATTATGTGGCCTCGATCGGCTCGTATATCGCCTTCGCCTCCACGCTGTTCTTTGTTGGCACTGTCTTCTACGCCTTCATGCGGAAAAAGCCGGTTGCCGCCAATCCTTGGGGCGAGGGTGCCACCACGCTGGAATGGACGCTGTCTTCGCCGCCGCCATTCCATCAGTACGAAAAGCTGCCGGTTATCAAGTAAGCACCGGTTTGTCGTAAGACGGGCAGGGCGGTCCATGATCCGGGCCGCCCGCTGGTCCATGGAGCCCCAACCATCGTGACTGACGCGAGTTACACCAGCAAAAGCCCCGAGGCCGGCCAGACCGGCCTTGGTCGCGCTTATGGCATCGCTGATTTTCCCGGCGGCACCGCCCTGGCGGGTGATGCGCGGGCAGCGGATTATTTTGCCCTGCTCAAGCCGCGCGTGATGTCGCTGGTGGTGTTCACCGGCCTGGTCGGCCTGGTGCTGGCGCCGGGTTCGCTGCATCCGGTGCTGGCCTTCACGGCCTTGCTCTGCATCGCCATTGGTGCCGGCGCCTCGGGCGCCATCAACATGTGGTATGATGCTGATATTGACGCAGTGATGTCGCGCACCCAGGGGCGGCCGATTCCGCAAGGCCGTATCGGCGCCCAGGAAGCACTCGGTTTTGGCGTGGTGCTGTCGGTCGCCTCGGTGGCGGTGATGGGTCTGGCGCTGAACTGGTCGGCCGCTGCGCTGCTGGCGCTCACCATCGGCTTTTATGTCTTCATCTACACCATGTGGCTCAAGCGCCGCACGCCGCAGAATATTGTGATTGGCGGTGCGGCCGGCGCCTTCCCGCCGATGATCGGCTGGGCTGCCGTCACCGGTGATATCGGCCTGCTGCCGGCCTTGCTGTTTGGCATCATCTTCATGTGGACACCGCCGCATTTCTGGGCGCTGGCGCTGTATCGTTCGGATGATTACGCCCGTGCCGGCGTGCCGATGCTGCCGGTGGTGGCCGGTCAGGCGGAAACGCGGCGCCAGATTCTGATCTACAGCCTGCTGCTGGTGCCGCTCACCCTGGCGCCCTGGCTGCTCGGTTTGGTCGGGCCGCTTTATGGTATTGGCACGGCCATTCTCGGTATCGGTCTGTTGCTGCTGGCCTTCCGTATCTGGCGCGGCAATGACCTGCGAGCGCCGAAGCAGATGTTTGCCTATTCGATCCTGTACCTGTTCCTGCTGTTCACCCTGCTGCTGGTTGAATATGGCCTTGGCATAGCGCCCGGTTTTCCCGGCATGGCGCTAGGGGGGCTGGCATGAGCAAGGAGCCGAAGCCGCGGCGCGGCCGCAATCTGGCCCTGGCCCTGGTGCTGGGTGGTCTGGCGATCCTGTTCTACCTGATCACCATCGCCAAGATGACCGGCCCGATGCTGAAAGGCGGTGCCGGATGAGTAATCAAGGCAATGCCAACCAGGCCAACAAGCGTGTGGCGCTGATCTGTGTGGCCGTGGTGGCCGGCATGACCGGCTTGGCCTTCGCGTCGGCGCCGCTTTACGACCTGTTCTGCCGTGTCACCGGCTTTGGCGGCACGCCGCAGCGCTCGGCCGAGGCGCCAGGCGCCATCACCAGCCAGCCGATGCCGGGTCAGATGATCACCGTGCGCTTCAATTCGGATACCGCGCCCGACATGCCCTGGCGGTTTCAGCCGGTGCAGCGCGAAGTGAAGGTGGTGCCGGGCGAGGAGACGCTGATCTTCTACCGTGCCACCAATCCGACCGATAAGGCGATCACCGGCACCGCGTCATTCAACGTGACTCCGGAAAAAGCCGGGCCGTATTTTGACAAGATCGCCTGCTTCTGCTTCTCCGAGCAGGTGCTGGAAGCCGGCCAGAGTGTTGATATGCCGGTATCGTTCTTCGTTGATCCGGGCATCCTCAAAGATCCCAAGACGCGCGATGTGAAAACCATCACGCTCAGCTACACCTTCTTCCGTAAGCCGGGTGATACCCGGCTCTCCGACCGCCAAGCCGGCACCGCGCCGGCTGAGCGGGCGGTGAATTAGTTGTCAACCTCGGCGAGTCACTAGGGGGTAAAGCCATGTCAGCCGACAGCGCACGCAACCACGATTATCATCTTGTCGATCCGAGCCCGTGGCCCTTTATCGGCTCGATGGGCGCTTTCATCATGGCCATCGGTTCGGTTGCCTATTTCCATGGCGCCAGCCTGTGGTGGGTGCTGCCGGGTTTCCTGGTTGTGCTCTACACCATGATCGTCTGGTGGTCGGATGTGGTGCGCGAAGGCGAGCATGAAGGCCACCATACCCCGGTGGTGCAGTTGCATCTGCGCTACGGCATGGTGATGTTCATCGCGTCTGAAGTGATGTTCTTCGTCGCCTGGTTTTGGGCGTATTTCAACGCCGCCTTCTATCCCACCGAGGCGATTGGCCACCAATGGCCGCCGGCTTCCATCGAGACCTTCAATCCGTGGGAATTGCCGTTCATCAACACCCTGATCCTGCTGCTCTCCGGCACCACCGTGACCTGGGCGCATCACGCCATGGTGCATGGCGACCGCAAGGGTCTGGTGCAGGGCCTCACCCTCACCGTGATCCTGGGTGTGCTGTTCTCGATCTGCCAGGCTTTTGAATACAGCCATGCTGCCTTTGGCTTCAAGGATGGCATCTACGCCTCCACTTTCTACATGGCAACCGGCTTCCACGGCTTCCATGTGCTGATCGGCACCATCTTCCTTGCCGTCTGCCTTGGCCGTGCGCTCAAGGGCCATTTCAAGCCGGATCATCATTTCGGCTTCGAGGCGGCTGCCTGGTACTGGCATTTCGTCGACGTGGTGTGGCTGTTCCTGTTTGCCTGCATCTACTGGTGGGGCGCTGGCCCCTCGGTGGCCCATTGATGATCAAGCTGGAGCGATAGCGGCATGTACCCGCCGCTATCGCCATTTTCCACGGGGCTTCGCTGCCGCTGCCCCCGCTGCGGCGAAGCCCCGATCTTTTCCGGCCTGCTGACCTTGCGGCCGACCTGTCCGGCCTGCGGCCTGGATTATGCCGCGATTGATGCCGGCGACGGCCCCGCCGTCTTCGTCATCCTGATCCTCGGCTTCCTTGTGGTTGGGCTGGCGCTCTGGCTCGAGCTGAAATACGAGCCGCCCTTCTGGCTGCATATGGTATTGTGGACGCCGCTGATCCTGGGCGGGTCCATCGGCATGCTGCGGCCATTCAAGGCCACGCTGGTGGCGCTGCAATACCGCCACAAGGCCAGTTCCGACATCGAATTGCTCAAAGAGTAAACCGTGCAGATTTTCGGCTTCCGTCCGGCCTTGTGGCCCACGCTCATCACGCTGCCGGCCCTGGTGCTGCTGCTGGCCCTCGGCACCTGGCAGACCCAGCGGCTGTTCTGGAAGCTTGATCTGATCGAGCGCATGCAGCAGGGCCTGGCTGCCGAGCCGGTGGCGCTGCCGCCCGGCCCACTGCCGGCCGCGGAGTGGAGCTATCGCCGTGTCTCGGTGACCGGCACTTATGATTACAGGCATGAATTCCACATGCTGGCGCATTCCGAGCGCGGCAATTTCGGCTATCTGGTGATCGTGCCGCTGAAGCGCGCCGATGGCCAGGGCCATGTGCTGGTGCGGCGCGGCTGGGTGCCGCCCGAGCATAAGCAGGCGGCCACCCGGCCGGACGGCCAGGTGCCCGGCGAGGTGACGGTTACCGGCATCGTGCACGCGCCCGGCATCCGCGGCTGGCTGATCCCTGATCCGGATACCAAGGCCAATCTGTGGTATTATGCCGATGCCAAGGCCATGCTGGCCCAGGCCGGCATCCAGGATGCACCGCTTTTTTTCATTGATGCCGATGCCACGCCCAATCCAGGCGTCTGGCCACGCGGCGGCCATGCCCGCATGGATATCCCCAACAACCATTTGGCCTATGCCTTCACCTGGTATAGCGCCGCCGTGGTACTGGCTGTGATCTACGTGTTGTGGCATCGTCGGCGGCAGCGCGGCGCCGTCTGAGCGCTGCAACCCGCAACCCGCCGGCCGAGCCGACCGCCCGAAAGCGCGAGATGATGAAGCCTTATGCCGCCCTGGAACAGCGCTTCCGCCGCCTGTCGGCGCTGAACGGCGCCTTGGCCGTGCTCGGCTGGGACCAGTCAGCAATGATGCCGGAGGGGGGCGCGGCAGCGCGGGCCGAGCAGATGGCCACGCTGAGTGTGATCCATCATGAATGGCTCACCGACCCGGCCCTGGGTGACCTGATCGCCAGCGCCGAAGCCAAGGCCGCGACCCTGACCGACTGGCAGCGCGCCAACTTGCGCGAAATCGCCCGCCATTGGCGCCATGCCACGGCGCTAAATCCCAAGCTGGTGGAGGCGCGTTCCAAGGCTGCCAACGCCTGTGAGATGGTGTGGCGCAAGGCCAAGCCGGCGAATGATTTCAAAGCCTTTGCCAAAGCCTTTGCGCCGGTGCTGGCGCTGACCCGCGAAGTGGCGGCGGCCAAGGCGGCGGCGTTTGGCTGCCAGCCCTATGATGCCCTGCTGGATGAATACGAGCCAGGTGGCTCGGCGGCGCGGATTGATGCACTCTTTGCGGACCTTGGTAAGTTCCTGCCCGGCTTTATCGACAAGGCGTTGGCGCGCCAGGCGCGCCAGCCGGCGCCGTTGCCGCTGCCCGGGCCGTTCCCGGTTGAACATCAGCGCCAGGCCGGCCTGGCGCTGATGAAGGCGCTGGGCTTTGATTTCCGCCATGGCCGATTGGATGTATCCGCGCATCCCTTCACCGGCGGTGTGTCGCAGGATGTGCGCATCACAACGCGCTATTCGGAAAGTGATTTCACCAAGGCGCTGATGGGCGTGCTGCATGAAACTGGCCATGCGCTTTATGAACTCGGCCTGCCCCGGCGCTGGGCCGGCCAGCCGGTGGGCGAGGCGCGCGGCATGGTGCTGCATGAAAGCCAGAGTCTGCTGGTTGAAATGCAGGTTTGCCGCGGCGAGGAATTCCTCACCTATGCCACGCCGTTGTTGCGCCGCATCTTCGGCGGCAAGGGCGAAGCCTGGGAGCTTGGCAATCTGCGCCGCCTCTATACCCGGGTGCAGCCCAGCCTGATCCGGGTTGATGCCGACGAGGCAACCTATCCGGCGCATGTCATCCTGCGCTACCGGCTGGAACAGGCCATGCTGGCCGGCGATCTGGACGTGAATGACCTGCCCGATGCCTGGGGCGATGGCATGCAGAGTCTGCTAGGTGTTGCTGTGCCAGACCATGCGCAGGGTTGCTTGCAGGATATCCATTGGCCGGTTGGCTCAATCGGCTATTTCCCCACCTACACCCTGGGTGCATTGGCGGCGGCGCAGCTATTTGCCGCCGCACGTGAAGCCGATGCGGCGATTGCGCCCGGCATCGCCAAGGGCGATTTCAAACCGCTGCTGCGCTGGCTGCGCCAGAATGTGCATGGCCAGGCATCGCTGCTTTCCACTGACGACCTGTTGCGCCAGGCCACCGGCAAGCCGCTTGGCACCGCGGCCTTCAAGGCGCATCTCAAGGCGCGTTACCTGAATTGAGCACCATGATGCAATATGTCTCCACCCGGGGCGAAGCCCCGATCCTCGATTTTGAAGGTGTCCTGCTGGCAGGCCTGGCTGGCGATGGCGGGCTGTATCTGCCGCAAAGCTGGCCGGTCTTTTCGGCTGCCGAATGGCGCGCCATGCGCGGCCTGTCCTATGCCGAGCTGGCCTTCACGCTGATGCGGCCGTATGTCGGCGGCGTGATCCCGGATGCGGATTTCCGCCGCATGATCAACGAGGCCTATGCCACCTTTGGCCATAAGGCGGTAACGCCGCTCAGCCAGTTGGATGCCAATGACTGGCTGCTGGAGCTGTATCACGGCCCTACCATCGCCTTCAAAGACGTGGCGCTGCAATTGCTCGGCCGACTGTTTGACTGGGCATTGGCGCGCTCCGGCAAACGCGCCACCATTCTGGGCGCCACCTCGGGCGATACCGGCTCGGCCGCAATTGAGGGCTGCCGCGGCCGCCAGGCGCTTGAGATATTCATCCTGTTTCCGCATGGCCGGGTTTCCGATGTGCAGCGCCGGCAGATGACCACGGTGGCGGATGCCAATGTGCATGCCATCGCCCTGGAAGGCACCTTCGACGATGCCCAGGCCATGGTGAAGACGCTGTTCGGCGAAGCAGCTTTCCGCGAGCGCGCCGGCCTCACCGCCGTGAACTCGATCAACTGGGCCCGGGTCATGGCGCAGATCGTGTATTACGCCGCCGCCGCGCTCAGCCTGGGCGCGCCGGATCGCCCGGTCGCCTTCTGCGTGCCGACCGGCAATTTCGGCGACATATTTGCCGGCTATTGCGCCGCCCGCATGGGCCTGCCGGTGCATAAGCTGATCGTGGCGACCAATCGCAACGACATCCTGACGCGCTTCTTTGAGAGCGGCGATTACCGCAAGGGCGGGGTGGCGCCCACCATCAGCCCCAGCATGGATATCCAGGTGGCGAGCAATTTTGAGCGCCTGCTGTTTGATCTGCATGGCCGCGACGGCGCTGAAATCCGCGCCATGATGGCGGCGCTGGATAGTGACGGCGGCTTCAGCGTGTCGGCCAATGCGCTGGCCGAGACGCGGCATTTGTTTGCCGCCGGCCGGGCTGATGAAGCGGCAACCCATGCTGCGATTGCCGCCGGTTTCCGCCAGACCGGCCGCTTGATCGATCCGCATACCGCCGTGGGCCTGCATGTGGCCGCCGAGGCGCGCGCCAGGGGCATTGTGCCGGCCGATCTGCCGCTGGTGACTTTGGCCACGGCCGATGCGGCCAAATTCCCCGCCGCCGTGCAGGCCGCCACCGGCCAGCATCCGCCGCTGCCGGCGCGCATGGCCGATCTGTTTGAACGACCGGAACGTATGACCATCTTGCCCAATGACGTGAACGCAGTGCGCGGTTTCATCGACGGCATCATCGGAGGCCAAGCATGAGCCCGCGCCTGACAACTTTGCCCAACGGCCTGCGTGTGGTGAGCGAAACCATGCCGCAGGTCAAAACCGTATCCGTCGGCGTCTGGGTTGATGCCGGCGCACGCGACGAAACGCCTGAAATCAATGGCGTGGCGCATATGCTGGAGCATATGGCGTTCAAAGGCACGGAGCGGCGCAATGCCCGCGCCATCGCCGAGGAGATCGAGGCGGTGGGCGGCCATCTCAATGCCTTCACATCGCGCGAGCAGACCGCCTATTACGCCCGGGTGATGCAGAACGACATGCCGCTGGCGCTCGATATGCTGGCCGATATCTTGCAGCATTCGACCTTTGATCCCGAGGAGATGGAGCGCGAGCGCGAGGTCATCATCCAGGAGATCGGCCAGGCGGAAGATACGCCAGACGATATAATCTTTGATCACCTGCAAGAACGGGCCTATCCCGACCAGGCGCTAGGCCGCCCCATCCTGGGCAGCATTGAGCGTGTGGAAAACATGCGCCGCGAGGATTTGCAGGGTTTCCTGGATCGGCATTACCACGCCCCCAATCTGGTGGTGGCGGCGGCCGGTGCGGTGGAGCATGACGCGCTGGTGGATTTGGCGGCGAGCCATTTCGGCAATCTGCCCACCACGCCGCGGCGTGCCAATGATGCCGCCAGTTATGCCGGCGGCGAAGCGCGCGAGGAGCGCGATCTGGAGCAGGCGCATGTCGCCTTTGCATTGCCGGCGCTGCCGTTCAACGATCCGGATTTTTATGCCATGCAGGTTTATGCCACCGTGCTCGGTGGCGGCATGTCGTCGCGGCTGTTCCAGGAAGTGCGTGAAAAGCGCGGCCTAGCCTATTCGGTTTATGCCTATCCCACCAGCTACCGTGATACCGGCCTGCTCACCATCTATGCCGGCACTGGCGGCGAAAAGCTGCCTGAATTGATGCCGGTGCTGGCCGACGAGATGGAAAAGCTGTGTCATCATATCGATGCCGATGAGACGATGCGGGCGCGCAACCAGCTTAAAGTTGGCCTTGTGATGTCGCTGGAAAGTTCAGGCGCAAGGCTGGAGCAGCTTGGCCGCCAGATGCTAGTTTATGGCCGCATGCTGGATATTGATGAAATCCTGGCTGCTGTTGAGCAGGTCGACGAAGCGGCTTTGCGCCGTGTGGCCGAGCGCATCATGCGCAGCGCCAAGCCGGCTTTGGCGGCTTTGGGGCCGATCGGCCGGCTTGAAGCCTATGACCGCTTTGCGGCGCGGTTCGGCTGAGGCGCTGCCATGATCTTCGGGCGCTTCCTTTCGCAGCCGGCGCCCGCGATGACCACCGAGCGCGTCTATCTGCGCCAGCCGGAGGCCAGTGATTTTGAAGCCTGGGCGGCTTTGCGCGCCATCAGCCGCCAGCATTTGCAGCCCTGGGAGCCAAGCTGGGCCGAGGATGCCCTGAGCCGCGAGGGCTTTCGGCGCCGCCTGACCTGGTTTGATCGTTTGCGGCGCTTTGATCAGGGCAATGGGTTTTTCATCTTTGACCGTCGCAACGACACGTTGCTGGGCGGCATCACCTTGTCGAATCTGCGGCGCGGCGCTTCGCAATGCGGCGAGCTCGGTTACTGGATGGGGCGCCCGCATGCCGGCCAGGGCTATATGACCGAAGCGCTGCAAGCCTGCACCGCCTGGTGTTTCAGCGAATTGGGCCTGCACCGGGTGGAAGCCGCCACCTTGCCGGAAAACCAGCCAAGCCAGCGGCTGCTGCTGCGCGCCGGCTACAAGCCGGAAGGTGTGTTGCGCGGTTATCTCAAGATCAATGGCGCGTGGCGCGATCACCGGCTCTATGCCCGGCTGTTGAGCGATTAGTCATCGCAGAGCACAACCGATGGTCTGGAATCGGGGTGGCAATATTAATGCCTTTCCCAGCCATGGTTTCTTTTATATTTCCCCGGATATCCCTTAGACTTGACCTGACTCTGCCGCAGAGCGGAGCGTTACAGGGAGTGTATGGGATGGCAGGCAGCAGCAATAGCAGCTGGCGTCGCATCGTCGCCGCAACGGCAATTTTGCTGGGTGGCGCGGCGCCGGCATGGGCGGCCGATCCAGGCGTTTATGCGGATCGTATCGTCTTTGGTCAGGCCGCAGTGCTGGAAGGCCCGGCTTCGGCGCTTGGCACCGGCATGCGCGATGGCATCCTGGCGGCTTTTGCCGAAGCCAATGCGGCGGGCGGTGTGAAGGGCCGCAAGCTGGAATTGGTGCTGCGCGATGATGGCTATGAGCCAGCCAAGGCTGCGGCTGCCGCGCGCCAGTTGCTGGATCAGGATAAGGTGTTTGCCCTGATCGGCCCGGTTGGTACGCCCACCTCGGCAGCGATGGAGCCTATTGTGGCGGCGGCCCAGGTGCCGTTTATCGGGCCGTTTACTGGCGCCGAATTCCTGCGCAATCCCTATAAGCCGCATGTGGTGAATGTGCGTGCCTCATATTTCCAGGAAACCGAGGAGATGGTGGAGCGCCTCACCGTCGACCTGAAACATGAGCGCATCGCCATCCTGTATCAGAATGATTCCTTCGGGCGGGCCGGCCTGGCCGGCGTGCAGCGCGCATTGACCAAGCGAAAGATGGAACTGGCCGGCGAGGCCACTTTCGAGCGCAACACCACGGCGGTGAAGCGGGCCTTGATCGAATTGCGTAAACGCGAGCCGCAGGCGATCATCATTATCGGCCCTTATGCGCCGGCCGGTGAATTCATCCGCGCCGCCAAGAAGCTCGGCCTCAAAACCGTGTTCGTGAATATCTCCTTCGTCGGCTCGGATGCGCTGGCGGGTGATCTTGGCCCCGATGGTGCTGGCGTGGTGGTGACCCAGGTGGTGCCGTTCCCGCGTGACACGTCCATTCCGCTCGTGGCGGCCTATCAGAAGGCGCTGGCTGCCTATATGCCAAAAGCTTGGCCCGGCTTCATCTCGCTGGAAGGCTATATGGTTGGCCGGCTGGCGATCCAGGCGTTGCAGAAGCTGGAGGGCGAGCCGAGCCGCGCGGCCCTGCTCAAGGCGCTCGGCAGTGGCAATTACGATCTCGGCGGTGTCACGCTCGGCTTCGGGCCGGATGACAATCAGGGTTCGGATGCCGTCTTCCTCACCCGGATTGATGCCGAAGGCCGCTTCCAGTCGATCAGGAGCCTGCAATGAGCAATATCGCCGACACGCTCCCCATGACGATGAGCCCGATGACCATGAGCCATGCCAAGCGCCGCTTCGGCATCCGGCAGAAGCTTTACTTCGCCTTCGGTGCCATTGCCGCGCTTACACTCGTCTGCACGCTCAGTGCCGGGCTGTTCATGAACCGCATCAATGCCTCGCTTGGTCATGTGATGGATGACAACCTGCCGGCCGTCACTGCCTCGCTTAACCTTTCGGTGCAGGCGGCCCAGCTTGCCGCCGCGGCACCGGCCCTGGGGGCGGCGCGTTCAGAGGCCGAACGCAACGAGATGGAGCAGCAGATCCACAAGCTGATTGATACCACCGGCACCAGCTTAGCCAGCATCAAGCAGAAGGATCCTAGCGGCGATTTCAGCAAGATCGATGCCGCGGTCAGCGCACTGGACCGCCAAATCAACACGATTGGCGAGCGCACCGCCCTGCGGCTGCGCTTGGCCGAGCAACGCGCCGAGATTGCGCGCAAGATCGGCGCCACGTTGGATGCCTATACCACGGCCAGCGCCAAACTGTCTGACGACACGGCCTTTTCCATTGTCACCACATTGGAAAATGTCGGCAGCGGCGGGCGCAGCCTGAAGGATGTCGCCGATTACATGAAGGGCGTCGCGGAATTTGAATTTGCCCTGGTTGACGGCCTGTCGGATCTGACCGCCGGCATGAACCAGGCCGCCAGCCTGCTGGAAGCCATCGGCAATGCGCCCAGCGAAGCGGCGCTCAACAGTCTGGTGGATCGGTTCCAGAGCACTGAGACGCGCATGCGCGGTGCGCTCAAGCGGGTGCTGGATGCCTATAACGATGATGCGATCAAGGCCGCCACCGAGGCCATGGTCAGTTTCGGCGCCGGGCGTGAAGGCGTGATCCCGCTGCGCCGTCGCGAATTGATCGCGCTGGCCCAGGTGGATACCGCGCTGGCCAACTCGCGCCGCGCGGCAACAACGCTCTCCACCGAGGTGGCGCGCATTGTGGAAAGCGCCAATGCCGATGCCGGCCAGGCGGCGCAGCAATCCTTTGCCATGGTGAAAACCGGCCTGATCGTGCTGGCTCTGCTGGCCGGCCTCAGCCTGGTGGTGGCCGGCCTGATCGGCTGGCTCTATGTCGGCCGCCGCGTGGTGGATACGCTGGTGGGGCTGACTCTGGTGATGGAGCGGCTGACCCGGCGCGAATGGGATACCGAGGTGCCGGAACGCGCCCGGCCCGACGAGATCGGCGACATGGCCCGCGCGGTGCAGATTTTCAAGGCCAATGGGCTGGAGAATGAAAAGCTGCAAGGCGAGGTGGAGGCGGGGCGGCAAAGGTTTGAGCAGGAGCGTCAGGCACAGGAGGCGCTGATTGATCGGTCGGTGGGCCAGATCGTGTCGGCGGCGGCGGCCGGAGATCTGGTGCAGCGTATCGATGCGGCGGCGCTGGATGGTGTGATGCGGCGATTGGCCGAAGGTGTGAACAGCCTGCTGGATAATTTCGCCAATGCGCTGGCGGCGGTGAACCGCACGCTGGACCGCATGGCGCATGGCGATATGACCGGCCGGGTGGAGGGCGAATTCCAGGGCGTGTTCGCGGCGCTGCAATCCAATGTCAACCAGACTGCCAGCCAGCTATCCGAGGTGGTGCAGCGGATCAGCCAGACCGCCCAGGCAGTGCGTGAGGCATCGGCGGAAATTTCCGCCGGCTCCACCGATCTTGCCGGCCGTACCGAGCAGCAGGCGGCGAGCCTGGAGCAGACCGCCGCGTCGATGCACCAGATCACCGCCACGGTGAAGCAGAATGCGGAAAATGCCGAAGCCGCCAACCAGCTTGCCGCCGCGGCACGCACAACTGCCAATACCGGCGGCGGCGTGGTGCAGCAGGCGGTCACGGCGATGAACGGCATTGAGGACAGCGCGCGCAAGATTGTTGATATTGTAGGCTTGATTGATGAAATCGCGTTTCAGACCAACCTGCTGGCGCTGAATGCCAGCGTGGAAGCGGCACGGGCCGGTGAAGCGGGTAAAGGCTTCGCGGTGGTGGCGCAGGAAGTGCGCGGGCTGGCGCAGCGCTCAGCCAATGCCTCGAAGGAGATCAAGCAACTGATTTCGGTATCGAATGGCCAGGTGCGCCAGGGTGCCGAACTGGTCAACCGGGCCGGCCAGGCTTTGGGCGAAATTGTCGGCTCGGTGAAAAAGGTGGCGGATATCGTGGCCGAGATCGCTTCCGCCAGCCGCGAGCAGGCGACCGGGCTGGACGAGGTAAACACCGCCGTCTCGAACATGGATGAGATGACCCAGCGTAATGGCGCGTTGGTAGAACAGACCACGGCTTCCGCCCAGGCGATGGCAAGCCAGGCTGATCAGCTAAACGAATTGGTGGCGTATTTCAGACTCTAGGCGTGGCCGGCAACGGCGGAAAGATGGCTGATCTGTACGCCGAGCGCGCCGAGCGAGCGTTCCCACAGGCTGTCGAGTTCCGAATCGAAGATCAGGTCAAAATCCGCCGGCACGGTGAGCCAGCCATTCTGCTGCAATTCGGTATCGAGCTGGCCGGCGCTCCAGCCGGCATAACCCAGCGCAAACAGCCGATGCTGCGGCCCGCTGCCGGTGGCGATGGCGCGCAGCACATCCAGCGTGGCGGTGAGGCCGATGCCGCGCCGCTCATCAATCGGCACACTGCCGGGCTGCATGTAATCGGTGGAATGCAGCACAAAGCCGCGCCCGGTTTCCACCGGCCCGCCGGACCGCACAATGATGTTCGAGTCCACAGTGGTTTCGATACTGAGCTGGCGCAGCAGGCTGGGGAAACTCAGGCCGGGATAGGGCTTGTTGAGCACAAGGCCCATGGCGCCCTCGGCATTATGCGAACACATGTAGATCACCGAGCGGGCAAAACGGGGGTCGCCCATGCCGGGCATCGCCACCAGCAGGTGCCGCTCAAGATAGCCGGACATCTTCTTGCCCCTGGCTGTGCGCTTCATGCCGCCATCCTACTCCAAACCTAGCCAAATGTTACCCTGTTACGGGCATTTGTCCATATGGCGGCGCAGGATGATGTTGCTGCCGGCTTTCACCGCATCAGGCGCCCGGATTGAGGCTTGTTTCCGGCTCCAGACCGACCCATGTTATGGGCGCTTCGGCGCCGCCCGGCGATTGCGGCGGCGCCCGCCAAGGAATGACCAAAAGCATCAGCAGAGCGAGGATACTATGACGATCACTGTCGGCGACAGCATTCCCGACGTCACCCTCTACACCTACGGCGCCAATGGCCCCGAGGCGGTGAAGAGCGGCGAATTGTTCCAGGGCAAGAAGGTGGCTTTGTTCGCGCTGCCTGGCGCTTTCACGCCGACCTGCTCGGCCAAGCATCTGCCCGGCTATATCGAAAAAGCCGATGAATTCAAGGGCAAGGGTTTTGACCTGATTGCCTGCCTGTCGGTCAACGACGCCTTTGTGATGGGCGCCTGGGGCAAGCAGCAGAATACCGGCGAGAAGGTGATGATGCTGGCCGATGGCAGCGGCGACTTCACCAAGGCGATCGGCATGGAATTTGACCTCTCGGCGCGCGGCCTGGGCGTGCGCTCGCAGCGCTATTCGATGATCATCGACAATGGCGTGGTGAAGAGCATCAATCTGGAAAAGCCCGGCGCGTTCGAGATTTCCGACGCCGGCACACTGCTCGGCCAGGCCTAAGCCTGGGCATTACCGCCGCCATCGCGGATTGCGGTGGCGGCGGCACGAGCCAGTTGGTCCACGCGCTCGTTTTCGACATGGCCGCTATGGCCGCGCACCCATTGCCAGTCGATCTTGTGCGGCGCCATCGCGGCTTCCAGCTTCTGCCATAGATCAACATTCTTGACCGGCTTGCGATCAGCGGTTTTCCAGCCGCGCGCCTTCCATGGCCGCAGCCACTTGGTCACGCCATCAATCACATAGCGACTGTCGGTATGCAGCACCACATGGCAGGGCCGCTTCAGGGCTTCGAGGGCTGAAATCGCACCCATCATTTCCATGCGGTTATTGGTGGTGGCCTTGTCGCCGCCGCTCAATTCCTTTTCGCGGCCCTGAAAGCGCAGCAGGGCAGCCCAGCCGCCGGGCCCCGGATTACCCAGGCAGGCGCCATCCGTGAAGGCTTCGATCCGCTCCAGATCAGCCATGCTTCAGCGTTCAACGCCATAGGCGCTGGCGCCCAGCACCAGGCGATGGAAATTCAGTTTCTGCCAGTATTCCATCGGGTCTTTCGGCTTCACCAAAGCGCCCGGCACCTGGTTGAGCCAGTCATACAGCCGCGTCAGCAGGAAACGCAAAGCCGAGCCGCGGGCAAAGAGCGGCAAGCTATGCACCTCGCCATCGGTCAAGGGCCGCACACTTTCATACCCACTGATCAGTGCCCGGCTTTTTGTAACATTGAAGGCGCCGTCGGTCTCGAAACACCAGGAATTCAGCAGCACCGCCAGATCATAGGCGTAATAATCGTTGCAGGCGAAATAGAAGTCGATCAGGCCGCTCAAGGCTTCGCCGATGAACAGCACATTGTCGGGGAACAGATCGGCATGGATCACGCCATGCGGCAATGGCCGGTCGCCAACCCGGCCCGGCAGGTCCGGCCAGGTGGCGCGCAGGCTGTCATATTCGCGCGCCAATTCATGCTCCAGCCCGGCCCGCACGTCGCTGGCGCGGCTGCCGCAGGCCTGGATCAGCGGCAACCAGCCATCGATGCTGAGTGCGTTGGGGCGCTGGCCGGCAAAATCGCGCCCGGCCAGATGCAGCCGCGCCGTGGCGGCGCCAACCTCGAAGCAATGTTTCGGTGTCAGCCGCTTGGGCGACACGCCGTTGAGAAAGCTGATGATGGCGCAGGGGCGGCCGGCCACTTCGCGCAAAGCCTGGCCATCGCGGCCCTGGATCGGCGTGGGGCAGGGCAGCCCCTTATGCGCCAGATGATCCATCAGGCCGAGGAAATACGGCAATTCCTCACGCTTCACACGGCGCTCATACAGCGTCAGGAAATACGTGCCGGTCTCAGTGCCCAGCATGTAGTTGGAATTTTCCACGCCCTCGGCGATGCCCTTGCAGGAGAGCGGCGAGCCGATATCGTATTCGGCCAGCAGGGCGCAGAGCTGATCTTCGCTGATCTCGGTATAAACGGCCATGCTGCTGCTTCAGGCTGCGTTGGAATCAAGGGCGCCGGGCAGTTTGAACTGCACCGCCTCGGTGGCGGTGGTCACTTCACGCAAAGTGACCCTGTAGCGCTGGCGAAACGCATCAATCACTTCCTCCACCAGCACTTCCGGCGCGCTGGCGCCTGCGGTGATACCGACACGACGGATGCCGGCCAGCGCCGTCCAGTCGATATCGCCGGCGCGCTGCACCAGTTGCGCCACCAGACAGCCGCTGCGCTGCGCCACTTCCACCAGCCGCAATGAATTGGAGGAATTCGGCGCGCCGATCACCAGCATCGCATCACATTCGGCAGCAATCGCCTTCACGGCGGCCTGGCGGTTGGTGGTGGCGTAGCAGATATCTTCCTTTTTCGGCCCTTCGATGCCGGGATAGCGCGCCTGCAAGGCGGCGATGATCTCGGCGGTGTCGTCCACCGAAAGTGTGGTCTGGGTGATATAGGCCAGTGGCATGCCCTCGGGCGGCGCCAGGGCGGCCACATCGGCCACGGTTTCCACCAGCGTCACGGTGCCTTCGGGCAATTGCCCCATGGTACCGATCACCTCGGGATGCCCGGCATGGCCGATCAGCAGGATATGATGGCCCTCGCGATGATGCCGCTCAGCCTCGCGATGCACCTTGCTGACCAGCGGGCAGGTCGCATCCAGGTAGAACAGGTTGCGCGCCTTGGCCGCATTCGGCACCGATTTCGGCACGCCATGGGCCGAGAACACCACCGGCACCCCGGCTGGCACCTGGTCCAGCTCATCGACAAAAACCGCGCCTTTGGCGGCCAGGGTTTCCACCACAAAGCGATTATGCACGATCTCATGCCGCACATAGACCGGGGCGCCGTATTTTTCGATGGCGCGCTCAACAATCTGGATGGCGCGGTCCACCCCGGCGCAGAAGCCGCGCGGCGCCGCCAGCACGATATCAATATCGGGCATCGGGGTGGTTTGCTGATGATCGGGCGCGCTGTTCATTCCGGCCTGAAGGGCTGTCGCTTGTAAGGGGGCGGGGCCTCTTCTATACAGAACCGAGCCCGCCAATTGCCGGGCAAGCTATCGTACCTGACGGTGGAAGGAAAGTGCGCCATGGCCGCTTCGGCTGCTTCCAGCAATTCACGCCCGGCTGTGCAGGCCGCTTTGCGCGGCGCCGCTTTGGCCGGCCTGCTGCTGCTGGCTGGCTGCGGCTCGGGCGGCTGGTTCAGCAAAAAAAGCGATCTGCCACCGCAACCCTGCCCGCGAGTCGGCATCCTGGGCGATGCGCAGAAATCTGTGCAGTTCCGTGCAGGCGCCGGGCGTGACCTGACCGATGTGGCCTTTGAGGTGGAATTGCTGGATTTCAACGGCGGCTGCAAATTCGCCGAGAAAAACTCCGTCGTCACCGTTACCTTCACCTTGCAGGTGGCGGGCACCCGTGGGCCGGCTGCGGGCGATGCGCGCGAACTGAGTGTGCCGTATTTTGTCGCCGTGGTGGATAAGCAGCAGAATATCCTGTCGCGTGACGGCTTTACGGCTCGGCTGCCGATGCCGCCAGGCCGCCGCCGCGTGGCGGTGGGTGAGGAACTGGAGCAGCGTATCCCGCTGCCCGCGGGCCGCACCAGCCGCGATGTGGAAGTGCTGATCGGCTTGCAGCTCGATAACGAGCAGCTTGAATTCAATCGCAAGCAGCGCGGTTTCTAGCCTGCCGGCGTTTCCGCCGCAGCCCAGCCCTCGGCCCAATCATTCAGGGTGAGCAGGATCGGCTGCAAGCTGCGCGCCGCTTCGGTCAGCCCATAACCACTGCTGCCGTCATGCAGCACCAGGCCGGCTTTGCGCAGGTCGTTGAGGCGTTGCTGCAATACGCTTGGTGAAAGCCCGCCACAGGCATCCTGCAAGGCGCGGAAAGTCAGCGGCGTTGCCCGCAATTCCCAAAGGATCCGCAAGCTCCAGCGTCGGCCCAGCAGATCCAGGGCGGCCATGATTGGCCGGCCGGAACTGGAGCCACGCACCGGTTTTTTCATTTGCGCCATAATTTACCCCTTGCGCTACTAAAAATGCAGCATTATGTCATTTGCTACTAAAAAGATAGCAAAGGGGGAAGCCCATGACCAGTACCCAGCCCGAACCCCGCTTGCCGCCACTGACAGCGCCTTTTGCCGCTGATGTTGCCGGCCAGCTGGAGCAGATGATGCCGCCGGGCGTGCCGCCCATCGCGCTATTCCGCCAGGTGGCGCATAACCCGCGTGTGCTGGATCGCTGGCGTGGCGGCGCATTGCTGGACAAGGGCTCGATCAGTCTGCGCCAGCGCGAGATTGTCATCCTGCGTGTCACCGCCAGGCTGGGGGCGGAATATGAATGGGGCGTGCATGTTGCATTTTTCGCCGCCAAGGCCGGCTTCACAGCGGCCGAGCTAACCGCCACCTACCAGGGCGGCGCGGCGGATTTTGCGGCCGCCGATGAAGCCCTGCTGCTGCGCATGGTGGATATGCTGATCGGGCAGAAGCGCCTGGACGATGCGCTATGGCATGAGGCCAGTGCGGTTTTTTCACCGGCACAGATCGTCGAAATCCTGGCCCTGGCCGGCTTCTACCATACGGTATCGTTCACAGTGAACACGCTGCGCACCCCGCTTGAGCCGGGCGCGCCGCGTTTCCCGCAAACCGCTGAAGTATCCGGGCCTCAATAGGCCAGGGCGCAGCCATCCTTGCGTGGGTCGGAACCGGCCATCAGCACGCCATTGCCGTTCAGCAAGATGGCCTGGCCGCCGCCATGCGGCATCTCGGCCATTTTGATCTCATGGCCCAGGGCGGCAAGGCCGGCCAGCACTTCAGGCGGGATGCCGCGCTCGGCCTCGAATTTGCCGGCGACATGGAAGCCGCGCGGGCTGTCGATGGCTTCCTGCACATCCATGCCGTAATCCACGATATTGGTCAGCACATGGCTCTGGCCCACCGGCTGGAAACCGCCGCCCATCACGCCATAACACAGCCAGGGCTTGCCATCCTTCAGCGCCATGGCCGGGATGATGGTGTGCATCGGCCGCTTGCCCGGCGCCACGTTGTTGGGGTGATTGGGATCAACACGGAAACCAGCGCCACGATTTTGCAGCAGCAGGCCGGTTTTCGGGCTGCTCAGGCCGGTACCGAAGGGCCAGAACAGCGAGTTGATGAAGGAGCAGCAATTACCGTCGCCATCCACCACCGAGATGTAAACCGTATCACGATAGACCGCGCCATTGCCCACCGGGCCGGGTGCCGGCATGGCGCGCTTGATGTCGATGCGGGCGCGCAATTCGTCGGCGAAGCCAGCCGATAGCAACTTTTCCACCGGCACATCGGCAAAGGCCGGGTCGGCCACATAGGTGTCGCGGGCCTGGAAGGCGAGGCGGGTGGCCTCGGCTTCGAGATGGAAACGCTCCACGCTATGCGGCGCGTATTTGCCGATATCCAGGCCGGCCAGGATATTCAGCATGATCAGGGTGGTGATGCCCTGGCCGCTGGGCGGAATTTCCAGCAATTCCACGTCGCGGTAGCGCGTCTTGATCGGCTCGACCCAGAAGGATTCCTGGCTGGCAAAATCCTCCAGCGTATGGGTGCCGCCCAGGCTGCGCAGATACTGCACAATATCCTCGGCCACCCAGCCGGCATAAAAGCCATCGCGGCCCTTGGCGGCAATCTCACGCAATACCTTGGCATAGGCTTCCAGCCGGAGGATATCGCCGGCCTGCGGCGGCTTGCCGCCGGGCAGATACACGGCGGCGGAATTGGCATCGGCGCTCAGCTTGGCGATGTTGATCGGCCGGTTAAAATCCACGCTCACCCGTTCGGTGATCGGAAAACCTTCCTCGGCGAACTGGATTGCCGGCTGCAACAGATCGGCCAGGGCCAGCTTGCCGAAACGCTTGTTCAGCTTGGCCCAGGCATCCACCGCGCCCGGGATGGTGACGGCATGCACGCTGGTAAGGCCGATTTCGGTCAGCCCCTGGCCCAGCAGCAGATCATGGTTCAGCCCGGCCGGGGCGCGGCCCGAGCCATTCAGGCCATAGACCTTGCCACCCTTGTTGGTATCGGTGCCGGCCGGCGCGTAGAGCACAAAATTGTCGCCGCCGATGCCGGTTGATTCCGGCTCGACGATACATTGCACGGCACAGGCGGCAATCGCCGCATCGGCGGCATTGCCGCCGCGCTTCAGAATATCCAGCGCTGTAATGGTGGCCAGCGAATGCGAGGTGGCGGCGGCGCCATGTCGCCCCATGGCGACGGAACGGCCGGGCAGATGCAGATCACGCATGAGACGAGACTCCAGAAGCAAAGACATGGCAGGCGGCGCCATCCACCAGTTTCGGCATCTCGGCGCGGCAGGTGTTTATGGCATCGGCGCAGCGCGGATGGAATGGGCAGCCAGGCGGCGGATTGAACGGATCCGGGAATGCCAGGCCAAGCCCGGTATCGGGAATGCCCAGGCCGGGTTCCGGGGTCAGTACCGAAGCCAGCAGGGCCTTGGTGTAGGGGTGGCGCGGGCTGGCGAAAAGTTTGGCCGTCTCGGCCTGTTCCACCACGCGGCCGAGATACATCACCGCCACTTTGGTGGCGATATGCTCCACCACTGCCAGATTGTGGCTGATGAATACATAAGTCAGATTGAAGTCGCGGCGCAGATCAAGCAGCAGGTTGATGATCTGCGACTGTACCGAGACATCGAGCGCCGAGGTCGGCTCGTCGCAGATCACGATATCCGGCTGCATCACCAGGGCGCGGGCGATAGCGACACGCTGGCGCTGACCGCCGGAAAGCTCGCGCGCATAGCGGTCGGCGAAGCGGCTGGCCAGGCCGACCCGTTCCAGCATGTCGATGGCCTTGCGGCGCCGCTCGGCGGCAGTGCCAATGCCATGCACTTCCAGCGGCAGGGCCACCAGCGAGGCCAGGCTGCGGCGCGGATTGAGCGAAGAATATGGGTCCTGGAAGATCGGCTGCACGCGGCGCGCAATGGCGCGGCGGTCCATGCCCGCCAGCGGCTGGCCATCCAGGGCGATGCTGCCAGCATCGGGCTTGAGCAGGCCCAGCAGGATGCGGGCCAGGGTGGATTTGCCACAGCCGCTTTCGCCGACGATGCCGAGCACATCGCCGCGTTCGATGGTCAGGTCAACGCCATTCACCGCATGCAGCTTGCGGCTGGGCTTGAACACGCCCTGGCTGACGGTGAAGCTTTTGGTGACGGCGCTGGCGCTGAGCAGGGCGGTGGTCATGCGGCCCCCTTGATGCAGCGCCAGGCATGGCCGGCGCCATCATCATGGGTGGGCGGCGGCGCGGCGCAGACCGGCTGGGCCTCGGCGCAGCGGCTGCGGAAACCACAGCCTTTCAAGCCGCCAACCAGATTGGGCACCACGCCGGGCACCACGCCCAGGCGGTCGCCGGGCTTGGAGCGGCCTGGCACCGGGATGCAGCTGATCAAACCCTGGGTGTAGGGATGCCGGGGCTGGCGCAGGATGGCTTCGGTGCTGCCGCTTTCAACAATTTCGCCGGCATACATCACCCCCACACGATGCGCCACGCGCGCCACCACACCAAGATCATGGGTGATCAGCAGCAGGGCGATGCCGAATTCCTGTTGCAGATCAAACAGCAGCCGCAGGATCTGGGCCTGGATGGTCACATCCAGCGCCGTGGTCGGCTCGTCGGCAATCAGCAGGTCCGGCCCGCACATCAGCGCCATGGCGATCATCACGCGCTGGCGCAGGCCGCCGGAAAGCTGGTGCGGATATTGCCCCAGGCGGCCGGCGGCGGAAGCCATGCCAACCTTGCCCAGCAGATAGATGGCGCGTTCACGCGCCTCGGCCATGCTGGCCTGCTTGTGGCGGATATACCCTTCGGTAAGCTGGTCGCCGATGGTGTAGGCCGGGTTCAGCGCCGTCATCGGTTCCTGGAAGATCATGGCGATGCGGTTGCCGCGCAAGGCGGCCACGGCTTCCGGCTGGTTCAGGTCGATGCCGTCAAAGCTGAGGCGGGTGGCTTCGCGCCGGGCGTGGCGCGGCAGCAGGCCCATGATGGATAAGGCGGTCATTGATTTGCCGCAGCCGCTTTCGCCCACCAGGCACAGGGTTTCGCCGCGCGCGATATCAAAGCTGATGCCGCGCACGGCTTCCAGCGCGCCATCGGGCGTAGGCAGCGCCACGCGCAGGTTCTGCACAGACAGCAGGGCAGGGCTCATGAGCGGCCCTCCGGCGCCAGCAGGTCGCGCAGGCCGTCGCCGGCCAGGTTGATCGAAAACACTAGCAAAGCCAGGGCACTGCCGGGAATCGCGATCAGCCAGAAGCTGAAAAACATATAGCTCTTGGCTTCCGAGATCATCAGGCCCCAGGATGGCAGCGGCGGCTGCACACCAAGACCGAGGAAGGAGAGGGCGGCTTCCAACAGGATGGCGCTGGCGGCTTCCAGCGTGGCGATCACGATCAGATGCGGCGCCACATTGGGCAGCACTTCGCCCAGCACAATACGCGGCGTGGAAGCGCCGGCGGCCTCGGCGGCGGCAATGTAATCCTGCGAGCGGGTTTGCTGCGTGGCGCTGCGCATCACCACAGCAAAGCGATCCCATTTCAGCAGCCCGAGCGTGATGATCACCACCGGCAGCGACGAGCCGAGCAAAGCCACCACGGCCAGCGCGAACAGGATCACCGGCATGGCCAGCCGCGTGGTGGTGAAAAAGGTGATCAGCATGTCGATGCGGCCGCCGAAATAGCCGGCGCACATGCCCATAGCCGTGCCGATGGTGCCGGAAATTGCCACCACCGAAAGCCCGATCAGCAGCGAGATGCGGGCGCCATACAGGCTGCGCGAGAGATAGTCGCGGCCCAGATTGTCGGTGCCGAGCGGATGCGCCCACTGGCCTTTTTCATGCCAGAAAGGCGGGATCAGCCGGCGCGTCAGATCCTGCGCATAAGGATCATGCGGCGCCAACAAAGGCGCAAACAGCGCCACCAGCACGATCAGCAGCAGCAGGCCGCCGCCAAAAATCAGGCTGTGATTGCCGCGCAGCCGGCGCAGCAAACGCTGGCGCTGGCTTGGCTCGGGCATTGCGGCGGGAAGCGCCTCGCTGCTGCTCATCACGACACCCGGATGCGCGGATCGAGCCAGGCATTGGCCAGATCGGCGAGCAGGGTGAGCAGCACATAGAATACCGATAACAGCATGACCACCGATTGTGTGACCGGGAAATCCTTGTAGACGATGCTCTGATAAGCCAGATAGCCCAGGCCATCGAGGGCGAAGATCGCCTCGATCACCACCGAGCCGCCAAGCAGGAAACCGAGCTGCACAGCGGCCAGCGCCACCACCGGGATAGCAGCGTTGCGCAGGCCGTGCTTGAAGACCACCATGCCTTCGTTCAGCCCCTTGGCGCGGGCGGTGCGGATATAATCTGCCGATAGCACTTCGATCATGCCGGCGCGCACCAGGCGCATGAAGGCCGGCGCGATATAATAGCCCAGCGCGATGGTGGGCATGACAAAATGCAGCCAGCTATCACTGCCGGAAACCGGCAGCCAGCGCAGCTGGATCGAAAACAGCATGATCAGCAGCAGCGCAAAGAAAAAATTCGGCAATGCCTGACCCAGCACGGCAATGCCAAGCGCCACGCGGTCGATCCAGCTATTGGCAAAGATGGCGGCGCAAACGCCCAGCGGGATCGAGATGCCAAGCGCAAACAGCAGCGCCGAGAAGCCCAGCATCAGCGTGGTGGGCAGCTTGTCGAGCACCAGGGCGGTGACTTCGGTCTTGAAATACAGCGACATGCCGAAATCGCCCTGCAAGGTGCGCCAGAGCCATTCCAGATATTGCACGATCAACGGCCGGTCGAGGCCGTAATTCTTGCGCACGGTATCGATATCGGCCTGGCGCGCGCCCTCGCCGGCGAGGGCCGCAGCCACATCGCCGGAGAGGCGCACCAGCAGGAAGCACACCACCGACACGGTGAGTGCCACCAGCAGGGCAAGGCCAAGCCGTTTGGCAATAAAAATCAGCATCGGGCTTGGCCTCGGCCGGTTACTTCCAGGTCATTTCCCAGAAACGCGGCATTTCATCCGGATAGGCCTTGAACACCAGGTCCGAGGTGGCGACGTAGAATACCGGCAGCGAATACAGCGGCACGGCATAGGCCTGCTCGGCGATGATGGTCAGCGCCTCGCGATAGGCCGCCTTGCGTGCCACCGGCTCCACCGTGGTATTGCCCTTTTTCAGCAGGTCGCGCACCTTCTCGTCGCGGGTGATGTCCTCACCCTCGAAGGCGTAATAGTTCGGGGTTGAGGCCGACACGTCGTTGACCGAGAAGGAACCCCAGGTCTGGTGCGTCAGCCCCGCCTTGTTGCCCCTGATCTGCTCGCGCATGGCGGCATATTGCAGGAAATTCAGGTTGGCCTTGATGCCCACCGCCTTGAGGTAGCCGATGATCGCCTCGGTCTGATGGCGCTCGCGATAGGCCACGAAGGGCAATTCCAGGCCATCCGGATAGCCCGCCTCGGCCAGCAGCTTCTTGGCCTTGGCCGGATCATATTCATAGCGCTTGGCGCCCTCGTCGGTGCAGCCGACCTGGGTCGGGAAGCAGATGGTGTGCAGCACGCGCGAGCCTTCGCCCACCAGCGCCTTCACCATGGCCTGCTTGTCGATGGCATGGTTGATCGCCTGGCGCACCCGGATATCCTTCAGCGCCGGGAAGGCGCTTTCGGCCTGGCTGTTCATCTGCATGAACACGATGCGCATGGTTTCGCCGCTCACCACCTGTAGGCCGGGCTGGCCCTTGAGCTGGTCGGCCTGATCCTTCGGCACATGCATCAGGAAATCGGCGCCCCGGCTCATCAGTTCGGCAAGCTGGGTCTGGCGATCCGGGATGAAGCGGATTTCGATCTTCTCGATCTTGGAGGCGCCCTTCGGGCTTTCCTTGAAATAGTCCTTGTTGCGCTCCAGCGTGATCGATTTGCCGGCGACATGCTGGGTGACGCGGAACGGCCCCGAGCCAACCGGTTTTTCATTCTGGCCGCGCGGGCCAACCTGCTCGTAATACTGATTGGGATGGATCACCACCGGGCCGGACAGATATTCCAGGATCGGCGGGAAAACCGCCTTGGTGACGACGCGCACCTTATACTTGTCGACCTTTTCGGCCTTTTCGATCCAATTCACGTTGGATTGGGTCACCACCTTGTTTTCCGGCTTGGCGATGAAATTCAGTGTGTAGACCACATCGTCGGCGTCGAATTCCTCGCCGTTATGGAATTTGATGCCCTGGCGCAGGTCGAATTCGGTTGTGCGGTCGTCAATCTGGCGCCAGCCGCTGGCCAGCTGGCCCTTATATTCGTTGGTATTGGGGTCGCGGTAGACCAGGGTGTCCCAGACATGCTGGCCGATGATCACGCCGATGCGCACATTGTTGAAGAATGGGTCAACATTCTCCGGCACCTGGTCGTAGACGAAACGGACGGTGTTGTTCTTCTTGTCGGCCAAGGCCGGGCTGCTGCCCAGGCCGGCGCCAAGGCCGGCAAAGGCCACCGCCGCCATCAGACCAGCGCGCCATACGGATGCTTGCATTGTTGTTCCCCTGTTGCCTGATTCTGTCAGAGCGGCGTTCCGTGCCGCCCCGTTAACAGCATTGTCATCCAGGCAGGGGCCAGGGCGCAACGGTTTATATGCGCGCATACATGTTGTGCCGCAAATTATGGAACAGGAATCTACAGCCGGCTCAGCGATAGGCGGCGACGAATTGCTGTTCGTTGCCGATATAGAGAAATCCGGTGCAGATCAGGGTTTTTCCATCCGGCACCGGTGCATCCGGCGCTGGTATCAAGGCCAGTGTCACCGCCGGGGCGGGTGCAGCGGCATCCTGAAGGATGAACAGATTCACCGCATCATCCGGCGCCACACATAGCGCGATCAAGGCACCGCCATAGGTATTCTGGCGCTGATTGACATGGGCTTGCAGGGCCGGCAGGGCGATGGTTTTTTCCAGGGCGAAGGCGCTTGAGGGCATGAGGGGGCTCTCCGGATCAGGGGAAATTCTTCAACTGCGCCTCAATCGGCAGCAACGCAGCCTCAGAGTTGATGCTGCCGACATAGCCCCGCAATTCCTGCTTTGCCGCTGCTGCATTGCTGCCATTGAATTTTTTGCTGATGGCCTTGTCGTTGTTGAGCGCCTGCACCAGCGTCAGTGTATTCGCGTCAGACAGGCCAACTATCTTGGTGCGCGCTGCTGCCGCACGGGTTTCAACATCCTTGGACAGCATCACGGTCAGGGTCGGGTTGACGATCTTCTTGGCGATATCCGGCGATTCGGCAATCTTGTTGGCAGCGGCGCCAGAGGCAAACTGGCTGCGGATCACCAGCTTGTCGTTGAAGAAACCGCCGGCCTTGTCTTCATATGCCAGATCATAGCCTGAGATCAGCGACACGGCTTCGCCGCTATTATCGTTGGCGCGTCCCGGCACCAGAGCCACAATGCTGCGCATCATGCCGGCATTCACATGCACCGGAGTTACCGGATTCTCATTCACGTCGATGGCAAGATTGAAGCCGCTGCGTTCCATGAAGATCAGGTTGTTTTCGCAGCCGCCGAGCAACAGGGTCAGCAACAACAGGGCGCAGGTCGTGGTTTTTTCCATGGCGTTCAGCTCCCGCTCCCGGTCGTGCTGCTGCATTCAAAGAATTTGTTGGCAGCTTCGGCATCACCTTTCAGATTCTGCGCCAGGTCGATGGCGGCCTTGCCGGTGGCGAGATGCTCGCGGAAACTGGTGAGGAAAATGCCCTCCACCGTCACTTCGGTGCAGTTCAGCACCGACATGGTTTCCTTCTCGCCGGTATTTGCCGTATCCACCACACTGCGCGGCGGATTGGTGCTGAACTTGCGGTCATAGCCGATGATCAGATGGCCGGATGACATCTGTGGGCTGACTGCCGCATTCACGCCGACGACGGAATGGCTGACGATATAAAGCGGCGCTCTGTCGCTGCATCCGGCAAGGCTGGCGGCAAGCAGCAACAGGCCCGGAAGGCGGGCTTTCAACATGGCATGGAGTCCTTTCGGCAATAGGAAAGCCGGGTCAGGGCGGGCAGGTCGGGATGGAAACTGAGCTGCATCAGCAGCGAACCTTCCGCCGGCGGCTGGCTGGCCAGGACGGTTTCGCTGAAGCCGAGGCTGAGGCCGGTCTGGAGCGGGCCAGCCTGCATATCAAGGCCATAGCTGGTGCCGCGCATCGCCACTGGCGGCAAAGCCGGCAGATCGATCAGGAAATAATGCCAGCCCGGCGCAAGCTTGGCGGCTTGCTCGACAGGGAATACATAGGAGCGCCTACTGGCTCCGAGGCCAAAGCCCTGATCGCCGGATTGCAGCCGCAGATTGGCGCCCAGGCTGTAGATTTCGACAACCAGGGCGCCGTCACCCTGGCTGACCCTGGTGGCGCTGAGGCCATAACCATCCACCGAGCAGGCGGCAAGGCCCGTCAGAGCCAGCAGAGCAGTGCCAAGCCGGCTTGGTAAAACTGGTGGGCAGGGCTTCGGCATTGGTAGCGAAATCCCCCAAAAGCATAATTTATTGGTGTTTGAGCAATACTATTCTATCGCCATAAGGGATGAGTCAATAACCTTCTGTATAATGGCCTGAAACCAGGATTTGCCGTTTGATCCCCTGGCCGCTGTGACGATGGCTACAAGCCCGGCGCTATTGCCCCTGGATGGGATTTACATCACGCCAGGGCGGTCCATCTGATGCGGCAAGTCAACACGGCCCGGAAACGGGGCGGCCCGGAATGGGCAGAAAGCAGGTTAACGTCATGTCACTCCGCAGCACACTTCTGGCCAGCGCCGTCACGCTGGCGCTCATCGTCGCTTCCTATGCTGCCCATGCCGGCCAATATCGCCTGGCGCCCGGGGCGCAGGCTAATATCGATGTCAGCAGCCAGGGCAGCTACACCAGCATCATCGTGGCCAATACCGGCAGCCAGCCAGGCAGTATCGAACTGGATGCGCCGGTAGGCCGCAAGCTGGAACTGGCGCCTGGGCAGAGCACGGAAATCTATGGCCCGCTGCGCAGCCGGGGTTTTGTCAGCGTGCGCAATACCGGCAGCAGCCCGCTCACCGTCACCTCCAGCTATCAGGACCGCGCGCCGGCGCCGTGATCAGGATTGCAGCCGGCGGCGCCAGAATGGCTTGAGGCCGGTGAGCAGCAATAGCAGCAGCAGAGCGCCGCCCAGGCAGAGCAGCAGGTCGTTCAGCGTCAGCGGTGCAAAACGCAGCATGCCCCGCGCCGCCGGCCAGGCCAGCGCTATGCTGAGCAAGCCGATAATGCCGCCGAGCACCAGCAATTGCAGCCGGCTGGCATGGTCCAATGCCCCCAGCACGGAAAGCCCGAAACTGCGATTGACAAATAGCAGCGCCAGATTGGTGGTGACAATGGCGGTGAAGGCCATGGCGCGGGCTTCACCCTCGGCCATGCCGCCGGCCAGCGACCAGGCATAAAGCACTGCCACCAGGCCAGCCGCCAGCAAACCTTGCAGCAGGCTCCAGGCCGCCAGCGCGCCAGAGAAAAGCGGACTGTCAGGCGCGCGTGGCGGGCGCTGCATCACATCCTTCTCCTCTGCCTCCGCTTCAAAAACCACCGAGCAGATCGGGTCGATAACCATTTCAAGAATGGCAATATGGATCGGCAGCAGCACCAGCGGCCAGCCGAAGACCAGCGGCAGCAAGGCCATGGCGGCAATCGGCACATGCACAGCCAGGATATAGCCGATGGCCTTGCGCAGATTGTCGTAGATGCGGCGGCCCAGCCGGATGGTGCGGGCGATGGAGGCGAAATCATCATCCAGCAGCACGATGGACGACGCTTCGCGCGCCACATCGGTGCCGCGCCCGCCCATGGCGATGCCGATATGTGCCGCCTTCAGCGACGGCGCGTCATTCACACCATCGCCGGTCATCGCCACGATCTCGCCCTGGCCTTGCAGCAGCCGCACCAGGCGCAGCTTCTGCTGTGGCAGAATGCGGGCGAAAACTGTGGCGCGGCGCAGCTTTTCGCCCAGCGCGGCATCATCCAGTTGCGCCATGTCGGCGCCGGTCACCACATGCTCGGCATCAATGCCGGCCTGGCGCGCGATGGCGGCGGCGGTGGCGGGATAGTCGCCGGTGATCATCATCACGCGGATGCCGGCGGCGCGGCAATCCTGCACGGCGGCCGGCACACTGGGGCGCAGCGGATCGGCCAGGCCAACCAGGCCCAGCAAGCGGAAGTCAAATCCGCTCTGGCTTTGCGGCATCGCCGCATCACAGCCATGGCTGGCCTGGGCCACGGCCAGCACCCGCATGCCCTGCGCCGCCATTGTCTCCACAGCAATATGCAGCCGGGCCACGGCTTCGGCATCCAGATGGCATAGCTTGGCGATGGCTTCCGGCGCGCCTTTGGCCGTCACCAGCGCTTCGGCCGCGCCTTCGCTATGCCACAGATTGGTCATCGCCAGCAGATCGGGGCTGAGCGCAAATTCATGCAGCAGCACATGGCCCTCGGCCGGCGGCGCCGACAGGCGCGGCGCCAGGGCATGAAAAGCTTTTTCCATCGGATCAAACGGCTGCGGCTTGCTGGCCAGGATGCCGCAGGCCGCCAGATCGGCAAAAGGCTGCGGTAGCGGCGTGTCGTCGGCGATGCTCAGATCGAGCATGGTATCGCCGCAATACATCGCCACAATCTTCATGCTGTTCTGCGTCAGCGTGCCGGTCTTGTCGGTGCATAACACGGTGGCAGCGCCCAGCGCTTCTATGGCAGCGGCGCGGCGGGTCAGCACCCGGGCCTGCGAGATGCGCCATGCGCCCATCGCCATGAACACCGTCAGCACCAGCGGGATTTCCTCCGGCAGCATCGACATGCCCAGCGCGATGCCGCCCAGCAGCGCATCCAGCCAGCCGCCGCGCAGCAGGCCAAACAGCAGCATGGCCAACAGGCTGACCAGCAGCGCCAGAATGGCAAAGCCGCGCACCAGGCCGCGTAATTCACGCGCCAGCCGTGGCGTTTCGCTCTCAATCTGGCCCAGCGCCTGTCCCAGCTTGCCGATCTCGCTATAGGCGCCGGTGGCCCGCACTTCGGCAAGGCCCTGGCCGGCCACCAGCAAGGCCCCGGCATAAAGATAAGGCTGATCCTCGCCGCCTGGATGCCCTGGCGGCGGAATGCTCACCGTGGCCGGGCGTTTGCGCACCGGCACGGACTCGCCGGTCAGCAGCGATTCATCCACGCTGATACCCTGGCCGTCGATCAGGATCGCATCGGCGGGAATACGGTCGCCCTCCGCCAGCAGCAGCAGGTCGCCGCGCACCACTTCAACGCCGGGGATGCGGCGCCGCTCGCCATCGCGCAGCACCAGGGCGCGCGGGCTGGTCAGATCGCGCAGGGCTTCCAGCACACGCTCGGTGCGGCTTTCCTGGATCACGGCGATGGATACCGAAAGCGTGGCGAAGCAGAACAGGATCAGCGCCTCGCCGGCATCGCCCAGCACCAGATAGATCGCACCAGCGGCCAGCAACAGGCCAAACATCGGCTGGCGGATCACCTCCAGCACAATGCGGAGCCGGGTGCGGCGCAAAGGCTGCGGTAATTCATTGTGGCCCTCGGCCTTCAGGCGCGCGGCGGCTTCGCTGCTGGAAAGCCCCAGGCGGCGATCGGTGGCGCCAAACGCATCGCTCGCGCCATCTGCTGTCACTGTCATCCCTACCGCCGAACTGTTATGCCTGCCGGATATGCAGACAATCTAGCATGCCAGCTTGCAGCGGCGGCGCATTGATCTGGCGCAAGGCCGGGGGCGGAGCTCAGGGCATCCGGCCAGGCTGAATTGTTTCGCCCGGGTTTTGCAGGAATGATAGCAGCAGGCCTGTGATAATGGCCGGCTGTTCCAGGCTGGGCAGATGCGCGGTGCCGGGCAGGGGCTGGAAGGCCGCATTCGGCATCATCCCGGCGATGTGGCGGCAACGCTCCTGGATATGCGGAAAGTCAAAGCTGCCGCAGACTATCAGCGTCGGAGATGTTATCTCGCCGATGCGCTGGTAGGCGGACACATTGTCGATATTCGCCCCGCAAGGCGGCAAGCGCAGCGCAGCGCCGTTCATTTCCAGGAATAACGCCCGCTTCTCCCCCGTTACCCGATTCTCGGGTTGCAACGGGCCATCCAGCCAGAGCCGGGCTTTCACCGCATTCAGCTGGTCCAGATCACCGGCCGCCTCGGCCTGTCGCTGTTGCGCCAGCATTGCGGCAATGTCTGGCGTGTAACTCGGTTCGGGGGCGGCCGCCACGGATGGCGAGATCAGGAACAGGCCACAGACCCGATCCGGATGCAGCAGGGCCGCATCAAGCGCAACCCGGCCGCCCTGCGAGCAGGCAACCAGGATCGCCGGTTCGCCGCCTGCCACAATGTCGAGCACCGTCAGCAGATCAGCGACAGCAGAATGATCCTGCCGCTCGGCGTGGGTGGCGCCAAAGCCCCGGCGATCATAGGCGATGGCCGTATGATCCTCGGCAACGGCCCGCCATTGCTGCTGCCACATGCGGCTGTCACAGACCGCCGCATGCAGGAACACCACCGGGCTGCCTGCGCCAGTAACAGCGGCGGCGAGGGTGGCGCGGCCGGCAGTGATGTGGTGGCTGTATTGCATGCTCACCGCTGGCTGCGAACACCCGATGGCTCAAATATCCAGGTTGGCGACGCTCAGGGCGTTGGACTGGATGAAGTCGCGGCGCGGCTCCACCACATCGCCCATCAGCGTCTCGAAGATGTTGTCGGCATCCTCGGCGTGGTTGACCTTGACTTGCAGCAGGCTGCGCGCATTCGGGTCCAGCGTGGTTTCCCAGAGCTGATCCGGGTTCATTTCACCCAGCCCCTTGTAGCGCTGCATGGTCAGGCCACGCCGGCCGGTTGCCATCACGGCATTGAGCAATTCGGATGGCCCGCGCACCGGATGCACTTCGTCCTTGCGCTTGAGCTGGGCCGGCACCAGATAGGCGGCCTGCAATTCATCGGCCAGTTCGTTGAGCTTGCGTGCCTCGGCCGAGCGGAACAGCGGCGCATCGAGCAGGTGGTTTTCGGTATAGCCGCGCAATGAGCGCCGCGCCACCAGGGTGCCATCGCCCGGCGCCAGGCATTCCCAGCCCTTTTCCAGATCGGAAGCCAGCGCATTCAGCCGCAGTGCCAGGGATTCCGCCGCCGGCACCGACTTGGCGGCATCATCAAGCACATCATTACGCAGCATGCCCAGGATGGCGGCCTGTTCCACCAGCCAGGCATTATAGCGTTTGCCAACCGATTCCAGCATGGCGCGGGCCTGGCGCGCCTGGTCCACCAGGCGCCGCAGATCGGCGCCGGCGCGCTGGCTGCCATCATGCAGATGCAGCACGGCGGCTTCCAGGCCTTCGCCGATCAGGTAGTTTTCCAGCGCGGCTTCATCCTTGAGGTAGCGTTCCGACTGGCCGCGCTTCACCTTGTAGAGCGGCGGCTGGGCAATATAGAGATGCCCGGCATCGATCAGCGGCCGCATCTGGCGGAAGAAGAAGGTGAGCAGCAGGGTGCGGATATGCGCGCCGTCCACATCGGCGTCGGTCATGATGATGATCTTGTGATAGCGCAGCTTGCCGGCATCAAAATCGTCATGCCCGATGCTGGTGCCGAGCGCGGTGATCAGGGTGCCGATTTCGGCCGAGCCGAGCATCTTGTCGAAGCGGGCGCGTTCAACATTCAGAATCTTGCCGCGCAATGGCAACACGGCCTGATTGGCGCGGTTGCGGCCCTGTTTGGCCGAGCCGCCGGCGCTGTCGCCCTCAACCAGGAATAATTCGGATTTTGCCGGATCGCGTTCCTGGCAATCGGCCAGCTTGCCGGGCAGCGAGGAAACATCCAGTGCGCCCTTGCGGCGGGTCAGTTCACGCGCCTTGCGCGCCGCTTCGCGGGCGGCGGCGGCTTCCACCACCTTGCCAACAATGGTGCGGGCTACGGCCGGATGTTCTTCCAGCCAGGCGGAAAGCTGTTCGTTGACCAGGTTTTCCACCGCCGGGCGCACTTCCGAGGAAACCAGTTTGTCCTTGGTCTGCGACGAGAATTTTGGGTCCGGCACCTTCACGCTCAGCACGCAGGTCAAACCCTCGCGGCTATCCTCGCCGGAAAGTGTCACCTTTTCCTTCTTCAGGATGCCGCTTTCTTCCGCATATTTGTTGATGCAGCGGGTCAGCGCGCCGCGGAAGCCGGCAAGATGGGTGCCGCCATCGCGTTGCGGAATGTTGTTGGTGAAGCACAGCACGGCCTCGTGATAGCCGTCATTCCATTGCAGCGAAACTTCGATGCCGATGCCGTCGCGCTCGCCGCGGATGGTCACCGGCGGCTTGTGCATTGGTGTCTTGTTGCGATCCAGATAAGCGACGAAGGCTTCAACGCCGCCTTCATACATCAGTTCCACGCTTTTCGGTTCCACGCCGCGCAGATCCTGCAACACGATGCGGACGCCGCTATTGAGGAAGGCCAGTTCGCGCAGGCGGCGCTCCAGCGTGGCAAAATCAAACTCGGTCTTGGTGAAGGTTTCGGTCGAAGGCAGGAAGGTCACTTCGGTGCCGCGCTTGCCCTCGGCCTCGCCCACCACGGCCAGCGGCGCCTCGGCATCGCCATGGCGGAAGCGCATGAAATAAGCCTTGCCGGCGCGCCAGATGCGCAATTCCAGCGTGCTGGACAAGGCATTCACCACCGAAACGCCCACACCATGCAGGCCGCCGGAAACCTTGTAGGAATTCTGGTCGAATTTACCGCCGGCATGCAGCTGGGTCATGATGACTTCTGCCGCCGAAACGCCTTCCTCGGGATGGATATCCACCGGGATGCCGCGCCCGTTGTCGCGCACGGTGCAGGAGCCATCGGGATTCAGCAGCACGGTCACCTGGTCGCAATAACCGGCCAGTGATTCATCGATGGCGTTATCCACCACCTCATAAACCATGTGATGCAGGCCGGAACCGTCATCGGTGTCGCCGATATACATGCCGGGGCGCTTGCGCACCGCATCCAGGCCTTTCAGCACCTTGATGGCAGAGGAATCATAGCCTTCGCCGTTGCGCGCGGCTTCATCCCTGCGGGCCAATTCGTCCTTGCGGGATTGTTCTTCACTCATGGTCTTACCCTCGTTTTGGCGCCGGACAGGGCGCAAGCGCGCCTTCGGCCACCGCATAGAAGGCGCCTGCATCGGCCAGCCCGGCAAACAGTTCGGCATCGGTGCCGGTGAGCCAGGCCTGGCCGCCAAGCGCCAGGATTTCGTCATACAATGCGTTGCGCCGCTGGCTGTCGAGATGGGCCGAAACCTCATCCAGCAGCAGCAGCGGGGCAAAATTCTTGCGTTCGCGGATCAGCCGGGCATTGGCCAGGGTGATGGCGATCAGCAGCGCTTTCTGCTCGCCGGTGGAGCAATGTTCGGCGGCCTGCTGCTTGGCACTGTGCCACACCGCAAAATCGCTGCGATGCGGCCCTTCGGTGGCAGCGCCGGCATCGCGGTCGATGAAGCGGCGCTCGTGCAACAGCCGGCGCAGCTTCTCCTCGGCAGCCAGGGCCGGCATTTCCGCCAGCCAGGCTTCCACCAGGCCGCGTGCCTCCAGCCGGGCGCTTGGAAAGGCTGCGGCGCCGGAAGCCTCGCTCAGCGCCATGCCGGCTTCCACCAGGGCCAAGCCATCGCGGCGTGCGGCGGCCACCGCCACACCATGTTCGGCCATCTGGCCTTCCAGCGCCACCAGCCAGCCGGTATCCGCAGCGCCGGCCTTCAACAGCCGATTGCGTTCGCGCATCGCCTTTTCATAGGCGGCGACACGGCGGGCATGGCCACTATCCAGGCCAAAAACCAGGCGGTCCATGAAGCGACGCCGGGTGGAGAGGCCATCCACAAACAGGCGATCCATCTGCGGCGTCAGCCATACGATGTCGAGATATTCCGCCAGGGCATTGGCGCTGCTCACGGCTTCGCCATTCAGCCGCACCTGGCGCCGTTCGCCGGCATCGGCTTCGCTGTCTGGCATCAGGCCGGTGCCGATGCTGATCGGGCCGACATTGCTGATCAGTTCGGCATGCACCGCCCAGCGTGCTTCGGGCGCATGCTGGCGTGTCGCTTCAGCCAGGCGGGCGCGGCGCAGGCCACGACCCGGGCTGAGGAAGGACAGGGCTTCCAGGATATTGGTTTTGCCGGCGCCATTCGGGCCGGTCAGCACCACCGCACGGGCGGCTGGGCACAGATTGAGCGTCGGATAGTTGCGGAAGTCACGCAACGTCAGCGCGGAGATAGTGCAGCCAGACATATCACTGCCCGGCAGCGGATCGCTTCGGGCGGCGGAGCCGAGGCTTGTGGACTGCCGGTCTAGCTGCTCCGCCAATGCCGCGGCGCTGCTGCCCATCACACGCGCATCGGCATCAGCACATAGAGCGCGCCATCGTCGGCCGGGTCGCGCACGATGGTCGGCGCCAGTGCATCGGCCAGCAGGAAGCGGGCATTCTCACCCTCAATCTGGCTGGCAATATCGAGCAGGTAGCGCGAATTATAGCCCACCTCGATGGGCGCCGCGCTGTAGGCGATGGTGAGTTGCTCGGTGGCCGAACCCTGGTCCGGGCTGGTGGCCGAAAGCTCCAGGCCTTCCGGCTTCAGCGTCAGCTTCACCGCGCGGCTCTTTTCGGTCGAGATGGTGGCAACGCGGTCAACGGCGGCCGAGAAGGCCTTGCTGTCCACTTCCATCACCTTGTCATTGTCGCGCGGGATAACGCGCTCATATTCCGGGAAGGAACCGTCGATCAGCTTCGACACCAGCACCAGATCGCCAAAGGCAAAGCGGATTTTGGTGTCGCTCAATTCGATGCGCACATCGGCCGAGGCGCCATCCAGCAGCTTGCGCAGTTCGGTCACGGTCTTGCGCGGCACGATTACGCCCGGCATGCCGGAAGCGCCGGCCGGCAGCGGGGTTTCGACGCGGGCCAGGCGATGGCCATCGGTGGCCACGGCGCGCAGCATCGGCACGCCGGCCGAGGCGGCAGCATGCAGATAGATGCCGTTCAGGTAATAGCGCGTCTCCTCGGTGGAGATGGCGAAGCGGGTCTTGTCCACCAGGCGGCGCAATTGCTCGGCCGGCAGCGGGAAGCTGTTGGGCAATTCGCCCGCCGCCATCACCGGAAAGTCTTCCTTCGGCAGGCAGGACAGCTTGAAGCTGGAGCGGCCTGCGCGCAGTTCCAGGCGCTGGTCGTTGGGCGAGTAGGTCAGCTCCACCTCGGCGCCATCGGGCAGCTTGCGCACGATGTCGTAGAAGGTGTGCGCGGCCACTGTGGTGGCGCCCGGCTTGCTCACCTTGGCGGCCAGCTTCTCAACCACCGCAATATCAAGGTCGGTCGCGGTCAGCGCCAGCTTCTCGCCCTCGGTCTCCAGCAAGACATTGGAGAGGATCGGGATCGTGTTGCGGCGCTCCACCACACTTTGCACATGGCTCAGGGCGCTCAACAGGACGGCACGCTCGATGGTGAGTTTCATGGCTGAAAACCGGGAATGTTGCCTTGCCCGACAGTGGCTCCGCCGAGTCAGTACAGTATAGCAAAGCAACCCCGGCGAAGCTATTGAAACGCAACGCAAAAAAGGGTTGCTGGGGATAACCCGGCAACCCTTTTAAGTCATTGAATTGTAAAGAATATCTTTTGCGTCAGCTTTCCAGTTTGCGGCGCAGCAAGTCGATATCCTCGGCAAAGGCGCTGTCGATCTCGCGCAACTCCTCGATCTTGCGCACGGCATGCATCACCGTGGTGTGGTCGCGGCCGCCGAATTTGCGCCCGATCTCGGGCAGACTGCGCGAGGTCAGTTGCTTGGCCAGATACATCGCCACCTGGCGCGGCCGGGCCACGGCGCGGGCGCGGCGCGGCGAATGCATGTCGGCAAAGCGGATCGAGAAATGCTCAGCCACGCGCTTCTGGATTTCCTCGATTGTCACCTTGCGGTCATTGGCGCGCAGCAGGTCAGACAGCACTTCCTGCGCCGAGGCAATGGTGATCGGGCGGCCAACCAGGCTGGAATAGGCCGAGATGCGGTTCAGCGCGCCTTCCAGCTCACGGATATTCGAGGTGATGCGGCGGGCGAGGAAATCCAGCACTTCGACCGGGATGCCACGCAGGCCGCTGCGCTCGGCCTTGGCCTGTAGGATCGAAAGCCGCAATTCAAAATCGGTCGGGTGAATATCCACCACCAGGCCCCAGCCGAGGCGCGAACGCATGCGCTCCTCGATGCCTTCCAGGTCGGAGGGCGAGCGGTCGCCCGAAACGATGATCTGGCGGTTCTGATCACACAGCGCATTGAAGGTGTGGAAGAATTCTTCCTGCGTGCTTTCCTTGCCGGCGATGAACTGGATGTCGTCGATCATCAGCACGTCCACCGAGCGGAACTGCTCCTTGAACGCCATCGTGTCCTTGAAACGCAGGGCGCGGATGAACTGGTACATGAACTTTTCGGCCGACAGGTAGACAACCCGACGCTCCGGAAAGCGCTGGCGGATATGCCAGCCGATGGCATGCATCAGATGGGTTTTGCCCAGGCCGACGCCGCCATAGAGGAAAAGCGGGTTATAGGCCACCTGCGGGCTTTCGGCGACGCGCAAGGCGGCGGCGCGGGCCAGTTCGTTGGACTTGCCGGTGATGAAACTCTCGAAGGTGAAGCGCGGATCAAGCGGCGCGGAAAGTTCGCGCTCCACATCATCCATGTCGCGTGCCGGCAGGATGGCGGCGCTGCGTTCGGCCGGCATCGCTTCGGCGGGGCGGCGCATCTCAGCCTGCTGATTGCGCGGCTCGGCCGTTTCAGCCACGGCAGCGGATTGGGCAGGGCGCACCGCCATCGGCTTGGCGCCAGCCTGCTGGCTGGCAGCAGCGCCTTGCGTGGTGGCGGCAACGCGCACATGGATCAGCACCCGGCGCACATCGGGATTTTCCAGGCGCCAGATCTCGCGCAGCCGTTCGCTGTAATGATTGGCCACCCAGTCGCGCATGAAGCGGGTCGGCACCGAAAGATGCACGTCGCCGTCACCCAGCGAATTCTTGGCCAGTGCCAACGGCTTGAGCCAGGAATTGAACGCGGCTTCGCCAAAGGCAACCCGCAGGCGGCCGCGCACGCGCTGCCATTGCGGGTCAAGCTGGGCGGCGGCTTCCTCGGCCGGGCTGATGGCGTTGATCTCGCTCAAGCTGCCATCCAGCGGAGCGGCGGCCTTGGTGGAGACGGATTTGGGCTGTGGCTGCAAAGACTTCACCATGATGCGGCCTCAGCTCTGCGACCAGGCGAGGCCGGCGGCCTTCCAGCCATTGACGCGACCGCGCTGCTTGGCGCCGTCCATGTCGCCCTCGAAGCCGCCTGCGATATTGTAGCAGGGGCCAAGGCCCGCTGCCGTCATGGCGATGGCAGCGGCGCGCGAACGCGCCCCGGAACGGCACAGGAAAAACAGCGGCTGACCGGGCGCAGCGCCCTTGGCGCGCAGTTCGTCAGCGAATTGCGGATTAACAGTCATCTCAGGATACACTTGCCACGAAATCAAAAGAGGAGACTTGGAAACGGCGCTCAGATCGGCAGTGCCGACAAAGCCCCATTCCGGCTTGGTTCGAACATCTATCAGGAGAGCGGCCGGATCGCTCTGTAGCTTGGTCCAGGCTTCACTCGGTGAAACATCACCCGCATAGCTATCAACTTCAGACCTTGCTGCCTGCATCCCCAACCTCGCGCCACGTGATTTGTTTAACTCGTTTTTCTCGTGCGTAACGCGCTGCCGGCGCCGCCTTATTCATCAACTCAAAACCCGCACCACTCGACCAACTCTGCACTACAATACTTGGCCGGTGCATCCGCCCATGTCGTCTATCCGACCAGAGCGGCCTTATGTTTTTCGTGTGGCTTCTTCCGTTGGGAAACGAAAAAAATACCTTGAAAACACTAAAGTCCGCTCCCGTCGCCGCGTCATGTCGCATCCGCATCCATCGCGAGGCAGCGGTGCATTAAAGGCAAAAACGCCGAAGCGGTGCAAGCGGACAGATGATGACTCTCCAAAATATTTTTTCCGTGTTGCAGGAATGGAACTTGTGGCCTGTTTTGCATTCAGCACAGCGTGTTGTTTTCACGCAAGCGGATTAGTTGCCGATCAGTGGAAGAAGGCGGGAACATCGTGTTTCAACGAGTCGTAATCGCCAGCAAATTGACGTTGCTCTCGTTCCTTTGAACAGTATCGCCAGCCGCTTGAGTCACGTTGCCATCGCAGGCGCACAAAAAAACATCGCCACGCACCGGCTGGGCGTGGCGATGTCGGAAACTTTATATCTGCACGCGCCGGCCAGAGCCGGCGGTGAAGATCAAGCCATCGTCTTGATGGCGGCGTTCAGGCGTGACAGCTTGCGCGAGGCGGTGCCCTTCTTGACCACGCCCTTGGTGACGCTCTTGTCGAGCGCCGGCTGCGCCAGCTTGAAGGCGGCGGCGGCAGCGGTCTTGTCGCCGCTGGCAATCGCCAGTTCAACCTGCTTCACCGCGCCACGCACCTTGGTGCGACGCGAGCGGTTGACTTCAGTGCGCTTGATGGTTTGGCGGGCGCGCTTCTCCGCAGACTTATGCTGAGCCATGGATAGGGTATTCCAGTTGCTTGGATTATGCCTTGCGGCGAAATCAGAGGCGCGCGTTATAGCCCCCTGGCCCCCCTCCGTCAACCCCATGTGAAACGCCGCGCCGTTTGAAAGGGCGGGCTTTAGAAAAACCCCTAGCCAAGACGCGGGCTTGCCGAGCCGGGGCAGCAACCGGCATAGTGCCGCCATGGCCGAATTTTCCTTGCCCGATATGGGCCTAATCGTTTTATGCCTGGGTTTCCTGGCGCCGGCGGCGGGCTTTGCCCTGGCTGCTGGCAGCCCGCTGCCCGCGGCATTGTTCTGGGGCATTGGCTGCGGCTTGCCGGCGGCCCTGGCCGCTGCCGAGCTGGGCGAGGCGCTGGGTTTGCCGGGAATCGCCGGCTTTGCCCCGGCTCTGCGCTTTCATAGCCTCACGCTGGGTGGCCTGGCGCTGGCGCTGGGCGCGTTGCTGGGCCTGATCCTGCCGCCCGGCCACAAGCGCACCCCCTTGCTCACAGCTATCGGCATTGCATTGCTGATCGCGGTGGCGGCGGAAAGGCTGCCGCTGTTCAATCTGCCGATGCCGCTGATTGTGCTGGGCGTGTTGTTGCTGGCGGTATTGATCGGTATGCGCCACCGCCCGGCCCCGGCGCGCTGGCTGTTGCTGGCCCTGCTGCTGCTGGCTTTGGCCGAGCTGGCCCGCCACAGCTATCTCGGCGGCGTAGAGCTGGGCGGAGTCGCCCTGACGGCAGACCATATGGCGCGGCTGCTTGGCGGCGCCGGTTATCTCTGCTGCGGCCTGACTGCGCGCGCTACACGCTGATTGTTGCTCAAGCGAAATCGTAGAGTGCACTTGGGTTGTCGACCAGGATTTTGTGCCGGTCGGCTTCGTTTGGCGCCCAATCGAGCAGCAGGTCGAGCATGGCCGCATCATCCGGGTAGCCGAATTTGGCTGCCTGGGCATGGGGGAAGTTGCTGGCCCAGATCATGCGCTCGGGCGCCGCCCGCACCAGAGCGCGCGCCAAGATGCTGACATCCTCATAGTGGGGCGCGCCGGTCTTCGAGGTTTCATAGGCGGCTGACAGCTTCACCCACACGTTGCCGCCGGCCAGCAGATCGAGCAGCGCGCGGAAACCTTCATGTTCAGGTGGCACCGGCTCCAGGAATTTGCCGATATGATCGATCACCACCTTGCAGGGCAGGCGGCGGATCATCGCAGCATGCTGGTGCAGGTCGCGGCCATCCAGTTGCAGCAACAGATGCCAGCCGAAAGGCGCCACCCGGGCTGCCATTGTCTCGGCCATATCCAGCCCCAGCGTGCCGCCAAGCAGGGCCATGATGCGCAGGCCGCGCGCGCCGGCTTCGGTCAAGCGCGCCAGTTCCGCGTCGCTCACCGCCGGCTTCACCACGGCCACCGCACGCGCCTGTATCCCGGGCATGGCATTCAGCTGCGCCACACTATCCATGGTCAGCCGGTTATCATCACCATAGGCATTCGGCTGCACCACCACCACACGCTGAATACCCAGCCAATCCATCACCTGGGCATAATCGGCCACCGAGGCATCGGGCGGCGTTGGCGTATTGGGCAAAGCCGCATAGCGGCTGTCATAGAAATGGATATGCGTGTCGGTGGCGCCTTGCGGCATGGCCAGCTTGGGTTTGGGGCCGGTGAGGATGCGGGTATAGCTCATGTCAGTTCACACGATACTGTTCGAGGATGGCGGGGTTTGGCGTGAAGCCGATGCCGGGCCTGTCCGGGATCTGGATCTGGCCTTGCCGCGGCAGCGGAATATCCGGCGCCAGCCAGGCTGCCGGCTGCACATAAAGGAATTCAAACAGGCCGATGCTGGGCCGGTTTGCCGCCAGTTGCAATGTGGCCCAATAGCCCGGGCCGAAATAGGGTGAATGCGGCATGGCGCTTTTTCCGGCGGCTTCCGCCAAATCAAGCGTGGCGAGAAATTCGCTGATGCCGCCGATTTTGGTCACGCTGGGCTGCGGATAGGCCAGGGCGGGGATCAGGCGGCGGAATTCAAATGCCGTGCAGGCATTCTCGCCTGCTGCCAGCGGCACGCCGAAACGCGCCAGCGCCTGATGCGTGTCATAATCCTCCGGCGGAAAGATCGGCTCTTCCACCCAATGCAGGTTGAGCGGCCGCAGCCGGGCCAGCAATGTCTCGGCCTCGCCAAGGCTCCAGGCGCAATTCACGTCCACGGTCAGGCGCAGGTCAGGCCCGGCAGCGCGGGCCGCTTCGATCACCAGCGGGTCAATCTCATGCAGCTTGATATCGGTGTAACCCTCGGTCCTGGCGCGCTGGATCATTGTGGTGATTTGCGCCGCGCCGGCATAGCGCACCAGCGAGGCATAGGCCGGCACCTGTTCGCGGTTTCTGCCGCCAAGATGCCGTGCCAGGCTGAGGCCGGCGCGTTTGGCCTGCAAATCCCATAGCGCAATATCCAGGCCGGATAGGGCAAAGATGGTGATGCCATAGCGGCCCCAGATATGCAGTGCCAGCTGCAATTCGCGGTTCAGCGTCGGGATGTCCTGTATCTCGCGGCCCAGCACAAGCGGCGCCACCATATCCAGCAAAGCCGCCCGCACCGCGCCAGCACAGCTATAGGCAAAGGCCTCGCCCCAGCCGACATTACCCTCGGCATCCTCCACCCGCACCAGCAGGGTATCGAATTCGGTCCAGCCACGCCGCTTGGCGCGCGGCCCGTCATAGAGGTCGTCAAACGGGATTTTCAGCGTGATGGCTTCAAGCTTGGCAAGCTTCATTTTTTCAGCCGCTCAAAATCGCCGTCAAATTCCTGGCTGCAAAACGGGCTGCCGCCCTGGAAATAATCGCCGATGGCATCGGGCGGCAACAGCTTCTGCGCTGCAAGGGCGTCTGCGGCAAAATCCTCGGAGCGGCCTTCAGGGCGATAGCCAAGCGCCAGCGCATGACTGTTATCCCACCAGGCGCGCTGGTTGTCTGACATGCCGTAAACCACTTCATAAACCAGATCGGGTTTTTCCAGGCCCAGGCGAATGAGCTGCACCAGATCGGCAGGCTTGAGCCAGATCGCCAGCCGGCGCGCATCAATCGGCTTGTCGCCAAAATTGCCGATGCGGATGCTGAGCACGCCCAGGCCATGCTTGTGGGCATAAAGCGCGCCCAGCCCTTCACCGAATAATTTGGACAGGCCATAGCGTGTATCGGGCAGCGGCACAGCTTCCACACCGATCTTGCTGTGGCGCGGATGGAAGCCCATCACATGGTTGGACGAGGCAAAAACCACCCGGCGCACGCCCTGGCGCCGGGCCGCTTCAAACAGGTTGTGACAGCCGATTATATTGGCTTGCAGGATGGTTTCCCACGGCCCTTCCACCGAATAGCCGCCCAGATGCACGATGCCGTCCACGTCCTGGCAGATTTGCTCCACTGCTGCGGCATCGGCGAGGTCGGCGGGCAGGAAAGTTTCATCCGCGCCCAGATCGGCCGGTGGTTTCAGATCGCTCAGGATCAGTTCGGGATAAAGCGGTTTCAGCATCTGGCGCAGTCTGGTGCCGATGCCGCCGCTGGCACCGGTGAGCAATACCCGCTTCATCTATCGTTTCCCCCGTTGTTTTGTATGTTTTCCCGCCGCAGCATGCGCCGCTTTCGCCGCTGGCTTCAAGTTTCCATCGCGCGGCGCACGCGCTCGCGGCTGTTGCTGAGATGCAGCCGCATCGCCGAGCGCGCCGCATCGCTGTCATGGCGCTGGATGGCCTGGTAGATGTCCTCATGCTCGCGGTTGACCCGGCGCAGATATTCCAGCCGGTCGTCGGCGAAGAAGCGGAAGGTCTGCAATCGGGTGCGCGGGATCATCAACGCGCCGAGATAGCTGAACAGATGGCTGAAATGCACATTGCCGGTGGCCTCGGCAATGCTGCGATGGAAATCCAGATCGGGCGCCACGGCATCCTCTTCAGCATCGATGGCGGCTTCCATACGATCCAGCGCCAGCCGCATCGCGGCCAGATGATTTTCCTGCCGCCTTTGCGCCGCCAGCGCGCAGGCCTCGGCCTCCAGTGCGATGCGCAATTCCAGCACGCCGATCACTTCCTTCAGCAGATCAAGATTGGCTTCATCAATGCGGAAGGAGGGCGTGAGGGCATTGCTCTGCACAAAGGCGCCAACCCCCTGCTGCGTCGCCACCAGGCCGGCGGCGCGCAGCGATGAAATAGCCTCGCGCACCACGGTGCGGCTGACGCCGAATTCCTCGATCAGTTCCTGCTCGCTGGGCAGCTTGTCACCCGGCTTCAGGCCGCCCTGTTCAATCCGGGCCGAGAGGCTGCGGATCAATTGCGAGGTCAGGGTTTCGCGTCGGCGTAGGGCCACCGTACTGGTCTCCGAATTTGTCCTTATCTTGTATGATAAGTGTGGTTTGAGTGTAAAGGCATCATATAGGTGGTGTGTAATTTATACCGAAAAATGTACATAAATCAGTCTTTCAGATTTCGGATTGACTCATATCGGCCGGTCAGTTGTATGATGAGTGGTGCAAGCGCCGCAACAAGGCGCGCTCAAACGGGAGGGTAAGATGGGCAGCTCTGTGGTCAATGCAGGCTTTATCGGGATTGCTGCGCTGGTGGCGGCAACAGCCTTGCCAGCGGCGGCCAAGGAATTCCGCTCGGCCGATGTGCATCCGGCGGATTATCCCACCGTGCAGGCAGTGATGCACATGGGCAAGCTGATCGCCGAGCGCACCACCAACAAGCATAGCGTGAAGGTGTTCGGCCAGAGTGTGCTCGGTTCGGAAAAAGACACGATCGAGCAGACCAAAATCGGCGCGCTCGACATGGTGCGGGTGAATATCTCGCCCTTCAACAACATCGTGCCGGAAACCATCGTGCCGGCCTTGCCCTTTGTGTTCAAATCCAAGGCGCATATGCGCAAGGTTCTGGATGGCGCGGTGGGCGAGGAAATCCTGAAATCGCTGGAGCCGCAGGGCTTCATCGGCCTGGCCTTCTACGACAGCGGCTCGCGCAGCTTCTACACCACCAAGAAGCCGATCAAGACCGTGGATGACATGAAGGGCATGAAAATCCGCGTGCAGCAATCCGATATGTGGGTGGCGATGATGCAGGCGCTGGGCGCCAATGCCACGCCGCTGCCCTATGCCGAGGTTTATACCGCGCTGAGGACCGGCGTGGTGGACGGCGCCGAAAATAACTGGCCATCCTACGAATCGTCGCGGCATTACGAAGTGGCACAGATGTACAGCGTCACCGAACATTCGATGGCGCCGGAATTGCTGGTGTTTTCCAAACGGATCTGGGATGGCCTGCCGGTGGCGGAACAGGCCATCATCCGCCAGGCGGCGAAGGATTCCGTGCCGGTGATGCGTAAATTATGGGATGACCGCGAAGCAGCGGCGGAGAAGACCGTCACTGGTGGCGGCGCCAAGATTCTGGCCGATGTGGACAAGAAGGCTTTCGCCACTGCGATGCAGCCGGTCTATGCCAAATTCGCCGGTACGCCGAAATTGCAGGACTTGGTCAAGCGCATCCAGGCAATTGATTGAGCCGGTTCGCGCCGGACATGGCTGTGCTGCGTTTCCTCGGGCCGCTCAACGCTGCGATTGCACGCTGCTGCATGATTATAGCGGTGGCTGGGCTGCTGGCCATCGTTGCCGTGGTGGCCTTGCAGGTATTCGGCCGCTATGTGCTGAATGACACGCCGACCTGGGCCGAAAGCCTGGCCCTGGTGCTGGTGCTGTATGTCACCATGTTCGGTGCCGCCGTGGGCGTGCGCGATGCCGGCCATATCGGGCTTGAATCACTGGTCGGCCTGCTGCTGCCTGCACCCTGGCGGCGCTGGGTGGAGGGGCTGATCCACTTGCTGGTGGCGGCCTTCGGTGCCACCATGGCCTGGCATGCCGGGCTGCTGGCGGAATCGGTGATGGGTTACAAGATTCCGACCCTCGGCCTGCCGGAAGGTATCAACCATGTTTCGCTCAGCCTGGCCGGCGCGCTGATCGTGCTGTTTTCCATCGAACATATTCTGGCGCTTATGGCTGGCGAGAAGGTGCGTCCCTCATGGCATTGACCATTCTGGCCGCCAGCTTTTTCGGCCTGCTCATTCTTGGTGTGCCGGTGGCCTTTGCCATCGGGCTTTCGGCGGTAGCCACCATTCTCTATGAAGGCCTGCCGCTGGCGGTGGTGTTTCAGCGCATGGCCGCGGGCATGAATATCTTCTCGTTCCTGGCGATTCCGTTTTTCATCTTCGCCGGTGAATTGATGCTTTATGGCGGCGTGGCTGATCGTATCGTGCGCTTTGCCAAGGACATGATCGGCCATATCCGGGGCGGCCTCGGCATGTCCAACGTGGTGGCCTGTACGTTGTTTGGCGGTGTTTCCGGCTCGCCGGTGGCCGATGTGTCGGCGATGGGCGCGGTGATGATCCCGATGATGAAGCGCGAGGGGTATGACGCCGATTACGCGGTGAATGTCACCACCCATGCTTCGCTGGTTGGCGCCTTGATGCCCACCAGCCACAACATGATCATCTATTCGCTGGCGGCCGGCGGCAAAGTGTCCATCGCCGCGCTGATCCTGGCCGGGCTGGTCCCCGCCGCCCTGCTGACACTATGTATGCTGGCGGCAGCCTATCTGGTGGCGATCCGGCGCGGCTATGGCGCCGGGGCGTTCCCCGGCTGGCCGGCCGTGGCGCGCTCGGCGGCGGCGGCGATACCGGGCTTGTTCATCATTGTCATCATCCTGGCCGGCATCCTCACCGGCGTTTTCACCGCCACGGAATCCGCCGCCATTGCGGTGCTGTATGCCATCCTGCTCGCCACGCTGCTGTATCGTTCGCTGACCTGGGCGCAATTGGTGAAGGCGGCGGCCAAGGCGGTGAAAACCACCGGCGTTGTGCTGCTGCTGATCGGCGTGTCGAACACTTTCGGCTATCTCATCAGCCTGTATGAAGTGGCCGACCTGACCGGCCGCGCATTGGGCAGCATCACCAATTCGCCGTGGATGATCTTCCTGCTGGTCAATGTCATCCTGTTTGTGCTCGGCACATTTCTTGACATGGCCGCCACCATCCTGATCTGCACGCCGATTTTCCTGCCGATCTGCGTGCAATACGGCATGAGCCCGGTGCAGTTCGGCATGCTGATGCTGATCAATTGTGCGCTGGGCCTCAACACTCCGCCGATCGGCACCACGCAGTTTGTCGGCTGCGCCATCGGCGGCGTCAGCATCGGCTATGTCATGCGCACGATCTGGCCATTTTATGGCGCGCTGATTGCCGCCCTGCTGCTGGTCACTTATGTGCCGGCGTTTTCACTGGCTCTGCCTGATCTGATCCTGGGTGGGCGCCACTGAATTAGAACTTGCGCGCCGCCACAAGCAGCGCCGGGATATTGGCCTCGCCGAGATAGCGGAAGGCTTCCAGCCGGTGCAGCCCGGCCACCAGCACATAACGCTCCTTGTCGGCGCGCACCTGGATCGGCATCTGCAAGCCCTTCTCGACAATATCATCCGCCAGGGCTTCCACCTTGGCCTGGTCGAGCGTGCCTTTGAATTTGGCCGGCACATAGATTTTCGCCAGCGGCACCGGAACAGCTTTCATCATGGCGATACTCTCCGTTTCAGGCGCAGGATAGCCTCGTGCAGCGCCGACAGAAAGGTCGAGCGGTCACGCGGCGTGAAGGGTTTGGGGCCGCGTGTCTGCTCGCCGGCCGCGCGCAGGTCGGTCATCAGGTTGCGGGTTGCCAGGGCCAGGCCGATGCTGTTTTCATCAAACAGCCGGCCGTTTGGCGCCAGCACAATGGCCCCGGTCTTGACGCAGCGGCCGGCCAGCGGGATATCGGCGGTGATCACAATATCGGCCGGGCCGGCGCGTTCGGCGATCCAGTCATCGGCGGCATCCAGCGCATCGCCCACCTGGGTGAGGGCGATCCAGTCCGCCCGCGGCGTCTGGATGAAGCTGTTGGCCACCACCTGCACCCGCATGGCATGGCGTTCCGCCACCTTGTAGATTTCCGCCTTCACCGGGCAGGCATCGGCATCCACATAGATCAGGCCCAGTGCCACAATATTCCCTCTCAAGGTATTCAAGCCGTTAGCGCAAATTAACGCCACATATGGGCAACTTTGCCGCTTTGGTATGCGAATTGCTAGTACTGGCATGCAATTGAGGCCTGGGTGAAGCATTGTGAGTGGCTTGCGTATCCTGTTGATCGACGAGAATCCTGAACGCGCCGCCGTGTTGAACGAGGCGTTGCGGGCGCAGGGTTATGAACTGGTGGCACGCCTGGCGCCGCGTGAATTGAGCGCCCGCCGGGTGGCCGAAATCGGCCCGGATATTGTTATCGTCGACATGGATTCACCCAGCCGCGACACCATCGAAAGCATGCGGCAGATCAACGACGACCAACCGCGCCCGATTGTGATGTTTGTCGATCAATCCGATGTCGGCATGATCGAGCAGGCCATGCAGGCCGGGGTTTCGGCTTATATTATCGACGGCCTGAATGTGAAGCGGGTGAAGCCGATCCTGGATGTGGCGATTGCCCGCTTCCGCGAATTCCAGGCGCTGCGCGACGAGCTGAAAAAAACCAAGGCCACGCTGAATGAGCGCAAGCTGATCGAGCGCGCCAAAGGCATGCTGATGCGCGAGAAAAAACTGACCGAAGACGAGGCTTACGCCGCCTTGCGTAGACTGGCCATGGACCGGCAGCAGAAGCTGGTTGATGTGGCCGAAACCCTGCTTGCCTTTGCCGACCTGCTGAAGAAGTGAATTGCCGCTTTGCTCAGCGTGCGGGCAGGCTTCGCCTGTTTTGTGTGCAGTGCAGCAGGAAATCCCTGGTCGAGTGGTTCGCCAAATTTCCCTGGTAAATCAATAAAAATTACAAATCCAGCTTTTGGCACGTTTTCTGCTTAGTAACCAGCGACAGTCTGCTGCAACGGCGCAGTGGACATAGATACGGACAATGGCGTCCTGCGATGTGGCTCGGCCCCTTTTGGGGTTCGATGCGGCATCGGAGGGCGCCTTTTTTGTTGCCGCAGGGGGACCGGCGGTATCCGACAACCAGCAGGAGGCGTGAAGCATATGCGTGAGATCAGCAGCAAGAAGGGTCTGGTAAGCAAGGGCTTGAATCGGCGTCAGGTGATCAAGGGCAGCGCAGGCGTAGCCGCCTTGCTCGCTTCCGCCAAGCTGGCGCTGCCGGCTGGTGCCTTTGCGCAAGGTGCGGGGCCGGAAGTGAAGGGCGCGCGGCTTGGCTATATCGCTCTCACTGATGCTTCACCGCTGATTATCGCCAAGGAGAAGGGCATTTTCGCCAAATACGGCCTGCCTGATATGAGCATCGAAAAGCAGGCTTCCTGGGGTGCCACGCGCGACAATATTGAATTGGGCGAAGCCGGTGGCGGCATCACCGGCGCACATATTCTCACCCCGATGCCCTATCTGATTTCAAGCGGCAAGGTGACGAAGAACAACGTCAAGGTGCCGATGTATATTCTTGCCCGCCTGAATCTGAACGGCCAGGGCATCTCGGTGTCGCGCAGCTATGCCGATATGGGGGTGACCAAGGATGCCAAGGCCCTGGCTGCCGCCTTTAAGAAAGGCAAAGCAGAAGGCAAAGATCTCAAGGCCGCAATGACTTTCCCGGGCGGCACGCATGACCTTTGGATCCGCTACTGGATGTCTGCTGCCGGCATTGATCCCGACAAGGACATTGCCACCATTGTTGTGCCGCCGCCGCAGATGGTGGCCAACATGAAGGTGAATGCCATGGAAGCCTTCTGCGTCTGCGAGCCATGGAACTTGCAGCTCATCCACCAGAAGATCGGCTTCACTGCACTTATGACCGGCGAGTTGTGGAACGACCATCCCGAGAAGTCGCTCGGCCTGCGTGCCGATTGGGTGGATGCCAATCCGAAGGCCGCCAAGGCCATCCTGATGGCAACGCAGGAAGCCCAGATGTGGTGCGACAAGATGGAGAACAAGGACGAGATGTGCAAGATCGTCGGTGGCCGCGACTGGTTCAAGGTGCCGGTGCCAGACATCCTGGATCGTGCCAAGGGCGTGATTGATTATGGCGATGGTGGCCGCAAGGCCACGGTGGGTACCGAAAGCCCGCTGATGATGAAATTCTGGCGCGATCATGCCTCCTATCCATTCCAGAGCCACGAACTCTGGTTCCTCACCGAAGACATGCGCTGGGGTTATCTGCCCACCGATCTCGACACCAAGGCGCTGATCAAGGCAGTGAACCGCGAGGATCTGTGGCGCGAAGCGGCCAAGGGCCTGGGGGTTTCAGAGGCCGACATGCCGAAATCCACTTCGCGTGGCAAGGAAACCTTCTTCGACGGCAAGGTGTTCGATCCGGCCGATCCGATGGCCTATCTCAAGAGCCTTTCCATCAGCCGCGTCGCATGAGCCAGAAAGGGCATGAGCATGAAAATGGAAGCAATCGACAAGGCGGCCCTCACTTATGAGGGCCGCGACTGGCGCGTCACGCTGTTGCCGAAAATAGCGGCAGGCGTCAAGCATGTGGCGGAACGTGTGCTGCCGCCACTGCTGTTCCTGGCCTTGCTGCTTGGCATCTGGGAAATCGCCTGCATGGCGCCAGATGCCACCTTGCCGCCGCCAAGCCGCGTCGTCGAGGAAACCTGGATGCTGATCAGCGATCCGTTCTTTGACAAGGGCAATCTCGACAAGGGCCTGTTCTGGCATCTTGCCTCAAGCCTCAAGCGCGTTGCCATCGGCTTCTCGCTGGCTGCCATCATCGGCATCGGCCTTGGCGTACTGATCGGGCAATCAACGCTGGCCTTCCGTGGCCTTGATCCGATTTTCCAGGTGTTGCGCACGGTGCCGCCGCTGGCCTGGTTGCCGCTGTCGCTGGCGGCATTCCGCAATGCTGATCCTTCGGCGATTTTTGTCATCACCATCACGGCCATATGGCCGATCATCCTCAATACCGCGGTGGGCATCCGCAATATCCCACAGGATTATCGCAATGTCGCCCGCGTACTGCGGCTCAATGGCTTTGAGTTCTTCTTCAAGGTGATGCTGCCGGCCACGGTGCCGTTCATGTTCACCGGTCTCAAGATCGGCATCGGCTTGTCCTGGCTCGCCATCGTCGCAGCCGAAATGCTGATCGGCGGTGTTGGTATCGGCTTCTTCATCTGGGATGCGTGGAACTCGTCGCTGATCAGCGAGATCATCCTGGCGCTGATCTATGTCGGCCTGGTCGGCTTCATGCTGGATCGTATGATTGGTTATATCGGCAGCCGCGTTGGCGGCTACGCCCAGCAGTAAGGCCCTGAAGATGGCGCCGCGTCAGAAAAAGGCAAAGCGAGTGGGGGCCGCCAATGCGGCGGCTCCCATGCCGCTTCGGATCGGTTTCATTGCGTTGTCTGATAGCGCGGCGCTGTTTGTTGCTCAGGAAAAAGGCTTCTTCACCCAGCATGGCCTGAAGGTTGAACTGCAACGAGAACCCTCCTGGGCCAATATCCGCGACAAGGTGGCTTTGGGCGCCTTGGATGCGGCGCATATGCTGGCGCCGATGCCACTGGCCGCCACGCTTGGCGCCGGCGGCTGGAAAAAGCCGCAGATCACCAGCTTTGTGCTGGCGCTGAACGGCAATGCCGTCACCATTTCTGCGGCATTATGGGACCGGCTGGTCAGCGCTGAGCCGGCCTTGCAGTATTCCCGCGCCGAAAGCGCCAATGTGCTGCGCCGCCTGATCAACCAGGATCGCAAGGCCGGCAAGCCGCCGCTCACTTTCGCCACCGTATGGCCCTATTCGTCACACCAGATTCAGCTGCGCTACTGGCTTGCCGCAGCCGGCATTGATCCGGACCGTGATGTCAATCTGGTGGTGGTGCCGCCGCCGCAAATGACGGACCGCCTCGCTGCCGGCGAGATTGACGGCTTCTGCGTCGGCGATCCATGGAATTCACTCGCCGTGTTGCGCGGCGTTGGCCGTATCCTGATTTCGGGCTACGAAATCTGGAATAACCGGATGGAAAAGGTGGTCGGCGCCAACCGTGATTGGGTCGAGCGCAATCCGGTGGTGCACAAGGCCATGCTGATGGCCCTGATCGAAGCCGGCGAATGGCTCGACAAGCCGGAGAATCGCCTGGAAGGCGTTGAGATCATGGCGCGGCCTGAATATGTCGGCAGCCATGCCGCCGAAGCGATCCGGCTCGGCATGCTTGGCATAGTGCGCTACGGCCTGGATGCCAATCCGGAGCACATGCCTGATTTCCATGTCTTCAGCCGCTACACCGCGAATTTCCCGTGGCGCAGCCAGGCGGAATGGTATCTCAGCGAAATGCGGCGCTGGAAACTGATCGATCCAGGCACCGATATTGCCGCTTTGGCCGATCAGGTCTATCGCACCGATCTGTATCGCGAGGCCGCCGCTGCGCTCGACAAACCCTTCCCGCTGATCGACCGCAAGCCCGAGGGTCTGCATGCCGGCCCCTGGCTGCTGGCGCAGGCCAGCGCGCCGATCCCGATGGGGCCGGACCTGTTCTTTGACGGCAGCTATGTCTCTTCCGCCCGGCCGCAAGTGCCCGGCGCGCAGCGCCAGGCTGCCGAAGCCACATCCACCACGCCACGCCGGCTGCCGGCCAATCGTTGACCGACCTTTTACAGGAGCAAGCCCCATGACTGCCTATCTCTCCATCGATGATGTTGGCATGAGCTTCAACGGCGCCAATGGCACTTTTGTGGCTCTGCGCGAGATCAACCTGCAAATCAGGCAAGGTGAATTTGTTGCCCTGATCGGCCATTCCGGCTGCGGCAAATCCACCTTGCTGAATATCGTGGCCGGCCTGCTGCGGGCTACGCGCGGCGGCGTGCTGCTGCAAGGCAAGGAAGTGAACGATCCCGGCCCGGATCGCGCCGTGGTGTTTCAGAACCATTCGTTGCTGCCCTGGCTTACGGTCTACGGCAATGTGCGGCTGGCGGTGGACAAGGTGCATAGCAAAAGCAAAAGCGCCGCCGAGCGCGATGCCTGGACCCGGCATAACCTGGCCCTGGTTGGCATGGATCATGCTCTTGAAAAACGCCCGCAGGAAATTTCCGGCGGCATGAAGCAGCGTGTCGGCATTGCCCGTGCGCTGGCGATGGAACCCAAGGTGCTGCTGCTCGACGAGCCGTTTGGCGCGCTGGATGCCCTGACCCGTGCCACGCTGCAAGATACCGTGATGGAATTGCAGGCCAAGCTGAACAATACCGTGATTATGATCACCCATGATGTGGACGAGGCCGTGCTGCTTTCCGACCGCGTGGTGATGATGACCAACGGGCCTGCGGCTACGATCGGCGAAGTGCTGGATGTGAATCTGCCGCGCCCGCGCAACCGGCTCGCCCTGGCAGCCAATCCTGACTACAACCACTGCCGCCAGCAGATTCTGGAATTCCTTTATGCCCGCCATCGTGCACCGGCTGTGCAGGCAGCCTGAGGAAAAGCGCCATGAAACAGAAGCTGCTGGTTGTTGGCAACGGCATGGCGGCCGGGCGCGTGCTGGAGGAATTACTCGAACGCGATCCGGGCCGCTACGAAATCACAATTCTGGGTGAGGAACCACGGGTCAACTATAACCGCATCATGCTGTCGCCGGTTTTATCGGGTGAAAAAGGCTACGAGGATATTCTGATCCACGATGATGCCTGGTATGCCAGCCACGGCATCACTCTGCTCAAGGGCCGCAAGGCGGTGAATATAGACCGCGCCGCCAGGCAGGTGCATGCCCATGACGGCACGGTGCTGGGCTACGATAAATTGCTGGTGGCGACTGGGTCGCTGCCGATTATCATTCCGCTGCCGGGCAGCGATCTGCCCGGCGTGCTGGCCTATCGTGACCTGGATGATGTGAACAAGATGCTGGCGGCGGCGGCCCGGCCGGGCAGCCGTGCCGTGGTGATCGGCGGCGGCCTGCTCGGGCTGGAAGCGGCGGCAGGCCTGGCTGAACGCGGCATGGCAGTGACCGTGCTGCATCTGATGCCAACGCTGATGGAGCGTCAGCTTGATCCGGCGGCCGGCTATCTGTTGCAGCGCGCCATCGAGGCGCGCGGCATCGAAGTGATCACGCGGGCCAATACGCACGCCATTCTCGGCGAAAACCGGGTTGAAGCCGTGCGCCTGGATGATGGCCGCGAATTGCCGGCCGATATCGTGGTGATGGCAGTAGGCATCCGCCCCAATGCCATGCTCGCCAAGCAGGCCGGCCTCACTGTTGGCCGCGGCCTGGTGGTCAATGACCATATGGTGACGGATGACCCTGACATTCTTGCCGTCGGCGAATGTGTTGAACATCGCGGCATCTGCTATGGCCTTGTGGCGCCGCTTTATGAAATGGCCAAGGTGGCGGCGGCGCAACTGGCCGGTGATGCGGCGGCGGCCTATGCCGGTTCGGTCACGGCAACCAAGCTGAAGGTGACCGGCATCGATCTGTTTTCGGCCGGTGATTTCGCCGAGGCGAAGGATCGTGAGGAGATTGTGCTGCGCGATGCCGCACGCGGCATCTACAAGCGGCTGGTGCTGAAGGATAACCGCATCATCGGCGCCGTGCTGTATGGCGAAACCGGCGACGGCGCATGGTTTTTCCAATTGTTGCGCGAAGGGCGCGATATTGCCGAATTACGTGAAACGCTGATTTTCGGCCAGGGTTTTGCGGGAGGTGCCCCGCTGGACCCTATGGCGGCCGTTGCAGCCTTGCCGGATGATGCGGAAATCTGCGGCTGCAACGGCGTATGCAAGGGCAAGATCGTTTCGGCGATCCGGGAGGGCGGCCACGCGACGCTCGATGCGGTGCGGGCGCATACCAAGGCTTCGGCCTCCTGCGGTTCCTGCACCGGGCTGGTGGAGCAGTTGCTCGCCGTCACGCTGGGCGATAGCTATCAGCCGGCAGTGGTGAAGGCGATGTGCGGCTGCACCGATCTGGGGCATGACGATGTGCGCCGCCTGATCATCGCCAAGCAGCTCAAGACCATGCCGGCAGTGATGCAGGAACTGGAATGGAAAACCTCCTGCGGCTGTTCAAAATGCCGCCCGGCGTTGAATTTCTACCTGCTCGCCACATGGCCGGGTGAATATACCGACGATTACCAGTCGCGTTTCATCAATGAGCGCGCTCATGCCAATATCCAGAAGGACGGCACCTACTCTGTGGTGCCGCGTATGTGGGGTGGCGTCACTTCGGCCAAGGAATTGCGTGCCATCGCCGATGTGGTGGACAAGTTCGCCATTCCAACGGTGAAAGTCACTGGTGGTCAGCGCATCGATCTGCTGGGGGTGAAGAAGCAGGATTTGCCCGGCGTCTGGGCGGATCTCAATGCCGCCGGCATGGTTTCCGGCCATGCCTATGCCAAGGGCCTGCGCACGGTGAAAACCTGTGTCGGCACCGAATGGTGCCGCTTCGGCACCCAGGATTCCACCGGCCTTGGCGTCAAGCTGGAACAATATACCTGGGGCAGCTGGACGCCGCACAAGGTGAAGATGGGGGTTTCCGGCTGTCCGCGTAATTGCGCCGAGGCGACGGTGAAGGATATCGGCGTGATCTGCGTCGATTCCGGCTATGAGCTGCATATCGCCGGCGCTGCCGGCCTGGAAGTGAAGGCCACGGTCTTGTTCTGCAAGGCCGAGAGCGAAGGCGAGGTGATCGAGATCGTCGGTGCGCTGATGCAGCTCTATCGCGAACAGGCGCATTATCTCGACCGTATCCACAAATGGGTCGCCCGCGTTGGTCTTGACAGTATCAAGGCCCAGGTGGTGCAGGATTTGCCGCGTCGCCGTGAATTGAATGCGCGTTTTGTGTTCTCGCAAACCTTTGCCCAGATTGATCCCTGGGCCGAGCGCGTGGCCGGCGCTTATGCGCATGAATTCAAGCCGATGGCCGATCTTTCGGTGCGTGAGGTGGTGCAATGACCATGATGCAGGATGAATGGCTTGATATCGGCCAGCTGGATGACATTCCGCGCCGGGGTGCCCGGGTGGTGAAATCGCCGGCTGGCGATATCGCCGTGTTTCGCACCCAGGATGATGCCGTCTTCGCGCTGGAAGATCGCTGCCCGCATAAGGGTGGGCCGCTGAGCCAGGGCATTGTGCAGGGCCATGCGGTGAATTGCCCGCTGCATAACTGGCTGATCAGCCTGGAAACCGGCGCGGCTCAGGGCGCCGATCAGGGCTGCACAAAAACCGTGCCGGTAAAGCTGCAAGGCAGCCGTATCCTGCTGGGGCTGGCGGCCTTGCTGGCCCGCGCCGCATGACAACGGAAACCCGCACCACCTGCCCCTATTGCGGTGTTGGCTGCGGCGTTATTGTTTCGCGCCAACAGGATGGCGCGCTTAGCCTGCGGGGTGATCCGGATCACCCGGCGAATTTTGGCCGGCTCTGCTCCAAGGGTTCGGCATTGCTCGAAACCCTGAGCCTGGATGACCGCCTGCTGCATCCTTTGCTGCATGGCGAACGAGTATCCTGGGATGTGGCTTTGGATACCGCCGCCGCGCGCTTCCGCCAGGTGATTGAAGAATACGGGCCGGAAGCGGTGGCCTTCTATGTTTCGGGCCAGATTCTCACCGAGGATTACTACGTCGCCAACAAGCTGATGAAGGGCTATGTCGGTGCGGCGAATATCGACACCAATTCCAGGCTCTGCATGGCCTCGGCGGTGGTGGGCCATAAACGCGCCTTTGGTGCCGATACCGTGCCGGTGAATTATGCCGATCTGGAACTGGCCGATCTTGTGGTGCTGGTTGGTTCCAACCTGGCTTGGTGCCATCCAGTGCTGTTCCAGCGCCTGGCAGCGGCCCGGCAGGCGCGGCCCGAGATGCGGGTGGTGGTGGTTGATCCGCGCCGCACCATGACGGCGCAATTCGCTGATCTGCATCTGGCGATTGCGCCAGGCTCGGATGTGGCCTTGTTCAACGGCCTGCTCTGTCATCTGGCGGCCGATGGCCGCATGGATGCAGAATTCTTGGCCCACCATGCCACGGGCGCCGAGGCAGCCCTGGCGGCAGCACGCCAGGATGGTCTGGCGGAAGCTGCGCGCGCCACCGGGCTCAGCGCAACACAGCTTCAGCAATTCTACGCCCTGTTCGCCCGCAGCGAACGGGTGGTTACCGGATTCAGCCAGGGTGTCAACCAGTCAAGCCATGGCGTTGACAAGGTGAATGCGATCCTGAATTGCCATCTTTTCACCGGCCGCATCGGCCGGCCGGGGCAGGGGCCATTCTCGATCACCGGCCAGCCCAATGCCATGGGCGGGCGCGAAGTGGGCGGCCTGGCCAACCAGTTGGCCGCGCATATGGAGATCGACAATCCGGCGCATCGTCGCATCGTGCAGGATTTCTGGGCTTCGCCGGCCATCGCCGCGCGCCAGGGCCTGAAAGCGGTTGATCTGTTCCAGGCTGTGCAGGCCGGCAAGGTGAAGGCGGTGTGGATCGCCGGCACCAATCCGGTCGATTCAATGCCCGATGCCGATGCGGTGCGCGATGCCTTGCGGGCCTGCCCCTTTGTGGTGGTTTCCGATGTGGTGCGCCACACGGATACAACGGCGCTGGCGCATCTGTTGCTGCCAGCCGCTGCCTGGGGCGAGAAAGATGGCACGGTGACCAATTCCGAACGCCGCATTTCGCGCCAGCGCGCTTTCCTGCCGCTGCCGGGCGAAGCGAAACCGGATTGGTGGATTTTTGCCGAGGTGGCACGGCGCATGGGCTGGAGCGAAGCTTTCGCCTATGAAAATCCCGTCACGATCTTCGCCGAGCATGCGGCGCTTTCGGGCGCAGAAAATGCCGGCAGCCGGGATTTTGATATTGCGCAATTGAGCAGTATCAGTCCGGCTGAATATGATGCGCTGGCGCCGTTCCAATGGGGCGGTGAACGCTTTTTCGCCGATGGGCGTTTCTATACGCCGGATGGCAAGGCGCGGCTGGTGCCGGTGCGCCAGACGGCGCCGTGCGCCGCAGTGAATGAGGATTATCCGCTGGTGCTGAATACCGGCCGGGTGCGCGATCAGTGGCATACCATGACCCGTACCGCCAAGACGGCGCGGCTGATGAGCCATATCGCCGAACCCTTTGTGGAACTGCATCCGACCGATGCCGCAGCGCTTGGCATCCTGCCGGCCAGCCTGGTGCGGTTGCAAAGCCCGCTGGGTCATGTGGTGGCGCGCGCGCTGCTATCGCCAGACCAGCGCCCGGGCTCGGTATTTGTGCCGCTGCACTGGACCGGGCAATACAGCGCACAGGCCCGGGTTGATGCGCTGATCGCGCCGCATCGCGATGCGTTGTCAGGTCAGCCGGAGTTGAAATTCACCCCGGTGCGGGCGCTGCCCTATCGCGCCGCCTGGTATGGCTTTGCTGTGCTGGCAGAAAAGCCGGCGCAGTTGGAAGCAGGCTATTGGGCCTTGGCGCCGGCCAAGGCCGGCTGGCGCGTGGAGCTGGCCGATACGGCTTTGCCGGATGATTGGGATGCCTATGCCCGGGCGCTGTTCGGCGCTGGTGATGTGGAGATGCTGGCCTATCACGATGCGGCTGGCGCGCAGCATCGTTTCGCCGCCTTCCGCGATGGCCGCCTGCTGGGAGCGTTTTTTGTGGCGCCCGAGCCAGTGGCGGTGTCGCGCGCCTGGGCTGCCGAGCAACTTGAAGCAGTTGAACTTGATCCGGCGGCGCGGCTGCGCCTGCTGGCCGGGCGCGCCGGTGCCGAACAGCCGGATCGCGGCGCCATCGTCTGCGCCTGTTTTGAAATCGGCGTCAATCAGATTGTGGCCAGTATCAATGCCGGCTGCGTGGATGTGGAAGCGGTTGGCGTGGCTCTGCGCGCCGGCACCAATTGCGGCTCCTGTCGCAGCGAAATCCGGAGGCTTATCGATGCCGATAGAATCCAGCAGAAAGCCGGTTGAAGCCAGCCCGGCGCGCATCGCGCCATTGGCCGTGCTGCCGCTGTTTCTAAATCTGCAGAATCGCCGCGCCGTGGTGATCGGCAATAGCGAGGCTGCGGCATGGAAAGCCGAGTTGCTGGCCGCTGCCGGTGCTGATCTGCTGCAATTGCAAAACTGGCAGGCCGGCGATCTGGCCGGCGCTGCTTTGGTGGTGGCGGATATTGATGGCCTGGATGAATGCGCCATGTTGCAGGCCGCCTGCCATGCGGCGCGGGCGCTGTGCTGCATCATCGACAAACCGGCCTTCTGCGATGTGCAATTCGGCGCCATCGTCAATCGCTCGCCGGTGGTGATCGGTATTGCCACAGCCGGCGCCGCGCCGGTGCTGGCCCAGGCGGTGCGCCGCCGTATCGAAACCGCCCTGCCGCTGGCGCTTGGTGCCTGGGCAGCAGCAGCCAAAGCCCTGCGCGGCCGTATCGCTGCTTTGCTGCCGGACAAGGCGGCGCGGCGCAGTTTCTGGCGGCGTTTTGCCGAGCAGGCTTTCACCCGGCCATTGCCGGATACAGCCGAGATCCTGGCCTTGGCCGAACCGGCCGAGACAACAGCCGGCGAGGTGACGCTGGTGGGCGCCGGCCCGGGTGATGCAGAATTGCTCACCCTGAAAGCAATGCGCGCCTTGCAGGCCGCTGACGTGATCCTGTTCGACGATCTGGTTTCCGACGATGTGCTGGAACTGGCGCGGCGCGAGGCCAAGCGTTTGCTGGTGGGCAAGCGTGGCCGCCGGGCCTCGTGCAAGCAGGATGATATCAACGCGCTGATGATCAAGCTGGCGCGCCAGGGCAAAAATGTGGTGCGGCTGAAATCCGGCGACCCGATGATCTTTGGCCGTGCCGGCGAGGAGATCGAGGCATTGCGCGCCGCCGGTATTCCGGTGCGTGTGGTGCCGGGTGTCACCGCTGCTTTGGCAGCCGCTGCCGAGCTTGGTGTGTCGCTGACCCATCGTCAGGCGGCACATTCGGTGCGCTTTGTCACCGGCCATTCGCGTCAAGGCGCATTGCCGGCGGATATTGACTGGCGCGGCCTGGCCGATCCGGAAACCACGCTGATGTTTTACATGGGCGGCCGCACTGCGCCGGAGATTGCCCGGCGGCTGATCGCCGAGGGCTTATCGCCTGACATGCCGGTGGTGGCGCTGGCTTCGGTGTCGCGACCGGGGCGTCAGGTCTGGCATGGCAGCCTGGGCGGGCTACTCGCCGGCCTGGCCCTCTCTGATGCCGAGGGGCCGGTGCTGCTTGGCATCGGCGCAGTGTTCAGTTCGGCGCTCAGGCTGGCGCAAACCAGCGCCGCACCTGATCATCCGACAGGGCTTGCAGCAGCCTTGCCAGCAACGCCACGATCAGCAGCGTGAGCAGCACGCGGCCCACCAGGATGACCCACAGGTTGCCGCCCATCGCCAGCATCAGCAGCGTATCCTCGATCAGGCCATGGCTCAGCGACAGCCAGGCCAGTGCCAGGAAACGGGGCCGGGGCGGAATATTCTGCTCACGCGCCTGCTCGATGATCAGCCCGCCGCCATAGGTCAGGCCCAGCAGCACACCCACAGTGGTGACCGGCGCCACCTGGGCATCCAGGCCGGAAAGCCGCAGTAACGGCTCCAGCGCGCGGGTGATGCGAGCAGTGATGCCGCTACGCTCCAGCACATCCAGCAAAATCAGCAGCAGCAGGATGATGGCGAAGATCATGGCAAAGCTTTGCGCCACGCCAATGGCCCAGTCGAGCCAGCCGGCATCCTGGCTGGCCGGTGCCGCCAGATGATGCAGATTGGCCGGCTGATCCAGCCAGCCGGTGAGGCGCGAAACGGCAACGATGGCGGCGCCATAGCCCAGCCCGGTGCCGGCGCGCAGCAAAGTGGTAAGCCAGAAGCTGGCCCCGGCGCGGCGCACAATGGCCTGTTCCACCGGCAGCGAATGGGCAAACAGCATCATGGCACACAGGGCTGAAAGCTGTGCCTCGGTCAACTGCATCTGGCCGGCCAGGCCGATCAGGGCCGCCACGCCGCCATAGATGCCTACCAGGGCGGTGGTGACCCAGATAATGCCGGCTTCCAGCGGCAGCCCGATCAGTTGTGTTACTGGATCAAGGCCACGCGCCGCCTGTGTGATCAAGCCGGCTTCCTCGGCCAGCTTCACTGCCAGCATCACCGGCAGCATGATTTTCACCAGATCAAGGAACAGCCGGCGGCAGCGCCGCAGCGTGGCAACAAGGTAATTGAACATGGGGGGAGGTCAGCGCACGGGTTGAACAGGAAAAACCAGGATGGCGGTGGTACCTTCGCCCTTGCGGCTTTCAATCTCAAGCCGTCCACCATGCAGTTCGACCAGGGATTTCACCAGCGGCAGGCCGAGGCCGGTGCCGGTTTGGCCGCGACTGAGCAGGCTGTTGCGGGCGCCTTCATTGATCTGGCCAAAAGGTTCCAGCGCCACCTTGATCTCATGCGGCGCCATACCGATGCCGCTATCAGCCACGCTGACCCGCAGCAGGCCGGGCGCGGCGCTGGCGGCAACATGGATACGGCCACCGGGCGGGGTGAATTTCACCGCATTGCTCAGCAGGTTGAGCAGCATCTGGCGCAGCATGCGTTCATCGGCCATCAGCAGCGGCAAATCCTGCGGCAATTCGGCGCTGATCAGCACCTGGGCCTTGTCGGCTTCCGGCCGGATCAGGTCCAGGCAATCGGCCAGGCTGTGATCCAGCTCCAGCGGCGCCGGATGCGGCTCCATCTTGCCGGCCTCGATCTTGGCCAGATCAAGCACATCATTGATCAGTTGCAGCAGATGGCGGCCGGATTTGTGGATATCCTCCGCATAGGACTGCTGTTTCCCGTTCAATTCGCCGAAATAGCGCGCCGAAAGCATTTCCGAGAAGCCGATGATGGCATTCAGCGGCGTGCGGAATTCATGGCTCATATTGGCCAGGAAGCTGCTCTTGGCGCGACTTGCCACTTCGGCCATTTCCTTGGCGCGGCGCAACTCGCGCTCGGCACGGCGGCGTTCCTCCACTTCGCGGGTTAGCGCTTCGGTGCGCTCGGCCACGCGGCGCTCCAGGCTTTCAGCCACATCACGCAATTGGTCCTGGGCGCGGCGCAATTCGGTAATGTCGGAATAGGTGGTGACAAAGCCGATGCCCGGCACCGGGTTGCCGATCACTTCGATCACCCGGCCATCCGGCCGCATCCGTTGCAGCCGATGCGGCTCGAAGCGCAAGGCCAGCTTCACGCGCTGGCTGACCAATTCGCCGATATCGCCAGGGCCATATTCGCCGCGTTCGGCATTATAGCGGAACTGCGCCGCAATCGGTGTGCCGGGGATGGCGAACTCATCCGGCAGGTCGAGAATTTCCAGCATGCGCCGATTGCACAGCACCAGATCAAGATTCTGGTCAAACAGCGAGATGCCATGGCTCACATTGTTAACGATGACATCCAGCATGCGGTTCTGCCGCAGCAATTCGCTTTCGCGCTGTGCCAGGTCAGCCGTGCGGCGCCGGACCATCTCTTCCAGGTCGTCCCGTGCCTGCCGCAGCGCATCTTCCGCCCGGCGCCGTTCGGTCACATCGGTATAGGTGGTGATCCAGCCGCCACCGGGCAGCGGCGTGCCGCGAATATCCAGCACCACGCCATTCGGCCGTGTACGTTCCAGCCGATGCGGCAGGAAGCGGCGGGCCAGTTCCAGCCGGTCCCGTACCAGGGTTTCCACATCGCCGGGGCCATATTCGCCGCGCTCGGCATTGTAGCGGTAGATTGCTTCCACGCTGGTGCCGGGGCGGCACAATTCGGGCGGGAAGCCATAAAGCGCGGCGTAATGCTGATTACAGGCCACCAGCACAAGGTCGCGATCAAATACGCTGATGCCCTGATCAATATATTCCAGGCCTTGAAGCAGCAGGTCGGCTTGCCCCACTGTCACCCTCCCGAGACGACTTTGCGCCGAGTCTATGCCAGGCCGGCTCATGGCGCCAGTAGCTGCCACAGCGGCGGCACCAGCAGGGCGGTAAGCAGCCCGGTCAGGCCCAGCGCGATACCGGCAAAGGTGCCGGCCAGTTCACTGCGCTGAAAGGCGCGAGCGGTGCCGATGCCATGGGCGCTGAGACCCAGCGCCAGGCCATAGGCAGCATCGCTGCCGCGGGTCAGCCGGTTCAGCAGCGGCAGGCCCAGCAGCACGCCGGCCAGCCCGGTCAGCACCACCATGGCGGCGGTCAGCGAAGGCAGGCCGCCCAGGCGTTCGGTAATGGCCATGGCAATCGGCGCGGTGGCGGATTTCGGTGCCAGTGCCGCCAGCAGAGCGTTATCCAGGCCAAAGGCGCGCCCCAGCAGCAAGGCCGAGCCGGCAGCAACCACGGCGCCAGTGATCAAAGCCGCGGCCATCGGCGCGGCGGCACGGCGCACCACGGCGCGGTGGCGGTAAAGCGGCACGGCCAGGGCCACCGTGGTGGGGCCGAGCAGGAAATGCACAAACTGCGCGCCCTCGAAATACTTGGGATAAGGCGTGCCGGTAAGCAGCAGAACCGGGATCAGCAGGCAGATGCTGAGCGCCACCGGGTTGGCCCAGGCCGCATGGTGCATGCGTGCGGCAAACCAGCTTGCTACGGCATAGGCCGCCAGGGTCAGGGTGAGCCAGAGCAGCGGCGAGGCCGCCAGATAGACCCAGATATCACTGACCGCAGTCATGGCTTTGCCGCATCCGTGTCATCCCCGCCGCGCCAGCGCCGCACCAGCATGAAGGCGCCGGCGCCGGCCAGCAGCGCCAGCAGGGTGGAGAGCACCAGGGTGAGCAGCAGCGGCAATAGATGCGCTTCCAGCAAAGCCCAATGCTGCACCACGCCAACACCGGCCGGCACAAAAAGCAGTGACAGATGTTTGAGCAGGAAATCCGCCGTCTGGTTCAGCGCCTGGGCCAAGGCGGTGGTTTGCCAGGTCGCGCCACGCAGCAAAAGCAGGGCAAACAGCAGCACCATGCCCAGCACCGGGCCGGGCAGCGGCAGGCCAAGCGCGCGAGCGAGCAATTCGCCAACAAGCTGGCAGCCGAGCAACAGGGAGAGGGCGGTGACCATCGGCTGATAGTAAAACAAAAAGCCGCCCCGGGAGAGTCACTCCTGGGAGGGCGGCTTTGCCTGCGTCTGAATGACGCTATGGCGCGGGAGCCTGGGGCTCCCGGCAGGTATCAGGCAGCGGTGCCTTCGCGCTGGGCGCGCTTGCGGGCCAGCTTGCGGGCGCGGCGGATTGCCTCGGCCTTCTCGCGCGCGCGGCGCTCCGACGGCTTCTCATAATGGCCGCGCAGCTTCATCTCGCGGAAAATGCCTTCGCGCTGCATCTTCTTCTTCAGCGCCTTGAGAGCCTGGTCGACATTGTTATCACGAACGAGCACTTGCACGTCTGGTCATTCCTTTCAGTCGCTTCCGGCGTCCTGGTCTTTAGAGCCGGGCGTCGAATTAGGTGTTTTGGCCGTCAAATTCCGTGGCCGAGGCCCGAGGCAACCCGGCGAGGTTGGGCTTGTAACATGCCCAACCCCCTTTGTGAAGCGGGTTTTAGTGATGATTTTTTCCCGGGATTGCTGGGTTTTTGCCAGTTTATCGGGCTTGAATGGCGCCAAAATGCCGCAGTAAACCGCTTCGAGCCTCGCCCGACGGCATGGATTGGCCTAGATTCCAGCCATGGCCATCCTGAAAATCGCCCGCATGGGCCATCCGATTCTAGCGCAGTCTGCGGCCCTGGTGCCGAATCCGGCGGCGCCGGAAATTCTGCGTCTGGTGGACGACATGGTGGAGACCATGTTCGATGCGCCGGGGCAGGGCTTGGCGGCGCCGCAGGTGCATGTTGGCCTGCGCGTGGCGGTGTTCATCACGCCGCCGGATGCCGAGGGCCAGCGCGAATTGGTGCGCCTGATCAATCCGACCTGGGAGAAGCTGGGCGAGGCGCAGGACATGGCCTGGGAAGGCTGCCTGTCGGTGCCGGGCTTGCGCGGGCTGGTGCCGCGTTACACCCATATCCGCTACAGCGGCATCCTGCCCGATGGCCAGCGGCTGGAACGCGAGGTGAGCGGCTGGCATGCCCGGGTGGTTCAGCATGAATTTGATCATCTGGACGGCATGCTTTATCCGCAGCGCATGCGTGATCTGAGCGACCTGATCTTCGAGAGTGAGATGCGCCACAGAACGCCGCCGCAAGGCCCGGCGACACGGCCTGAGGAGAGTGAGACATGAGCGAGACCGAGCATCTGTTGCAGGAGAAGCGCGCTCTGCTGGCGGCCATGCTGCCGCATGTTGCCTTTGATGGCTGGAGCGTCGTGGCGTTGAATGCTGCGGCACGCGATGCCGGTCTGGATGCCGGGCTGGTCAGCCGCGCCTTTCCTGGCGGGGCGTTGCAGGCGCTGGATTTCTGGGTGCGTGAAACCGATCAGGCCATGGTGGCGGCTTTTGAAGCACAGCATGGCGCAAAGCTGAAAATCCGCGAGCGCGTGGCTTTGGCGATCATGCTGCGGCTGGAAATCGCCGCGCCGCAGCGCGAGGCGGTGCGCCGGGCGCTGACCCTGGCGGCGCAGCCACATCTGGCACCACGTTTCCTGAGCCAGCTCTACCGCACAGTGGATGCGATCTGGTATGCCGCCGGCGATACCGCCACGGATTTCAATTTCTACACCAAGCGCCTGCTGCTGGCCGGGGTGTATAGCGCCACGCTGCTGGTGTGGCTGGATGACAAGACGCCAGGCTTCACAGCCACGCGCGAATTTCTCATGCGCCGCATCGACAATGTGATGCAGATTCAGAAAGCGCGCGGCAAGCTCGAAAGCCTGGGTAGCCGGCTACCCAACCCGCTGCGACTGTTTCGCCGCGCCTGAAACGAAAAAGCCCGGGGCTAGCCCCGGGCTTTTTGCTGAATTGGCGGCAGAGATCAAACCGACAGGCTGAGATTACGGCCGGCCTGGTTTGGATTGTTCGACGTGTTCACCGCACCGCTGGCACTGAAATTGATCTGCACGCCGCTGCGCTGATCGTTATTGCGCGGCTCGGCCGGGATGTTGCCATTGGCTGCCTGGGGCTGGCCCGGGTTATTGCCGGCCGAGCGGATATCCACCCGTGTGGCATCGCCAAAGCCCTGGCCCGGCGCATTGTTGTTCCGCGCCGCTTCAGCCGGGCGCGGGCGCTCCGCAGCGGCATTGCCGGTATCGGCAATGCCGGGGCGCTGTGCCGCCGCCGTGGCAGCATTGACCGGACCCTGGTTCAGCGTATTGCGCTGGTTGCCAACCGTGCGGTTATCGCTGCCAGCGGCTTGGTCGGAAGGATTCTGCAAACGCAGCAGGGCCTGTTGCGCGGCGCTGCCGGTAGAGGTGTCGATGGTTGCCATAACTTCTGTTCCTAACTTCGACATGCCGGCAGCATTCTGTGCCAACCGCGAAGCCGGTCGCCGTTCTCGGCAACCCGGAAAATCTGGACATTAATATAGCGTGCCGGCGCGCCAGAGTCCAAGCCGGGATGAGATGTGGTTAACGCCTTGATTTAGCTATCAGCTTTCCGCTGATGGGCGTTGCCCCAGCGGATACAGGCGGGTGACATGGCCCATTTTGCGGCCCGGCCGGGCCTCGGCCTTGCCATAGAGATGCAGCTTGCTGGCGGGTTCGGCCAGCAGCTTGGGCCAGGCATCGATCTCGTCGCCGATCAGGTTTTCCATCACCGCATCAGCCAGGCGCTCGGCGCTGCCCAGCGGCAGGCCGCAAACTGCGCGCACATGCTGTTCGAATTGCGACGTGATCGCCGCATCCAAAGTCCAATGGCCGGAATTATGCACACGCGGCGCCATTTCGTTGACCACCACGCGGCCATCCACCACAAACATCTCCACCGCCAGCACGCCGACATAATCCAGGCCCACCGCCAGCCGCTGCGCCATCGCCTCGGCCTCGGCGGCCAGGGCGGCATCAATGCCGGCCGGGGCAAAACTGCGCCATAGAATATGATTGCGATGAATATTCTCCACCGCGCCGAAGGATTGCAGGGCGCCATCCAGGCTGCGCGCCAGCACCACCGAGATTTCCTTTTGGAACGGCACAAAGCCTTCGGCGATCAGCAGGTCTGAACGCAGTTCGGCGAAGGCCTGTGCGGCCTGTTCGCGGCTGTCGATGCGGCGCTGGCCCTTGCCGTCATAGCCCATGCGGCGGGTTTTCAGGATCAGTGGCAGGCCGAGCGCGTCAATCGCTGCTTCCAGATCCTTCACACTGCTGACGGCGCGATAGGGCGCGGTGGGCGCAGCATGCCGATTGCAGAAATCCTTCTCGAACAGGCGGTCCTGGGTGATGCGCAGCGCTGCCACACCGGGGCGCACCGGCACCAGATCGGCCAGGGCCGCCACCGGCTCCACCGGGATATTCTCGAATTCGTAGGTCACCACATCAACTTTGCCGGCAAAATCCTGCAATGCCTGGATATCGGCATAGTCGGCGCGGGTGACATCGGCCACCACCTGCGCCGCCGGCTGGTCAGCTTCCGGCGCATAGATATGGCAGCGATAGCCCAGCCGCGAAGCCGCCATCGCGATCATGCGACCAAGTTGGCCGCCGCCGAGAATGCCAATGCGGCTGCCGGGAGGAAGCGCGGCCACCCTCAGGCCTCGTCGCGCGGCTGCAATTTCACCGCCTTGGTCTGCTTGGCCCGCCAGGCTTTGAGCCGCGTGGCCAGGGCTTCATCCTGCAAGCTCAGAATCGCAGCGGCCATCAGGCCGGCATTGATTGCGCCAGCCTTGCCGATGGCCAGGCAGCCGACCGGGATGCCGGCCGGCATCTGCTGGATCGAGAGCAGGCTGTCCAGGCCCTTGAGCGCCTTGCTTTCCACCGGCACGCCCAGCACCGGCAGATGCGTCATCGCCGCCGCCATGCCGGGGAGATGCGCTGCACCGCCGGCGCCGGCGATAATCACCTGGATGCCACGCTCGGCAGCCGAATAGGCATAGGCATAAAGCCGCTCAGGCGTGCGATGCGCCGAGACGATGCGGTGTTCGGCCGGAATTTTCAGCGCCGCCAGGATATCGGCGGCATGGCCCATGGTGGCCCAATCCGACTGGCTGCCCATGATGATGCCAACCAGCGGGGCGCGGGTGGCAAGGGTGCTTTTACGCGCCGGCATTTTGTTTTCGGGCGCCTTGGCTGGGGCGGCCTTGCCGGATTTGCGACTGGTACGCGGGCTCGCCATGCCTGTTCCTTCCTGGCGTGTGCGGGAAGCGCGGGATTATAGGGCCGGGCAGGGTGATGTAAAGCGCGGCCCGACTATCCTTTGTTAACGAACTAGGCTCATATATGGGCGCATATTGACCCTGTCTTGGCCGGAGTTACCGCGCGCATGGACCATCGCGCATGACCAGGATTGACGACCGCCATCCTTTGCCCGGCATTGGAGCAGGTGCCGGCGCGCCCATTTCACCGGGCGGCGCGGGGCAGGGCGTGGCCCGCCCGGCCGCTGCCGGGGCTGCGGCCTATGCCCAGGCGCCGGCTGGCGCTAATCCCGCTGCCACCGCCACGGTGATGGGCATTCCCGAAACCGAACTGACGCCGCGGGTGCGCGATGCGGTGATGGCGCTGATGCGCGAGGTGGATCATCTGCGCACCGAACTGAACCGCACCAAGCTGCGTCTGGCCGATCTGGAACGCCTGGCCGACCGCGACACGCTGACGCCGCTTTATAACCGCCGCGCCTTTGTGCGCGAACTGAGCCGCGCCATGGCGCATGTCGAGCGTTTTGGCCGCGCCTCCTGCCTGATCTACTTCGATCTCAACGGCCTCAAGGACATCAACGACAAATTCGGCCATGCTGCGGGTGATGCCGCGCTGATCCAGGTGGGCCAGATATTGCTGGACGCCACCCGCGATACCGATGTGGTGGCGCGGCTGGGCGGCGATGAATATGGCGTCATCCTGGCCGAGACCGATGCCCAGCAGGGCCGCGAGAAAGCCGATCAGCTTGCCGCCGCGATCCAGCGTCGGCCATTGCATTGGGAAGGCAAGGTATTGCCGCTGGATGCCGCCTATGGCGTCTATCCGCTCAAGGCTGGCGAGGACCCCGGCAGCGCCCTGGCTGCCGCTGACCAGATGATGTACAGCCACAAACTGGCGCGCCGCGCGGCACGGGCCTGAGGCAATAATGAGCATTGATCCGCAATCTGCATCCGCTGCATTGCCGCTGGCCGGCCTGCGCGTGGTGGAATTCTCGCATATGGTGATGGGGCCAACCTGCGGCCTGGTGCTGGCTGATCTCGGCGCCGAGGTGATCAAGATCGAGCCGGTGCCGGAAGGCGACAATACCCGCCGCCTGGTGGGTGCCGGGGCCGGCTTTTTCATCATGTTCAACCGCAACAAGCGCAGCCTGGCGATCGACAGCAAAAGCGATGCCGGGCGGGCGGCATTGCTGCGGCTGATCGATAGCGCCGATGTGGTGACGGAAAATTTCCGCCCTGGCGCGCTGGATGCCCAGGGCTTCGGTTATGCGGCGCTGAGCCAGCGTAATCCGCGCCTGGTCTATTGTTCGCTGAAAGGTTTCCTGGCTGGTCCCTACGAGGACCGCACGGCACTGGATGAAGTGGTGCAGATGATGGGCGGCCTGGCCTATATGACCGGCCCGCCGGGCCGGCCGCTGCGCGCCGGTTCTTCGGTCAACGACATCATGGGCGGTATGTTCGCCGCCATCGCCATCCTGGCTGCCCTGCGCCAGCGCGATGCCACCGGCCTGGGCCAGTATGTCAAAAGCGGCCTGTTCGAGAATAATATCTTCCTGGTAGCGCAGCATATGGCGCAATTTGCCGTCACCGGCCAGGCGCCGGCGCCGATGCCAAACCGCATCTCGGCCTGGGGCATCTACGATCTGTTCAGCGTGCGCGATGGCGAGCAGGTTTTTGTTGCCGTGGTGAGCGACAGCCAGTGGAAGATTTTCTGCGCGGCATTTGATCTGCCGGATCTTTATGCCGACCAGAGCCTGGCCAGCAACAGCCAGCGCGTTATGGCGCGGGCGCGGCTGATCCCGCGCCTGGCGGAATGTTTCGCCGGCTATGGTAAGGCTGAACTGGTTGCCAAGCTGGAAGCGCATGGCCTGCCATTCGCGCCAGTGACGCGGCCCGAGGAATTGTTTGACGACCCGCATCTGAATCACTCCGGCGGGCTGCTGCCGCTGACCATGCCGGATGGCCGCGAAACCCGGCTGCCGGCTTTGCCGATGCAGTTTGGCAGCCTGGCCGATGGTGATGCGGCAGGCCATGGCCGCCTGCCGTTGCGCCGCTCGCCGCCGCAGGTGGGCGAGGATAGCGCCGACCTGCTGGTGGAACTGGGCTACAGCGCCGAGGAAATTGCCGCCATGGTCGCTGCCGGCAATCTGCGCATCGCATAGTTCGGCTCAGCCCAGCTCGGCGCCACCATAATTGGCGGCGGTTTTCACCAGATGCAGGATGCTGGCGCGCATCGCCTCACTCTGGATGCGGTCAAAATGCTCCATCAGGTCGCGGGTCTGGTCGCTGCGCAGCACGGTCACAAGGGGTTCGGCAAAGCCGGGTGCGGGCTGTTGTCCGGCGCAGATATCCGCCATGCCGGCATCGAATTGCTGCTCAAAGAAATACGCTGCCGGCACATTCAGCAACTGGGCGAATTGCTGCAACCGGCTGGCGCCGATGCGGTTCATGCCCTTTTCATATTTCTGAATCTGCTGGAAGGTCAGGCCAACATGGTCGCCCAGCTTGCTCTGGCTGAAGCCGGCCAGCAGGCGGGCGGCGCGCAGGCGCTGGCCCACCTGAATATCCATCGGATGCGGCGGGTTGTTGTTCTTGCGTTTCATGCTTGCTCCTGCTCAAGCGGGAAGGTGATGACGAAACGCGGCGAAATACGCACGGTCAGGCAACGCTGCCGGGTATCGGCCGAACTGAGGCTGTGCAATTGCGGCCGGCGCCGGCTTTCCAGGCCGAGCAGATGCCGCTGCAATGCCAGGGCAAAACCGGGATCGGGCTGGTCAAGCGGGTCACGGCCCGGCAGCAGGCGGCCCATTGGCGAAGGCGGGGCATCCGGCCCGCAATGCACCGGATAGGCTGTGCCGCTGAGCAACAGATGCAATTGCGCACGATGCAGCAGGCCGTAATCCGCCAGCAGGCTAAGCGGTGCGCGTGGTTCCTCGTTGTTATCGAGCAGATTATAGGCAGCATGCAGCAAGGCCTGCTCGGCCGGGCTGCGCAGGGCTTCCAGCGGCTGCTCTTGCAGGCGCCATTGCGACTGGCTGTGCGGCGGGCGCAGATCGTCAATCAGGCCGGGATGGCCTTGCTCGGCGAAGTAGTTTTCCAATTGCAGAACATCTTCAAAAGTCATGCGGTTGCTGCCACGAAACCAGGCACGCAGCGTGCTTTCATCGCGGCCCATTGCAACGGCGACTTGATTCAGGCTGAGGCCCAAGGCTTGCGCTCGATCCAGGACTGCACCGCGCAGGCGTCGGCCTATTTCGATACTGCCGACAAGAATATTCTTTGAACGCTTGGGCATCTTCGGGGAAACTTCCTCTCCCGGGGATAGTTACTGGTTGTCTTATACTTACTAATGATAAGTATTCATCACGTTTAAAGCGGATCGTATGGAATGCAAGCCGTAATAATATCCGGTCCAAAACTTTTCCGGGTAATGGCTATGATTCGTATGTCTTTGATAAATGAGTGTCTTTTTTGGATATAAATTGCGCGCAACTACAGAATTGCGTTTCGGCATGCCGCCACAGGTAGGGTAAGTGTTTTGGAATGGCTCGCTCTAGCGGAAATGCCGCTCCAGCATATGCAGCAATGCGCGCAAGCCCATCGCTTCGCCGCCGGCTGGCCGGCCGGCTTTTGGCCGTGCCGTCCAGGCATAGACATCAAGATGCGCCCAGGCCTTTGTTTCGGTAACAAAATCACGCAGGAAGAGGGCGGCGGTGATCGAGCCGGCAAAGGGCGTATCGCCGGCATTGTTGATATCGGCGATCTTGCTGTCGAGATACTCACGGTAGGGCGTATACAGCGGCAGGCGCCAGAATGGGTCGGCTTCGGCGCGGCCCGCCGCCAGCATGGCCTCGGCCAGGGTATCGTCGGTGCTGAACAAGGCCGGCAGGTCTGGCCCCAGCGCCACCCGGGCAGCACCGGTCAGCGTGGCGGCATCCAGCAGCAGATCGGGCTTTTCGCCATCTGCCTCGGCCAGGGCATCAGCCAGGATCAGCCGGCCCTCGGCATCGGTATTGCCGATCTCGACGGTTAATCCCTTGCGGCTTTTCACAATATCGCCGGGCCGGAAGGCATCGGCGGAGATGGCATTCTCCACTGCCGGGATCAGCAGCCGCAGCCGCAGCGGCAGTTTCAGCGCCATGATTGCCTGGGCCAGCCCCAGCATGATTGCGGCGCCGCCCATATCCTTTTTCATCAGCAGCATGCCGGAGGATGGCTTGATATCAAGGCCGCCGCTATCGAAGCAGACCCCCTTGCCCACCAGGGTCAGCTTTGGCGCCCCGGCCTTGCCCCAGCGCAGATCAATCAGGCGCGGCGCCCGCGCCTTGCTGGCGGCACGCCCCACCATATGGATCAGCGGGTAGTTGGCCTTCAGCAGCGCATCGCCGCTGATCACCCGGCATTCCGCCTTGTGCTGTTTGGCCACATTTTGCGCCGCTTCGGCCAGTTCGGCCGGGCCCATATCGTTGCTGGGCGCATTGATCAGGTCACGCGCCAGTGCGATGGCATCGTAAAGCGCGCGCACCCTGGCCTGGTTTGCACCGGCGGGCCAGACCAGCCGCGCCGCCGCCTTGCCGGCCGGCTTGCGATACCGCTCATAGCGATAGAAGGCCAGGGCCCAGCCCAGCGCGGCGGCGCTCGGGTCGGCGGGTGCGGTGGCGAACTGGTAGTCACCCGCCGGCAAGGCGGCAGCGATTGCGGCATAGGACCAGAGATCTGCCGGCTCCGGCAATCCGGCCAGCGCACGCTGCGGCTTGCCGCTGGCATCGGGTAGCAGCAGCACCTGACCCGGCCTGGCGCTGAAACCCTGCGCAGCGGCCCAGGCGCGGGTGGTGGCCGGTTCACGCTTGGCGGCCAATTCCCAGCCGGCAGCGGTGAAACAGGCAAGCGGCGCGGCTTTGGCACTTTTGTCAATCAGCGGCTGGGTCACGGCTGGCTCCGGTCTGGCGCAATAACATCCGACAATTTATAAGCGGCCAGGGGACATGGCAAAAGCCGGAGACGGATAGAATGACTGAACTTACCCTGGTGATTGGCAACAAGAACCATTCCTCCTGGAGCCTGCGCCCCTGGCTCGCGCTGAAAGCCGCCGGCCTGCCATTTCACGAAGTGCTGGTTGGCCTGCGCCGGCCCGAAACCAAGACCGAAATCCTGCGCCATTCGCCTTCCGGCAAGCTACCGCTGCTGATCGATGGCACGCTGCGGATCTGGGATTCGCTGGCGATCTGCGAATACATCGCCGAACGCCAGCCGGCGGCTGGCTTGTGGCCGGATGCCGCCGATGCCCGCGCCACCGCCCGCGCCGTGTCAGCCGAGATGCATGCCGGCTTCATGGCGATGCGGCGCGACTATGCCATGGATATTTCGCGGCGTTTTCCCGATCAGGGCAGCGCCGAGGCCAGGGCTGATGCGGCGCGTGTGCAGGAAGTGTGGCGCGATTGCCGGCAGCGTTTTGGTGCCGGCGGCGATTTCCTGTTTGGTCGTTTCGGCATTGCCGATTGTATGTTCGCGCCGGTGGTAACGCGCTTCCGCACCTATGGCCTGGCGCTGGATGCCATTAGCCAGGCCTACAGTGATGCGGTATTGGCACATCCGGCGATGCGCGAATGGTGCCAGGCTGCCGAGGCCGAAACGCCGCTGGAAAACACCAACTAACTGAGCAGGCCGACTTCGCGGTAATAGCGCTCGGCGCCGAAATGTAGCGGCGTCGAGAGGCCGGTGAGGGCGGTTTCGCGGCGGATTTGCTGCGCCTTGATATGGCCGCCATCCAAAAGCTTGCGGCTGGCCGGCTGCCATAATGCGGCGACAATGTCGTAGATCAATTCGGCATTGGCAGTTTCCGAAACCACCCATTGCATGCCGATGCTGAGGGTTTCGGTTTCTGGCACGCCGGCATAACTGTTGGCTGCAATCACTTCGCGGCTGAAAAAACGATGCCGCTTCAGCGCCGCCTCAATGGCGCGGGCGGCCAGCGGGATCACGGTGGCGATACCCTTCTGCGTCAGGTCGGCCACCACGGCTGCGGGATAGGCGGCGATCAGGAAAAAGGCATCAATCTCGCCGGCAGCCAGCCGGTCGGCGGCATCGCCCGGATCCAGCTCGGCAGCCTTGATCTGGCTCAGCCGCACGCCATAGGCATTCAGGATGATCTCGGCATTGAAGCGTGTGCCGGAGCCGGCGCGATCAATCGACACCCGCTTGCCCACCAGGTCGCGGATATCCTGGATGCCGCTGTCGCGCCGGGCGATCAGATGCACGGTTTCGGGATACAGATTGGCAATGACGCGCAGATTGGGCTGCTTGGCGCGGCGGAAATACAGGCCCTCGCCGCTATAGGCGGAATAGACCAGATCGGCCTGGGCAAAACCGCTCTCAATCGATTCATTGGCTACGGCGGCAATGTTAGCCACTGAGCCCGGGCTGGTCAGTGCCACGGCGATCAACCCGGGCACGCCGCAGGAGCCACCACGATCACAGGGCCGGCTGCCGGCCGGATTGGATATCGCCGAAGCCACCAGCGTGCCGATTGGAAATGCGGTGGTGGCGGCAGAGCCGGTCAGGATGCGGAAAAAGCGCAATTCATCGCCGGCCACGCGGGCCTGGGCCGGACGACCGGATGGCGCCAGGGCCAGGCCGGCGGCAGCGAGGGCGAAGGGCGAGAGCAGCAGGTCGCGGCGGCGCATGCGCCTTTATAGCGCGTCAGCCCGGCTTGTCGAACCGCAATTTGCCGATCAGCACCAGGCCGGCCAGCAGCAGCGTGACGGCATTGGCCAGGATCAGCGACACAGAGCCGATCAGCAGGCCATAGCCGAGCCAGAGCACAAGGCCCGCCACCATCAGGACAAACATGCCCAGCGAAACATCGCGCGCCGAACGGCTGCGCCAGACCTGGATCACCTGTGGCAGATAGGCCAGCGTGGTGAGGCAGCCGGCGGCAATGCCTACGGCTTCGATCCAGGCAGCATCCGGCAGCATGGCTCAGAGACGCGAGATGAAGGCGTTTTGCAATTTGGCAATGATGGCGCGCAGGGTGGTCTGATCGTAGGGCTTGGGCGGCAGCTTGCCCCAGATCGGCTGCGGCCAGCAGGGATCGTTGTGAAAACGTCCGATCACATGCACATGCAATTGTGAAACCTGATTGCCGAGCGCGCCGGTATTCAGCTTGTCGGGGCCGAACACGTTTTTCATCACACGCTGTGCCTGAGCGATTTCGTTGATCAGCAGTTTGCGCTGCTTTTCATTCAGGTCGGCGATCTCGATCAGGTTCTCTGCCGCCGGCACCAGGACCAGCCAGGGGAACTGGCTGTCATTCATGATTTGCACGAGGCATAGCTTCATGCGACAGATCGGAAACGTGTCGCGCCGCAGCTGGTCGTGCAGTTGGAACATCGAAACTTCTCGCTTTATTGCTGTTTATCGAGTATCGCACCGGCTGGATTAAGCACTTTTCGGGGATATGTCCATGCCCGTTTCAAACATGCCCGTCTTGCGCGTGCAGCCGCGTGAAGATCGCCGTATTCGTAGCGGCCATCCGTGGATTTACGCCAATGAACTGGTTCTTGATACAACTGCCAAGGCGCTACCGCCGGGCGAAGCAGTGCGGGTTTACGACGCCCATGGCGGCGGGCTGGGCGTGGGCAGTTTCAACCTGCATTCCCTAATCGCCGTGCGATTGTTTGATAGGAATATAGAAACGCGCATAGACGCCGTGTTTATGGCCGGCAAACTGGCGCGTGCAGCCGAGCGTCGACGCAACTTTTTCGAACAGCCGTATTATCGCCTGGTGCATGCCGAAGGCGACGGCCTGCCGGGTTTTGTGATTGATCGCTTTGCCGATTCGTTTGTTGTGCAGGCCAATACCGCCGGGGCCGAGAAGCTCACGCCGCTGCTGATCGATGCGCTGCGCAGCGAGTTCAAGCCACGCGCCATCGTGTTGCGTAATGACAGCCCGGTGCGGCGCCTGGAAGGTCTGGGTGAAACCATCGCGCTGGCCGATGGCGCGCTGGAGCCGGCGCCATTGGTGGAAGAAGGTGGCCTGCGCTTTGCGCTTGATGCGCTGGCCGGGCAAAAGACCGGCTGGTATTTCGACCTGCGTTTTGCGCGCGACCTGATCGCCAGCCTGAGTGCCGGAGCGCGGGTGCTGGATTGTTATTGCCATACCGGTGCCTTTGCCTTGCGCGCGGCCAAGGGCGTTGTTGGCAAGGGTGGCGCTGCCGCGGTGCTGGGTATTGATCGTTCCGAACTGGGCGTGGCGCTGGCGGCCAAGGCGGCGGCGGAAAACGGCCTGGATGCCATCTGCCGCTTCGAGAAGGCGGATGCGTTTGAACGGCTGGAAAGCCTGGGCGCGGCTGGCGAGCGTTTTGATCTGGTGATCACCGACCCGCCCAACTTTGTCAAAAGCCGCAAGGACCTTGGCCCAGGCAGCCGGGCCTATCGCAAGCTGGCGCGCCTGGCGGTGCCGCTGGTGGCGCCCGGCGGCTATTGGTTTGTGGCCTGCTGCGCGCATCTGCTGCCGGCCGAGCTGTTTGCCAAGGAAGTTGCTGCCGGCCTCAGCCTGGCGGGCCGTGAGGGCAGGCTGTTGGCGCAAGGCGGTGCGGGTCCGGATCATCCGGTGCACCCGCATCTGCCGGAAAGCGCATATTTGAAGTGGTTGCTATTCCAGGTTGATTGATGCCGGATGCGGCCGGCGCTTAATGCGCCGGCGGTTGGGCCACCTTGTCAATGGCGCGATTGAGCATCGCCATCATGGTCTGTTCGGTGGCGCCGCCATTGCCGGTGACATGCTGGCCGAGCATCACATACATGGCATCGACATGAATGCGGATGACCTCAAATTGCGCATCGCTCGGCATGCCCAGCGTGCCGACAAAATCGTTCAGCGACTTGGCCAGCATGGTGAGCAAAGGGTAGCCGAAGATGCCGCCCATGCCTTTGATTTCCAGTGCCATTTCGGCCAAATTCGGCAATATTGCCGCGCGCGCGGCAGTATCGGTCCCAGCGCCTTGGATCGTCTGGCGCATCGCCTTCAGCTTGTCCATCACCTCTAGGGCGAAGGCATGACCCTTCGCCGCAATGGTCTTTTCCAGTTTGCTCTTGATCTCATCGGTGAGATTGACCGAAAAGCCGTTTTTGAAATTCACCGCCTTGCGG
>NZ_JAGOLP010000058.1 GCF_017994015.1 Ferrovibrio sp. | reverse complement strand
ATAGACCACACCCGGCTTGCGCTTCAGCCGCGTCATCACATCGGCGGCATCGCCCATCTGCGGCACCCATTTCGGCGAAACGAAGCTGGTCGCCTCTATATGCGTCGCGCCGCATTCCACCAGGCGTTCGATCAGTTCCACCTTCACATCGGTGGGCACCACGCCGGGTTCGTTCTGCAACCCATCACGCGCGCCGGCTTCCCAAAGTGTAATACGGCTTGGCAGGCTCATGCTTCAGCCCTCCGTTTCCAGCGCGATCAATGTGGCGCCATCGCCCACCTGATCACCGGCATTAAAATGCAGTTTGGCCACCTTGCCGCGCGCCGGCGCGGCGATGGTGTGTTCCATCTTCATCGCTTCCAGCACCATCAACGCCTGGCCCTTCTCCACCATGGCGCCCTCGGCCACCAGCACCTGCACCACCTTGCCCGGCATCGGCGCGGTCAGCGCGCCGCCGCCGGCTTCATCCAGATCGCCGGCAGCGCGCGGATCCACCAGGGTCAGCTTCTGCACGCTGCCGGGGCGCAGCAGCACAATATCGGCGCCCAGCCGGGCGATACCCAGTTTCAGCCGGCGCTCATCCAGCACCGCCTCCAGGCTGCCATCGGCACAGAGCGCGCCCTCGGCGCGCAGGCTGCTGCCCTGCGGGCCATGCACCTGGATGGCGCCATCGGCCAGATAATCCAGGCGCAAGGTGATGTCACGCTCGCCATCGCGGAACAGCAATTCGTCATAACCCTGGTCGTTGAGCCGCCAGCCATTCACCTGTGCCCAGGGCGACCAGGGGTCGCTGGCCGCAACCTGCACCTCACGACGCCGTTGCAGCACCACGGCCAAAGCCGCCAGCGCCAGCGCAGTGGCATCAGCGCCTTCGCGTGGCGGAATCAGATCGGCATGAAACCGCTCGATAAAGCCGGTATCCAGATCACCCGCCGCAAAAGCCGGATGCCCAGCTAGCGCAATCAGGAAAGCCGTGTTGGTGGTGACACCGGCAATCTGGTATTCCGCCAGCGCCTGCCCCATGCGGCGCAGAGCGGCGCCACGATCCACGTCCCATACGATCAGCTTGGCGATCATCGGATCGTAGAACGGTGTTACGCTGTCGCCTTCGCGCACGCCGGTATCGACGCGCACATGCGGGCCTTCAACCGGCGGCCGCAGCCGGTGCAGCTTGCCCACCGAAGGCAGGAAATTGCGGTTCGGGTCTTCGGCATAGATGCGCGCTTCCACCGCATGGCCGTCAATGCGCAAATCATCCTGGCGCAGCGGCAGCGGCGCACCAGCCGCCACGCGCAATTGCCATTCCACCAGATCCTGCCCGGTGATCATCTCCGTCACCGGATGCTCCACCTGTAGCCGGGTATTCATTTCCATGAAATAGAATCGATCCGGCTTCAGCCCATCGCTCACATCGGCGATGAATTCCACCGTGCCGGCGCCGACATAGCCAATCGCCTTGGCGGCATTCACCGCCGCCTCGCCCATGGCGCGGCGCATTTCCGCCGGCATGCCGGGAGCCGGCGCTTCCTCCAGCACCTTCTGATGCCGACGCTGCACGCTGCAATCGCGCTCGAAAAGATGCACGGCATTGCCCTGGCTATCGGCAAAAACCTGAATTTCGATATGCCTGGGCTTGATCAGATATTTTTCCAGCAGCACACGATCATTGCCAAAGGCGTTGGCGCCTTCGCGCTGCGCGCCGGCCAAAGCCGCCTTGAAATCCGTCGCCTTGTCCACCCGGCGCATACCTTTGCCGCCGCCGCCGGCCACCGCCTTGATCAGCACCGGCCAGCCAATGCGCGCGGCCTCGCCCAACAGGAAATCGGCATCCTGGTTGTCGCCATGATAACCCGGCACCACCGGCACGCTGGCTTGCTGCATCAGCGCCTTGGCGGCGCCCTTCAGGCCCATGGCGCGGATGGCGCTGGCCGGCGGGCCGATAAAGCTTAAACCCGCCGCCGCCAGGGCTTCCGCGAATTCGGCATTCTCAGACAGGAAACCATAGCCCGGATGCACCGCCTCGGCGCCGGTGGCGCGGGCAGCTTCGATGATGGTTTCGGCGCGCAGATAGCTTTCACGTACCGGCGCCGGGCCGATCCGCACCGCTTCATCGGCCAAGGCAACATGGCGTGCGCCGGCATCGGCATCGGAATATACCGCCACCGTGGCAACGCCAAGCCTGCGTGCCGTGCGGATCACCCGGCAGGCAATTTCGCCGCGATTGGCGATCAGTATCTTGCGAAACATGCGGCGACCTCCCGGCTGCTCAGCCGACCCAGTTCGGCTTGCGCTTGGCAAAGAAGGAAGCCAAGCCCTCCTGGCCCTCGACGCTGGCGCGCCGGTCGGCAATATTCTCGGCGGTGAAACGCATCACGTCCTCGCCCACTTCACCCTGATAGGCAACGCGGCGGATCAGCAGCTTGCTATCGGCGATGGCGCCCGGCGCGCCCAGCAGCAGCGCCTGCACCAGTTCCTCGCCCTTGGCCAGCAAGGCATCGTGGTCGGCCACGGTTTCATGCACCAGGCCGATGCGGGCGGCTTCAACGCCGTCAAAGCGCTCGGCGGTAAGGAAATAGCGCCGCGCCTGGCGCGCACCGATGGCTGCCACCACATAGGGCGAGATGGTGGCTGGGCTGAGCCCGAGCCGCACTTCGGTGAGTGCGAATTTGGTATCCTGCACGGCAATCGCGATGTCGCTGCACGAAACCAGGCCGGTGCCGCCGGCCATGCAATTGCCATGCACCAGCGAGATCACCGCCTGCGGCAGATCGTTCAGGGTTTTGAACAGGCGCGCCAGCACCATGGTCTGCGCCAGGTTGGTGGCATGATCCTGCTGGCCGGAGCGGCGCATCCAGTCAAGATCACCACCGGCCGAGAAGCTCTTGCCGGCGCCCTGGATCGTCACCACGCGGATATCGCGGCGCCCGGCAATCTCCTGCACAATGCCATGCAGGCGTTCGATCACCACATCGTTGAAACAATTATGCAGTGCCGGGCGGTTCAGCGTGATACGCGCCAGGCCACGCGGTTCGACTTCGAATAGCACAAGGTCTTCGCTCATGATCATCACATCCGGAAAACGCCGAAGCGGGTCGGCTCAATGGGGGCGTTATAGGCGGCGCTGAGGCCAAGGCCGAGCACCATGCGGGTATCCAGCGGGTCGATGATGCCATCGTCCCACAAACGGGCCGAGGCATAATAGGGATGGCCCTGGCGGTCATACTGGGCGCGGATCGGATTCTTGAATGCTTCCTCATCCTCGCGGCTCCACTGCCCGCCGCCGGCTTCGATGCCATCGCGCTTCACGGTGGCCAGCACACTGGCGGCCTGCTCGCCGCCCATCACCGAGATACGCGCATTCGGCCACATGAACAGCAGGCGCGGCGAGAAGGCACGGCCGCACATGCCGTAATTGCCGGCGCCATAGGAACCGCCGATGATCACGGTGAATTTCGGCACCTTGGCGCAGGACACGGCAGTTACCAGCTTGGCGCCATCCTTGGCGATGCCGCCGCTCTCGTATTTCTTGCCCACCATGAAGCCGGTGATGTTCTGCAAAAACAGCAAGGGAATGCCGCGCTGGCAGCAGAGTTCGATAAAATGCGCGCCCTTGAGCGAACTTTCCGAAAACAGAATGCCGTTATTGGCGATGATGCCAACCGGATAGCCATGGATGCGGGCAAAGCCGCAGACCAGCGTGGCGCCATAGAGTTTTTTGAATTCGTCGAATTCGCTGTCATCGACAAGGCGGGCAATGATCTCGCGCACATCAAACGGCACCCGGCCTTCCTTCGGGATGATGCCGTAGAGTTCGGCCGGATCAAAACGCGGCGGCTTGGGTTCGCGGATATCGCCGGCCGCCAGTTTCACGCTGTTGAGATTGCCGACGATGGAGCGGGCAATGCCCAGCGCATGAGCATCATTCATGGCGTAATGGTCGGTGACGCCGGAAACCCGCGCATGCACATCGGCGCCGCCCAGCTCCTCGGCCGACACAACCTCGCCGGTGGCCGCCTTCACCAGCGGCGGGCCGGCCAGGAAGATGGTGCCCTGGTTGCGCACGATCACGGTTTCATCAGACATCGCCGGCATATAAGCGCCGCCCGCCGTGCAACTGCCCATCACCACCGCGATCTGCGGAATGCCTTCGGCGGAAAGATTGGCCTGATTGAAAAAGATACGGCCAAAATGTTCCTTGTCGGGGAATACTTCATCCCAGGTCGGCAGGTTGGCGCCGCCGGAATCAACCAGATAGACGCAGGGCAGCCGGTTCTCGCGGGCGATTTCCTGCGCGCGCAGATGCTTCTTCACCGTGATCGGAAAATAGGTGCCGCCCTTCACCGTGGCGTCGTTGCAGATCACCACACATTCGCGCCCGGCAATGCGGCCGATGCCGGTGATGATGCCGGCGGCATGGATATCGCCGCCATACATTTCATAGGCGGCAAACTGGCTCAGTTCGAGGAAGGGCGAACCCGGATCAAGCAGGCTGCGCACCCGGTCACGCGGCAGCAATTTGCCGCGCGAGAGATGCTTTTCGCGTGCCTTGTCGCCGCCGCCCTGCTTGATCAACTTCACCTTCGCCTTCAAATCGGCGACAAGCGCGGCCATATGGGCGGCATTTTCCTGGAACGCGGTGGATCGCGGGTCTAACTGGGTGCTGAGCGCGCTCATGGACGGCCCTTTTTTGGCTTGCTCTCGGACATTGCCGAGACTGTGCCAGCCCATCCCCGGCGCCGCAAGGGTGAGGCCCGGATTTGCCCACCCCTGGCAATTTCATCTTTCTATCGCAATAATCGACGGCAGCTATGGAGGGAATCAGGCAATGAGCGATTTTGATCTGACCGGCAAGGTGGCGTTGATTACGGGCGGCAATGGCGGCATCGGGCTGGGCATGGCCGAGGGCTTGGCCAAGGCCGGCGCCGATCTGGTGATCTGGGGCGGCAATCCGGAGAAGAATGCCGCCGCCGAAACCACCCTGAAAACCTATGGCCGGCGCGTGTTGGTGCAGCGCTGCAATGTGGTGGAAGAAGCCGAGGTTGAGGCGCGCTTCGCCGAAGCACTGGAGGAAATGGGCCGCATCGACGGCTGCTTCGCCAATGCCGGCGTGAGCCAGAAACGCGCACCGCTGCATCAATTGAGCACTGCTGAGTGGAAGCGCGTGCTGGGTGTGAATCTGGATGGCGCCTTCTACACCCTGCGCGCCGCATCGCGCCATATGGTGGAGCGCGCCAAGCAGGGCGATGCCTTTGGCCGCCTGGTCGGCATGGCCAGCACCGCCGGCATCCATGGCGCTGCCGGCGCCACCTCCTATGCCGCCACCAAGGGCGCCATGCTATCCGTGATCCGCGCCCTGGCAGTGGAAATGGCGCGCTATAATGTCACTGCCAATTCGATCCTGCCGGGCTGGATCGAAACCGAGATGACCGCCGGCGGCATCGGCGATCCGAAATTTGCCGGCGCGGTGCTGCCGCGTATTCCGGCGCGGCGCTGGGGCCAGGGCAACGATTTTGCCGGCATCGCCTGCTACATCATGAGTGATACCAGCCGCTACCATACCGGCGACAGTTTTGTGATCGACGGCGCCTACACGATCTTCTGATGCCGACAATTGCGGCCTATATCGGCGCCGCCTTTGCCGAGATTGCCGGCTGCTTTGCTTTCTGGGCCTGGGCGCGGCTGGGCAAATCCGCGCTCTGGCTGCTGCCCGGCATGGTGGCGCTGGCGCTGTTTGCCTGGCTGCTGACCCGGGTGGACAGCGAAGCCGCCGGCCGCGCCTATGCCGCTTATGGCGGCGTGTATATCGCCGCCTCGCTGCTCTGGCTGTGGCTGGTGGAAGGCCTGCGCCCGGATCGCTGGGATCTGGCCGGCAGCACGCTCTGCCTGATCGGCGCTGGCCTGATCCTGTTCGGGCCTAGGGGCTAACGCGCCTGCGCGGCCATTGCATGTAAACAATGCCGGCCAGGATGACAATGCCGCCCACCACCTGCTGCGGCGAAACCGTGGCGCTGAAAAACACCGCCGCCACCAATACGGAGAATACCGGCGCCAGATTGCCATAGAGCGAGGCCACCGGCACGCCGACGCGGCTGACGCCATAATTCCACAACACGATGGCCAGGCCGGCACCGCCCACCGCCATCCACAGGATCATGAACCACACCCCGGCACTGGGCCACACCGTAGGCAGCCGGCCGGGCGAAAGCAGCTCCATGATGGCAAAACCCGAGAGCACAAAAACCGAGCCGGATAGCGAAGTGAGAAAGCTGATGCGCAGCTGGCTCCATTTCAGCGGCGCCAGCCATTGCTGGGTTTTCAGCGAATAGAGACTCCAGCAGGCCATCGAGGAGAGCAGCAGGACTTCACCGATATAGGGTATGCCGGTGCTGACCACGGCACGCGGCCGCACTGCATCCACTGCCACCAGGGCGCCGCCGATCACCGCCGCCGCCAAGGCCAGGCCGAAGCCGCGCGCCAGCGGCGTGCGGTAGAGCAGCTTGGCCAGCAACGTAGCCATCAAAGGGCTGCAACTCATCACGATGGCGGCGCTGATCGGATCGGAAAGCAGCATGCCAAAGGTGAAGAACTGCGAAAAGCAGGCCATCATGATGCCAAGCTGGATCAAGTGGCGCCAGGGCAGCGGCCCGCCAAAGGGCGAGCGCCGATCCAGCAACAGACACATCACCAGCAACAGCGGCGCCGGCACCAGATAGCGGATTGCAGCCAGGAAAAGCGGATCGAAAACCTGCGTCACCAGCGCATGGGTCATCGGGATCATGCCGCCCCAGAGCAGGGCGGTCAGCACCAGGCCGGATATGGCAAGGCCGCTGGTGGCGACCGGTTTGAGTGTGGCCTTGCCGTCGTCAGCCACGCCTCACCAGCCGCCACGCGCCAGCCAGCGATCCAGCATGTCGAGCCGGTCTGCACCCCAGAAGGGTTCGCCATCGGCAAAGATGAACGGCGCGCCAAACACCCCGCGCTGGCTCACCGCTTCATCCACCGATTGCTTGAGTGCCGCCTTGATCGCATCGCTTTCGCAACCGGCTTGCAGGGCAGCCGCGTCGATGCCCTGTTCAGCCGCCACGGCATAAACGATTTCCGGCGCCGAGATATCGCGGCCGGCGACAAAGTAAGCCTGGAAAATCGCCTTGGCGAAGGGCGCTGCCTGGGCCGGCTGATGCTGCTTCAGCCACAACACGGCGCGCGCCGCCGTCACCGTGCCAATCGGGAATTTCTCCGGCAACGTCAGCGGGATATCCAGTTCCCGCGCCGAACGCAGAAAGTCACGATAGGCATAATCGCCCTTGATCGGATATTGCACCAGCGGCTGCGTGCCGATGGCCTTGAAGGCAAAGGCCAGCAGCATCGGGTGCCAGTTCACTGCACGGCCATGCTTTGCCGCCAGCGCATCAATGCGCATCGCAGCGATATAGGCATAGGGCGAAGAAAAATCGAAATAGAAGTCGAGCGGGGCGGTCATGATTGCAACCATCTAGGGTGAAACAGAGGCGAAGTCTAGCTCAGGCGCAGCAACTTGCGGAAGCGCCGGATCACCGGATGTTCCTCCGGCTCAAGCTCAAGTCCCACCGACACGATGCGGTTGCCCTTGATCTCGCGCACCACAAATTCCACCGGGCCAACCCGGATACGATCACCCACCACGGCGCCATGGCGCAGCCGATGACGGATAAAGGCGCCCACCGGCTCCTGGTGGAATTTGGCATCCACCTCAATGCCATACATCGCCACAACGGCACCAATGAGGGTATCGCCGGGGATGACAAATTCGCCGAATACCTCGTCGCCCGGCGCGCTGGCGCGGCGGCCCTTATCGGGCAGGGCGAACAGCCGATCCAGCGAAAAAAGCTGCTCCGGCGGCGCCAGCACCAGCAGGTAATCGCCGGTTTCCAGGCGTTCCAGCTTGCTGCGATCCATCACCGTGCCCTCACGGATCACGGTGATGATGCGGCAGCGTCGTGGCAGCGGCATTTCGGCATAGGCATAGCCCATGGCGATACAGCCCGGCTCCACTTTGTAGCTGGCAATATCGCGGTCCAGCGTGTTGCCGAGGTCAATATCGGTGCGGGTAGGCGCTTCCACCGGCGGCGGCAATTCCAGGCCAAATAGCCGCGCCGCCACGCCGATGGTCCAGCCTTGCAGCAGCAAAGACGCCACCACGCAGAAAAAGGCGATCGAGATAAAAACACCCGCATCCGGCACCCCGGCCAGCACTGGAATGGTGGCGAGGAAAATCGGCACCGCGCCACGCAGGCCGACCCAGGCAATGAAGCCGATTTCCGGCCAGGTGTAGCGGAACGGCAGCAGGCAGAGCGCCACCGCCAGCGGTCTAGCCAGCACAATCAGAATGCCGGCCACCGCCAGACCGGGCAGGATATGCGGCTTCAATTCGCTCGGTGTCATCAGCAGCCCAAGCAGCAGGAACATGACAATCTGGCCGAGCCAGCTCAGGCCGTCATAGAAGCGCAACACCACCTGGGCGCCGCGATGGCGCCGGTTGCCCAGCACCAGGCCGGCGATATAAACCGCGATGTAGCCGGAGGCATGCAGGAAATGCGCGCCGGAGAAGATCAGCAACGTGGCCGCCATCGCCACAATGGGATACAGCCCGCCGGCCACCGGCACGCGGTTGAACAAGGTGACCAGCGCAAAACCACCCACCAGGCCGATGGCACTGCCGCCCAGCATCTGCACCAGGAACTGCACCGCCAGTTCAATATTGGCCGGCGGCTGGCCCAGGCGCAGCAACTCAACACAGGCCATGGTGAGGAAGATGGCCATCGGATCGTTGATGCCCGATTCCACCTCCAGCGTGCCGCTGACGCGCTTCTGCAAGGCCAGGCCGCGCACATTGAGCAGGAAAAACACCGCCGCCGCATCGGTGGAACCGACAATGGCGCCAACCAGGAAGGATTGCAGCCAGTTAAGATCAGTAAGCCAGTGGGTGGCCGCTGCCACCACCCCGGCCGTGGCCAGCACACCCAGCGTGGCCAGGCCCAGAGCCGGGCCGGCCACCAGCCGCACGGTGCCGAATTTGGTGCGCAGGCCGCCATCGAACAGGATGATCGCCAGCGCGGCGGAACCAATTGTGTAGGTGAGGCCAAAATCGGTGAAATCGATGCCGCCGGGGCCGTCAATGCCGGCCAGCAGGCCAAAACCCAGGAAGATCAAAAGGAAGGGAACGCCAAGACGGCTTGAAGCCGAGCCGGCAAAAATGCTGACCAGCACCAACAGGGAAGCGATAAACAGTATCTCGTTGGCCTGGCTCAACCTGTCGCGTCTCCTTCTGCGCCCACTATCCGGTGGCGGCGAGAGACCGGCTGATCACCAGGCGCTGAACATCGCTGGTGCCCTCGTAAATCTGGCATACCCGAACGTCACGGTAGATACGTTCCACCGGGAAATCGGCTAGATAGCCGTAGCCGCCATGGATCTGGATCGATTCGGAGCATACCTGCTCGGCCATTTCAGAGGCAAATAATTTGGCCATGCTGGCTTCCTTGAGGCAGGGCTGGCCGGCATCCTTGAGCCGGGCGGCATTCAGCACCATCAGCCTGGCCGCCTCGATCCGGGTTGCCATGTCGGCAAGCCGGAAGCCCACCGCCTGGTGGTTGATAATCGCGGTGCCGAAAGCCTCGCGCTGGCCGGCATAGGCCAAGGCGGCTGCGAAAGCCGCCCGCGCCATGCCCACCGCCTGGGCCGCAATGCCGATCCGGCCGGATTCCAGATTGGCCAGCGCAATGCGATAGCCCTCGCCCTCGCCGCCCAGCAAAGCATCCGCCGGCACGGTCAGGTTCTCAAACACCAACTGGCAGGTATCCGATGCCTTCTGGCCCAGCTTGGCCTCGATGCTGGCAACCTTGTAGCCGGGCGTGTCGGTGCGCACCAGGAAGCAGGAAATGCCACGTTTGCCGGCTTCCGGATCGGTAACGGCAAAGATCAGCGCCGCCTTGGCGATGCTGCCCGAGGTGATGAACTGCTTCACGCCATCGATCACCCAACTGTCGCCCACGCGCCGCGCCCGGGTTTTCAGATTGGCGGCATCCGAGCCGGCCTGCGGCTCGGTGAGGCAGAAAGCGCCGATCCATTCGCCGCGTGCCAGCGGCAGCAGAAAGTCGCGCTTCTGCTGTTCGTTGCCATAGCGCAGGATCGCCGCACATACCGGGCTATTGTTGACAGACATGATGGTGCTGATGGCGCCATCGGCGGCGGCGATCTCCTCCAGCGCCAGCACATAGCTGACAAAATCCGCCCCCGCGCCGCCCCATTCCTCCGGCACGCCCATGCCGAGCAGGCCCAAGCCGCCCATTTCACGCAGCAGATCGAGCGGCGGCGTGGCGCTGCGATCACGCGCAGCAGCACCCGGCGCCAGCCGGTCGGTGGCAAAATCGCGCGCCATGTCGCGGATCATCTGCTGGTCCTGGGTCAGCATGGTCATTCCTTTCCTGCGTCTCGTTGCGCTGCCTGCGCGGATTGCGGCAGCACGCTCAATCCCTTGCCAAAGCCCGGCAGATCATCCAGCAGCAGCTTGCCACCGGCCTTGGCGCAATAGAGCGCATCCAGCCGCATGCTGCCCTCGCTGAGCGGTGTTGCCATCGGCTTCGGCTTATCGCCATTCAGCGCCTCCGGCCCGGCATAAAGCACTACGCCAAGGCATTCGCGCACACCCACGGCAAAGCGCCGCGCCATGCCGGTGCCAAGCCCGGTCGGCAGGCTGATATCGCTCTCATCCAGCAGGCGCACCGGCGGCATTTCCAGCCCCTTGAGCAGCAATTGTGCCGTCTTCGCCGCATCCAGCTTGCCGCTGATGTAATGATCGCTGTCGCTGAAATCACGCAAAGCGGCCAGCGCAAAGGCACCGCCGGCTTCCTGCGCCTTCCACAGATAACGCTCGACGCGATAGCCAAGCTGGCCCTGCATGCCTTCGGCCTTTTCGGCCCGCGCTTCCAGCCCGGGCGCCTGCCACAGCAGCCGCGCCTCGCCGCCGCGCAGCGCCTGCCAGCGCTCCGGCGCCGCGTTGCTGCCGGCAACCAGCAGCAGCGCGGCAATCAAACCCAGGAAAACTGACTTCACGCGGTCTCCGCAAACATTTCACGCCCGATCAGCATACGCCGAATCTCCGATGTGCCGGCGCCGATCTCATACAGCTTGGCATCGCGCAGCAGCCGCCCGGTGGCGTTGTCGTTGATATAGCCATTGCCACCCAGAATCTGGATTGCGTCCAGCGCCGCCTTGGTGGCCTTTTCAGCCGCAAAAAGAATGGCGCCGGCAGCATCCTTGCGCGTGGTCTTGCCCTTGTCACAGGCTTTGGCCACGGCATAAACATAGGCCCGCGCAGCATTCATCTCGGTATACATATCCGCCAGCTTGGCCTGGATCAGCTGGAAGCTGCCAATCGGCTGGCCGAACTGCTTACGATCATGCACATAGGGAATCACAATATCCAGCGCTGCCTGCATGATGCCGATCGGGCCGGCTGCCAGCACGGCGCGCTCGTAATCCAGGCCGCTCATCAGCACGTTTACGCCGCGCCCGACAACGCCGAGCACATTCTCCTCCGGCACTTCGCAATCCTGGAACACCAATTCGCCAGTTTCCGAGCCGCGCATGCCGAGCTTGTCGAGCTTCTGCGCAATCGAAAAACCTTTGAAGCCCTTCTCGATCAGAAACGCCGTGATGCCGCGCGGCCCGGCGGCCGGATCGGTCTTGGCATAAACCACCAGCACATCGGCGCTCGGGCCGTTGGTGATCCACATCTTGTTGCCGTTCAGGATGTAGCGGTCGCCCTTCTTGTCGGCGCGCAGCTTCATCGACACCACGTCGGACCCGGCATTCGGCTCGCTCATCGCCAGCGCGCCGAGATGCTCGCCGGAAACCAGCTTGGGCAGGTAGCGCCGCTTCTGCTCGTCGGAACCGTTGCGGCGCAACTGGTTGATGCAGAGATTGGAATGCGCGCCATAGGACAGGCCGACCGAGGCCGAGCCACGGCTGACTTCCTCCATGGCCACAACATGCTCCAGATAGCCGAGGCCGGAACCGCCATATTCCTCCTCCACAGTGATGCCATGCAGGCCGAGCGCACCCATCTTGGGCCACAGGTCACGCGGGAATTCGTCCTTACGGTCGATCTCATCGGCGCGGGGCGCCAGTTCGGCATCAACAAAGGCGCGGGTTGACTGGCGCAGCATGTCGGCGGTTTCGCCAAGGTCAAAATCCAGCATCGGGTAGCTGTTGCTGATCATGGTCGGGGTTTCCTCACAAAGCTGATGGGAGTGTAGCGAAGCCGGGCGGCGTTGTCATTTCTGTGGCGGCGCATCGGGCCGGCCGAGCAGGCACATCAGGGTGGCCAGGCCGGTGGCGCAGGCCAGTTCGCGGCCATCGGCCTGCACCGCCACCACATCCATGCTGCAAATGGTGAGCGTGCGGCCAAATTTGCTGACCTGCGACCGCGCCAGCAGGCGGTCGGCATTGGCCGGCGCCAGCAGGTTGAGCTTGTATTCAACGGTCAGCACGGTGGCATCGGCGGGAAACAGGCTATAGGCGGCATAACCCGCCGCGCTGTCGGCGATCATGCCCACCATGCCGCCATGCACAAAGCCATGCTGCTGCGTCACTTCAGGTCGACGGATCAGTTCCACCTCGCAGAAACCCGGTTCCAGCCGGCTGATCGTAGCGCCGATCAGATGCATCGCCGGCTGGCGGTTGAAACTGTCTCGGCAGCGTGCCTCGAAATTCGGGTCCTGGGCGGTCAAGCTGGGCATGGTTTGCGGCCTTCGGCGTTTCCTGTAACGGCCATGCTAGCCGTTACTCAAGAATAGAGTAAATCGATTGTTTTTATTGCCAGAATAGCTTTTATCTATAGCCTATGAACATCTCGCAAATCCGCTATTTCATGGCCGTGGTGGAAACCGGCAATTTCACCAAGGCGGCCGAACGGGCCAATATCACCCAGCCGACGCTCTCCGCCGGCATCAAGCGGCTGGAGGAAGACCTTGGCGCCGCTTTGTTTGAGCGCGGCCGTGGCGCGGCGCTGACACCCTCGGGCGCGCGTTTTCTGCCGCGTGCCCGGGTGCTGTTGCAGGAATGGACTGCGGCGCGACGTGAATTGCGCCAGGCCAGGCCGGCCCGCCAGCGGCTGCGGCTGGGCCATATGCCCGGGCTGCCTTTGCGTGGCTTGGCCGGGCTGCTGGGCGGCTTTGTGCAGGCGCAGCCCGATGTGGCCTTGGAAAGCCTGGAAGCCCCCGCCGCCACTCTGCGCCGCCGGCTGGAACTGGGCCGGCTGGATGCCGCCTTGCTGCTGCTGCCGGAAGGCGGCGACAAGGATGCCGGCACGGGGCTGCAATCCCTCACCCTGCAACGCCAGCGCTACAAGCTGGCTTTGCCGCTGCGCCATGCGCTGGCGCATCGCGCCACGGTGAAAGTGGCTGAATTGCACGATCAGGCTTTTGTGATCCATCCCGATGCGCTGGTGATGCCGGCGGCGGAAAAGCTGTTCGCGGCGCATAATGCGCGGCCGCGCATTGTCGGCAAGGCGGAAAGCGATGCCGCCCTGCTGGCCCTGGTGGAAGCCGGCTTGGGCGCCGCGATCCTGCCGCATTGGCTGGCCGGCGCTTCCGAGCGGATCAGCAGCCCGGCCCTGGCGGAATTAAAAACCAGCCATCGTATCGCGCTGCTCTGGCGCGACGCCACGGCAGCCGCGCCAAACGAAGCCTTGGCGCTGTTCACCCATTTCGCCGCCGGCCATGGCTGGGCCAAGGCCGAGGCGCCAATCGGGCATTAAAAGCCTCAGCCTGCCAGGCCCTTGCCCATGGCGCCATCGGCATGGTCCTGGGCATCCACCACCGCCACCGCGCTCATATTGACCAGGCCGCGCACGGTGACGTTACGCGACACGATATGCGCTGATTTGGCCATGCCCATCAGGATCGGGCCGACATAGAAACCCTGCTCTAGCTGGCGCACCAGATTGGCGGCGATATTGGCCGCTTCCAGATTGGGCATGATCAGGATATTGGCCGCGCCGGTGAGGCGGTTGTTGGGCATGGTCTTTTCGCGGATGGCAGCCGAAAGCGCGGCATCGGCCTTCATTTCGCCTTCCACTTCCAGATCGGGATATTCCGCCTGCAACAATTGCACGGCTTCACGCATCTTGCGCGAGGCGACGGAATTCGACGAGCCGAAATTGGAATTCGACAACAGGGCGATCTTCGGCTGGATGCCGAAGCGGCGCGCCTCGTCGGCGGCCAGGCGGGTGATCTCGATAATCTCCGGCACGCTGGGATCGGGATTGACGTTGCTATCGGCAACAAAGATCACACCCTGCGGCAGCACCAGCAACTGCATCGCCGCCGGCTGGGTGATGCCCGGGCGCGGCCCCAGCACATCCAGCAGATGCGGCAGATGCTGATCGTATTGCCCCACCGCGCCGCAGATCATGGCATCGGCCTCGCCACGATGCACCGCCATGGCGGCAATCACCGTGGTGTTGGTGCGGATGATGGTGCGGGCATCGTCGGGCGCCACGCCACGGCGCGCCATCAGGTTGAAATAGCCGGTCCAGTATTCGTTGTAGCGGTCGTCGCGCTCGGGATCGACCAGTTCAACATTCTGGCCCAGGCGCAGGCGCAGGCCGAGCTTTTCAATGCGGCGCTCCACCACGGCGCGGCGACCGATCAGGATCGGCTGGGCCAGCTTTTCGTCCAGCACAATCTGGGCGGCGCGCAGCACGCGCTCATCCTCGCCCTCGGCATAGATCAGCTTCATCGGGCGGCTCTTGGCGCGCTCGAAGGTCGGCCGCATGATAAAGCCGGTGCGGTAGACAAAACGCTCCAGGCTCTGGCGATAGGCTTCCAGATCGGCAATCGGCCGCGTCGCCACGCCGCTCTCCATCGCCGCCTTGGCCACGGCCGGGGCGATTTGCAGGATCAGGCGCGGATCAAACGGCTTCGGGATGAAATAATTCGGCCCGAAGCTCACTTCCTCGTCCGGGCCATAGGCGCGCGCCACCACATCCGACATCTCGGCCATCGCCAGTTCGGCAATGGCGCGCACGGCAGCCATCTCCATTTCGGTGTTGATCGTGGTGGCACCCACATCCAATGCGCCGCGGAACAGGAACGGGAAACACAGCACATTATTGACCTGGTTCGGATAATCCGAACGCCCGGTGGCCATGATCACATCCGGTCGCGCCGCCTTGGCCACTTCGGGCAGGATTTCCGGCGTCGGATTGGCCAGCGCCAGAATCAGCGGCTTCGGCCCCATCTTCTCCACCATATCGCCCTTCAGCACGCCGCCGGCAGAGAGGCCGAGAAACACATCGGCGCCGGCAATCGCATCGCCAAGCGTGCGGTGGTTGGTCGGGCGGGCATAACGCGCCTTGAATTCGTCCATCTGCTCGGTGCGGCCTTCATAAACCACGCCGGCAATGTCGGTCACCACGATATTCTCGCGCTTCATGCCCAGTTCAACCAGCAGGTCGAGACAGGCCAGGGCGGCGGCGCCGGCGCCTGAGGCCACCAGGCGCACATCCTCGATGCTTTTGCCCACCACACGCAGGCCGTTGATGATCGCGGCAGCCACGGTGATGGCGGTGCCATGCTGGTCGTCGTGGAAAACCGGGATATTCATGCGGGCGCGCAGGGCGCGCTCAACCACGAAGCATTCCGGCGCCTTGATATCTTCCAGATTGATGCCGCCGAAGGTCGGCTCCAGCGCCGCCACAATCTCGATCAGCTTTTCCGGGTCATTCTGGTTCAGCTCGATATCAAACACATCGATGCCGGCAAACTTCTTGAACAGTACCGCCTTGCCTTCCATCACCGGCTTGGATGCCAGCGGGCCGATATTGCCCAGGCCAAGCACGGCGGTGCCATTGGAGATCACGGCAACCAGATTGCCGCGTGCGGTCAGTTCGGCGGCCTGGGCCGGGTCTTCGGCGATGGCACGGCAGGCAGCGGCCACGCCTGGGCTATAGGCCAGGGCCAGGTCGCGCTGGGTCGCCAGCGGCTTGGTGGCCGCGATCTCAAGCTTACCCGGTCGCGGCAGCCTGTGATATTCAAGGGCTGCGCGGTCAAGATCGTCTGTCATATCTGCAAGCTTCCTGTGGCCCGGGAAGGGCCGCTCCCCCAGGAGGGGTCATCCCAGGCATGGTCAGCCGAGGGCATGCTGACCCGGGAGAATGGATGGTGCGGTCGAAAAGACTCGAACTTTCACGGCCTTTCGGCCACAGCGACCTCAACGCTGCGCGTCTACCAATTCCGCCACGACCGCAAACCGGGCGACGCGCGGATGTAGCAAATCCACAGCACCGCTTCAAGGACCACAGCGGACGAATTAGTGATGGATCAGTCGTCAGACATGGTGTCGGTGATCGAAACCGCCACCTTCTCGCCCGAAATGACGATCTCGCCGCGCGCGATCAGCTTGTTGTTGGCAAAAATCCAGGCATGGTCATCCACGCTGGCATCCAGCTCGATAACCGCACCACGGCCCACCTTCAGCACCTGGTGAATCGGCATGGTGGCCTTGCCGAGCACGACCGATATCTCGACGGTAACGTCGTTGACGGCGTTGTTAACCGGCATGGAAACCTTCCCTTCAGCAGGCTGCAAGCCTACATAGCCTGCGCCTGGTTAGTATATGGTAAATGCATGGACCCGATAATCCCAGCCCAGATTCCTGCCGCCAGCGAAATCCTTGCCACCCCGGCCGGGCCGATCGACTGGGCGGTGAGCGATGCCCCGGTGCCGTATCTGGCAGCCGTGGCGGCCATGGAGCAGCGCGTGGCGGCGATCCATGCCGGCACTGCGCCGGAACTGATCTGGCTGTTGCAGCATCCACCACTCTACACTGCCGGCACCTCGGCCAAGCCGGGCGACCTGCTCGACCCGCGCTTTCCGGTATTCAACACCGGCCGCGGTGGGCAATACACCTATCACGGCCCCGGCCAACGTATTGTCTACCTGCTGCTTGATCTGGGCAAACGTGGCCGCGACCTGCGGAATTACGTCTGCCGGCTGGAAGATTGGGTTATCCACACTTTAGCAAGCTACAATGTGCGGGCGGAGCGCCGGCCTGGCCGGGTCGGGGTTTGGGTGCCGCGCCCCGACAAGGCGCCGGAAGGCCGCGAGGACAAGATCGCCGCCATTGGTGTGCGGGTGCGCCACTGGGTCAGCTTCCATGGCCTGAGCCTGAATGTTGAACCCGATCTGAGCCATTACGGCGGCATCATACCCTGCGGCATTCAGAACAACGCCGCGACGCCGTATGGCGTCACCTCGCTGGTTGATCTCGGCCTGCCGGTTGACCTTACCGATACGGACAGTGCCTTGCGCGCCCATATCGAGGCCAGCCTGCTCAACCGGCTCGTCGCACCAAGTTGCACCTGATGTGATTTATTAAGTCATATTTGATAAATAACTAACTGTTTTTCTTGTTATTTTTTCTCTCAAGCGCGCGGCGCTGCTGGCGCGACAGATTGGCCGGATCCACCACATCAGCTTGCTGCCCGCGCGTTGCCTTGCCCGCCAGATAGAAGATGTAAACCGCTGTAATAACAGCCAAAACGCCGCCACCGAGCCACACATTGTCGGTGGCATACCAGGTCAGGCCACCACCGGTCACCGAACCGACATAGCAGATGATCCATTGTTGCCAAGTTAGTTTAACTGGATTTCTTTTCTGTTTCATTAGAGCACGCTGTGATTAGATTGACGCACTGCGTTGCGCTTGGAGACGGTAGCCCGATAGGAGAAGCGCGCAGCAGGTACCTTGCGGTACCTGCAAGCGTTTCGACGACGCGGATGCCGCCTCCAAGCGCAACCCCAGAGGGGCCAGGCGCTTTTGCGTTTTGCGCGTGTCGCCCGGCTTGGCCGTAGTCCCACTACGCCCGGCGCCGGGCTCCTCCGCAAAACGCAAAATCGCCAAGGCGCAGCGCATCAATCTAATCACAGCGTGCTCTAACTTGCACTTGTTTCAGGAGATTTGTTCAAAGCTGTGGATACGCCGCAGGCTGGCCTGGCCATCCTCGGCAAGCGGGGTCAGCTCCACCCGCTCCACCTTGGCATTGGCCGGCCCATCCCAGAGCTGGCCGGCAAGCTGATCCAGGTTATAGGGCTGACCCCGCGCCACAACCTCCACACTGCCATCGGGCCGATTACGCACCCAGCCGACGAGGCCGAGCAGGCGGGCGCGGCCCACGGTCCAGAAGCGGAAACCCACGCCCTGCACCCGCCCCGCGATCAGATAACGACGCATTTCCATTCCGGAAGCTTACGGGCGCGGCGCCCGGTTCACAAGCTGAATGCCCTGGCGATAAATCGCTTCTGGATGGCGCCATCCGCCGCAATATCGCCTGAATTAGGCGTAAACATACAATAATCACAGTTGCAAATGGGGAGAAACAGAGGTGTTGGCCTTGGCCAAATTCAAGCATGTGCATTTTGGCATCCGCCCGGCGCGGCCGGCCGATACCGAGGCATTAGCCAATCTGCATGTTGCAGTGTGGCAGAGCGCCTATCGCGGCATTCTGCCCGATGCCTATCTGGATGCCCTGACCTCCAGCCAGCGCCTGCCCTTCTGGCAGGAAATCCTGCACCAGCCGGAGCCGGGTCGCCTTACCCTGGTGCTGCAGGCCGAGGATGGCAGCCTGGGCGGTTTCCTCTCCGCCGGTCCACCACGCGACCTGCCGCCGGGCGGTGCGGCGCTGTATCGCAGCGAGCTATACGCCATCAATATCCTGCCCGGGCTGCATGGGCGCGGCCATGGCCGCCGCCTGCTGCTGCATGCCGCCAACTGGATGGCCGAGCAGCACCTGACGCCGTTTTATCTCTGGCTGCTGGCCGATAACACCAAGGCGCGGGATTTCTACGAGATGCTCGGCGCCAGCCTGGCCGCCAAGCGCAGTGTCAGCCTGGCCGGCACCCGCCTGACCGAGCTGGCCTATCATTTCCTCGACCCCGCCGACATCGCCCGCCGCGCCCTGAAAGCGGCCGGGCGAAGGCTTTAAGCGTCAAACATACCGCGTCGGCAGCGGCTGACCGGTAAAATGGGCAGCCAGATTTTGCACCATCAGCTCGCCCATGGCGGCGCGGGTCTGGTGCGTGGCGCTGCCGACATGCGGCTGCAACACCACATTCTCCAGCTTGAACAACGCCTCCGGCACCTGCGGCTCGTTGGCGAAAACATCCAGGCCGGCACCCTTGAGCCGACCCTGCACCAGTGCCTCCACCAAGGCTGGTTCGTCCACCACGCTGCCGCGTGCGATGTTGATCACATAGCCTTGCGGGCCAAGCGCCGCCAGCACGCCGGCATCCACCAGGCGCTCAGTTTCCGGCCCACCCGGACAGGCAATCATCAGGATGTCAATCGCGGCCGCCATCTCGGCTAGGTCGGCATAATACCGCTGCGGCAGGTCCGGCTTGGCGCGCGGGCCGCTATATACCACGCTGACGCCGCAAATCTCGGCGCGCTTGGCAATGGCCTGGCCGATGCGGCCAAAGCCGAGGATGCCCATGGTCTTGCCGCCGAGCTTGTCGGCCAGCGGGAATTTGCCGGTGGG
>NZ_JAGOLP010000014.1 GCF_017994015.1 Ferrovibrio sp. | reverse complement strand
GCATAAACCACCCGGGCCGGCGCCAGGCGGCGCGCATTAAGGCTGGAATCAGCCAGCGCGCCGATGCGGATCGCCGCATCCACATCCTCTTCCAGCAGATCGACGCGACGGTCATTGAAGCTGGCCTCGATCTTCAGATCAGGGCATTGCGCCAGCAATTCCGGCAGCAAAGGCGCCACATGGGACAGCCCGAAACTCATCGGCAGGTTGACTTTGAGCAATCCGCGCGGCGCTTCCTGGAGATTCTGCACCGCGGCTTCCACCGCCTGGGCCTCGGCCAGCAGACGTTCGGCATGGGCCTGCACGATGCGGCCGGTTTCGGTCAGTTGCAGCCGGCGCGTGGTGCGTTGCAGAAGCTGGGTGCCGAGATGCTGTTCCAGCCGGGCAATCTGCTTGGAAACCGCGGATTTTGACAGCCGCAACGAGGCGGCGGCGGCGGTGAAGCTTTTCTGCTCAACAACGCGGGCAAAAACCGCCAGATCGGCCAGGTAGTCCATCGCGGCTATTATCCACTAATATGAAACAATCTTGTTCCAAGTATAATATTGTTTCTGAATTTTGAAAGCTTAGATTGCTGCTTGTCCGACGCCGCTCTGGCGGCGGGACAGGACCGCAAGGAGATAATTACGATGACCAAAGTTCTGGTTCTCTACCATTCGATGTATGGCCATATCGAAACCATGGCGCAGACGATTGCCGAGGGCGCCCGTGAAGCCGGCGCCGACGTGGTGATCAAGCGCGTGCCCGAAACCATGCCGGAAGCCGCCTTCAAGGCCGCCCATGGCAAGTGGGAACAGGCGGCGCCGATCGCCACCGTGGACGAACTGCCCGAATATGACGCCATCATCTTCGGCACCCCGACCCGCTTCGGCATGATGAGCAGCCAGATGCGCAGCTTCCTGGACCAGACCGGCGCGCTGTGGATGAAGGGCGCCCTGGTGGGCAAGGTTGGCAGCGTGTTCACCTCCACCGGTGTTGGCGGCGGCAATGAATCCACCATCCTGAGCTTCCACACCACTCTGCTGCATCACGGCTTCGTGGTGGTTGGCACCCCCTATGCCATCCCGGAATCGATGGATCTGAGCGTGGTCAAGGGCGGCTCGCCCTATGGCGCCGCCACCATTGCCGGCCCGGATGGCTCGCGCCAGCCGAACGCACAGGAACTGGCGATGGCCAAGTTCCAGGGCAAGCATGTGGCGGGCATCGCCGCCAAGCTGGCCAAGTAGTGCAGGATTAACCCACAGCAAATTCCCGGCTCCGCATTGGGTGGAGCCGGGAGACAGGAGTAGTGTCATGAACGTCGCCATTCCCTTCGACCGTCTGGGCCGCTTCGGCAACGACTGGCTCGACAGCCGCTTCCATTTCAACTTCTCCGGCGTTGCCGCGCCGATGGGCTTCGCTTTCGGGCCGCTGCGGGTGTGGAACGACGATCATATCAAGCCACATTCCGGCTTCCCGATGCATGGCCACCGCGACATGGAGATCATCACCTATGTGCGGCGCGGCGCCATCAGCCATGAGGATAGTCTGGGCAATCGCGGCCGCACCCCGGCCGGCGATGTGCAGGTGATGAGTGCCGGCACCGGCATCATGCATGCCGAGTGGAACGAGGAGAATGAGCCGACCCATCTGTTCCAGATCTGGGTGGAACCGCGCCAGGGCGGGTTGAAGCCGCGCTGGGCGCAGGCCCAGTTCCCCAAGGATGATCGCGCCGGGCGGCTGGTGCCGCTGGCTTCCGGCGAGACGGCGGTGCGGGAATCCAACCCGGAAACCCTGCTCATCCATCAGGATGCCACGCTGTATGGCGCCCTGCTGGCTAAGGGCGACAAGGTGGTGCATGCGCTGCCGGAAGGCCGCATCGCCTATGTGGTGGTGGCCGACGGCACCGCCACGGTGAACGGCACCACTTTGGGCACCCGCGACGGCATGGCGGTGTTCAAGGTGGAAGCTGCGGAAATCCTGGCCGAAGAAGGCTCGGAAATCCTGCTGTTTGATCTGCCGGCCAAGTAACGCGAGCTGTCGACGCCGCCCGGCCTGGAGCCAATCCAGGCCGGGCTTTGCGTTTTGTTTACCGGCAATGCGGGATATTCTGCGGCATAACCAGTAAAGTGCCGTCATGCCGCTGCCCAGCCCCGATGCCATTGCCGCCCAGGCCCATCTGCTGCCCCTGTTGCGCGCCGCGCTGAAAGCGGCCAATGCGCAGCGTTTCGACGAAGCCGAGCGGCTGACCCAGGCCATCCTGCACCAAGCGCCGACAATGGCCGATGCCGTGCATATGCTGGCCTATATCGCCTTGCATCGTGGCGAGCTGGCGCGCGCCGAAGACCTGGCACGGCAGGCCATAACGCTGGATTTCCATTTTGAGAATTACCATCTGACGCTGGCCCAGGCGCAGCTTGGGCGTGGCGATGTGGCCGGCGCCAAGGCCAGTTGCGGCGCAGCTTTGGGCCTCAACCCCGCCCATGTGGATACCTATGCCCTGCTGGCCAAGGTGTTCATGGCCGAACAGGACCCGGAATCCGCACGCGCCGTGCTGTATCAGGGCCTGACCTATGAGGCCGAAAACCCGGAATTGCTGTTCACGCTGGGCTATGTCGAGATGGAGCGCGGCGACATCACCGCCACCATGGCAGCCTTGGGCAAGGCGCTGGATTTGCGCCCGGATGACCAGCGTATCCGCCTGATCTATGCCCGCGCGCTGCGGCGCTACAAGCTGAAGCAGCCTGATCCCGCGTTGCTGGACCGCGTGCTGCCGTTGCTCGGCGCACCCGGGATCAGCCCGCGCGACCTGGCCGGGGTGGTGGAAAACGCGCTGCGTTTTGATATCGGCATCCGCACGCTGAAAAAAGCCGGCGAGGTACCGCCGGAAAAGCTGGCGGCTTTCATGTTTTCCCCCGCCTTCCCGCCATTGGGCGAGAACCGCACCCTGCTGGCCTGGCTGCGCCATGGCATTGTGGGCCTGGCAGTGCTGGAATCGATCTTCACGGCGTTGCGCCGTGGCGCGCTGTGGCTGGTGATCGGCAAGCCGCTGGCGCTGGAGCCACATGAAGTGTGGCTGGAAGCGCTGGCGCAGCGTAATTTCCACGCCGATTACCTGGACCCGGAAACCGCCGAGGAACGCGAAAGGCTGGCGCTGCTGGACCAGCAAATCGCCGCCGCCATCGCCGCCGGCAGCCTGCCGCCGCCCGGGCATCTGGCGATTTATGCCTGCTATCGGCCACTCTATCGCCGCCCGGATGCCGCTGCCCTGGCAGCCTTGCGCTGGCCGGCCGGCTTGCGCGATCTGCGCCGCCGCCAACTGGACGAACCCTTGCGCGAACAGGCGATTGCCGCAGCTTTGCCGGCACTGACGCCGATTGAGGATGCCACCAGCCGGCATGTGCGCGAGATGTATGAGGAAAGCCCGTTTCCGCGCTGGAGCCAGCCACTTCTGGGCGCCGATGCCACGATGGGCCAGGTGGTGCGCTCGTCGCTGCCGCGCCAGCGCCTGCCGGATATCACCGTGGCCGCGCCGCAAGTGCTGGTGGCCGGCTGCGGCACCGGGCTGCATGCCATCCTGGCCGCCACCAATTACCGCGATGCCCAGGTACTGGCGCTGGATCTCAGCCGCGCCAGCCTGGCTTATGGCAAGCGCCAAGCCGAGGAATTGGGCTTCAACAACATCACCTTTGCCCAGGCCGACATCCTGCAAGTGGGCGCCCTGCCGCAGCGTTTTGACCTGATTGAAAGCTTTGGCGTGCTGCATCATCTGCGCGATCCCGCCGCCGGCCTGGCGCAACTGGCCAAGCTGCTCAAGCCGGGCGGCTACATGATGCTGGGGCTTTACAGCGAAGTGGGCCGACGCGACGTGGTGGCGGCGCGCCACCTGATTGCCGAGCATGGCTATCGCGATACCCCGGACGATATCCGCCGCTTCCGCGCCGATCTGCCGCGCCTGGATGCGGCGCTGGAAGCGCGCCTGCGCCGCTCCAGCGCCTTTCTCAGCCTGCCGGATTTCCGCGACCTGGTATTTCATCGCCAGGAACACCGCTATTTTCCGGAGCAGCTTGGGCCGCTGGTAGCCAATGCCGGCCTGCGCTTCCTCGGCTTTGAACTGAGCGAATCGGCCCATCTGCGCAGCTACTGCGCCGCCTATCCCGATGACCCACAGGCGGTGAATCTGGCGCATTGGGCCGAATTCGAACGCCAGAACCCCGATCTGTTTGCCAATTGCTTCCGCTTCTGGGTGGACAAGCCGGTTTAACCGGTATAGCGCTCTGCAAATGTCACAAGCCCCCCTCACCCTGACCTGGCGCGGCGCGCTGGACGGCGCCCGCATCTCCTGGGCGCTGGTGCCGGGTGTGTTCGCCTATGGCGTCGGCTTCGGCGTGCTGGCGCGCACGGCAGAGACCGGGCTTGCCGCCGCTTTCCTGATGAGCGCGCTGATCTTCACCGGCTCGGGCCAGGTGGTGGCCTTGCAGCTCTGGCAATCGCCCTTCCCGATCCTGGCCATGCTGGCCACGGTGTTTGCCATGAATGCGCGTTATGTGCTGATGAGCGCCTCGCTGCGCCCGGTGCTGGGCAGCATGCCGGCGGGCCAGGCCTATCTCAGCCTGTTCATGCTGGGCGATGGCAACTGGATCATGGCAATGCGTATGCATGCCGAGGGCAAGCTGCAAGGCGGCTTCCTGTTTGGCAGCGGCGCCACGCAATATCTGGTCTGGTGCGGCGGCACATTGCTGGGCTACCTGCTCGGCAACCTGGTCGGCTCGCCCAAATCGCTCGGGCTGGATTTCCTGCTCACCGCCTTCTGCACCGCGATGGCGGTGGCGATGTGGCGCGGCCGCGACGATGCCTGGCCGTTCCTGGTTGGCGGCGGCAGCGCCATCCTGGCCGCCAAGCTGCTGCCCGGGCAATGGTATATCGTGGTCGGCGCCTTGGCCGGCAGCATCTTCGGCGCGTTCTGGAAACGCCACCGCGCCCGGCAGGCAGCGGCATAATCATGGCCGAACTGATCTCCCATGACGCCCTGATGGCCATCCTGGCGATGGCGGCGATGTCGTATTTCTGCCGTGCCAGCGGCTTCTGGATGATGCGCTTCGTCAAGCCCGGCCCCTGGGTGGAAGCCTGGCTGCAATCGATCCCGATGGCGATCATGGGTGCCATCCTGGCCCCGGTGGCGCTGAATGCCGGCCCGGCGGAATGGGCCGGCTTTGCCGCCGCCTATCTCACCATGCGCTTCAGCGGGCATGACATGCTGGGCGCCGCCGCCGGCGTTGCCGCCGTGGCGCTGATGCGGCTGGCGCTGGGTTAACACAAGTGGTTTGCGCTTTCCGCCTGTGTGTTATACTCGCCTCATGAACAAGCTGCCCCCCGCATTGCTGCATGACAAGGCCGAAGCGGAAGCACTGGCCAGCGCCGTGGCGCAAGCCCGCGCCGATACGCATGGCGTGCCGCATGAGATAATGCGACGTTGGCTGCTGCAAGCAGCCGAGGGCGACTTCTCGGCACCGCCGCCACCAGCTCGTAAATTGCAGCCCTGAACCAGCGGCATGGCTGAAAGCCCGCCACAAGTCATCTGGCTGGAATCAGCGCGCAACGACCTCCAACGCATTCTCCATTACATTGCGGCGGAGAATCCTCTTGCTGCCGCCCGCATGGCGCAGGAATTATTGCTCGCAGCAGACAGCCTGACGCTGTTCCCGCATCGTGGCCGTCCAGGCTTGATCCCGGGAACCAGGGAGCTGGTGATCATATCGCCCTATGTGATGATCTATGAGATAAGCGGCGAAAATGAAATCCGCATCCTGCGCCTGTGGCATGGCGCACAGGATCGTTTCTAAACCCCACCTTCCGCTGGCTGGCCGGCGACCGGGCCGAATAGCTTGAACACGGCATTGGCGCCATAAACCGGCACGGCATCGGCGGTGATATCCACCGTGACATAACAGAGCGAGCGGGTTGCCTTGACCAGGCGCGGCCGGGCTTCGAGCCAGGCGCCGGGCTGGCCCGAGGCCATGAAATTCGAGGTCATCGAGATGGTGGCGCAAACCCGGCCAAGCTGGGCGATGATGTATTGCCCGGCAATCGTGTCGGCGAAAGCGAAAATCGAGCCGCCATGCAGCACGCCATTCACATTGCCATGCGCGGCGCGGGTGCGGAAACCATAGGCCACGTCATCGGCCGCGCTCTCACTTGGGCGTCGGATGTAAAACGGCCCGATCAGGCCAACAAAGCCGCTGCGGATCACCAGCGGCTCAAAGCCGGCGGGCAGCATCGCTTCAGCCGCTTCATCACTCATGCGAACACCGCCTCGGCGGTCATCGCCAGCATGCCTTCGGCATCCATGATCCACAGCGCCAGCGTATCGTTCCGATCCGGCATTGCCTTGGCGCGCAGCCGGAATGGCTGGCCATCAATCACCGGGCGGCGACCGCGGAAGCTGAATTGTGCCAGGCGTTTCTGCGGCTGCTGCGCAACGGCGAAATCCGCCAGCAAGGTGGCCAGCAGCGGGCCATGCACCACCAGCCCGGCATACCCCTCCACAGCGCGGGCATAATCGCGATCATAGTGAATGCGATGGCCGTTGAAGGTGAGCGCCGAATAGCGGAATAGCAGGGTGGGATCGGCGTTGAATACCAGTTCGGCAGAGTGATCGGCCGGCGCCGGCTCAGGCTGGGTCTGGCTGCTGCCATCCTCGCGATACACGATGTCATGCCGATCCGTGATGCAGAGCCGGCCGGTCGCATCGCTGATTTCCTGCCGCACGGTGACAAAGACCAGCCCGCCGCTGCGGCCATGTTTTTCGCTTACCGCCTCGATGGTGGCAACGCGACTGGCCGGCGCATCCAGCGCCAGCGCGGCATGGAATTCCACCCGGCTGCCGGCCCACATGCGGCGCGCCGGGCGGCCCCAATGGGCGCCGACATCGGGCAGGAACCCACCCAGCCGGGGATGGCCGTCACGGCCCAGGCCGCTGCGCGGCGCGATGGCCCAGAAACTGAGCCAGTGGCGCAGGGGCGGCAAGGCAGCGCCGGCCTGCCACTCTGCCATAGGCTGATCCAGCGCCGCAGCCAGGGCGCGCACCGGCTCGGCGCGCAGGATGTCGGTGGCGCTTTCCTGGCGCCCGATCCAGTCAGTCAGTGGCATGCGGCCTCAATTATGGCGGATTTTGCCGACCGCTTCGCGCAGCAGCAGATAGACCTTGCCGATATCGGCGGTGACAAAGGCCGAGGTGAGCAATTCCTCATGCTCAACCCCCTTGGCGCCGGCCAGCACGCGCTCAAATTCCGCCAGATAACGATCAATGTAATCGCGGAATTCGTTCTCGCCCTCGTATTTCGCCTTGATCTTGTCGAGGTCGCGCTGGTCGATCAGCTTGCGCGTGAACAGGCCACGTTCGCCCTTGTAGTAGCGGCGCCACAAATCTTCCGACAGGTCGCGGTTGAGCAGCCGCGTGATGTCGATGGCGAGCGAATTGAGATGCCCGGTGATGAAGGCGGCGGTCTTGAGGAACTGCTCGCCACGGAATGCCGCCGTGGCCTTGCGCAGCGACTCTGCTTCCACGCTGGCGGTGCGGGCTGCATCGGCCAGGGCAATCGCATCGGCCTTGAGGCTGGCCTCGGCATTGGCGGCTTCGCTGGCTGCCTTGGCGGCGGCGGATGACAATTCCTGCGCCCGGCGGGCGAGGATTTCCGAAGTCTCGGCGGCGCGCGCACTGGCGCGGTCGGTCAGGGCCGAGAATTCGGTGGCGGTACGGCCAAGCCGCTCGTTGATCTCTGCGACCTTTTCCGAGGTGCGGCCGGCGCGCAGATCAACCTCGTCGGCATGGCGGCGGAAACCATCGCTCATGCGGTCGGTCTGCTTCATCGCGTCTTCGACGATATTGGCCAATTCGCGGGTGCGGCTGCGCAGCGTCTCGGACGCATCCTCGATACTGGCCGAGGCATCGCCCACGGCAAGATTGATCTCGCGCGCCCGGGCATCGAAGGTGGCGCCAACCTGGGCAACACGCGCCACGGCCTCGTCGGAAACCTTGGCCACTTCCTGCGCCTGGCGGCGCAGGCTTTCGCCGATATGGACCGTCTTGGCGGCAGCGGTATCCGAAGCCTCGGCCAGTTCCTGCACGCGGCCCCGGAAATTCTCGCGGATGGTTTCGGCCTGGCGGTTAAGCTCGCGCGCCAGATCGGTGAGCGCGCCGGCCTGATCGTGGATCGTGTCGCGCAGATCAAGCGTGCGGCCCACCACATTGCGCGCCGCATCCGACAATTCCTCGCTGCGCGCCTTGGCGGTCTCGCCGGCCAGATCGATATTCTGCTTGGCGCGGTCGGCAGTGCTCGACAATGCCTCGGCTTCCTGCTTGGCCTTGTCGCTCATGTTGACCAAAGCGGCGCTCTGCATGTCGGCGCGCTGCGCCAGACTGGCCATCGCCTCGGCCACCTGCACCGCCAGATCGGACAGATCCTTGGCGCGGGCCTGCGCCGTCGAGCCGGCAAGCTGGGCTTCCATGGCGGCGCGTTCGGCGCTGGTGGACAGCGCCTGGGCCTGCACCTGGGCCATTTCCGACACCTGATGCAGACGCTGCACGGCGCGTTCGGCGGCGGTTTGCAATTGCAGCGCATCCTGGCCGGCGCTCTCGCCGGCATCGCGCAGCCGCTGCGAGGTGCGCTGCGTGGCCCGATCAAGGCCATCCACCTGTTCGCGTACTTCGGTGCCGGTATCGGCCAGCCGCTTAGTGATGCTGCCCACGGTGGCTTCCAGCGCCTCGGCCTGATGCCGCAGCAGACTGCCGGCCTCGCCTACCTGTTCATGGCTGCGCTGCGTGGCCTGGGCCAGCAGATGATTGGCTTCCGACATGGTTTCATGCACGCTGGCGGCCATTGCCATGGCCTCGCGGCCGGCCTGCACCAGGCTTTCAACGCGCTGGCGCAGCATATCGTCGGCCTGGCCGGATTTGTTCAGCACCGCGCTGGCGGCGCCATCCAGCGCCTGGGCGCGCAGCTTCATGGTATCGCCAATCTGCTGCGCCTTGTCGGCCAGTTGCTGCATGCTCTGGCTCAGGCTGGCACCTTCGCGGCGCATGCTGTCGCCGGCACCGGCCAGGCGCTGATCGGCCAGTTCGGCGGCCTGGCTCAATTGCTCGGTCTGATGCCGCACCAGATCGCCGGTCAGGCGCAGGCGCTGCTCGGCCTGGGCGGCGGCTTCGGCAAAGTTCTCGGCCTGACGGCCGGCGCTGGCACTGGCGGCTTCCAGCGCCAGGGTGCGACTGCGCATGTCGTCGCTGGCATTGCGCAGGCGGTCGGCGATGCGGCCGCCTTGATCGTCCAGCATGCCGACTTCAGAACGCACCGCCTCGCCCACATCGCGCAGCTTGATGATGGTGGTGCTGGTGGTCTGTTCCACCTCGCGCATACGCTCGCGTATCACAATGCCGGCAGCTTCCGCCGTTTCGATGGCGTATTTGGTTGCCGACTGGAAAGCGTTGGTTTCGCGGCCAAAACTTTCGCCGGCCGCATGGGCGCGGGCCACGGTCAATTCAGCCGCCGAGGTCAGGGTATGCGCCGAATCGGCAAAGCCGGTGGCGATCTGGCTGGCCTGTTCGTTGGCCCGGCTGACCGCCTGCTCCAGCGCCGTGATCTTCAGCTCAAGCTGTGCTGCGATGCCTTGCGCCACTTCGGCGGCGCGCTGCACCGCCTGATCCAGCAGGTCGCCATGTTTGCGCGACAATTCCTCCACCCGGTCATTCTGATACTGGATCGCCGAGGTGATGCGGGTGATTTCAGATGCCTTGCTCTGGAAGATGCTGCGCGCGGTTTCCACTTCGCGCAGGATCACATCGGCGGCCTGTAGCAAGGCCTGGGATTGCGTGGTCACGGTCATGCCGATGCCGGAGACCTTGTTCTCCATCTCGCGGCCAACCTGCTCGGCGGCTTGCAGCAACACGCCGGATTGTTCCTCAAAACGGCCAGCCAGGCCCTTCACGGTGCTATCGAGGTCGCGGTTGACCTGCTCGGCCATGGCGATCAACTGGCGCGTCGAATTGCCCAGGGTGCGGTTCAATTCGCCGGTCTGCTCGGCCACGGCGCTGCCGATGCCGCGCGCCGTGCCCAGCAAAGCCTCCTGCTGGCCGGCCATGCTCTGGCCCAGCAATGTCACCTTCTCGGTGGCGCTCTGCGCCGCCTCCTCCATCTCGCGCGCCTGGCGCCGCAGGGCATTGGCCAAAGCCGACACCCGGCGCTCGGCCTCAGGCGTGGGATAGGTCAGGTCCAGCAATATCTGGTGCAGGGCGGCAGCGTGGCGCTTCACATTGCTGCCGCGCCACAGCGTCATCAGCACAAGCCACAGGAAAGCCAGCGGCGTGGCCACACCCGCGGCAAAAGCGCCAATTTCATGCGGCAGCGCCTGCCAAAGATTGCTCCAGCCAATCGATACTTGGATATAGCTGGCGCATAGCCCGAGCCAGAACAGGCTGATACCGGCACCGATCATCACCAGCAGGCGGCGCTGGCGCTCCAGCCGGGGCATCCCGATCAGCTCCACCGCTTCCTGCTCGGCGCGGCCTTGCGCCGCCTCGGCCGCAGCGGCCGCCTTTTGCGCTGCCACAGCCATATCCGCCCGTGGATGTTTGATCAGCATGCCAATCTCTCCCGCCCAAGCCCGTTTCTGCATTGAAGCAGCAATTCCAGGCTGTGCAACACAATACGCAGTCTTATCCACCCTTCAGCCTAGAGCGGAATGGTTAATGCGACGTTTGCGTGCCTGCCGCCGGGGCGTCGATTCAGCCGCAACCCAAACCTGATTTGCACCTGTGGATAAAACTCTGATCGTTCGACGGGCGCTATTGGCAGGCCTGCTCGCCCGTGCGGTGCATTTTTATAGATGTTGAGGTTATCCCCAGCTTCCACAGCGAGATTATTTTACACTGCCATGAATGCTGCGACACGCAGTAAAATGGGCTTGCCCACGCATTGGCTGGATCGTCAAGAGGGATTTTTTACAGGATTAAGTCCACATCCTGTTGACGGTCTGTTAAGAGTGGCTACCATATCTAGTGTTCGTCGGGGTTATGCCGAGTGGGGGCGCCGCGACAGTCTGAAAGCAGCGGAGAAACCGGCTTTTCGGACGTTCTGGTGAGCGCGGCGACCGCGCATAGACCGGCGAGCGAAAGACAAGATTTAGTGCTGGCCAGACCAGCAGACGTTGCAATCGCATTCTGTGCGGGGAGACCGATTCTGCATCGGACCCCGCAGGACTTTGAAGGGAAACCAGCCGTGCTGAACACGCTGCAAACTGAACGTGGCATTCGCATCGAGATGGACCGCCAGCGCGATCGCCTGCTGACCGATTTCGGCAAGGCAACGCTTGACGACCGCTACCTGCTGCCCGGCGAAAGCTACCAAGACCTCTTTGCCCGCGTGGCCAGCCATTATGCCGACGACACGGCGCATGGCCAGCGCATGTATGATTACATTTCCAAGCTCTGGTTCATGCCGGCCACCCCGGTGCTGTCGAATGGCGGCACCAATCGCGGCCTGCCGATTTCCTGCTTCCTCAACGAAGCGTCTGACAGCCTGGATGGCATTGTCGGGCTGTGGAACGAGAATGTCTGGCTGGCGGCGCGCGGTGGCGGTATCGGCAGCTATTGGGGCAACCTGCGTTCGATCGGCGAGAAGGTCGGGCAGAATGGCAAAACTTCGGGCATCATTCCGTTCATCCGCGTGATGGACAGCCTCACCCTGGCGATCAGCCAGGGTTCGCTGCGCCGCGGCTCGGCGGCGGTCTATCTGCCGGTGGATCACCCGGAGATCGAGGAATTCATCGAAATCCGCCGCCCGACCGGCGGCGACCCGAACCGCAAGGCGCTCAACCTGCATAACGGCCTGCTGATCTCGGATGCCTTCATGCGCGCCGTGGAGAAGGACGATATCTGGGAATTGCGCAGCCCGCATGACCGCACGGTGCAGAAAACCGTGTCGGCGCGTGCGCTGTGGGTGCGTATCCTCACCGCCCGCATCGAGACCGGCGAGCCCTATATCGTCAATATCGACCATGTGAACCGCGCCCTGCCCGAGCATCACAAGCTGGCCGGCCTGCGGGTAAAAACCTCGAACCTGTGCAGCGAGATTACGCTGCCCACCGGCATCGACCATCATGGCAAGCAGCGCACGGCGGTCTGCTGCCTGTCGTCGCTCAATCTGGAGTATTTCCATGACTGGAAGGACGATCCGCATCTGATCGAGGATTGCCTGCGCTTCCTCGACAACGTGCTGAGCGACTTCATCCGCACCGCGCCCGACAGCATGGAGCGCGCCCGCTATGCGGCGATGCGCGAACGCTCGGTTGGCCTGGGCGTGATGGGCTTCCATTCCTTCCTGCAAGCCAATGGCGTGCCGTGGGAAAGTGTGATGGCCAAGGTGTGGAACCGCACCATCTTCAAGCATGTGAAAGAGCAGGCCGACGCGGCCTCGCGCAAGCTGGCGGAAGAGCGCGGCCCCTGCGAGGATGCCAAGGAATATGGCATCATGGAGCGCTTCTCGCATAAGATCGCCATCGCCCCCACCGCCTCGATCTCGATCATTGCCGGCGGCGCCAGCCCGGGCATCGAGCCGAATGTGGCCAATGCCTTCACGCACAAGACCCTGTCCGGTTCGTTCAGCGTGCGCAGCCCGCATCTGGAAAAGGTGCTGGAAGCCTATGGCCGCAACAACGAGGAAACCTGGTCGTCGATCACCGTCAATGATGGCTCGGTGCAGCATCTCGACTTCCTCTCGGAAGACGAAAAGGCCGTGTACAAGACCGCGTTTGAGCTGGATCAGCGCTGGCTGATCGATCTGGCCGCCGATCGCACGCCCTATATCTGCCAGGCGCAGAGCCTGAACATCTTCCTGGCTGCCAATGTGCATAAGCGTGACCTGCACCAGATTCACTTCCAGGCATGGAAGAAGGGCGTGAAGAGCCTGTATTACTGCCGCTCGCTATCGATCCAGCGCGCCGAGAAAGTGTCGGGCCAGAATACCGGCGCGCCGCAGACAATGCCGGCCACCGCCGCCAGCGTAGTCACCCTGGCGATCCCGGTGGTGGGCCGCGTCAACGAGCATGAACGGCCGCAAGGCGAACTGGCGCTGGAAACCGTGCTGGCAAGCGGTGGCGGCCCGCGCGAAGCGGTGAATTACGAAGAATGCCTCGCCTGCCAGTAAGACTGGCAGGATAGCAAATACCGAAGCGGCCCGGCAGCAATGCCGGGCCGCAGGCGTTTTAGAGTATTCACATTTTAGCGACGCGCCTTTGGCAATCGGCCGCGGCCCTTTCCGAAGCGGCGATGGCGGCGCTACAATTGGCTCATGCAAGCCCATCTCTCTGCCGTTTTCGCCGGTCCCGCCTTAGCCCTGCTCAGTGCCATCACGCTCGGCGCCGCCTTTGTGGCGCAATATGGTTTTGGCCTGGCGCCGTGCCAGCTTTGCCTGTGGCAGCGCTGGCCCTATGCCGTTGCCATCCTGCTCGGCCTTCTGGCCTGGAAGCTGCCCCGCGCCCGGCCGTTGCTGCTGGCTTTGCTGGCGCTGGCCTTTGCCACCACTGCCGGCATCGCCCTGTTTCATACCGGCGTGGAGATGAAATGGTGGGCCGGGCTGGAAAGCTGCGGCGGCGGCGGCACTGCCACCACGCTGGAAGCCCTGCGCGCCCAGGTGCTGGCCGCGCCCATCGTGCGCTGCGATGAAGCCGCCTTCAGTTTCCTCGGCCTCAGCATGGCCGGCTGGAACATGCTCTGGGCCAGCCTGCTTGCCGTGCTGGCCCTGCTTTCGGCCCGAAAGGCGATGACGCCATGAGCAACAGCAAACCGCGCCTGCCCGGCGACCTGACCCCGGCCCAGATCATCGACCGCATCCTGCGGGTGGATCATGCCGGCGAATATGGCGCCAAGCGCATCTATGAAGGCCAGCTTGCGGTGCTGAAACATGCCCCCTCGGCGCCCACCATCCGCCACATGGCCGAGCAGGAGCGCCAGCATCTTGCCGCCTTTGACCGCCTGCTGCCGCAGCGCCGCGCCCGGCCCACCTTGCTCGGCCCGCTCTGGCATGCTGCCGGCTTTGCGCTCGGCGCCGCCACTGCCCTGCTCGGCGAGAAGGCCGCCATGGCCTGCACCGAGGCGGTGGAGGAAGTGATCGACGCGCATTACACGCGCCAGCTTGAAACCCTGGAAGGCCTGGCCGCCGAGGGCAAGGCCGAGCCGGAACTGGTGGCGCTGATCGAGCAGTTCCGTGCCGAGGAAATTGAGCATCGCGACATCGCCCGCGCCGAGGGCGCAACTGAAGCCCCGGCCTATCCGGCGCTGAGCCAGGGTGTGAAAGCCGCCACCCGCGCCGCAATCTGGCTATCAGAGCGGGTCTAAGCCGTTACGGCTCCAGTTCGCTATCCCAATAGAGATAGTCGCGCCAGGATTGGTGCAGGTGGTTGGGCGGAAAGGCGCGGCCATTCTGCTGCAATTCCTGCACGCTGGGCACATGCGGCGCCATGCGCGGCAACATATTGCATTCACGCGGCATGCGACCGCCCTTGCGCAGATTACACGGCGCGCAGGCTGCCACCACATTGTCCCAGCGGGTCAGGCCGCCGCGTGACCGCGGGATCACATGATCAAAGGTCAGTTCATGCCGGCTGCCACAATACTGGCAGGTGAAACGATCACGCAGGAACAGGTTAAACCGGGTGAAAGCCGGACGCCGCGCCGGCTGGATATAGCGCTTCAGCGCCACCACGCTGGGCAGCCGCATGCGAAAGCTTGGGCTGCGGATTTCCTGATCGTATTCGGACAAAATGGTGACACGGTCCATACACACCGCTTTCACCACTTCCTGCCACGGCCAGACCGAAAGCGGGAAATAGGAGAGCGGCTGGTAATCCGCGTTCAAAACCAAAGCCGGACAATTGTCTGGCACCATCCTCAGATCACTCCCACGGCGTTGCACCAAAGTGGTCGTAAACTCGAATGTTCAGACAATACAATATGATGCGTTACGGCCCCGTGACAACCACCTTATTTTGTCGAGGGCCGCGCTACAGCGATTGCGCGAGGAATTGCCCGCCCAGCCGCAACCCCTCCGGGTCTATGGCATGCGGCAGGCCGAGGCAGAGATGCCAGCGCGCCGGGATATCGGCAGCACCCAGGCCATTCAGGCTGTCGAACAAGGCATCCATCGGCACGATGTCGTCGGCCGAGCCATGCACCAGCAACACCGGCGGCCGGCCTTTCGCTTCATCCTTCAGCCGGCCAGCCCCCACCAGCGCGCCGGAAAACCCCAGGATAGCGCCGGGCGCCACAGCCAGCCGCAGGCCGACATGCAGCGCCATCATGGTGCCCTGGCTGAACCCGACCAGCGCCAGCTTGGCAGGCGCCACGCCATGGCGCTGCATTTCGGCGGCCAGGAAACCGTGCAGCAGGGGCGCGGCCTGCTCGGCGCCGGCCAGCAGCTTTTCATAGATGCCACCGGCGCGATGCGGATCGCGCCGCAGCATGTCGGGGTCATAGTCATTGAGGCCGAACCATTGCCGCCCGCCGGCTGCCCCCGGCACCAATGTCGGCGCATGCGGCGCCACAAAGGCGGCGCCGGGCAAGTCACGCCGCCAATGGCTGGCCAGCTCGATCAGGTCGTTGCCATCAGCGCCATAGCCATGCAACAGCACCACCAATTGCCGGGCCGGGCCTTTGGCGGGCGGCAGGCGTGGCCCATCAAGCGAGCGGCCATCAAGCGGTCGAGACGGCTGGGTCATTACGGCACCTGCTTTTGATTGGTCACACTATAATAGCGCCATAGCAGCCGCGCCGCGACGCCGCGATGTGGCCGCCATTTCTGCGCCAGCTTGTCCATTCTTTTCACATCCGGCCTGGCCCGCATGTTGAACAGCCTTTTCGCCGCTTCCTGCAAGGCCACGTCATGCGCCGGCCAGATATCGCTGCGATCAAGCGCAAATAACAGGAAAATTTCCGCCGTCCAGCGCCCGATGCCCTTTACCGCAGTGAGCTGCGCCTGCACCTGATGATCCGGCAGGCCGGGCAATTCGTGCAAAGCCAGCGCACCGCTTTGCACCGCCACGGCGATTTCGCGCAAGTAACGCAGCTTCGGCCGACTCAGGCCGCAGCCCAGCAACACCGCCTCTTCCTGCGCCAGCAGCGTGGCGGCCTCGAATGGCTGCACGGCTTCCAGCACCCGGCGCCAGATTGCCGCCGCCGAGGCCACCGAAACCTGCTGTTCAACAATGATGCGGCAGAGATTGGCAAAATCCGCTGGCCGGCGCCGGTCGGCAACAAACCCGCACAATTCCAGCGCGCGGGCGAAACGTGGCTCACGGGCGCAGAGTTCGGCCAGGGCGGCGAGTGTGCGGGCGCGCTTATCCGGCTTCACAAGCACGGGCGGCTTTGTCATAGCTTGTTCTCCATGAATGGAAACTTGCCTATAGCAAACCCGATTGTCACCCGTTTCGCGCCCAGCCCGACCGGGCTGCTGCATGAGGGCCATGCCTTTTCCGCCGGTTTCGCCTATACCCGGGCTGTGCAGGCGGGCGGCCGCTTCCTGCTGCGCATCGAGGATATTGATAGCACCCGCTGCCGGCCCGAATTCGAAGCGGCCTTACTGGAAGACCTGGCCTGGCTCGGTCTGACCTGGGAACAGCCGGTGCGGCGGCAATCCGAGCATTTCGCCGACTATGGCCGGGCGCTGGACGACCTGACCCGGCGCGGCCTGCTCTATCCGTGTTTCTGCACCCGCAAGCAGGTGCTGGCCGAGATCGCCCGCATCGGCGGCGCGCCGCATGCCGAGGATGGCGCCGCGCTCTATCCCGGCACCTGCCGGCATCTTTCTACCGATCAGCGCGCCGCCCGCATCGCGGCGGGTGAAAACTATGCCCTGCGGCTCGATCTTGCCGCCGCTTTCGCCGGCCTGCCTGCGCTGTTTTGGCAGGATCAGGTCCATGGCCGACACAGCGTCACACTGCAAAGCCTGCAAAAAACCATTGGCGATCCGGTGCTGGCGCGCAAGGAAATCCCCGCCAGCTATCATCTCTGCGTCACACTGGATGATGCCCACCAGGGCGTGACCCTGGTGACCCGTGCTATCGACCTGATGGCCGCCACACCGCTGCACCGCCTGCTGCAAGCCTTGTTCGGCCTGGCAACGCCGGATTATGCGCATCACCCGCTGCTGCATGATGCCAATGGCGAACGCCTGGCCAAACGCCACAATGCCCCCAGCCTGCGCGCACGGCGGCAAAGCGGCGAACACCCCGCCGAGCTGTGGCGCCGCCTGGGCTACGATCCGGGGTTATTCGGGTTTTGAGCCGAGCCATCAGGCCCGGCTACAAAAAATTACCACTTGAACAGCTTATCCGTCGGGATGGCGTAGGTCAGGGCCAGGCTTTCCGAGCCTGGATTGGGGTCGCGGATGCCGGCATTGGAGATGTGGTTGAAGCTGAGGCCAAGGCGCGAGCGATCATCGAAACGGTAGCTGATCTCAAGCTGCGAGCGGAACTGGATGCCGTTGGAGATATGTTTGCCATCGCCTTCGTAATACAGGCCAGGGGCGAAGCTGGGGGTGACCACCCAGCGGCGGCCGAAATAGAAATCCGTCAACACTCCGGCAAAGCCATGCACGGCGCCGTCAGAGGTCGCCATCACGCCGCCGAAGGGCTTGAAAATCCAGTACTTTTCCGCCGCGCGATATTCGATGCGGCCTTCAACAGCCTGATCCTTCTGCTTGTTCAGATCAAACCAGCCAGCCGAAAAGGCCCAGAAGGCCGGATCGTCGGCCGCAGCCGGCTTGCCGGCGGGCAGCATGGCATTAGGCTGTGGCGCCTGGGTGGATTGAGCATAAACCGGGCCGGCGGGAGCCTGCTGACGCGGCTGCGCCTGTCCGGGATATTGCGCCGGGTATTGCGTCTGATACTGCGGATACTGGCTCTGATACTGCGCCTGGGCCGGCATAGCGGCCAATATCCCAAGCGAAAAGCCCGCCAGCAACAGGCAGCGTAACAACATGGTCATGGAAATCCCCCGATTTCATGTACTTAGACAACTGGCGCCGACTTTAGCCGAGCCGGCCGGCAACGCAAGGCCGATCCAGCCGCTTCCGAGGGCGGAATGCCGCTTTATCAGGCGCCGCCGCCTTGCGGTTGGGGGCCAAAGCCGCTACATCCACACGCGAAAACTCCCCATCACCCCATCGCGGGTCATATTCGGCCGGCCCGCGTCAGCTCTCTCGGAGACGTAAGATGACGGTTCGCGTTGCCATTAACGGTTTTGGTCGCATCGGGCGCAATGTGCTGCGCGCCATTATCGAATCGGGCCGCACCGATATCGAAGTTGTGGGCATCAACGATCTCGGCCCGGTGGAAACCAATGCGCATCTGTTCCGCTATGACAGCGTGCATGGCCGCTTCAACGGCACCGTCACCGTGGCCGGCGACAGCATCGATGTGGGCCGCGGCGCCATCAAGGTGACCGCCGAGCGCGATCCGGCCAAGCTGCCCTGGAAGGCCCTGGGCGTGGATATCGCCCTGGAATGCACCGGCATCTTCACCGACCGCGCCAAGGCGGCCCTGCATCTGGAAGCCGGCGCCCGCAAGGTGCTGATCTCGGCCCCGGGCAATGATGCCGACCTGACCGTGGTTTACGGCGTGAACCACGACAAGCTGAAGCCGGAACACACCGTGGTTTCGAATGCCTCCTGCACCACCAACTGCCTGGCGCCGGTGGCCCAGGTGCTGAACGAACTGGTGGGCATCGAGAAGGGTTACATGACCACGATCCATGCTTATACCGGCGACCAGCCGACGCTGGACACCATGCACAAGGATCTCTATCGCGCCCGCGCCGCCGCGCTGAGCATGATCCCCACCACCACCGGCGCCGCCAAGGCGGTGGGCTTGGTGCTGCCGGAACTGAAGGGCAAGCTGGATGGCACCGCGATCCGCGTGCCGACCCCGAATGTGTCGCTGATCGACCTGAAGATCGTGGCCAAGCGCGCCACCACCAAGGAAGAAGTGAATGCCGCCATCATCGCCGCTGCCAATGGCAAGCTGAAGGGTGTGCTGGGTGTGAATAACGACCCGCTGGTTTCCAGCGACTTCAACCACAATCCGAATTCCTCCACCTTCGACCTGCTGCAAACCCAGGTGATGGATGGCAATCTGGTGCGTGTGCTGAGCTGGTACGATAACGAGTGGGGCTTCTCCAACCGCATGTCGGACACCGCCGTCGCGATGGCGAAGCTCTGAGAGGCGCGTGACCATGGCTCGTTTCCGCACCCTTGATGATGTGGATGTCGCCGGCAAGATCGTGCTGGTGCGCGTCGACCTCAACGTTCCGATGAAGGACGGGCGCATCACCGACGATCTGCGCATCTCCCGCATCCTGCCGACCCTGCACGAATTGTCGCGCAAGGACGCCAAGGTGGTGGTGCTGTCGCATTTCGGCCGGCCGGATGGCAAGGTGGTGCCGGAAATGAGCCTCAAGCCGGTGGCGGCAGCGCTCGCCACCGCGCTGGGTTCCGCCGTGGGCTTCGCCGAGGATTGTGTTGGTGATGTTGCCAAGGCGGCGATTGACCGCCTGCGCAAGGGCGGCATCGTGCTGCTGGAAAACACCCGTTTCCATCCGGCAGAAGAAAAGAACGACAGCGCCTTTGCCCGGATGATGGCCGATCTCGGCGATATCTATGTGAACGACGCCTTTTCCTGCGCGCATCGCGCCCATGTCTCCACCGAGGCGCTGGCGCATCTGCTGCCGGCCTATGCCGGCCGCAACATGGAAGTGGAACTGAAGCATCTTTCGGCGGCGCTGGAAAAGCCGGAGCATCCGGTGGCTGCGGTGATTGGCGGCGCCAAGGTTTCCACCAAGCTGGAATTGCTCGGCAACCTGCTCGGCAAGGTGGACAAGCTGATCATCGGTGGCGGCATGGCCAACACTTTTCTGTTTGCCCAGGGCCGCGAAGTGGGCAAGAGCCTGTGCGAGAAGAACATGGCCGATACCGCGCGCGACATCCTGCGTGATGCCGTGACACGCGGCTGCGCTGTTATACTGCCCGACGATGTGGTGGTGGCGCGTGAATTCAAGGCCGGCGCCCCGAGCAAGGTGGTGGCCGCCGACCGCGTGGCGGCCGACCAGATGATCCTGGATATCGGCCCGGTGGCGGCGTCACGGCTCGGCACCGTGCTGGCCGATTGCAAGACCCTGGTATGGAACGGCCCGCTCGGCGCCTTTGAGACGGCGCCGTTTGATGCCGGCACCGTGATGGTGGCGCGCACGGCTGCGGCCCTCACCGCATCCGGCCGGCTGCTCAGCGTGGCCGGCGGCGGCGACACCGTGGCAGCCCTGCGCCATGCCGGCGTGGCCGAGGAATTCTCCTATGTCTCCACCGCCGGCGGCGCCTTCCTGGAATGGCTCGAAGGCAAGGAACTGCCCGGCGTGGCGGCGCTCTCCGCCACTGCCTGAGCGATCAGGTATCTTCCACTTCAGCGGCCCTCGCCCAACCGGCGGGGGCCGTTTTCATTTCAGCGAGACAGTCTGACATATCCCTTTGATAGCCAGCCAATCGCCCGGCAATAGCGGAATGATGCCGCGCTGGTGGCGGCGGAAATATTCCGCCCGGCCCTCGCTGCCGGGATGGCTGCTGAGCAATTCCGGTATCCCCTTGCCGGCTTCGCGCGCCGCCAAAAGATCAAAGAAACCCGCCACCTGGGCCGGATCAAAGCCGGCTGCCAGCAGGCGCTGCAAAGCCGCCTCATCTGCCTCGGCCTCAAATTCGCGGGTGAAGGCCATATCCAGCAGATACTGGAAACCACCCACCAGCCCGATGCCAGTGACCACATCACCCAGCAGCAGGCCAAGCATCACGCCATAGGCGCTGGAGCGCAAAAAGCCCGCCACATTATGCCTTGCGCCAACATGGCCCATTTCATGCGCCAGGATGCCGGCCAGGGCCTGTTCGTTATAGACTTTTTTCAGCAATTCGCTGGTGAGCAGGATCTGACCACCCGGCAGGGCAAAGGCATTCAGCACCGGCGACTGCACCACCACCACCTTGATCGGCATGCGCAAGGCCGGCGGCACGGCTTCCAGCCGCAATACCAGATTCTGCAAGGCGGCTTTGCCATCGGGGTGGGCACAGACACCGCCCGCGCCGCGCGTCAACCATTGGATGGCAGCCGGCGCCAGGCGCTCGCCCAGCTTGATCTCCCAACTGGCCGGCACCACCTGCGCCGCCGCATTGGCCAGCAGTGGCACGGCGGCAAAAAAGCCGATCACCAGCAGCATCACGCCCAGCACGGCAGCGAGCAGATAACGCTGCGCCTTCAGCATGGCCGACACTTTCTGCCGCCGCGCCCGCAATGCCGGCACGGCAGCCAAAATGAAAGGCAAAGCCTCCGCTGGCAGCCGCAGCCGGGCCGGCGTTAATGTTGCACTGCCGGGTTCAAGCAGGCCAAGCCGGAACGGCGCCGTGCTTTCAGGCTTGATCCGGCCATCCACCAGGCGAATCGCGGCACAGGGCCAGCGCGCCCGCTCGGCGCCGCTGGCAGTATCCAGCAGCAGCAAGGCATCGCCGGCCAGTTCTATCCGCACCGCATGCGGCGCGGCACTTTTGCCATCAAACAGGATGGCTTCAATTTCACTATCCAGCGTCACCATGCCTACAAGGGTATATCGAAACTATCCGCAAGTCCCTCGCCGCTGCGCATCTGGTCCGGTGCAGCCTGTTGCGCCAGCATGGCGGCATCCAGGCCGATCACGCTCACCCCCAGCACCACGCGCCGCAGGGCCGGCATGAACATCAGGTAGTAATAGGCCAGCCGCAGGCAGAGCAACAACAGCGGCAACATCAGCACGATCGCCAGGATGACCAGCGGGTTGCCGAAGGCGGTTTCCTGGGTCAGACCGCCATTGACGGCGGCCATGCCAATCGCAAAGCCGAGCCCGATCCACAGCGCGCCCACGGCAATCAAAACCAGCAATCCGCCCAGGGCCAGGCGCCAGAACAAAGCTGCAGCACTGAAATCCGCCTTGAAACGCAACGGCCCCAGCCGCATGCCATCGATATACCAGCGCAGCCAGGCCATCTGGAAATAGATGAAAAGCACCGGCATCAAGGCACCGCCAGTCATAATCTTGTAGACTGCGATTTGCCGCTGCATGCCATCGGCCAACGTGAAGAAATCATAGACCGACCAGCCCAGCATGCCGACCAATGCGCCCCACATCCAGGCTATCGGCAGCAACAGTTGATTGGGCGCACCGACGAAATCGCCCTGGAAACTGCCCCAATAGGTATGCCGCATGCGGTAGCGCGCCAGATCGGCGGCAGCCCAGGGTATGCTGAAGCCCAAGGTGACGATGGCGGCCAGCAACCAGAGCGCAAAGCGGCCCAGATATGCCCAGCTTGAACCGCCCTGGCCGGCGCGGATGCCGCGCCACAATGTGCGCGACAGGCGATAGCGCCGGGCACGGAATTGCGCCACCGCCACCAATAGCAACAACACAATGAAGTAGAGGCCATCCAGGCTGGCCAGGGCGGGCGCATCGCCGGCCAGCGCCACCTGGATGCCGCCATAGATCAGCGATACCGGCACAAACACCGCCATCACGATGATAAAACCGAGGAATAGTTCGCGCCCGGTGCCGGTATAATCCAGCGGCTCATCCTGCAACCGCACCGCGCCCCACAGATAACGCCGCAGATTGGTGCGCGCCCAGAAACGATAAAAACCCAGGGTCAGCAGACCATAAAAGAAGTTGCGCAGCAGCAGCCGAGCCAGGCCGGGAGCGGGCTGAAAATCCAGCCGCTCAGGTGTATTCACTGGTATTGATTCGCTCATGGACACCCTCTTTTGGGTGTACCTTAACCATCCCATGCCCGCTTTGCGAGATTCAGCAGCAATAAAAAAGCCCGGGTGTTGCCACCCGGGCTCCATAGCGAGCGTTAGGTCGGCTTAGGCAGCGCGCAGGCTCTGCGGCTGGCTGCCGGCCAGGATCGGCACCTGACGCGGCTTCTTGGCCTCGGGCACTTCGCGCTTCAGCTCGATATGCAGCAGGCCATCCACCAACTGGGCGCCCACCACTTTCACGGTATCGGCCAGTTCGAAGCGGCGCTCGAAGGCGCGGCGGGCAATGCCGCGGTGCAGGTAGGTCACGCCCTCAGCCTCGGCCGGCTGCTCCACCACCTTCGAGGCGATGGTGAGGCTGTTTTCCTTCACCGTCACATCCAGTTCATCGAGGCGGAAACCGGCCACCGCCATGGTGATGCGGTAAGCGTCCTCGCCACGTTTCTCGATATTGTAGGGCGGGTAGGAAAGGCTCGATTCGTCAAGCCGGCTGGCAAGATCGTAGAGGCGGTTGACATGGTCGAAGCCGATGCTGGACCGCAGCAGGGGGGAAATGTCGAAAGCACGCATGGGTCTTATCCTCCTTGAGCGACAAGAGATCTGCGCGACCCGCCAGGATTGGCCGAGCCGCTGTTATGCCCCGATCCGCAAGCGGCACCGGGACAACGACGATGTAGGAAGGCGGGTTGGGGCTTTCAAGCCCCTTTTTTTCTAGCTGATAACGATGGGCTGCCAGCGGAAATCGCCCAAAGTCTTGCCGCGCAGGGCTTCCAGCACATGGCGTGGGCCGGTGAATTGCGGCGCCAGGCCCAATTGCTGGGTGGCGAGCACCACAGTGGAATTGCGGAAATGCGGCCTGAGGCCTGCAAAGGAGCGCGCCGCCATCTCCTGGGTGGCAACCGCACTGGCCGCCACCATCACGATGGTGACCACTTCACTGCCGAGCGAAAAAGAGGCGGCTTGATAGACCTGGCTCATCGATTCGTCCAAGACGCGCCGGCAACACATGGATTGCCGGAAAGACAACAGGCGGCCTGATCATAGGCCGCCTGTTCAATCTAACCCCGGGTGTTTGGCCCGGAAAAGCCTTACTTCTTCAGGCCGAAACCCGCGAAGCGCTTGTTGAACTTGGCCACCTGACCACCGGCCTCGTTGAGGCGCGCCGGGCCGCCAGTCCAGGCCGGATGCGACTTCGAATCGATATCCAGCGCCAGCACATCGCCAGCCTTGCCGTAGGTGGAACGGGTGCTGTAGACCGTGCCATCGGTCATCTGCACCTTGATTTCGTGGTAATCGGGATGGATATCCGGCTTCATGTCTCAGTCTCCCGGCCGGGGCAAAAGTCTAGGCCCGGCCATCAGTGAATTCCGCAATGGCGGCGGGTTATAGCCAAACCGGGCCGGCTCCGCAAGCCCGGAAAGCGCCAGAGCATGCCCGGTGCGCCAATGCCGCACCCCTGCAACTGGCCCGGCGCACCGCTGGGCAGCGGGCGGCCCGGCTGGTATACCGCTGGACACCATGACATCACCTGCCGCTCCCTCCTCCTCCGCCACGCCCTCCGCCAAAGCCTCGGGGCGCCCCGGCTTCGGGCCGCTGGCCCGCCTGCTCAGCTTTGTTCTGCCCTATCGCTGGATCGCCGCCGGTGCCGGTGTTGCCCTGGTGGTGGCCGCCGTGGCGGTGCTGGGCATCGGCCAGGCGATCCGCCGGGTGATTGATGTCGGCTTCGGCAGCGGCGGCGACGGCACCATGCTCGATCTCTATTTCGGCGCCCTGTTCGGCGTGGTGGTGGTGCTGGCGATTGCCACCTATGCCCGCTTCTACTGTGTCACCTGGCTTGGCGAGCGGGTGGTGGCGGATGTGCGCAAGGCGGTGTTCGCCCATGTGCTGAAATTGTCGCCGGCCTTTTTTGAAAGTACCCGCACCGGCGAGGTGTTGTCGCGCCTGACCACCGATACCGAACTGATCCAGACCCTGGTCGGTTCATCCATCTCGGTGGCGTTGCGCAACCTGCTGCTGTTCATCGGCAGCGCCGCGCTGCTGCTTATCACCTCACCACGCCTGACCATGCTGGTGGCGCTGGTGATTCCGCTGGTGGTGCTGCCGATCATCGTGTTTGGCCGCCGCCTGCGGGTGCTGTCGCGCCAGAGCCAGGATCGTGTGGCCGATCTTTCCGCCCAGGCCGGCGAAACGCTGAATGCCATCACCACGGTACAGGCCTATACCGCCGAGGCGCGCGAGGCACGCCGCTTCGGCCAGAATGCTGAAAGTGCCTTCGGCACCGCCGTGCGCCGCACCCGGGCGCGCGCCTCGCTCACCGCCCTGGTGATGCTGCTGGTTTTCGGCGCGGTGAATGCCGTGATGTGGATCGGCGGCAAGGCGGTGTTTGCCGGCGAGATGTCGGGCGGCGAGCTTTCCGCCTTTGTATTTTATGCCGTGATCGGCGCCGCCGCCGTGGGTGCGTTGTCGGAAGTGTGGGGCGATGTGCAGCGCGCCGCCGGTGCCGCCGAACGGCTGATGCAACTGCTGGGCACCGAACCCGGCCTGCCGGTGCCGGCACAGCCGCTGCAACTGCCGGCGCGGGCCAGCGGCCAGGTGCAGTTTGATGCCATCCGCTTTGCCTATCCGGCGCGGCCCGGCAGCGCCGCCATCGACAATCTGAGCCTGGATATCGCGGCCGGCGAAACCGTGGCGATTGTTGGCCCCTCCGGTGCCGGCAAGACCACGCTGTTTCAGCTTTTGCAGCGCTTCTACGATCCGCAGGGCGGCACGATCCGCATCGACGGCCTGGATGTGCGCCGGCTTGATCCGGTGGCGATGCGGCGCCAGATCGGCCTCGTGGCGCAGGAACCGGTGATCTTCGGCGCCAGCGTGGCCGAGAATATCCGCTATGGCCGCCCCGAGGCCGATGATGCCGCAATCCGCGCTGCCGCCGAAGCCGCCGCCGCGCATGGCTTCATCCAGGCTTTGCCGCAGGGCTACGATACTTATCTGGGCGAGCGCGGCGTGCGGCTTTCCGGCGGCCAGCGCCAGCGCATCGCCATTGCCCGCGCCCTGCTGCGCGATCCACCGATCCTGCTGCTGGACGAAGCCACTTCATCGCTGGATGCCGAAAGCGAACGCAAGGTGCAGCTGGCTTTGGAGCGGCTGATGCGTGGCCGCACCACGCTGGTGATCGCGCATCGCCTGGCCACTGTGCAGAAGGCCGACCGGATCGTGGTGATGGAAAAAGGCCGCATTGTCGCCAGCGGGCGGCATGACAGCCTGATGCGCGAAGGCGGCCTCTATGCCCGCCTCGCCCGCCTGCAATTCATGAACGAGACGCTGGACGATGGCCAAGGCACCGATCCCGCCGCGTAAGCGCGCCGGCCTGCGCCGCTGGTGGCTGTTCCTGGCCGCCATGCTGGTGGTGTATGGCATCTACACCGCCTGGCTGGGTGGCGCCTATCAGAGCGCCGAGCCTTTTATGGCCGGGCAATGCACCCCGGTGCCATCGCCGGCCGGGCCGGAAGATATCCTGATCCTGCCCGATGGCAGCGGCGCCATCATCTCAGCGCATGACCGCCGCAACCGCGCCCAGAATGGCGGCCTGTGGTATTACGATCTGGCCAGCTTCGGCCCCGCCCCGCCGGTGGCGCTGGAATTGCCTGGCGGCATGCCATTCCGGCCGCGCGGCATCGCCTTGCATGCCCCGGCCACCGGCACGTGGATTCTGCAAGTCATCAACCAGCGCAGCGACGAGCGCAGCACGGTGGAGTTTTTTGAGCTGGCCGGCCGCCGCCTGCGCCATCTCGGCAGCATCGGCAGCGACCTGTTCGTCAGCCCCAACGGCATCGTTGCCGCCGGGCCGGACAGTTTCTACCTGACCAATGACCGCGGCAGCGGCCCGCGCTGGATGCATGGCGTGGAGAATATCCTGCAACTGGCGCGTTCCACGGTGATCTACCACGATGCGCGCGGCACCCGCCCGGTGGCCGAGGATATCGCCTTTGCCAATGGCATCGCGCTGACCCCGGATGGGCTGTCCGCCCTGGTCGGTTCAACGCAGTGGCGCATGCTGCTGTCCTTTGAGCGTGATCCGGCCAGCGGCCTGCTCAAACGCAGCGGTTCGCTGGCTTTGCCCGGCGGGGTGGACAATCTGCGCTACGATTCCAGCGGCGCGCTGTGGGCGGCGCTGCATCCCAATGCCTTTGCCTTCATCGGCCATGCCCGCAATGCCGACAAGGCCAGCCCCAGCCTGGTGCTGCGCATCGACCGCGACCAGCGCGGCGCTACCCGCGTAATGCAGGCTTTTGGCGATCCGGGCGAACTGCTCTCCGGCGCCAGCGTGGCAGCGCATCACCAGGGCCGGCTGCTGATCGGCGCGGTGTTCCAGCCCAATATCCTGGATTGCCGTATCGACCCGGCAAAAATGCGCGAAATTCAGCCCTGAGATTTGCGGGCAGCCAAGCCCATCAGCAGATAGGCCAGCAGGGCGAAGCCGAGCGCCGGCAGCGCCAGGTTCCAGAGGGTGTAATCCCAGTTCAGGCCGCAGGTGAAATCGCCATCGCCGCGCCCCATCTGGATCGGCAGGGTGCCGCTATTGCCCGGCACCCGGGCGCACATGCCCTGCGGCTCGTTGCCATGGCTGCGCAGCAGCAGGATACCATAAAGCAAAACCGGCAGGCCGAAGCCCAGGCCCAGGCTGGCCAGGGCGCGGCCCCAGCGGCTTTGCGGTTCGATCAGGCGTGACAACACAGACGCGGCTCCAGTTTGATCCTGCGGCAGTATAAGCCTAGCGCGTGCGCCGCTCCAGCCATTCCAGCACCGCATCCACCAGGGCGACTTCACGCGGGCCGCTTTCCAGCAGCAGGCGCGCATCGTGCAATGGCCGGGTCAAATCCTCCACTGTCTGGGCCAGTGCTTCGATATTGCCATTGCGCCAGCGGGCGGCACGCTGGCCATCACGCAGCACGCCGGCATAAAGCCCGCGCAGGCCGCGCCGGTGCTGTTCCCACACATCGCTGTTTTCAAGCAATACCATCGCCAGCAATTCAGCCAGGCAGCGATCCGCCAGCAGCAGCCGCATCAATTCGGCCTCAGCCAGCAACACGGCTTTCAGCCGCGCCACCGGGCTGCGATCACGGTTGCGCGCCAAATCGGCCAGCCGGGCCTCGTCGGTCAGCAGCACCCGCGCCACCACGGCGGCGGCGATGGCGCGCTTGCTGGGGTAGAAACGATAAACAGCCGTGCGCGCCATGCCGGCGGCGCTGGCGATATCCTCCACCCGTGCGCGGTGAATGCCCAGGCGGCGAAAACACTCCAATGCCGCATCCAGCAGGCGATCTGGCACCGGCTGCGGCGCTATCTCGGGTCGTTCAGCCATGGCGCCGACCGTACACTATTTCTGCGAGCAGAAAACCGCCAATCCAGCTTCACGCTTCATTAAGCGGGGTAAGCTAAAGTAGCCCCAGTTAGTCTCGTGTTTCCTCCCTGTTGGAACTTAAAACGGCCGTCGCGCCAGTTTTTAGCCCGTCCATGTGGGTGCCTCGCGGCGGCCGCCTTTTCCGGCACATATCCCCCGTTACAATCCGTTACATATGCTTGACTCGAACCCGGGCCGGTGCGTTAATTCGGCCAGTTTGAGGTTGAGGCAATTCATGGCCGTCCCGGTAAATGTGGGGCGGCCTATTTTTTTGCCCGGCATGCAGTAAAGTCCTGCCGTGATTCGCACAAGAGGCACCCGATGGACCCGAAATTCCTTGGCTTCGACACGCTGAGCCTGCATGCCGGCCAGCAGCCCGACCCGACCACTGGCGCCCGTGCGCTGCCGATCTACCAGACCACCAGCTATGTGTTCCGCGATGCCGATCATGCCGCGGCCTTGTTCAACCTGGAACGCGCCGGCCATATCTATTCGCGTATCTCCAACCCCACCGTGGCGGTGCTGGAAGAACGGCTGGCGGCGCTGGAAGGCGGCGTTGGCGCGGTGTGCACCGCATCGGGCCAGGCGGCGTTGCATCTGGCCATCACCACACTGATGGGCCAGGGCGGCCATATCGTCGCCAGCCGCAACATCTATGGCGGCAGCTATAATATCCTGGTGCATACCCTGCCGCGCTTCGGCATCACCACCAGCTTTGTCGATCCGCGCGACCATGCCGCGCTGAAGGCGGCGATCAAGCCGGAAACCCGGCTGGTATTTGGCGAGATTCTGGGTAACCCCGGCCTGGAAGTGCTGGACGTGCCGGCCTGGGCCGCCATCGCACATGAAGCCGGCCTGCCGCTGATGCTGGATTGCACTTTCGCCACGCCCTATCTGTTCAAGGGCTTTGAACATGGCGCCGATCTGGTGATGCATTCGGCCACCAAATTCCTCGGCGGCCATGGTGTTGCCATCGGCGGCGCGCTGATCGATGGCGGCCGGTTTGATTGGGAAGCCAGCGGCAAATTCCCCACCCTGACCGAACCCTATGCCGGCTATCACGGCCTGGATTTCGCCGAGGAATTCGGCCCCGCCGCCTTCATCATGCGCGCCCGTGCCGAGGGCCTGCGCGATTTCGGCGCCTGCCTCAGCCCCACCAATGCCTTCCATATCTTGCAAGGCGTGGAAACCCTGCCGTTGCGCATGGAGCGCCATGTGGCGAATGCGCGCAAGGTGGTGGCTTTCCTGAAAGGCCATAAGGGCGTGGCATGGGTCAGCTATCCCGAACTGCCGGAACATAAGGATCATGAGCTGGCCAAGCAGCTGCTGCCGAAGGGCAGCGGCGCGGTGTTCAGCTTCGGCGTCAAGGGCGGCCGCGCTGCCGGCCGGGCGCTGATCGAGGCGTTGCAGGTGTTTTCGCATCTGGCCAATGTTGGCGATGCCAAGTCGCTGGTGATCCATCCCGCCAGCACCACGCATCAGCAGATGAGCGCGCCGGAACTCAAGGCCGCCGGCATCGGCGAGGAATTGGTGCGGCTGTCTGTTGGCCTGGAAGACCCGGCCGACCTGATCGACGATTTGAATCAGGCCCTGCGCGCCGCCGCCAAGGCGATCCCCGCGCAAGCCGCCGAGTAAGGGACGACAGCAATGTGGCTTGAGGTTCAGGGTAAAAAAGTATTCGCAGCCACCGGCGGCAAGGCCTTCGACAAGGCGCAGCCCGCCGTGGTGTTCATCCATGGCAATGCCTGCGACCATACCATCTGGGCGCTGCAAACCCGCTGGTTCGCCTATCATGGCTGGTCGGTGCTGGCCGTGGACCTGCCGGGCAATGGCAAGTCAGACGGGCCGATGCCGCAGAGCATTGAGGCTTTCGCTGATTGGCTGCCGCATCTGCTGGATGCAGCTGGCATTGAGCAAGCCGCCTTGGTGGGCCATTCGATGGGCGCGCTGATCGGGCTTGAAGCCGCCGCACGGCATCCGGGGCGGGTGAGCAAATTGTCGCTGCTCGGCTTCGGCCTGCCGATGGCGGTGAACCCGGAATTGCAGGCGCTGGCCGATAGCGGCGACTTCAAGGCCATCGCGCTGATGAATGACTGGATGCTGGCGCGCAAAAGCCATATCGGCGGCAACCGCAATCCCGGCGGCTGGCTGCTGGGTGGCGCGATCCGGCTCACCGACCGCGCCCCGCGTGAGGCTTTAGCCACCGGTTTCCGCATCTGCAACGCCTATGCCGGCGGCGATGCGGCAGCGGCGGCGATAACCTGCCCGGTGCAAGTGCTGTCTGGCGCCCGCGACATGATGACCCCGGCGCGCGGCGGCGCGGCCTTTGCCAAAAAGCTCAAACAGGCGCGGGTCGATGTGCTGGCGGATTGTGGCCATCTGATGATGGGCGAAAAGCCCGATGAAACCCTGGATGCGTTGAAGGCTTTCCTGGCATGAGCAGCAAACAAGCGACCACCACGCGGCTCTATCTGATTACACCCCCGGTGATTGATCCGGCGGCCTTTGCCGAACAGCTCAAGGCCGCCTGCGGCGCTGGCGATGTGGCCTGCCTGCAACTGCGCCTCAAGGATGGCGAGGCACCGGCCGCCGACAATGCCTTCCGCCGCGCCGCCGAGGCTGTGCTGCCGATCTGCCATGAACATGACGTGGCGCTGCTGATCAACGACCGGCCCGACCTGGCCGTGAAGCTGGGCGCCGATGGTGTGCATATCGGGCAGCAGGATACGCCCTATGAGGAAGCCCGGCGCCTGCTCGGCCCGGATCGTATTGTTGGCGTCACCTGCCACAATTCCCGCCATCTGGCGATGGAAGCGGCCGAGGCCGGGGCGGATTACGTGGCTTTTGGCGCCTTCTTCCCCACCAGCACCAAGCAGCCGAAATTCCAGGCCGAACCCGATCTGGTGGCCTGGTGGCATGATTTGATGGAAATACCCTGCGTTGCCATCGGCGGCATCACGGCGGAGAATTGCGCCCCGCTGGTGCGTGCCGGGGCGGATTTCCTGGCGGTTTCAGCCGGTATCTGGCAGCATCCGGGCGGTCCGGCAGCGGCGGTGCAGGCGTTTCACCAAGCAATTGCCAATCCGGGGCTTGGCTGATAGGTTCCGCGCCTTTCCGCCACCCCCCGGCTTCCTTTTTATTCGGTCGAGCACGAATCCCATGGCCCTGCGATCCGCCCTGATCAACGCGATGACCAATTCGGCGCGCAAGGCTGCGCGTGGCCTGCTGCGCGATTTCAACGAGGTTGAGCATCTTCAGGTCAGCCGCAAGGGGCCAGCCGATTTTGTCTCCGCCGCCGACCGCAAGGCCGAAAAGGCCTTGCAGGTGGAATTAGCCAAGCTGCGGCCGGATTTCGGCTTCATCATGGAGGAAGGCGGCCGCATCGAGGCCAAGGATGGCAAGAATTACTGGGTCATCGATCCGCTCGACGGCACCACCAATTTCCTGCATGCCATTCCGCATTTTGCCATTTCCATCGCCGTGCAGCGTGAAGGCGAGCTGATTGCCGGCATCGTGCTGGACGTGGTGCGCGACGAGCTGTTCTGGGCCGAAAAGGGCCAGGGCGCCTATGTCAACGAACGCCGCTTGCGGGTTTCCGCCCGCCGCAAGCTGCCTGATGCGGTGCTGGCCACCGGCATTCCGTTCCATGGCCGTGGCGACCATGCCCAGTTCCGCCGCGAACTGGCCGCCGTGATGCCGGAAGTGGCCGGCATCCGCCGCATGGGCGCCGCTGCACTGGACCTGGCCTATGTTGCCGCCGGGCGCTATGACGCCTTCTGGGAACGTGGCCTGTCGATCTGGGATATTGCTGCCGGCATTGTGCTGGTGCGCGAGGCCGGCGGCTTGGTCACCGACCTGCGCGGCGGCGACACCATGCAGGCCACCGGCGATATCCTGGCCAGCAATGACACGCTGTATACCCCGATCCAGAAATTGCTCAATAAACCGGCTTAATTCGCTCTAAGTTGAATAGTTTGCCGGGTTGAGCTAGTGGCCAAGGTCCGCTATCGTTCGTGCGGTATTGCGTAACCGGGGGATTAAACCAATGGCCGTCAAGCTGACAAAGCTTTCGCTCGCCGCGCTGGCGCTGGCGCTGCCGGTTTCCCATATCGCTGTGGCCCAGACCAGTTATGTTGGCGGCGGCAGCGTGATCGTGAACATGCAGGCGCTGGATCGCCTGGGACCGCCGCTGCCTGGCTTTGCCGGCGCGCAGAATCCGCAAGCTGCCGTGCTGGGCGGCATGCCCAAGCCCTTGCTGGGTGAAACCGGCCCCGAGACCAGCACCAAGCGCAGCAGCAAGAAGGTGAAACTGCGCCCGCCGGCCGCCAGCAAGGCCAGCCGCGCCGCGCCCGCTGCCAGCAGCGCCACACCGGCGGTGGCCAACACCCCGACCCCGGCGCCCAAAGCCACCAGCAAACCCGTGGTTGCCAAGCCGGCACCCGCCACGCGCCCGTCGACGCAGACACCTGTTGCCAGCGTCAATCTGCCGCCGCCCAGCATCAGCACGCCCAGCGTCAGCGTTCCCAGCATCAGCGCACCCGCTATTGCCGCCGCGCCTGCTGCCGGCATGCCGCTGCAATTGCCCACACCGCCCTCGGCCACGGCACCGGCACCAACCCCGCTCACTGCGACGCCAGCCCCGGCACCCATGCCCGCCGCTGCCGCGCCGCCCGCCGCCCCAACAGCCGCTGCACCATTGGTGCGCCCGCCCGCTAGCAGCAATCCGGCCAGCCAGCAGACCGCTCTGCTCACCCCGCCGCCGGCTGCCTCTGCCGCCCCGACGCCGTTGCCGGGCGGTGCCGGCCAGGTCAACCTGGTGTTTGAGCCGGGCAAGAGCGAACTGGCCGGCAATGGCAGCGCCGCCCTGGAAGCCATGGCACGCAGCCTGACCAATACCGAAGACCGCATCCAGATCAGGGCTTATGCCAGCGCTTCCGGCGCCGATGCCGCCAGCGGCGCCCGCCGCCTGTCGCTGAGCCGGGCTTTGGCGGTGCGCGGTTTCCTGATTGATCGCGGTATCCGCTCCACCCGCATTGATGTGCGCGCGCTTGGCGCCCCGACCGACAATAGCCCGGCCGACCGCGTTGAAGTGGTCACCGTCGGCCGCTGACGGCAATGTTTTCCCGGGATATCGCCCCGGAAAAGCCATATTCGCTGCGTAATTGCATAACTGTTGCCCTTGGGCGACCGCGACCGACTTATATTCAGGAGAAGGTGCAGGCATGACCAAACCGGGCCGCTACCTGCTGCGCATGGTGTTGTTTTTAATCGCCGTAGGCGCCGTGGTCTTTGTACTGCACGCGCCGTTGCAGCGCGCCTTCCTGGCCAATCCGGCACTCAACGGCCTGATCGCCGCCGTGGCGCTGATCGGCATTCTGTTCAGCTTCCGCCAGACCCTGCTTTTGGGCAGCGAAGCCAACTGGCTGGAAGCCTGGCAGAAATCGCAGCTTACCAGCACCGTGCCGCATGTCGGCAAACCCACCAACCTGCTGGCGCCGCTGGCCAAGATGCTGGAAAACCGTGGCCCACGCGGCCAGGTTTCCGCCGCCGCCACCCGCGCCCTGCTCGATTCCGTCGGCTCGCGGCTGGATGAAGCCCGCGATATCTCGCGCTATTTCATCGGTTTGATGGTGTTTCTCGGCCTGCTCGGCACTTTCTGGGGCCTGCTGGAAACCATCGGCTCGGTGAGCGATACGATCTCCGGCCTTTCGCTGAGCGGCGAAGAGAATATCAATGTGCTGTTCGAGAAGCTGAAAAGCGGCCTGGAGCGGCCCCTGGTTGGCATGGGGCTGGCGTTTTCCTCGTCGATGCTTGGCCTGTCCGGCTCGCTGGTGCTCGGCTTTCTGGATTTGCAGGCCGGCCAGGCGCAGAACCGCTTCTATAACGATCTTGAGGAGTGGCTCGCCGGCTTCACCCGGGTCGGCGGCGGCGGCGTGCTGGAAGGCGACCAGTCGGTGCCGGCTTATGTTCAGGCTTTGCTGGAGCAGACCGCCGACAGCCTGGACAATCTGCAACGCACCATGGCGCGCGGCGAGGATAACCGCAGCAATGCCAGTACCGCCTTGCTGCAACTGAATGAAAAGCTGAGCCTGCTGACCGAGCAGATGCGCGCCGAACAGGGCCTGTTGTTGAAACTGACCGAGCATCAGATCGAGATGCGGCCGATCATGGCCAAGCTGGCGCAGAATACCGAAAGCGGTGGCTTTGATGCCGCCAGCCGCGGCCATCTGCGCAACATGGACTTGTTGCTCACCCGCCTGCTGGATGATGCGGCCCAGGGCCGCACCAAACTGGTGGATGACATGCGCGCCGAGATCAAGCTGCTGTCGCGCACCATCGCAGCGGCGGCCGATAACCAGCGCCGGGGCAATTGATCATGGCCAGCCGCGCCTGGCGCAGGAATGACAGCAATGCCGGCAATCCCTGGCCGGGCTATGTGGACGTACTGTCCACCCTGCTGATGGTGATCGTGTTTGTGCTGGCAGTGTTTATCCTGGCGCAGTTTTTCCTTGCCAATGCAATTTCAGGCAAGGACAAGGCGATTGATGCCCTGCGTGGCGACCTAGCCCGCATGGTGGAGCAATTGTCGCTGGAGAAAAAAACCAGCGACGACCTGCGCCTCAATCTGGGCCAGATGCAGGCCACTTTGGCCGCCAGCAATGCCGAGCGCGACCAGCTTGCCGCCGCGTTAAGCGATGCCCAGGCCCGGCATGACGAGGCCGAAAAACAACTGGCCGAAACCAAGCAGATCATTGTTGATCTGGATGGCAAGCTGGTGTCTGAACGCGGCGCACTGGAGCAGGAGCGCCGTGTCAGCGCCGAGGCGCGCAGCCAGATCGACCTGCTGAACCGCCAGATCCTGGCCTTGCGTGAACAATTGGGCCAGATCGAACGAATCCTGCGCGAAAGCGAGGAAAAAGAAAAAGCCAGCCAGGCCCAAGTGCTTGATATGGGCAAGCGGCTCAATGCCGCGCTGGCACGCAAGGTGGATGAGTTGACCAGCTATCGCTCGGAATTTTTTGGCCGGCTGCGTCAGGCGCTGGGCGACCGGCGCGATATCCAGATTGTCGGCGACCGCTTTGTGTTTCAGTCGGAAGTGCTGTTTCCCAGCGGCTCGGCTGACCTGAACCCGCAGGGCCGCGACCAGATGGCCAAGCTGGCGCGCACGCTGATCGATATCTCGAAGAAAATTCCCACCGACCTGCCCTGGGTGCTGCGGGTTGACGGCCATACTGACAAGGTGCCGATCAACACGCCGCAATTCCCGTCGAACTGGGAACTTTCATCAGCCCGTGCCATTTCGGTGACCAAATTCCTCATCGCCCAGGGCGTGCCGGCCGAGCGCCTGGCCGCTGCCGGCTTTGGCGAATACCAGCCCCTGGATGAACGCAGCGACGAAATCGCCTTGCGCCGTAACCGCCGCATCGAATTGAAGCTTACCGAACGCTGAGGCCATGGCCCGGTTGCTTGGGCCTATTGTTTGAAGAAGCCCGCGGCTGCGCCGCGCGCCGCCTGTTTCTTTGCAATCACCTGGCGGATGGTTTCAATCTCGGCCTGCAATTCGGCGATACGCTCTTCAAGATCGGCAACCGACATGACGTCGTATTTCGGCGCAGCCGGCTTCTTGCCCATCGCCTCATCCCAATCCATCGCCGCCCTCCCTGATCCTGTTGCAACATCCTAGCCTTGCCGCAGGCGCCGGCAAGCGTTAGATCAGCAGGAGACATTCAACGGAGGAAAGCCAATGTTGCCGCAGCAGATCACCGCCATCGAGATCACCAGCCCAGGCGGCCCCGAGGTGTTGCAGCCGGGCCTGCGCCCGCTGCCACAGCCGGAAACCGGCGAAGTGCTGATCAAGGTGGCCGTGGCCGGGGTGAACCGGCCTGATCTGTTGCAGCGTTCCGGCATGTATCCGCCGCCGCCCGGTGCGCCCGACATCCCCGGCCTGGAAGTGGCCGGCGAAATTGTTGCCCTGGGTCAGGCCGCCACACGCTGGCAGGTTGGCGACAAGGTGACTGCTTTGGTGGCCGGCGGCGGCTATGCCGAATATTGCACCGCGCCAGGCCTGCAATGCCTGCCGATCCCGAGTGGCCTGTCGATGGAAGAAGCCGCTGCGCTACCGGAAAACTGGTTCACGGTATGGAGCAACATTGCCGATCGTGGCGGCCTGCTGCCGGGTGAAAGCATCCTGATCCATGGCGGTGCTTCCGGCATCGGCGTGGCGGCGATCCAGCTTGCCAAGCTACTCGGCGCCGGGCGTATTTTCGCCACCGCCGGGACGGATGCCAAATGCCGCTTTGTTGAACAGCTCGGCGCCGAGCGCGGCATCAACTACAAGACCGAGGATTTTGGCGAGGCGATCCGGCAATTGACCGATGGCCGTGGCGTGAACGTGATCCTGGACATGGTGGGCGGCAGCTACCTGCCGCGCAACATCAAGGCCCTGGCCGATGACGGCCGGCTGGTGATCATCGCCCTGCAAGGCGGCCCCAAGGGCGAAGCCGAGCTGAGCCATGTGATGCGCCGCCGCCTGAGCATCACCGGCTCGACTTTGCGGCCCCGGCCGGTGCCGTTCAAGGGCGCCATTGCCGCCGCGCTGGAAGCCAAAGTGTGGCCCGCCTTCGCCGCCGGCAAGATCAGGCCGGTGATCGATTCCCGCTTCCCGCTGGCCCAGGCCGGCGCGGCCCATGCCCGGCTGGACCAGGGGGATCATATCGGCAAAGTTTTGCTAACCATTTGAACATAATGGCGCAAAGCTAGCCGCTCGGCGGTTGCGTTGGGCGCCGGCTCGGGTATAGTGGCGCCCGATTTCCGGACACCCCCAGCCTGGCGTGGACCGGGGCGGCTCTAACCGGCTGCCCGGCATACCTCACTCGGCTGCCCGGCCTAGAAGGATGCGTCTCATGGCCCTACCGTTGATGCCCAAAGCCACCGCCGTTTGGCTGATCGACAATACCAAGCTGACCTTCGACCAGATCGCGTTTTTCTGCGGTCTGCACCCGCTGGAAGTGAAGGGCATCGCCGATGGCGAGGTTGCCATTGGTATTGTGGGCCAGGACCCGGTGGCGAGCAGCCAGCTCACCGCTGCGGAAATCGCCCGCTGCGAAGCCAATCCTGCCGCCAATCTGAAGCTGCTGGCGCCCACCGTGCCGCTGGCGCGGCAGAAGACCAAGGGCGCGCGCTACACGCCGCTGTCCAAGCGCCAGGATCGCCCGGATGCCATCGCCTGGCTGCTGAAATATCACCCCGAAGTGGGCGATGCCCAGGTGCAGAAGCTGCTCGGCACCACCAAGGCAACAATTGATTCCGTGCGCAGCCGCACCCATTGGAATGCGCCGAATATCAAGCCGCGCGATCCGGTCAGCTTGGGCATTTGCAGCCAGTCCGAACTCGACCGCGTGCTGCTGCTGGCCGCCAAGCGGCGCGACAGCAAGGAAAAGCGGGAAGCGCGCGAGCGCGAGCGGGCCGGCATCGAAGCGCCGCCGGCTGCGGCTGCCGCTGCCGGCGCCGTGCCGCTTGACGAGATTGACGGCGACGAAGACTGAATTTCCGCTCACCCTGGGCTTCGATGTAACGGCAGCGAAAACCATCGCTGCCGTTTCTGTTTCGGGTTACAGGTGTTTTTTTGCGCAGGTTAGTTTTTGCGCATTGTTGAGTGTGGTTCGCACTGGTTCCGTGTCCCACTTTCCGCTAGGCTCCGCGCAACATAACGGATAGGGACATCGGGGGATGTTGGTTTTCATCATCCGGCGCCTGCTGCAAGCGGCGCTGGTCGTGGCTGTGATGTCGGTGCTGGTCTTTGGCGGCATCTATCTGCTGGGCGATCCGCTGGCGGTGCTGGCCAGCCCGGAAGCCACCGAGATTGACCGCGAGCAAATCTCCAAGGCGCTAGGCCTGGATCAGCCGATCTGGGTGCAATACATGCGCTTTGTCGGTTCGGCCTTTATTGGCGAATTCGGCAAGTCTTTTGTCTACGGCCAGCCGGCCATGGCGCTGATCCTGGAACGGATGCCGGCAACGCTGGAACTTGCCATCACCGCCACGGTGATGGCGGTGCTGATCGGCCTGCCGCTCGGGGTTTATGCCGGCCTGCGGCATGAGAGCCTCGGTGCCCGCGCCATCATGGCCGGCTCGGTGCTGGGTTTCAGCCTGCCGAATTTCTGGGTCGGGCTGATGCTGATCATGGTCTTTGCAGTGCAGCTCGGCATCATGCCGGCTTCCGGCCGCGGCCCCACCGTGGATGTGCTGGGCCTGCAACTCAGCGTGCTGACCGTGAAGGGCTGGCATCACATCCTGCTGCCGGCGGTGACGCTGGCGCTTTCAAAATGCGCCCTGATCGTGCGTCTGGCGCGCGCCACTGCGCGCGAGGTGATGCTAATGGATTATGTGAAATTCGCCCGTGCCAAGGGCCTCAGCGAACGCCGTGTGATCGGCGTGCATATCCTGAAGAATATCCTGGTGCCGGTAGTCACCATCACCGGCCTGGAACTTGGCGCGCTGATCGCCTTCGCCGTGATCACCGAAACCATCTTCTCCTGGCCCGGCATGGGCAAGCTGCTGATCGATTCGATCAACCAGCTCGACCGGCCGGTGATCGTGGCCTATCTGATGGTGGTGGTGTTTCTGCTGGTGGTGATCAATCTGGTGGTGGATATCCTGTATACCGTGCTGGACCCGCGCGTGCGGCTGGGAGGCGCAAAATGAGCAGCCAGAGCGTGGCTTCCCCGATTACGGCGCCGGCGCCGGCGCAAACCCCGTTGCAGCGGATCGTTTCGGAATTTGCCGAAAGCAAGCTGGCTTTGTTTGGCTTGGCGCTGTTTGCCCTCGCCTTGCTGGCGGCTTTGCTGGCACCGTGGATTTCGCCGCAAGATCCCTATGACCTTGCCAAGCTCGACATCATGGATTCGCGCCTGGCGCCGGGCCAGCTTTCCGGCGATGGCCTGGTATTCTGGCTCGGTTCGGATGGCCAGGGCCGCGACATGCTGTCGGCCATGCTGCACGGCTTGCGCATCAGCCTGTTTGTTGGCGTGGTGGCGGTAAGCTGCGCTTTGGCAATCGGCGCCGCGGCCGGCCTGGCGGCGGCCTATTTCGGCGGCGGGGTGGAAACCCTGATCATGCGCATCGTCGATATCCAGCTTTCCTTCCCCGCCATCCTGGTGGCGCTGATCCTGCTGGCGGTGCTGGGCAATGGCGTGGACAAGGTGATCATGGCGCTGGTGGCGGTGCAATGGGCGTATTTCGCCCGTGCCGCACGCGGCGCCGCGCTGGTGGAACGCAACAAGGAATATGTTGAGGCGGCGCGCTGCCTGGGCCTCAGCCGCAGCCGCATCCTGTGGCGCCATCTGCTGCCCAATTGCCTGCCGCCGCTGATCGTGATTGCCACCGTGGATATCGCGCGCTCGATCACGCTGGAAGCCACGCTCAGTTTCCTTGGCCTCGGTGTGCCGGTGACTGAACCCTCGCTCGGCATGCTGATCGCCAATGGCTTCGACTTCCTGCTCAGCGGCGTTTACTGGATTTCGATGTTTCCCGGCATCGTGCTTACCTTAGTGATCGTGGCGATCAATCTGGTGGGCGACCAGCTGCGCGACGTGCTCAACCCCCGCCTCAAGCGTTGACGCAATGACCCCCACATTGAAAGTCGAAAACCTGGAAACACATTTCCCGACCCGCGACGGCGTGGTGCGGGCGGTGGATGGTGTCAGCTTCGAGGTCAACCAGGGCGAAATTCTCGGCCTGGTGGGCGAAAGCGGCTCGGGCAAAAGCATTACCGGCTTCTCGATCATCGGCCTGCTCGACCAACCAGGCCATATCGCCGCCGGTCGCGTGCTGTTCAAGGGCGAGGATATCGCCCAGGCCAAGCCGGACCGGCTGCGCCAGTTGCGCGGCAAGAGCATCGCCATGATCTTCCAGGATCCGATGATGACGCTCAATCCGGTGTTGCGCGTCGATACGCAGATGATTGAGGCGGTGCAGGCGCATGACAAGGTGAGCGAGGCCGCCGCCCGCGCCCGCGCCGTGGAGACGCTGAAGGCGGTGGGCATTGCCGCGCCGGAAGATCGCCTGCTGGCCTATCCGCACCAGCTTTCCGGCGGCATGCGGCAGCGTATCGCCATTGCCACCGCCCTGCTGAACAAGCCGGAACTGATCATCGCCGACGAGCCGACCACGGCGCTGGACGTGACCATCCAGGGCCAGATTCTGTATGAAGTGCGCAAACTATGCCGCGAGACCGGCACGGCGCTGATCTGGATCACCCATGACCTTTCCGTGGTGGCCGGCCTGGCCGACCGCGTTATGGTGATGTATGCCGGCCGCATCGTTGAAACCGGCAGCGTGGCTGATGTGATCGAGCATCCGCGCCACCCCTACACCGCCGGCCTGATTGGCTCGGTGCCCGGCACGCATGGCAATATGGGCGGGCGCGGCAAGCGGCTCTATCAGATTCCCGGCATGACGCCGCCCTTGCTGAACCTGCCGCCGGGGTGCCGTTTCAAGACCCGCTGCGACTATGCCGATGCTGCCTGTGACAGCATGCCTGACCTGCTGGAACTGAGCCCCGGCCATGGTGTGCGCTGCCAGCACCCGATGAGCGGGGGGCTATAACGATGTCAACCACCATGCTTGATCTTGAGAATATCTCGAAGCGCTTCGTCTGGAAGCTGGATTTTGCCGCCAAGCTGGCCAACCTGCTGGGCGCCGGCATGCAGGAACGCGCCGTACATGCGGTGGATGGCGTTTCGCTGAGCGTGAAGCATGGCGAAGTGGTTGGCCTGGTGGGCGAAAGCGGCTGCGGCAAGAGCACGCTGGGCCGCATCGTTGCCGGCATCATGGATGTCACCGAAGGCAGCATGCGTTTCGAGGGCAAGGATATCGCCACGATGAGCGCGGCCGAGCGCAGGGCCTACAAGCTCGCCGTGCAGATGATCTTCCAGGACCCCTATGCTTCGCTCAATCCGCGCATGCGGGTGGAGGACATCATCGGCGAGGCGCCGCTGGCGCATGATCTGATCAAGCGCAACGAGCAGGATGCCTATGTGGAGGCCATGCTGCTGCAAGTCGGCCTTGATCCGCGCTACAAGAAGCGTTTCCCGCATCAATTCTCTGGCGGCCAACGCCAGCGCATCGGCATCGCCCGCGCCCTGGCCGTGAAACCGCGCTTCATCGTTTGCGACGAAGCCGTGGCGGCGCTCGATGTGTCGATCCAGGCCCAGGTGCTGAACCTGTTCATGGACCTGCGCGAACAGCTTAACCTGACCTACCTGTTCATCAGCCATAACCTGGCGGTGGTGGAGCATCTCTCCGACCGCGTGGTGATCATGTATCTCGGCCGCGTGGTGGAAAGCGCGCCGACCGAGGAATTGTTCAAGGGCGCCAATCATCCCTATACTCAGGCTTTGCTGGCGGAAGCGCCGAAGCTGGTGGCCAAGCGACGCGACTACACGCCGATCAGCGGCGAAATCCCCTCACCGCTGGAACCGCCCAGCGGCTGCCATTTCCATCCGCGCTGCCCGCATGCCATGCCGCGCTGCAAGGCGGAAAAGCCTGTGTTGCGTGAGGTGGCACCGAACCGGCTCAGTGCCTGCCACCTGAACGATCAGGCCTGATCTCTCAGGCCGGAGCTTTCTCCGGCTTGACGCGGAACCAGGCGGCATAAAGCGCCGGCAGGAACAGCACGGTAAGCAGCGTGGCCACCGCCAGGCCGCCCATGATCGCCACCGCCATCGGCCCCCAGAAATTCGAGCGTGACAGCGGGATCATCGCCAGGATAGCGGCCAGCGCGGTGAGCATGATCGGGCGGAAACGCCGCATGGTGGCATCCACGATGGCCTCAAACGCGGCATGGCCGGCGCGGATATCCTGCTCGATCTGATCCACCAGGATCACCGAATTGCGCATGATCATGCCGGCCAGGGCAATCGCGCCAAGCAGCGCAACAAAGCCGAACGGCACATTGAACAGCAGCAGAGCGGCGGTGATGCCGATCAGGCCGAGCGGCGCGGTGAGCAGCACCAGCAGCATGCGCGACACGGATTGCAACTGGATCATCAGCAGCGTGACCATGATCAGCACCATCACCGGCATCACGGCGGCCAGCGAGGCATTGCCCTTGGCGCTTTCCTCGATGGCACCGCCCATCACGATGCGATAGCCCGGCAGAAGTTGCTTGCGCAGATCGTTCAGCAACGGCTCGATCTGGGTCGAAACCACCGGCGCCTGGATGCCATCCACCACATCGGCGCGCGCGGTAATCACCGGCTGGCGATCACGGCGCCAGATGATGCCCTCCTCCAGCGCATAGCGCACCTCGGCCACCTGGGTCAGCGGCACCGAGCGGGCATTGTCGCCCGAGCCACCAACATTCAGATCCTTGATGCCGGACAGGCTGAGCCGTTCCGCCGCCTCGGCACGCGCCACCACGTCAATCAATTCCTTGCCTTCGCGATATTGTGTGATGGTGACGCCGGAGAGCGCCGCATTCAGCGCCGCCGCCAAATCCTGCGATGAGATGCCCAGCAGGCGCGCCTTGGCCTGGTCAACATCCAGCCGCACGGTTTTGCTGAGTTCGTTCCAATCCAGATTCACATCGCGGGTATTCTGATTGGCGCGCATCACATCGGCGACCTGGAAGGCAATGCGGCGCACTTCCATCGGGTCTGGCCCGCTGATGCGGAACTGCACCGGAAAGCCGACCGGCGGGCCGTTTTCCAGCCGGTTGACACGGCCACGCAGCAGCGTGAAATCCTCCTGGAAAGCCTGGATCAGCTTGGTGCGCAGCCGTTCGCGCTCTGCATCGCCCTTGGTCAGCACCACGATCTGGGCGAAATTATCATTCGGCAACTGGATATCCAGCGGCAGATAAAAGCGCGGCGCGCCGCTGCCGATATAGCTGGTGAAATTCTCGATATCCGGATCGCCCTTCAGCATCGCTTCCAGCTTCTCGGCTTCCACCTGGGTGGCGGCAATGCTGGCGCCCTGCGGCAGACGCAAATCCACCATCAATTCGGGCCGGTTGGAACTGGGGAAAAACTGCTGCTGCACAAACTTGAAGCCGAACACCGACAGGGCAAAGAAGCCCAGCGTGATGACAATCACCACCCACTTGAAACGCACGCACCAGGCGATGACCGGCCGGATATAGGCATAGACACCGCGCTTGTGCAGGTCGTCATGGGCATGGCCGGGCTTCGGGCTGGGCAGCAGCTTGAAGCCGATAAACGGCGTGAAAATCACTGCCACGATCCACGACACCACCAGCGAAATCGTGACGACGGCGAAAATCGAAAACGTGTATTCGCCGGCTGAGGATTTGGCGAAGCCCACTGGCACAAAGCCAGCAGCGGTGATCAGCGTGCCGGTGAGCATCGGGAAGGCGGTGGATTTATAGGCGAAGCTGGCCGCCTTGAAGCGATCCCAGCCCTGCTCCATCTTCACCTGCATCATCTCCACCGCGATAATCGCATCATCCACCAGCAGGCCCAGCGCGATAATCAGCGCGCCGAGCGAAATGCGCTGGAAGTCGATGCCGAATATCTGCATGCAGACAAAGGTGATCGCCAGCACCAGCGGGATACAGAGTGCCACCACCAGGCCGGAACGCAGACCGAGGCTGAGGAAACTGACGCCGAGCACAATAACCACGGCTTCGAGCAGCACCTTCATGAATTCGTCGATACTGCGCTGCACCACTTCGGGCTGATCGGCGACCTGATGCACATCAATGCCAATCGGCATATTGGCCTTGATCTGCGCCAGCACCGGCTTCAGGCGTTCGCCAAGCTGGATCATGTTGCCGCCCTTGGCCATCGAGATGGCAAGGCCGATGGCCGGTTCGCCATTATAACGGAACTGCGCCGAGGGTGGATCAACATAGTCGCGCTTGATCTCGGCGATATCGCCCAGCCGCAGCAGGCGGCCATTGGCCTGGATCGACAATTCGGTCAGCGCCCGCACATCCTGGAAATCACCTGAGACACGGGTGTAGATGCGATCAGAAGCGGTCTGCACAATGCCGGAAGCGGCCTGCGAATTCTGCTGCTGCACCACATCCATGATCTGCTGTGGCGAAACACCCAGGCTGGCCAGCTTCTTGTTGGAGAATTCGATATAGATACGCTCGGGCTGCACACCGAGCAGATCGGCCTTGCCCACATCGCGGATACGCAGCAATTCCTCGCGCACATCCTCAACATAATCCTTCAATTCGCGATGCGTGAAACCATCCGAGGTGAAGGCATAGATGGTGCCGAATGTGTCACCGAATTCATCGTTGAAAAATGGCCCCTGGCTGCCCTGTGGCAGGGTATGCCGAATATCGTTGACCTTCTTGCGCACCTGATACCATACGCCCTCCACCTGCTTCGGCGGCGTATCATCGCGCAGCACCACATAGACGGTGGATTCACCCGCCTTGGAATAACTCATCACATGGCTGAGCCAGGGTGTTTCCTGAAGTTTCTTCTCGATCTTGTCGGTAACCTGCAATTCCATCTCGCGCGCCGTGGCGCCGGGCCAGTTGGTGCGCACGATCATCAGCTTGAAGGTGAAATCCGGGTCTTCCGCCCGCCCCAGGCTGAAATACGACATGGCACCAGACAGCAGCAGCACCACGATCAGGAAGCCGATCAGCGAGGGATGCTTCAGCGCCCAGGCGGAAAGATTGCCGCGCTCCAGATCAGTCTGGCTCACGACTTGCTCTCCTGGCCGGCTTCCGGCAGCAGCCGCACCTTCTGGTTCGGGATCAGCTTATGCACCCCGGCGGTCACAACCTTCTCGCCACGCTTGAGGCCATCCTTGATCAGCACATAGCGTTCGACATAGGAAGAAACCTGCACCGGCCGCAATGCCACGGTTTCGCTGGCCGGATCGAACACCCACACCGCCGGCTTGTCCTTCTCCTGATAAAGCGCCGAAAGTGGCAACGCCACCATGCCTTCGTCTCCGCGCCGCAGGATCGCCACACTGGCGGTCATGCCCAGCCGCATTGCGGCAGGTGCATTCTGCACACTCACCTTCACCGCATAGGTGCGCGTCACCGGATCGGCGCCGGGCGCAATTTCGCGCACCACGCCGGCATAGGTCTGGTCGGGCTGCGCCCACAGGCTGATACGGATTGCCGAGGCGCCGCGCAATTCATCCAGGCGGTTCTCGGCAACATTGAAAACCACTTCCTTTTCTTCCGGCCGCGCCAGGCGCAACACGGTCTGGCCGGCTGAAACCACCTGGCCGGCTTCCACCGCAATCGAGGTGATGACGCCATCGGCATCGGCATTCAATTCGGTATAGGCCATTTGGTTCTGCGTCACGCGCAATTGCGAGCGGGCGCTTTCCAGCCGCGCGGCGGCGGAATCCGCCACGGTGCCGCGCCGGTCGATCTCGGCCTGGCTGATCACCTTTGTTTCATACAGCTTGCGATACCGCGCCAGGTCAATCTGCGCCTGATTGTGATCGGCCTGCGCCGCATTCACCTGGGCGCGGGCATTCTCAATCGCCAGCCGGGTATCTTCGGGATCAAGCCGCGCCAGCAGCGTGCCCTTCTTGACCTCGGAACCGATCTCGACATAACGCGCCACGATCTTGCCGCCAATGCGGAAGGCGACATTGGTTTCATAGCGGGCGCGCACTTCGCCGGTATAGGTGGAGCGGCCCTCAAAGGCCTGTGGTGTGACGGTGGCAACCCGCACCGGGCGGATCGGCTCGGGCGGCGGCGGCGGCTGATCGCAGGCAGCAAGGCCAAAACTGGCCAGCAGGGCAAGGGCTGAAAGCGCGCGCATATTCTCGTCTCCGCGTCTGACGCGGCACCGAGACCGGCGGCGCCGCTATTCCCCGTCGTCTTCGTCCTCGTCGGAGAGCGTGTCTCCGACATCCAGCGCAGCGGGCGGCAATTCACCCTGGCGCGCGCGCGCCAGGATATAGACCCGGATCGCACTCGACAGATTGCCGCTGCGCGCTGCATCGATCTCGCTGACCATCTGATTGATGGTCTTGCCCTCGATAGTGGCGAGCTGGCGTAGCGCCTGCCAGAAAGCGCGCTCAAGCGAAATGCTGGTACGATGCCCGCCAACGACGACGGAGCGTTTCTTCACTGTCGTCGGCATCGTTCCGGCCTTATTGCGTCGCGCGTATCCCTGTTGCGCCCGTTTAGCATTGCTGCCGGGCGACACAAAGCGATGATTTGGGGAAAAACCGCCGCGCCTGATGGCTGCGTGATGGCGGTCACGAAAACAGCGAAGGCTGCCCCGGCGCTTTCCGCTGGGGCAGCCTTCGTCCTATGCAGGGGCGCAGCCAAGGCTGCTATCAGCTCAGCTTGGCGCAGAAATCCTGAATTCGGGCACAGGCTTCGCGCAGCGTGTCGGTGGCGGTGGCGTAGGAAATGCGGAAATGCGGGCTGAGGCCAAAGGCCGCGCCAAACACCACCGCCACGCCGGCCTCTTCCAGCAGGGCGTTGCTGAAATCTTCGTCGTTGTTGATCTTCACGCCGCCCTTGCTGGTCTTGCCGATGGTGCCGGCACAGCTCGGGTAGACATAGAAGGCGCCTTCCGGCTTCGGGCAGACAATGCCCTTGGCCTGGTTCAGCATCGACACCACAAGATCGCGGCGCTCCTTGAACACGGCATTGTTCTTCGGGATGAAATCCTGCGAGCCGTTCAGCGCTTCCACCGCAGCAGCCTGGCTGATCGACGACGGATTGGAGGTGGATTGCGATTGCAGGCCACCCATCGCCTTGATCAGCTGCACCGGGCCGGCAGCATAGCCGATACGCCAGCCGGTCATGCAATAAGCCTTCGACACGCCATTCATGGTCAGCGTGCGATCATAAAGCTGCGGCTCGATCTGGGCCGGCGTGGTGAAGACAAAATTGTCGTACACCAGATGCTCATACATGTCGTCGGTCAGAATCCAGACATGCGGATGGCGCAGCAGCACATCGGTCAGCGCCTTCAGCTCGTCGCGGGTATAGGCCGCACCCGAGGGATTGGATGGCGAATTCAGGATCAGCCACTTGGTGCGCGGCGTGATCGCGGCATCCAGTTCAGCGGCCTGTAGCTTGAAGCCATTCTCGGCCTTGGTGGGCACTGCCACCGGCGTGCCGCCGGCAAAGTTCACGATATCCGGATAGCTGACCCAATAGGGCGCCGGGATGATCACTTCATCGCCCGGATTGATCGTGGCCAACAAAGCGTTGAACAGCACCTGCTTGCCGCCGGTGCCAACGCTGATCTGCTCCGGCTTGTAATCCAGGCCATTCTCGCGCTTGAACTTGGCGACGATGGCCGCCTTCAATGCCGGGGTGCCGTCCACATCGGTATAGCGGGTTTCGCCACGGTCGATGGCCGCCTTGGCGGCATCGCGGATATTCTGCGGCGTGTCAAAATCCGGTTCACCGGCGCCAAGGCCGATCACATCCCGGCCGGCGGCTTTGAGCGCGCGCGCCTTCTGGGTGGCGGCAATGGTGGCGGATGGCTTGATCCGGCCAAGCGCGTCGGACAGAAACGGCATGGAAACGACTCCCGAGTGCGGTTTACAAAGGTTTTTGCGGGCGGACATTACGCCGCGCCCGCCCCCTGTGCAACCGCAACAATGTCCCAATTGTCTCCCAATGGCCGACCTGCTGCACACGAATAAGGCAGGCCGGCGCCGAATTAGGCGGTTGGCCGGCATCTGCTCCGGCGCAGCCTGAAAAAACGCCCGTAGACCGGCCCGCCCCGGTCTGGTCCCTGAATTGCATACCACCGGCACCAGTCAGGCCGCGATTCTGCCTTGGCGCGCTACATTACGGCGGCATAAACTGCCGCCACGCGCCGCCGGGGGGAATCGTCCGGATGGCGGCTTTATCCACGGGGAGACCTCTCGAATGACCACCATGCTCAAGCTTTCGGCAGCCGTTCTCGGCGTTGGCCTGGCCTTCTCGGCCATCGGCCAGGCGGAAGCGCAGACCAAGTTCAAATTCACCCTCGACTGGGCTTTCCAGGGTCCGACCTCGGCCTTCCTCTATGCCGAGCAGAAGGGCTATTACAAAGCCGAGGGCCTGGATGTGACGCTGGATGCCGGCCAGGGTTCGGCCGGCGCCTTGCAGCGTGTCGCCACCGGCGCCTATGAGATGGGCTTCGCCGATATCAACGCGCTGATCGAATACAATGTGAAAAACCCGAACCAGCAGGTGAAGGCGGTGATGATGGGCTACGACGCCCCGCCTTTCGGCGCCTATGCGCTCAAGTCTTCCGGCATCAAGACGCCGAAGGATATGGAAGGCAAGAAGCTCGGCGCCCCGGTTTTCGACGCCTCGTTCAAGCTGTTCCCGGCCTTCGCCGCCAAGACCGGCATCGACAAGGCCAAGGTGCAGACGGTCAATCTGGCGCCGGCGCTGCGTGAGCCGAGCCTGAAGAATGGCAGCGTCGATTTCATCACCGGGCATTTCTTCTCGTCGCTGCTTGATCTGAAGAAGATCGGCGTCGATCCGAAGGACGTGCAGGTGTTTTTCTATGCCGATTTCGGCATGGATTTCTACGGCAATGCGGTGATCGCCTCGCCGGCTTTCATGCAGGCCAATCCGAATGCCATCAAGGGTTTCGTCAAGGCCACCATCAAGGCTTGGAAGGAGATTGCGGCCGATCCGAAACTGGGTGCCATGGCTGCCAAGACCCGCGACGGCCTGACCGACGATGTGCTGGAACTGGAGCGCCTCAACCTGTCGCTGGAGAAGAACGTGATGACCCCCTGGGTCAAGGAGAACGGCTTTGGCGGCATTGATCCGGCGCGCCTGACCCGCTCGGCGGAAGCCGTGGCCGCTTCCTTTGGTCTCGACCGTGCGCCCAAGGCCGACGAATTGTTCACCGATGCGTATCTGCCGCCCAAGGCCGAGCGCATGATGCCGTTCAAGTAAGGCAAATTCGGCGGCAAGTGACGCGCCGCTGAAAATCGGCTATAGACACCAGCAGAGCGTAGCGACGGCAGGGGTTTCCCCTGCCGTCTTTGTTTTGGGAGCCAGGGTTGCAATTTTCGCAAGGCCAGCATGCGGTTTCCGCCGCACCTGCCGCTTTCGACCGTGGCGTTGTGCTGCTGGCGCTGGCGGCCGGCATCTGCACCAGCATGCAGGTGGGCAAACTGCCGCCGCTGCTGCCCGGCCTGCGGGAAGAATTTGGCCTTGGCCTGGTGCTGGCTGGGCTGGTCGCCTCTTCCTTCTCGATCCTGGCGGCGCTGGGCGGCGTGCTGGCCGGCCTGGCCAGCAACCGTTTTGGCAGCCGGCGCACCATTGCTTTGGGCCTTGCGCTGCTCGGCCTCGGCAACCTGCTCGGCGCTGCCGCCGATATGGCCGGCGGCCTGCTGCTTGGCCGCATGGTGGAAGGGCTGGGTTTTGTGCTGACCGTGGTGGCCGCGCCGGTGGCGATCACGCATGGCGCAGGAGCGACGCGGCAGCGTTTCTGGCTCGGCATCTGGGGCGCCTACATGCCAACCGGCGTGGCGCTGGGCATGCTGCTGGCGCCGCCACTGGCGGCTTTGGCCGGCGGCTGGCGCCCGGTCTGGCTGATGATGGCGGCGCTGCTGCTGGCCCTGGCCTTGCTGGTACTGCTGCGCCAGCCTAAGCAGGCAGCGGCGCCAGCCAGCGCGGCCAGTGGTGGCCCGCGCTGGCATGCGCTGCGCCGGCCCGGCCCCTGGCTGATGGCCGGCTGCTTTGCCTGCTACACCACACAATGGTTTGCCGTTATCACCTGGCTGCCGAGCTACCTGGCCGAAAGCGGCCAGTTGAGCACCGGCAGTATCGGCCTGGCCGGCGCCCTGGTGGTGATCGCCAATGCCTGCGGCAGCCTGAGCGCCGCTTTCCTGTTGCAACATGGTGTGCCGCGCGGCGCCATACTAGCCGGTGTGCCGCTAGCGATGAGCGTGTTCGGGCTGTTCATCTTCGGGCTGGGGCCACAAGCCAATCCCTGGCTGGCAGTGCTGCTCGGCATGGCGTTTTCCGGTTGCGGCGGCAGTGTGCCGGCCACGGTACTGGCCGGTGTGCCGCTGCATGCCCGCGGTGGCGGCGAGATTGCCACGCTGAACGGCCTGGTGGTGCAGCTCTCGAATATCGGTTCATTCCTCGGCCCGCCCGGCCTGGCCGCCGCTGTGGCGGCATTGGGCGGCTGGCAACAGGGACGCTGGCTGCTGCCGCTCTGCGCCCTGCTCGGCTTCACCCTGGCGCTGCTATTGCGGCGCCAGGAACGTAAATTGGAGCAGCCGACATGACTGCAAAGAAGCCCGTAAATGCCGGCGACCTCTACCTGCTGGTGACAGTGGCGATCTGGGGCAACACCTTTCCCACCGCCAAATACGTGCTGGGCAGCCTGCCACCCTTCAGCTATGCCGGCATCCGCTATTTCATTGCCGCACTGGCGCTGATGGGTTTGCTGGCCTGGCGCCAGGGATTGAGTTTGCCGCGCCGCCGCGACCTGCCGGCCCTGCTGCTGCTCGGCCTGCTTGGTGTCACCATGATGCAGCTCTTCTGGACCAACGGGCTGACCATGACCTCGGCCTCCAAGGGCGCCATCCTGGTTGGCATCTCGCCGCTTTTCGTGATGCTGTTCACCGCGCTTCGCGCCCTCAGCCGTGGCGAGCGCGGCCCGGGCTTGCTGGCCTGGTCTGGCGTGGTGGTGTCCTTTGCCGGTGTTTTCCTGATCATCAACAACAGCCTCACCGCGCTGAACATCACCGGTGGCGATGTGGTTGGCGACCTGTTGTTCATTGCCACCGCGCTTTGCTGGGCCAGTTATTCGATGCTGGCACCGCCCTACCTGGCCAGCATGGGGCCTTTGCGCGTTACCGCCTGGTCGATGCTGTTTGGCGCGCTGATGCTGCTGCCCTTCAGCCTGCTGGATATTCACCGGGTCGATCTCGCCAGCCTGTCTGCCGGGGTCTGGGCCGGCTTCGGCTATACTGCGATCCTGGCCGGCGCGCTGGGGTATCTGTGGTGGTATGAGGGCGTGGCACGGCTGGGTGCGGCGCGCGCCGCCAGCTATTCCTATCTCATTCCGGTCTTTGCCCTGATCAGCGCCGTGCTGGTGCTGGGCGAGGATTTTTCGCTGCTGCAAGGCATCGGCACCGCCATCGTGCTGGGCGGCCTGGTGGCAACACGGATCGGCATGCAGCGCGGCCAGCAGGCTTGAGGCAAGGCAGGATGATGCAAGACTGGTATTTTGACGACCTGCTGCCCGGGCAGCGTTTCAGCACACCGGGCATGACGGTAAGCGAGGCAATGATCCTGGATTTTGCCCGGGTTTATGATCCGCAGCCTTTCCATATTGATACCGAGGCGGCACGCGGCACCGAATTCGGCGGCCTGATCGCTTCCGGCTTCCACACCCTGTCGCTCAGCTTTTCGCTGTTCTTCCGCCTGGGTGTACTTGGCCGGGCCAATCTCGGCTCGCCCGGCATGGAGGAATTGCGCTGGCTGCTTCCGCTCAGGCCGGGCGATACGATCCGGGTGGAAGCAGAAGTGGTGGCGGCAAAAGCCTCACAATCGCGGCCGGATCGCGGCGTGGTGACGATGCGCCATGATACCTTCAACCAGCATGGCGAATTGATCCTGACCGTGAACTGCCTGCATCGGCTGAAACGCCGGCCAGCATAAATTCAGGCCGAATAAATTCAGGCCTTCTGGCGTGCCGCCTCAATCTGATCGAGCGCCTTCACCGTGGCTTCGAACGGCAGCAGCACTGCATTGTGGCGTGCCTTATGGTCGCGCACCGGGGTCAGTACTTCCAGATCGGCAAATTCCCCATCCGGCGCCGGGCCGCCCTCTTTCAGCATTGCCCGCATCCGCGCCAGCAGGCTGCGCAACGTGGCGCTATCCTGCCCCACCACATGCTGGCCGAAAATCGAGGCCGCCGCCTGGCCCAATGCACAGGCCTTGACCAGCTGGCCATAGCCAACCACGCGGTCGCCATCAAGCTTGAGATCCACCGTGATCCGGCTGCCGCAGAGCGGGCTGTGATGGGTCACCGTGGCATCGGGTGCCTCAAGCCGCTCGGTCTGGCCAATATGTGCCGCAAAACCAAGGATTTTTTCGTTATATAGGGCATTCAGCATAAGGCTCACCACAGGGGGTGGGTTGAACACCCCGGTCTGCAACGATATATAACGGCCTAATCGCCCAGGACAACAGGCCCCAGCCGGGCCCAGGAGCTTACCATGTTCGCCAAGCGGATCAGCATCGAGCAGGTCGAAGAAGGCAACGAACTGGCGCCGAAATTCGACGCCGAGGGCTTGTTGCCCTGTGTCACCACCGCCGCCGATAGCGGCGAAGTGCTGATGCTCGGCTACATGAATGAGGAAGCCCTCAAGCGCACCATCGCCACCGGCGAAGCGCATTACTACAGCCGCAGCCGCAAGGTTCTGTGGCACAAGGGCGCCACTTCAGGCCTGGTGCAGAAGGTGGTGGAGCTGCGCATCGACGACGACCAGGATGCCGTGTGGCTGCGGGTACGGGTTGAGGGCGATGCCAGTTGCCATGTCGGCTACCGTTCCTGCTTCTACCGCTCGGTGCCGACCGGCGCGGCAGCGGCGCAGGGCGATGCTGCTGTAGCCCTGACCTTCGAGGAAAGCGAAAAAGCGTTTGACCCGAAGGCGGTGTATGGCGACGCGCCGAACCCGACCATCCTCTGAGATCACACTCGCCCTGGTAGAATGGGCGAAAATTTCGCTAATACGCAGCATGGTCGCTATGGGATGGTGACCACAAAGTGTAGTCTGGTTCCAATCAATCGGGTTGGAAACAGATAGCCATGCCGCCAAACAAGTCGCTGCTCGACCGTCTGGGCGACATCCTTTTCGGCGATGCGGGTACCTCCGCGTCCACTGCGACCGGCGTGGCTCCGGCCCCCGCCGCTCGCCCAGCGGCCGCGGCATCGTTACCCGCCAAATTACCCGCCGGCACAATGCAGCTGATCGGCCTGGCCGGGTTGCGTCAGAGCCTGGGCGAGCAATGGGCCGACAGCGCGGAAAAGGTTTACCGCGTGGTAGATGGCGTACTGCGCCGGCGGCTCGATGTTACCGATGCCTTCTACAAAGTAGACGACGAAACCTATCTGGTGCTGTTCACCCGGCTCAACCGCACTGCCGCCGGCTTCAAAGCCAAGGTGATCGCCGAGGAAGTGGAAAAACTGGTGCTGGGCGAATTGCCGGCCGGCAATCATATCACTGTGCTTTCGGCCGTGGCGGAAGTGGATCGCGGCCTGATCCTGGAGAAAATTCAGAGCCTGCCCGACCTGGTGCGCTATGTGCGGCAATCCTCGGAAGCGGAAATGGCGGCTCAGCCGAAACAGCCCGGCGACGTGCTGCTGTTTGACGATAGCCCGCTGCCCGACGAAGCCGGCACGGAAAGCGGCGCAACAGCCTCAGCCGCGCCGGTGACCGGTGCCGGGCCGGACCTGACCGACTTGGACCAATCGCTCAGCAGCCTGTTCGAGCGCAAGAGCGTGGCAATGTTTCTGAAGGAATGCCGGGCCGGTTTCTACCCCTCTTTCAGCCTGAAGCGACGCTCCTTCTCGGCTTATTTTGGCGTAGCCGTGCATGGCCCGAGCGCCAAGCCGGCGCATCTGGTGGAAGACCCGTTGCTGGAAAATCCGGAGGAATTGCCGTTTCAGATCGACCGCTATGTGCTGACCAGCGGTCTGCTCGGCCTGCACCGCATGCTCAGCAATGGTGATCGCGGCCTGGTGATCATGAGCGTGGCCTACAGCACCCTGGCACATTCCCGGCAGCGCGAAGCCTATTTCACCCGGCTGCGCGAGGTGCCGGCCGGGGTGGCGAAATATCTCGGCTTCAGCCTGCGCGACATTCCGGCCGGCACGCCGGCCAGCCGGGTGGCCGAGATTATGGCCTATCTGCAACCTTTTGGCGGTAGCCGGCTGCTACGCATTGGCGCTGATTTTCATCTCATCGACAGCTATGCCACAACCGGCTGTCATGGCGTTGTCACCAGTGTCTCGCACCAGGAGCTTGACCTGTCTAAACGCTTTCAGCAATTGAGCAATTTCACCAAGCGGGCGCATCTGCACCATCTGGAATGTATCCTCACCGATGCCGACAGCATGGATGATGTGTCCACCGGGGTGGCGGCCGGCTTCACTTACCTTCTGGGTGATGCCGTGGCGCCGCTGCTGGACACCCCGGGCATGGTGCGCGGCTTGCGCATGGATCATATCCTGCGCGCTGGCAATACCGCCTAAATGTGACAGCAGTAGCATTCTTCCTATCTGATTAATACTAATGATCAATAACACACAACCATTAATGATAAATTTAGCCTAAATTCCCCAATCCCCCACAATTTATAGAATATATTTCTTCCAGGCATTAAGCTACGCCGTTTGGATAGGCGCATGACACAACAGCGTAGTATGAAATCGGCGATACGATGGCTGGGCGACTTCCTGTTCGGGGAAGAGGAAGCCAGCCGTCAAGCCCGAGCGGCACGACCGGCTCGGCCCCAGCCGAGCGGACAGGCTGGCCTGCGCAGTATCGGCAGCCTGACTAATCTGGATCGCAGCAAGATTGCTGCCGGCAGCTTGCAGTTGCTCGGCCTCAACGGCATCCGCGACAGGCTGGGCGATAACTGGCCACGGCTTTCTGTAGGCATCCATCGCCTGGTTGAATCGGTGCTACAACGCCGCCTGGATGTGACCGATGCCTATTACCGGGTGGATGAGGAAAGCTACCTGGTGCTGTTCACTCGGCTGCAACGCACCGAGGCCGAATTCAAGGCCACTGTGATCTCAAAAGAAATCCAGGCGCTGATCCTGGGTGAAGCCGCAGCCGAAAGCGGCATCGCCGTGGTGTCGCGGGTGACCGAAATCGACCGCGAATTGGTGCTGGAAAAAATCGGCTCTTTGCAGGAATTGCTTGATCACGTACGCCAGAAAACCGCTGAAGAAGCCGCAGCCAATGCCGCAACGATAAACGCCAACGCAGCAGCGCAGGAAGATATGTCGGCAGCCGGCCCGGACCTCGATTCCGATCTCGGCCAGCTTTTCCAGCGCACCAGTCACGAAGCCTTTTTGCAACATTGCACCACACGCTTCCAGCCGCTTTTTGGTATGAGGCGCCGGGTTTTCGGCTCCTATCTGACGATCACCATCAATCAACATACCGGCCGCTTGGCACGGGTCAGCGATGATCCGTTGCTGGACAGGCCGCATGAACTGCCCTTCGCACTGGATCGCTTCATGCTCGGCGCCGGCATGATGGGGCTGCACCGCATGTTACAAAATGGCATGCAGGCCAAGGTGGTGATCGCGGTTGGCTACGAGACCCTGAATGTCAGCCGGCTACGCGAAGTGTATTTTGCACGCATCAAGGATTTGCCTGAAGGTCTGCGCCGCTATCTGGCCTTTGCGCTCTACAATATCCCGCCCGGCACGCCGGCCAGCCGCATCGCCGAATTGCTCGCCTATCTGCGGCCGCTGGCTGCACTGCATGTGCTGCATATCCCGTTCGATCCAAAACTGATCGATATATATGCCGGTGTGGGCTGCTACGGCTTCAGCACCGAGATTCCGGCCGGGCTGGAGCCGCTGCGGCTGCAACGTGATCTGGCATTGTTTGCCCGTCGCGCCACGTTGGGCCGGCATGAATCAATCCTGGCCAATGTGAATAATTTTGACATCATGCACGCCGCCACGGCAGCCGGCTTCGGGGTTTTATGGGGTGACGCGATCTGTGGCAGTGTCGATGTTCCTGGCAGTGTCGACAAAACGCGCATGATGCATGTGCCGCGCCATCCAGGTTGAGGCTCAGAGTCCCAGCAATCCGTAGGGATAAAACCGCGCGCTGTCGCCAGGCTCCAGCCGGGTGCGGCTTTCCTCCAGTTCCAGGATGCCATCGCTGCCGGTGAGCGAAGTGATGATGCCAGCGCCATCAACCGGATATTTGCGCGCCAGCCAAGCCCCGCCCGGCTCGCCCGGCTCCAATATCACGCGCACCCATTCGCGGCGATCCGGCTTCTTCCTGTAGGCAAAGCCGGCACGCACCGGAAAAGCCCGCAGCGGCGGCAATTCCGCACCGCCAAGCCGCGCCAGCAAAGGCCGTGCGAAAAAAGCAAACGTGAGCAGCGCGGCCACCGGATTGCCCGGCAGGCCAAAATACGGCACACGGCCAATCTGGCCCAAAGCCACCGGGCGGCCCGGCTTGATCGCCAGGCGCCAGAGATGCAGCGCGCCGTGCATCTCGATGGCGGCCTTGACGTGATCCTCCTCGCCGGTGGAAACGCCGCCCGAGGAAATCACGGCGTCATGTCCCGCTGCCGCCTCGGCCAGTTTTGCCGCCAGGATAGCGCGCTTGTCAGGCAGAATGCCCAAATCACTGACCTGGCAGCCGAGCCGGCGCAGCAAGGCCGCCAGCATCGGCCGGTTGGCATCATAGATACCGCCCGGCGGCAAAGGCTGACCAAGCGGATTTACCTCGTCGCCGGTGGACAGCAAGGCCACCCGCAATGGCCGATAGACCGGCAGATCGGCATGGCCCACAGCGGCAGCCAGCGCCAGATGCGCCGGGGTCAGCACAGTGCCGGGCGCCAGCGCCATCTGGCCGGCGGCAATATCCTCACCCGCAGCGCGGCTATTGGCGCCGCGTTTGATACCCGGGCGGATCGTCACCTGCGCCTCAGTTGCGCTGCAATCCTCCTGCATCAGCACGGTATCCATACCCTGCGGCATCAGCGCGCCGGTGAAGATACGCACAGCACTCCCACGCGGCGGCAGGCCGGCATGCGGATGCCCGGCAGCGGCGCGGCCAACAACCGGCAATGTGGTGGCGGTATCGGGATTCAGATCGTCGAAATAGACCGCATAGCCATCCACCGCCGAATTGGCCTGCGGCGGCACACTGACCTGGGCCAGCACCGGCAGCGCCACGGCGCGCCCGAGGCAATCCTGCAACGGCAGGGTTTCGCTTTGTGTCACCGGCACCAGACGCTGGCGCAGATCGGCCAGGGCCTGATCCAGCGGCAGCAACGCGCCACCATGGGCGAAACAATCGTCAGTCAGCTGCGCCAAGCTTCACCCCCGCCACGAAGCCGGCCTGCCCGGCGGCGCTGGCACACCAAGCCAGGATGAAATCGGCAATGCCGGCCACATCATCCACATCCAGGCGCGGCGCAGTGAGATGCAACGGCTCGGCATCGCAGGCCACAGCGATGATGGCCGGATCATCCGGCTGCAACAGCGGCTTGCCAACACATTGCCGCCAAACCTCGATCTTGGCATGGCCTTCGCGCTTGAAGCCTTCCACCAGCACCAGATCAACCGGGCTGAGCCGCGCCAGCAGATCGGCCAGGCTGGGCTCCGCTGCGCCGCGCAATTCATGCATCAGGGCAAAACGCTGCGCCGACGAGATCAGCACTTCGCTGGCGCCGGCAACACGATGGCGGTGGCTATCCTTGCCCGGCTTGTCCACATCAAAACTGTGATGCGCATGTTTGATCGTGGATACCCTGAGGCCACGCGCCACCAGGGCCGGGATCAACTTTTCCAGCAAAGTGGTCTTGCCCGCGCCGCTCCAGCCGGCAATGCCAAGCACATGGGTCACGACGGCTTCCTGTCCTTCGGCTCGGCGGCACGATCTGCGTAATAATCATCCGTGGTGCGCACCATCGGGCGTGGCGCGCCGGCATAGGGGTCAATGGCATTTTCGGATTGCGCAATCACGCGGCAATCAGCGCACATGCGAATACGGTCGATCATCTTGTTTTCGGCGAACATCCAATGTTTGCCGCCCAGCTTCTCGGCGATGCGTTCAACCGAGGATTTGATGCCGAATGGCTTGGCGCAGCGGATGCAGTGAAACGGCTCCTCCTGCTTCACCAGGCGCGGTGCAGCGGCAGCGGCCAGGAAATTGAAGCGCGGTTCCAGCGTGATGACCTTTTCCGGGCAGGTGTTTTTGCACAAGCCGCATTGCACGCAGGCATCTTCTGTGAAGCTGAGGCGCGGATATTCCGGATCGTCGCTCAGCGCCCCGGTGGGGCAGGCCGAGACGCAGGACAGGCAGAGTGTGCAGCCGGCAGCATCCACCACCACATTGCCAAACGGCGCGCCGGCCGGCAGCGCCACCTGATCCGGCGGCGGCACGCCATCCTGCTGCGGTGCCACCTTATGCAGATGGCGTAAGCCCAGCTTGGCGATATCGCGCTTGCTGCCCATCGGCAGGAAGGCAGCGGCAGACGGCGCCGTCTGCCCGGGCAAGGCGCGCAATGCCGCCAGCAGAATATCCGGATCGGCGGTATCGATCAGGCCGAGCCGGCCGGCGCCATAACCCAGGCCGCCCAGCATGGCTTCGCTGAGGCCCAGCGATTGTGCCAGCGGAAGCAAGTCGTCGCGCTTCGGTGCTGCCAGCACCTGCACGGCGGAGACGCCATAGGCAAAGGCCGCTGCAAAAAAATCAATGCCCAGTTCGGTGATCGAATAGACCACAAACGGCAGCACCCGCGCCGGCAGGCCATCGCCATGGCGTGCCAGCGCATCAATCAGCGGCGTGCCATGTTTGTCGTCATGCACCAGCAGCACGGCCTGTTCGCCGCCGGCGGCCTTGTAGGCCAGCAGCAGTGCGCGCAGCCGTTCGGCCAGCGTGGCGGCGGGCGGCAGGCGGTAATCGGCAGCACCCGTGGGGCAGACGGCGCCGCAGGCACCGCAGCCGGCGCAGATATGCGGATCAAACGCCACCTTGTCGCCATCCGGGCGGATTGCGCCGGTGGGGCAGACATCCAGGCAGCGGTTGCAGCCGGTTTTCTTTGAGCGGCCATGCGCGCAAAGCTCGGCATGATACTGCACATAAAGCGGCTTCTCGAATTCGCCGACCAGATCGACCGCTTCAAACAAGGCGCGCTGCACGGCCGCCGGATCGTTGGGATCCGGGCGGAAATAGCCGTCGCGTTTTTCATGTGCCGGAAAGAGCGGCGTGCCGCCAGACAGATCAATGATGATATCGCAGCGCGACGCGGCGCCCTGCCGTGGCGGACCAAAACGCAAGCTGCCACGTGAAGAGGGCAGCGGCAGGGCGTAATCATCCACCACCAGTTCGAAAGCGCCAAGATAGCCGCGCGCACCGCGCACATGGCCCTGCACCACTGGAATATCCATACGCGGCTGGCCCGGCACATCGCGCGGCCGATCCAGCATCACGGTGATATCCAGCCGGCTGCCAAGCTGGCGCGCCACGTCAATGGCGCGTTCGTCGCGGCCATAGATCAGCGTGACACCGGCGGATTTCAGCGGCACCGTGGGCATCACCGGATTGGGCACGGTGGCAGCAGCCAGCAAGGCGGCGATCTTCGGCATGGCCGCCTCGGCCTCGCTGGACCAGCCGGCGGTTTCGCGGATATTGACATAGGCCACCGGCGTGGTGGATTTGCGCTCGGCGCGCAACTCATCAAACAGCGGCGCTTCCTGGGTGCAGGCCACCAGCAACGGTTCGCCGGCATCCAGCGCCTTGTGAAACCGATCCACCTGCGCCCGGCAAAGCTGGGTGGCAAGCCCGGCCGTTTCCTTGGCCGGCTGGCCGCAGGCCCTGGCCAGTGCCGCGCCATCCAGCGGCATGCTGCCTTCACAATCGCAGACCAGCAGGCGTTTGCCTTCCAGGCGCATCCGGCTCCATCCCCTTACAGACCGCCTCCGGCAACGGATTTGTCCGCGCAGGATTTGGTTTTTGCTTTCAAGGAATTATAGTGTTTCACGGTCGCCAAGGCCAGCTTGTGGGGGTGTTGCCGCGTGTTCAGATCATTTCTTGCTCTGCTGCTTTGCCTGCTGGCCCTGCCGGCTTTTGCCGCCGACCTGGAACCGCCCAGCCTGGAGCGTGGCGAGGAGCTGTGGGGCAAATGCCGCGCCTGCCACAGCCTGGAGCAGAATGGCCGCAATCTGGTGGGGCCGCGCCTGTTCGGCATGTTCGGCCGCCAGGCCGGCAGTGTGGCCGATTACCGCTATTCCGAAGCGATGAAAACGTCCGGCGTGATCTGGACCGATGCCAACCTGGATGCCTATCTGGCGGCGACGCAGGATTTTATGCCCGGCAACAAGATGTATGGCGGGCTTGCCATCGCCCAGGACCGCGCCGATCTGCTGTTCTGGCTGAAGCACAAGCTGGGCGTGAAATAACGCGCGACAGGGCGCTGAAAACAAACGGATTTGTTGCCCAACCAGACGGCGCTTGCTATAATCCGGCCATAAATTCCGGGAGGGTACCCATGAAAGCCTTTATCGCTGGTTCTGCTGTTGCCGTGCTGCTCGCCGTGGCCGCTGCCTTTGTGCTGGATACGGTCAACAAGCCGGTGGACACTGCCTACACCACGCAGAGCGCCCGCGTCTCGCATAACTGATCCCGCGCCGGTTTTCCGGCATTACTGCATGCCCGCGCCAGCCGGTCGCGGGCATTGTCCTGTCTGGGCCCTACTTGCCGGGTTCAACCGGCTCTCCGGTTTCCAGCGACCATACCTTGATCACCGTGTCATAGCCGCCGGAAATGCCACGTTTGCCATCGGCCGAGAAGGCCACCGTCCAGACCGGCTTTTCATGGCCGGCGAATTGGCGCAACTGCTTGGCCTCGGCGATATCCCAATAGCGCATCAGCTTGTCGCCACCGCCCGAAAGCAGCTTTTTGCCATCCGCCGAGATTGCCAGCCCGGTGACGAAGGCGGCATGGCCCGGCAAACGACCCAAAGCCTTGCGCCCGGCAATATCCCATAAGCGCAGCGCGCCATCGGTGGAGCCGGTGATCGCGGTGCGGCCATCCGGCGTCACCACCACGGCATTCACGCTGGCTTCATGCCCGGTCAGGCTGGCGATTTCCTTGCCCGAAGCGATATCCCAGATTTTCAGCGTCAGATCGTAGCTGACCGAAACCAGTTCGCGGTCGCCCATGGCAAACGCCACCTGCATCACATTGGCCTGGTGGCCCTCGAAGCTGCGCAGCAATTTGTTGCCGGCCAGATCCCACAGCCGGATGCTGCGATCCCAACTGGCGGAAGCGAGCGATTTGCCATCGCGGCTCAGCGCCAGCCCGGCCACGTTGTTGACATGGCCTTCCAGCCGGGCGGTTTCCTTGCCGGTTTGCAAATCCCAGCGAATGATCTTGTGATCCCAGCTGCCCGAAACCGCCGAGCGGCCATCGGGCAGGAACAGCGCTGCGTTCACCGAAGCGGTATGGCCATCCAGCACCTTAAGCTCACTCTGCGCGCGTAAATCCCAGAGCCTGAGCGTGTAATCCCAACTGGCCGAGAGCAGGCTTTTGCCATCGGGCGACACCGCCACGCTATTCACCATGGCGCCATGGCCGAGCAGATCGGCGCGCGCCCCGGACACCGGCAAAAGCAGCAACAGGCCAGCCGCCAGCAGCAGTTTCCAGCCCGTATCGCCAAGCCTTGCCCCGATCATTCCGCGCCTCCCATCTGCCGCAACCGGCTGCCGGCTTTTGTGTTATGCTGCCATCAGCCGGTGCCAAACCGGCAGCAATAATCCAGGGAGACAACCAGCATGTCCAGTCGAAGCTCGATGGTGCTGCGCCCCACGCGCCGCCATTTTCTGCACGGATCGGCTTTGCTCGCCGGCAGCAGCCTGTTCGCCATGCCGCATATTGCCCGCGCCGCCGCGCCCTTCACACTCAAGCCTTTGCCTTATGCGGATAATGCGCTGGCCCCGGTGATCTCGGCCGATACCATCGGGTTTCACTATGGCAAACATCATGCCGGCTATCTTGCCGCCGTGAACAAGGCGCTGGAAAGCGATGATCTGCGCAGCCAGGCGATGGCCGACATCATCAAGGCCACCGCCACCAACCCGACCAAGGCCGGGCTGTTCAACGCCATCGCCCAAGTCTGGAACCATGATTTCTACTGGGATTCACTGCATCCCAAGGGCGGCGGCAAACCCACTGGCCGCATTGCCGAGCGGATCAATGCCTCTTTTGGCGATTACGACAAGTTCAAGGCCGCCTTCACCGCTGCGGCTTTGGGCCAGTTCGGCTCGGGCTGGGCCTGGCTTTGCGCCGAGGGCGACAAGCTGACCATCCGCCGCACCGCCAATGCCGATACGCCGGTTTATGTTGCCGGGGTGAAGCCGCTGCTGACCATCGATGTGTGGGAGCATGCCTATTATCTGGATTATCAGAATCGCCGCGCCGATTATGTCGCCGCCGTGATCGACAAGCTGCTGCATTGGGAATTTGCTGAGAAGAATCTCGGCTGACCACCCAACCATCCGGCCCGCTTCAGCGCCACCGCCCTCGCCATGCTACCGGTGGGGGCGTTTTTTTGTGCCTCATTCCAGCCATTTTATGGGTGCGAAATGGTTTTCCCCAGCGCCAAGGCGCGCTACTTGAATCCCGCCCAGACAGGTAACTCCCGCCGGCTCGGCCACCTGGCCGGGCCTGGCAAAACGCAAGAGGAATTTTGGTATGACAGCCCCTTTCAGCATGAAGCCCCTCCCCTATGCCGATGATGCGCTCAGCCCGGTGGTTAATCCCGGCACCATCGGCTTCCACTACGGCAAGCATCACACCACCTATCTCAACAATCTGAACAAGTTTGCCAGCGAAGATGCGTCGCTCCAGGGCAAGAGCCTGGAGCAGATCATCCAGGACAGCGCCGGCAAGGCCGACAAGGTGGCGATTTTCAACAATGCCGCCCAGGTCTGGAATCATGATTTCTATTGGGATTCGCTGGCGCCGAAGGCCGGCGGGCAGCCCTCTGGCCGCATTGCCGACCTGATCAAGGACAGCTTTGGCGACTACGCCAAGTTCAAGGCCGATTTTGCCGCCGCCGCCGTGGGCCAGTTCGGCGCCGGCTGGGCCTGGCTGTGCCTGGAGAACGGCAAGCTGACCATCCGCAAGACCCCGAATGCCGAAACCCCGCTGACCGTGGCCGGCGTCAAGCCGCTGCTGACCATCGATGTGTGGGAGCATGCCTATTATCTGGATTGGCAGAACCGCCGCCCGGATTATGCCAATGCGGTGATCGACCAGTTGCTGAACTGGGATTTTGCCGAGAAGAATCTGGGCTGATCCGAGTATCAGGCCAAAATGAAAGCGGCGGTCTAACGACCGCCGCTTTTTTTGTGCCTCGGTTATGCCGGGCGCTCAATCGTCGCCGGCTGCCGCCTTGCCGCCGCCAAGCTGCTGCTGCACCCAGAGGCTGTGATGCTCTTTCGCCCAGTTCACATCAACCTGGCCGCTGCCCATGGCGTCAAAGGCGCCTTCCATGCCGATCGAGCCGATATAGATATGGGCCAGGATCACCGCCACCAGCAGGATGCCGGCAATGGCATGCACCAGATGCGAAATCTGCATGCCGGCCATATCGGTGAAGTAGAACGGGAACATCAGGATATAGCCGGAAACTGCCAGCGCCACGGAGCCCAGCACCACCAGCCAGAACAACACCTTCTGGCCACCGTTGAACTTGCCGGCTGCCGGATGCACGCCCTTCTTCAACACGCCGCCGCCCTGGGCGAACCAGGCTGCATCCACCGCGTTGAAGATATTGTGCTTGATCCACATCACCGCCATCAGGAATACGCCGAGGCAGAATGGGAAGCTGAGATAGTTATGCGCCACCTTGCCGAAACTGGCCAGCGAGGCAAAGGCTTCCGGCCCCAGCACCGGCCGCACCACGGTGAGGCCGAAGGCCAGGTTCAGCCCTGACAGGCCCAGCACGATGAAGCTGGTGGCGGTGAGCCAATGGGCAAAACGCTCAACGCCGTTGAAGCGCTCGATGGTGCGGCCTGACAGGCCGTGATCCACCTTGATGCGGCCACGGATCGCCATGAAGGCGGCCAGACCAACCACCACCAGCAGCAGCAGCCAGCCGCCGAGCGATTTGACCGGGCCTTCGCGCATTTCACGCCATTCGCGGCCCTGCGGCTGGATCAGCAAAGCGGATTTGGCATCCGGGATCGAGACCCGGCCCTGCACCGGATTCTTGAGCTGCTCCAGCAGGGCCGCATCATTGTTGGCCGGCGGCTGCGGCTGTGCCTGCACCGGTGCAATCGCCAGCATGGCGACCACGGCAAAAGCGGCCAGGAAACCTCGTTTAACGAAGATCATGCGCTGTTCCTTCCCTGAACCGTCAAGCACCCAGACCGCCCTTGTAGGCAGTTGCCCAGCCCCAGGCGCCCGAGCCATAACCACGGCGGCTGACGCGCTCCTTGTAGATTGAGGCAATCACATCGCCATCGCCGGCCAGCAAAGCCTTGGTCGAGCACATCTCGGCGCAAAGCGGCAGCTTGCCTTCGGCCAAACGGTTGGCGCCATACTTGATGTATTCTTCCTTGGTGTTGTCGGCTTCCGGGCCACCGGCGCAGAAGGTGCACTTGTCCATTTTGCCGCGGCTGCCGAAATTGCCGACCTGCGGATATTGCGGGGCGCCAAACGGGCAGGCGTAGAAGCAATAGCCGCAGCCGATGCACAAATCCTTGGAATGCAGCACCACGCCTTCCTCGGTCTTGTAGAAGCAATCGACCGGGCAGACCGCCATGCAGGGCGCATCTTCGCAATGCATGCAGGCCATCGAGATCGAGCGCTCGCCCTTCTGGCCGTCATTCAGCGTGACGACACGCCGGCGATTGATGCCCCAAGGCACCTCATTCTCGTTTTTACAGGCAGTGACGCAGGCATTGCATTCAATGCAGCGCTCGGAGTCGCAGAGGAATTTCATGCGGGCCATGATGATGTCTCCCTAACCGGCGCTCAGGCCGCCTCGATGCGGCACAAAGTGGCCTTGTTCTCATGCATATGGGTAACCGGGTCGTAGCCATAGGTGGTGACGCCGTTCACCGACTCGCCGAGCACCACCGGATCGGTGCCTTGCGGGTAGTTCTTGCGCTGGTCCACGCCCTGCCAGAAGCCGGAGAAATGGAACGGCATGAAGGCAACGCCCTTGCCGACGCGCGGTGTGACCAATGCCTTGACCTTGGCCTTGGATTTGCTCTCCGGGCCATAAACCCAGACATCCTGGCCATCCTTGACGTTGAGCCGCGCCGCGTCGTCGGGATTGATCTCGACGAACATGTTCTGCTGCAACTCGGCGAGCCACTTGTTGGAGCGGGTTTCCTCGCCGCCACCTTCGTATTCGACCAGACGGCCGGAAGTGAGGATGATCGGGAAATCCTTGGTCACATCCTTGTCCTGGATGCTCTTGCCAAGATGCGGCAGGCGGTAATCGCGGCGATCCGCCATGGCCGGATACTTGCCGACAAGATCACGCCGCGAGGTGTAGATCGGCTCGCGATGCACCGGGATCGGATCGGGCAGGCCGAACGCATTGGCGCGCGCCTTGGCATTGCCCATCGCCTGCACACCATGCGCCATGGTGACACGGATGATGCCGCAGCTCAGGTCGATGGCCCAGCCGACGCCATCGGGATTGTTGCCGCCGATACGCTCGATCGTGGCGCGTTCGGCATCGGTCAGTTCCTTGTCCCAACCCATCTTCTTGAGCAGGCCATAGGTGAATTCGGGATGACCGTCCTTGATTTCCGAATCGACCGGATAGGAGCCATCGGCCAGCAGCGAGACGCCGTTGCGTTCCACACCGAAGCGGGCACGGAAAGCACCGCCGCCATCCTTCACCGGCAGATTAGTGTTGTAGAGCACATGGGTGCCCGGATGCTTCATCTCCGGCGTGCCCCAGCACGGCCAGGGCAGGCCATAGAATTCACCCTTGAGCGGCCCCTTGGTGGCGCGTAGCGAGATGATATCAAAATCACCCTGATGCTTCATATGCTCCTTCAGGCGTTCCGGCGACTGGCCGGAATAGCCGATGGAGATGGTGCCGCGATTGATCTCGCGCAGGATGTCTTCAACATTCGGCTCGTCGCCGGCATCGATCTTGATGTTCTTGAACATCTCCTTATCGAAGCCGAGCTTCTGGGCGAACTTGTAGAGAATCCAGTGATCCGGCTTTGATTCAAACACCGGCGGCACAATCTGCTCGCCCCATTGCAGCGAGCGGTTCGAGGCGGTGCGCGAACCACGCGTTTCAAGCTGGGTGCAGGCCGGCAGCAAATAAGTGCCGTTCTTGCGATCCGGCAGGGCGGCGGCGGTGGTCGGGTGCGGATCCACCACCACCATCAACTCGACCTTCTCCATGCCGGTGCGCATCTCGGTCATACGCGGCACGGTATTGCCGCCATGGCCCCAGAAGAACATCGCCTTCACGTTGTCCTTCTGCTCCAGGTCCTTCTTTTCAGCGAGGACAGCGTCGAACCAGCGGGTCGACGGGATGCCCTTCGTCTCCATCATCTTCTTGTCCTGGAAGCGTGACAGCATCCAGTTATAGTCAACCTCCCAAACCCGGCACCAATGTTTCCAGGCGCCTTCCACCAAGCCGTAATAGGCCGGCAGCGAGGTCACGTCGAGGCCGAGATCGGTGCAGCCCTGCACATTGCAATGGCCGCGGAAGATGTTGGCGCCGCCGCCTTCAACACCGATATTGCCCAGCGCCAATTGCAGGATGGAGAGCGCACGCACATTGGCGGTGCCAACGGTATGCTGGGTAACACCCATGCACCAGATCAGGGTGCCGGGCTTGTTCTTCGCCATGGTCTCGGCGACGCGCTTCATCTGCTCGCCCGGCACGCCGGTAACTTTTTCCACCTCGTCCGGGGTCCACTTGGCCACTTCGGCGCGGATGTCATCCATGCCGTAAACGCGCTGGCGGATATATTCCTTGTCTTCCCAGCCATTCTGGAAGATGTGCCACAGCAGGCCGTAGATCACGGGGATATCGGTGCCGGGCCGGATGCGCATGTATTCGGTGGCATGCGCCGCCGTGCGGGTGAAACGCGGATCGATCACGATCACCGGGGCGCGGTTCTTTTCCTTGCCGCGCAGCACATGCTGCAACGACACCGGATGCGCCTCGGCGGGATTGCCGCCCATGATCACAATGCACTTGGAATTGTGAATGTCGTTGTAGCTGTTGGTCATCGCGCCGTAGCCCCAGGTATTGGCGACGCCGGCAACAGTGGTGGAATGGCAGATACGGGCCTGATGGTCGATATTGTTGGTGCCCCAGAAGGCGGCAAGCTTGCGGAACAGATAGCCGCCCTCGTTGGAGAATTTGGCCGACCCGAGCCAGTAGACCGATTCAGGGCCGGACTTCTCACGGATTTCGAGCAGCTTGTCGCCGATCTCGTTGACCGCAACATCCCAGGAGATGCGGGTCCATTTGCCATCGACCAGCTTCATCGGATACTTCAAGCGGCGGTCGCCATGGGTCAATTCGCGGATCGACGCGCCCTTGGCGCAATGCGTGCCGAGATTGATCGGGCTTTCCCAGCTCGGTTCCTGGCCCACCCAGACGCCGTTTTCCACTTCCGCCGTGACGGTGCAGCCGACCGAGCAATGGGTGCAGATATTCTTCTTCTTTTCGATCTTGGCGCCGGCCGATGGCGCCGCTTCGGCGCGCTTGACCATGCCGCCGCCGAGCGTGCCGATGGCGGCCAAACCGCCCGCAGCCATGCCGGAAGCCTTGAGGAAACCACGGCGATCCATGGTTTCAAGCGCGGCGCCCGCGAGCATGCCGCTCAGGCGGCTATGCGCCACAGAACCGGATTGCGCACCGGATTGCACGGCAGTGGTGGAACTTTTTTTGATCAGCATGGTGGAGCCTCCCGATCCTGCAACAGTCGCCTGTGATAACCGTTCAGAGCCGGTTCTGGGCGTAATAGGTCTTCACGTGTTCGGTCTCCTTGTAGCGCGCCTTCTTGCGCTCCTGCGCATTCTCGGCCGCTTCAACCTTGGCAGGGGCAGCAGCCACCACGGCAACGGTGGCGGCAGCGGCGCCTACACCGGCACCGCGCAGAAAATCGCGCCGGCCCAGTTTCTCTTGCTTGTCTTGCTTGCTCATATCCGGTCCTCCCGTGAAAAACGGCGCGCGGCTCAGGCCGCGAGCGCAAAACCCTGTGATTCGATGGCAAAGAACAACCGTCCGATGCGGCCCAGCGGGCGCAGCAGGGCTGCGCTCTCGGCGGCTTCAAGATCGGCAAAGAACTTGTCGGCCCAGGGCGCCAGATGGTTCTGGAAAAAACGCTCCTGCTGCGCCAGGGCAGCCGGCGCCACGCCGTCACCGCCGGCAATCAACTGGCCCATCATTTCGCACAATGCGCCGATATGATCCTCCGGCTCCACCACGCCATCGGCAGCGGCAAAGCCCAGGCGGCGCATATCGCCGCGCAGGCTGGCCAGCGGCTGCTCAAACAGGAAACCGGTGCGGTAATACGAGGCATAGGGCAGCAATTCGCCGCGCGCCAGGCCGATAAACAAGGCGTCCCATTCCTCCTGTGCCCGCTCCAGCGAGGTGGCACGCGCCAGATGAGCCAGTTCGGCAATCGCCTGACCCAGTGCGGAACCATCACCCTTGAGCTGCCCCAGTGCGGTCAGCAGGCCGGTATCCGGGCGGCGCGACAGGCAGCGCGCCAGCAAGGCATACATCTGCGCCCGCCAGACTTCCTCTTCCGGCAGATCAGGCAAGGCACCAGGGGCATCGGCATCGGGAAACAGGTCGGGCCGCAGCATGTGGCGGCCGACCTGGCCACCGGTGGCCTTCTCGATTGGCAGCACATATTCGGCGGGGATACGCTCGGCACGGTTGAGCCAATGCCAGACATTGGCCTGCTTGACGCCAAGCAGCCGGGCGAGCTGGGTCTGCCCACCGACGATCTCGATTGCCTTTGCCAATGCTTCTGACACGGTATCTCCCCTGCCCGTTCATCCTACTAATCGTTTTGTTGTTAGGCAATCTTTATCCGCCGGAAGTGCTTGAAAACAAAGCACAATCTCTTCGCAATTGCGAAATTTTGCGAGTGATTTTCAGTAGCTTTGATAATGAGTATTAGTCTCTATATTTCATTTGGCGGAATTTCCCGGAAAAGCCTATTTATCGCCGAATAATTTGCATGCAGAGCGGATGAAGGCAGAAGTTGTGATTGCAGGTGTGAAACACGCATTATATGGTTCCGTTATGGAGCCATATTGGAGCCTGCCATGCCCGTAACGCTTTCGATCAAATCAGTGCCCGATTCTCTGGCGGAACGCCTGCGCCAACGCGCAGCGCGTAATCATCGCTCACTGCAAGGTGAGTTGATGACAATCATTGAGCAGGCCGGCCAGGAGCCGCAGCTTGATATCCAGGCTGTCTATGAGGAAATCGAGCGGCTGGGTTTGAAAACCTCGAATGAATCAGCGGCCATGCTGCGCGAGATGCGAGATGGCCGTAATCGTGGTTGATGCCTCGGCCTTGGCCGCCGTGATCTACGGCGAACCTGAGGCAAGCAGGATGGTGGCGGCCCTGGCCGGTACCGAGCTTAACGCCCCGCTGCTGCTGCGCGCCGAGATGGCGAATATATGCCTGATGAAAAGCCGACGCGCCGCCCATCTGCACACACAGCTATTTGCCGCTTTTGATCATTTCCAGCATCTGCGCATCACCTATCATGATGTCGCCGACAGGGCGGCGGTAAATCTGGCGGAGCGCCATGACCTGACGTTTTATGATGCCTGCTATCTTTGGCTGGCAAACCAGCTTGATTGCCGGCTGATCTCGCTGGATCGTAAATTGCTGGCAGCCGTAGCCTCAGGCCGGTAAGGCGCCGCCATGGCGGCGGCGCGGCGGCAAGGGTGCCGCTTCGGCCGGCTCAACAGTCTGTTCCGGTGCTTCGGCCAATGGTGCTTCCGGCGGCAACGGCGCGATGCGCAGTGAGCCGGTGCCAGTACCAATATCGGCGCCTGTATCACTGGGGGCTGCCTCGGCGGGCGATACCACAGCGCTGGTTTCCGCTAGCTGCTCGCCTTGCTGCTGCTCTGCCGGTTCATCGGGCAGGATTTGCTGCACAAATTTTTTGATATCGTCGGTCGGCAGCAGGTCGCCATAACCCGGCGCGGTGAAATCCCAGTTATATTCCACCAGCGGCTTGTATTCGAGCACACTCGGCTCGGTCAGCCACAATTTGCGCAACGCGGCCTGGCGCAAACCTGCCGGCACACCCTTGGCCAGAAAGACCGAGAAATCACTCTCCGCCGTCAGCGTCTCGATTGGCGGCAGGGTAGCCGGATCGATGGCGGCTTCGGCCTCGGCCGGCGGCTCGGCCTTGGCCTTGGCTTCAACCGCCTCGGCCTGGCGCACCGCCTGTTTGCGCTGCGCCCAGCGCGACAGGAAGCTGTCGCCGCTCATCACTCATCCTCCGGCATCTGGCGCAACGGATCGCTGGCATAAAGCCGGGTGCGACGCGCCAGCGCTTCGGGATCGGCCTTGTCACGCTTGCGTTTGTATTTCTCGGTGCGCGGCGGATAGCGCTGCACATAATCCTGCATCCAGTCACGCACGCCGGGCGGCATCGGCACAAAATCCACGATATCGTCGCCGGTATCGTTATGGGCATGCGCCTCGCCGGGGTCCACCGAGGCGCCGTAAAGCTCGATGCGGCCGGCCTCGGCGCTGTGGCGCAGAAACACCCACACCGCCGGCTCGCGGCCTTCCAGGTTATAGGCGTAGGTTTCGCTCTCATGGCGATACAGCGTCAATTCCGCCGTGCCAGCATAAAAATGTGTCCAATCCTCGCCCTCGGCCACCTTGGTCCAGGGCGGCGATTGCGGCACACCATCCAGCACCTGCACCGGGCGCCAGACAAAATCGATCCACGGGCTGGTGGCGCGGCGGCGTTCCAGGATCACGCCGACCAGGCGGGTTTCGGTTCCGGGCGGCAGGGCCATGGCTTCACCTCCGCTTTCAATGACCAGTATTGAGCGGCAAGTTTACCACCAAATTCTGCGGCTTCATCCGTACATTGCCGGCCCTGTCCTGGGCCAGCCCGAGATAGACCGGCCGGCCGGCAACCCGCGGCAGCATCAGGCTGGGATCGCGGAAATCCAGGCGGAACAGCGCCAGCACCTGCTTGAGCCGCTCCTCCGGCACATCCTCGCCTTGATACAGCGCATTCATGATGGTGCTGGCCTCGGCATCCAGGCCGACATGCCACACCCAGCGCTCGTCGCGGATGGTCTGCACCGGCTGCACCTGCACCTCGGCGCCCAGCAGATGGCCGATCCAGGCTTCCAGCACACGGGCAAAGGCATCCTGGCCCGGCCGGGTGAAGCTGATATCCAGCACCATGTCATGCCGGTCGCTGCGCGCCCAATAGGCTTCGCCATTCTCGCGCGTGAGAATATCCATCTCCACTTCGCGTAAAACCGTGCCGGCTTGCGCTACCAGGGCGCCGAGCGCACCGAAGCCGCCGGTGCGGCCCAAGCCCTCCACCGTCTCGTCATCCGCCAGCAGGATGGCGCCATCGCGCAACGAACTGCGCTGCACGCGGAAAAACAATTCCGCCGCACGGGCCTGAAACGGATCGTCGCGCCCTTCCAGCAGGCCGCGCAGGATCACGGCGGCCATCTGGTCGATGAACAAAGCCGGCAAGGCCGGCGCACCGGGGCGGAACAGCGCGCAATAAGCCGTCTCGACACTGCCGCTCTGGTGCAACAGGTCACGCAGGCGCAAGAAAATGGCAAAATTCTCGCGCGCATCGGGATCAGCCAGGGCGGCCAGTTCAGCCGATGACACGGCGCGCAAAGGTTCGCGCAGCAGGGCAGCATGCAGGGCGCGTTCCTGCGCACAGGCCTCGTCGGGCGGCATCATCTCGGGCCGGCTCAGATAGGCGCGGATAAAATCCTCGGTCACGCCCAGGCGGCCTTCCGCCGTGCGATCAAGCAGGTGATAGCCACTGGACAGCCAGAAATCATGGCTCATCGGCAACAATCTCCCATAATTTGGCGTGTGGCTTTTCGCCGGGCGGGGTCACAACGCGGAACTGCTCCACGATATGCTCTCCCTCCAGCCGGCGCGACAAGGCCAGCAGTGTATTGACCGGATGTTCGCAAAGGCCGGCGGCATATTCGAGTTCCTCGCGCGCGGCGGCCTCTGCCGCGGCCCGGCTGGGCGGATTGAAGCGGCGACCGATCTGCTGCGCCAGCAGTGTGACGGCAGCCTCAAACTCCGCCTCCGGCACGCTGGCCACGCTGACCAAGGTGGTCCAGCCGAAACTGGCGATGCCCAGGAAGCCATTGGCAAAAGCCTGGCGGGTCTTGCCGGCAATGGCCTCGGGCGCGATATCGGCAAACATGAAAGCGCCCGGCACCGCCCATTCGCCGGGCTGGGCGCAGGGATCAAAAATACGGCTGTCGGTGGCATCAAGCTGGATGCAGCGTGGCAATTTGCGGATCATGCCGATATCGCCTCGGGCAACACCCAGCTTGGCTGTCGCAAGGCCGCGCGCAGCACACGCAGCCGCTTAGCCGTGCCATCATGCAGCCACAGATCGCCATTCGGCTCCAGCTTGGCCTCGCGCAGGGCCTGAAATGCCTCGGCGGCGCGGCGCACCGGCTCGAATCCGGTTTCCTGCCAGCGATTGAGCCAGGCAAGCAGATGATGCGCCACGGCTTCCACCAGCAGCTTGGCCGTCACCTCGCCGCAGCCCTCTTCATGCAGGCTGGTATATTCCAGCTCCAGGCCCGGCGCATCGGCGTCGCCAAACGGCGCCAGTTGCAGCGTGAAGCCCAGCACCAGCCAATCCGGCACTTCAAGCATGCCATGCTTTTCCACCAGCGCACCATGCGCCAGGCGCAAGCCGCCGGCGGTGGCATCATTCACCAACAGGCGATCCGGCCAGCCCAGCGTGATCGGGGTTTCCGCCGGCGCCAGCCCGGCCAGGGCATCCAGCAGCGCCAGCAGGCCAACCTGGCTTAAGCCCAAAGCCGCATCCAGCGGATCAAGCGGGCGCAACAGCACCGCGGCATTAAAGCGGTCGGCACGATCCTGCCACAGCAGCAGGCCATCCTCAGCCCCGGCCTCGGCGGCGGCAATGGCGCTTTCAAACGCATCATCCAGACAGAGCCGGGCTTCATAACCCGGCGGAAAAATCGGCCAATCCTTCATCCCTGCCGCCCCCACTGCATCAGCAACGCTTCCGCCTCGGCCAGTTCCTCCGGCGTATTGGCATTAAAAAACGGATCAACCGGCAACACGGCAAAATCCGCCACCGCCAGGGCGTGCCGGGCGGTCCAGATATCCACCTTGCGCAAACCTTCCTCGGTCACGGCACGATGCAGATCGTCATGCAGCACCAGCGGCCACAGCCCCACCACCGGATTGGGCCGCCCGGCCGAGGCAACACAGGCCAGTTCGGCCTGTGCCGCATCACAGGCGGCTTCAAGCCGCGCCACCAGATCAAGCGGCAGGAACGGCCCGTCGCTCGGCACGGTGACAATATGTGTGGTTTGTGGCCGGTGCTGCCGCGCCCAGGCCAGACCGGCCAGCACGCCGGCCAGCGGCCCGGCAAAATCCGGCACCGCATCGGCCGCGACAGGTAGCCCAAAGGGCGCAAAACGCGCCGGATCGCCATTGGCATTGAGGATGATGGCGCCGACCTGCGGCCGCAGCCTTTGCAGGATGAGCTCCAGCAGAGGCCGGCCGCCAAGCTGTTTCAGGCCCTTGTCGCCGCCGCCCATGCGCCGCGCCAGGCCGCCAGCCAGCACCACGCCCAGAATATCACGCGCCATCGCTTAAATCTCTGCCATCGCGGCGCCCTTGCGGCCGCTGCGCGCCGGTTCATCCTGTTGCTGGGCCGGATCGGCATCAAAAACCAGCCGTTCGGCGCCGGAAAGCGCGATAAAACGCCGGCCCTTGGCGCGGCCGATCAGGGTCATGCCCAATTGCTGCGCCAGTTGCACGCCCCAGGCGGTGAAGCCGGAGCGGCTGATCAGGATCGGAATGCCCATCTGCGCCGTCTTGATCACCATCTCGGAGGTAAGCCGCCCGGTGGTGTACATGATCTTGCCGGCGGCCGAGAGGCCATGCTGACGCATATAGCCGGCGATCTTGTCCATCGCGTTATGGCGGCCAACATCCTCCATATAGACCAGCGGCCGATCCTGTTCGCACAGCACGCAGCCATGAATCGCGCCGGCTTCGAGATACAGGCTGGGGCAGAGATTGATCTGGCGCGACAGGGCATAGATCCATGCCGTATGCAGCCGCGCCGCCGGATCGAGCGTCACGCCATCCAGCGCTTCCATCATGTTGCCGAATACCGTGCCCTGGGCGCAGCCGGAAGTGAGCGTTTTCTTCTTCAGCCGTTCTTCATAATCGGTGCGCCGCGCCGTGCGCACCACCACGGTATCGATCTCGGCGTCAAAATCGATGCCGGTGACTTCATCATCGGGCAGCAGCATATGCTGGTTGATCAGATAGCCAAGCGCCAGGTAATCCGGGTAATCGCCGATCGTCATCATGGTGACGATTTCCTGGCCGTTGAGATAGAGCGTCAACGGACGCTCCACCGGCACCCGGGTTTCTGCCGGGCGGCCATCCTGATCGATCCCGGCCACCGCTTCGGTGAGACGTGGATTGCCGGGATCGGGACGTAGGATGAAGTGGGGCGAAACCTGTTCCATGCCGCTCTATATAGTATGCCGCTCAGCCGGTGGCGATATATTGCCGCAATGCCTCGGCTTCAAGCTCGGTATCGGCAATGCGGCGCTTCACCACATCGCCGATCGAGATCATGCCGACCAGCTTGCCTTCCGCCATCACCGGCAGATGGCGGATACGCCGCTTGGTCATCACATGCATCACATCCTCGATGGTGTCGGCCGGGGCGCAGACCATCACATTGCGGGTCATCAGGCTTTCAGCGCTGCGTTCCAGCAGGGCGCCGCCATGCTGGGCCAGGCCGCGCACCACATCGCGCTCCGAGAGGATGCCGGCGATACCGCCATCGGGGTTCAGCACCAGCACGGCGCCGATGCCATGGCCGGCAAGCAAACTGCACACCGCCGCCAGGCTGTCGCCCGGCTTGGCGGCCACCATGTCTCCGCCCTTTTCCTTCAGGATCATTGCGACATTCATGACGCTTCCTCCTTTTCCTCAGGCTGCTGAAAAGCTGGCTACAAATCCTCCCGCAACGAGGTGACGATCTCGCGCAACACGCGGTCGGCTTCTTCATTGGATATCTGGCAGGTGCCGGCGCCGGCATGGCCGCCGCCGCCGTAATGCAGCAGCAGCGGGCCGATCTCCAGTCCGGGCGCGCGGCCGAAGATGGTCTTGCCCACCGCCAGCACAGTGTTGCGCCGGTTCACGCCCCACAGCACATGCACCGAAATCGAGCAGCGCAAATAGAGTGCATAAACCATGAAGCGATTGCCGGCCCAGATGGTTTCCTCGTTGCGCAGATCAAGCACCACCACATTGCCCTGCACCTTGCCGCAGCGCAGCAACTGCTCGCGGAAACGTGGCTCATGTTCGAAATACAATGCCGCACGCTCGGCCACATCAGGCTGCGCCAGGATATCGGCGATATCGCGGGCCGAGCGGCAGTAATCGATCAGGTCCAGCATCAGCTGGTAGTTCGAGATGCGGAATTGCCGGAACCGGCCCAGGCCGGTGCGCGCATCCATCAGGAAGCCGAGCAAGGCCCAGCCCTGCGGCTGCAACACTTCTTCCACCGTGAAGGCGGCGGAATCGGTCTTGTCCACTGCCGCCATCATGGCATCAAAATGGCGCGGAAAACGCTCGGCGCCGCCAAAATGCTCCCACACCACCCGGGCAGCCGAGGCGGCACCCGGCCGGATGATGTGATTGGCCGGCGCCGCGCCCACCCGGAAAGCCTCGCTCAGATGATGATCGAAGCAGAGATGGCATTCCGGCGCATAGGGCAGATTGGTGACGATATCGCGCGGCCCAATGGCGATCAGGCCATCCTGCATGTCCTTGGGATGCACAAAACGGATCTCGTCGATCAGGCCGAGTTCCTTCAGCAGCACGGCACTGGCCAGGCCGTCGAAGTCGCTGCGTGTCACCAGCCGGTATGTTCCGCCGCTCATCCGATCCTCCGGTGTGGCAGATGCCCAACAGTGTCGGCCAAGAGCGGCGCCATGGCAAGGCCCCTTGGCGGCGCCATCATTTGGCCAGCATCTTGGCCATGCCGGCGGCGATTTCCTCCAGCACCCGGGCAGTGACCGGATCGGCCTGCAAGGCGGCCCAATAAGCTGCCAGCTTGGGCGTGGTGAATGGATCGGGCAGGCCGAGATGCCGCGCCAGGATATCGGCCAGCGCCAGAACCGGCGCCAGCGAACAATCCGCCAGGCTGTACCCCTCGCCTACCGCAAACGGGCCGGGGCCAAGATGATGCTCCAGATAACCCAGGCTCTTGCCCAGCGCCGCCGCACCGCGGGCCACGGTTTCGGCATCGCGCCGCGCCGGATCAACCTGGCGGAATAACTGCCCCAAAGCGGCAAACACATACACATCGCCAAGCTGCGCCAAAAGCCGCGCCTTGGCGCGCAATTCAGCCACCGCCGGCCGCAGGCTGGGCGCGGGGAAAACATCTTCCAGATATTCCAGGATCACGTTGGATTCCGGCAGCGTGCTGCCATCATCCAGCACCAGCACCGGGATTTTGCCGATCGGATTCAGCGCCAGGAATTCCGGCGCCTTCAGCCCCTCGCGCGGCGGAAACACGATCTCCACCGGCAGCTCCTTGCGATAAATCGCCAGCCGGACGCGCGCGGCATAGGGCGAACCTTTCACGGAAACCAGCTGCATGTTTGCCTCCCCAGGCTATGCGGATTTTTTCAGATGATGCCACGCTGGCGCAATTCGGCCAGCCGGGCCGGATCAAAGCCAAGCTGCTCGGCCAGCACTTCGTCGGTATGTTCGCCCAGAAGAGGCGGGCCGCGATCATAGCTGACCGGCGAATCCGACAGCCGCAACGGGCTGGCCACGCTGGGCACGCTGCCCTGCTGGCTATGCGGCACATCGCGGCGCAATTGCCGCGCCTGCACATGCGGATCGGCAAATACCTTGTCCACCGTGTTGATCGGGCCGCAGGGTACGCCGCGCTTTTCCATCGCCGCGATCAGATCGGCCATGCTGCGCTTGGCGGTTTCGGCCTGGATCAGCGGGATCAGCGCATTGCGATTGGTCACCCGCGCCGCATTGCTGCTGAAACGGGCATCCTGCGCCCATTCGGCATGGCCCAGCTCGGCCACCAGCTTGGCGAACTGGCCATCATTGCCCACCGCGATGATGACATGGCCGTCGCTGGCCGGAAAACTCTGATACGGCACCACGGTGGCATGGCCATTGCCGATGCGTTTCGGCGCCTCGCCGCCCACCAGATAATACAGCGCCTGATTGGCCAGGGTGCCAACCTGCACATCCAGCAAGGCCATATCCAGATACTGGCCGCGGCCGGAGCGATGCCGCTGCTGCAAGGCGCCCAGGATGGCGATGGTGGAATACAACCCGGTCATCACATCGGCCAAAGCCACGCCGGCCTTTTGCGGCCCGCCGCCGGGCAGGTCGTCGCGCTCGCCGGTGATGCTCATCAGCCCGCCCATGCCCTGGATCAGGAAATCATAGCCGGCGCGCGGCGCATAAGGCCCGGTCTGGCCAAAGCCGGTGATCGAGCAATAGATCAGGCGCGGATTGAGCGCCGACAGGCTGGCATAATCCAGGCCGTATTTTTTCAGGCCGCCGAATTTGTAATTCTCCACCAGGATATCGGCCCGCGCCGCCAGATCGCGGATGATGGCCTGGCCCTCGGGCGTGGCCATATCCACGGTGATCGAGCGTTTGCCGCGATTGGCGGCCAGATAATAGGCCGCATCGGCGGGCTGGCCGGTGGCCGGATCGGTCAGGAAGGGCGGCCCCCAGCGCCGCGTGTCGTCGCCCTCGCCGGGCTTTTCCACCTTGATCACCGTGGCGCCCAGATCGGCCAGATTCTGGGTTGCCCAGGGGCCGGCCAGCACCCGGCTCAGGTCCAAGACCAGAATGTCGTCCAATGCCCGCATAAGCCCCGCTCCCCAAACGGCAATTGCCTGATTCCAGGGCGCCATCCTAGCGTGAACGGCGGCGCAGCTTAACCCCCGGGCGGGCCTTGCGGGCCTGGGCCGCATCGGTTATGGTCCGCGCCGCTTTCGACCCCGGCCCGGGCCACACCCGGGCCTTAGCGTCTCAGATGCGGAGAGGTGCCAGAGTGGTCGATCGGGGCGGTCTCGAAAACCGTTGAGCGTGCAAGCGTTCCGTGGGTTCGAATCCCACCCTCTCCGCCAGAATTTCCAAATTATTCAATAAATACAATATGTTAATTTTTGAATTGCTCTTTACCCATCTTTATACCCATCTAAATTTCTAGCTGGTAGTTTCCAGACAAATGCTCTGGGAATGGCAGGGCATGACCGTAAAAAAAGTGATTACCTATTTCGGTCGACGCAGGAAGAGAAACTCAGCCAACGCGATCTAACAGCGCTAACGCAGACCTATTCGGTTTGCCATGGAGAGTAAAATCGCCACACCCTACAATCCGACCCGATGTTACCCAGCCCCCTGAAGAGAATGCAGTTCCTGCTAGACCTGTGGGAAACGCGCCGCAGCACCAGCATCTTTTCGTTGGGCGCCCGGTCATTCAATGAAGGTCTGCGGCGCCAAGTCTCCGACTTCGACTATCTGGACTCATCTGCCCGTCCGGAAGCCGAAAAGGTGCGTGCATACATCGACGCGATGATGTCGAGATACCCTTGGCGATATCGCCGGGCGCTTCGCGACCGCATCAGGTCGAAAGACCGCATAACTCACACCAGCGCATGCTGAATAGCCCCCTAGATTCGTAGACGTCTTCTTCCCTAATTTTGAGGCAAGGAGGCCAAGATGGGCAAAGCTAATTTCAGCGACGAGTTCAAGCGGGACGCGGTGCGTCAGATCACGGAGCGGGGCCATCCGGCCGCGGAGGTCGCGCAGCGCCTGGGGGTGAGCACGCATTCGCTCTACGAGTGGAAGCGGAAGTACGCTACGCCAGTCGACAAGGGCAACGAGCAAGCCGAGGAGAACCGTCGGCTGAAAGGGGAACTGGCGCGGGTCACCGAGGAGCGCGACATCCTAAAAAAGCGGCCGCGTACTTCGCCAAGGATGCAAAGTGAAGTACGCCTTCGTTTCCGAGCATCGCGGGCAGTTCGGCATTCGTGCCATGTGCCGGTGTTTGAGCATCCATCCCAGCGGCTTCTATGCCTGGTTCAGGCACCCGTTGAGCAGCCGAGCGCAGGAGGATATCCGCCAGACCCGGCTGATCGAGGATGCCTGGAAGCAGAGCGGCAAGGTCTATGGCTATCGCAAACTGCATGACGACCTGCGGGACCAGGGCGAAACCAGCTGCGCCAACCGCATTGCACGCCTGGCCCGATTAGCCGGAATCAGGGCCCAGATCGGCTATCGGCGTCGGCCGGGTACCCATGGCGGCAAGCCATTGGCCGTGGCCGATAATACCCTGGCCAGGCAGTTCGACGTCGCTGCCCCAGATACCGCCTGGGTGACCGACATAACCTTTATCAAGACCATGGAGGGCTTTGCTTATCTGGCCGTGGTCCTCGACCTGTTTTCACGGCGCGTCATCAGCTGGTCCCTGCAAAGCCGGCAGACCAGCGAGGTTGTCCTGCAGGCTTTGCACATGGCTGTCTGGCGGCGGAAGCCGCAGAACACGGTGCTGGTCCATTCCGATCAGGGCTCCCAGTTCACCAGCATGGACTGATCATCCTTCCTGCGGCACCACAATCTGACCCATTCCATGAGCCGGCGCGGGAACTGCCACGACAATGCCGTCGCTGAAAGCTTCTTCAACCTGCTCAAACGTGAAAGGATTCGGCGGAGGACATATCGAACCCGCGATGAAGCTCGCCAGGATGTGTTCGATTACATCGAGGTGTTCTACAATCTGACCCACAAGCATGTCCACAATGGCATGCTATCGCCTGTCGAGTTCGAGCGGAGACATCAAACCTAACCCCGAAGGTGTCTACAAAAATCGGGGCTATTCAGCCAGAGCAAGGCCGGATCCTATGGCCTGGGCAAATTTAAGACCGTCTCCAGCAGCATATACGTTGGGCTGAACCTCCTTTAGCGTCTCGAAGGATAGGTTGCCCACGACGAGCTGACTTTCAGCTGATTTCTGGCTTTGACTAGGCGGGGATAACGGGAGGCGGCTGGAAATATTTCAAGTTATGCCTCCTGGCCATTCATCTTTTACGAATCCCAAACGGCAAATGCCTGCTTATCAAATGCAATCGTTTCAGGACTGAACCGTTTAGCTGATACACCTCCGTAAACCGCAGCGCTAACCGCGCCCTACTGATCGGAAAAGAAAATTTCATGTTATGCGGCGCGGCGGCCTATTCATTGGCGCAAAGCATGACAAAGGGGGCCGGAGCCCCCTTTGCGATCTTGTGACGATCTGATCGTCTTGTTACCGACCAGACCACGATTTCTGAAATGCTATGCAAGGTTGCCTATTTCCCAGAAAATTGTCAAGTTAATAGTTAAACGGGTATTGGGGGGCGGAATGAGATACCGACTGGCGCTTGATATCGGCACCAATTCGATTGGCTGGTGGATGTATCAGCTCGCCCCTCACAACAACCCCCTTCGGTCGCTGGGCGGCGGCGTCCGGATTTTCAAGGACGGCCGGAACCCGAAGGACAAGACCTCGCTGGCCGCCACCCGCCGGCTCGGCCGCTCGATGCGGCGGCGGCGCGACCGCTATCTGCGCCGCCGCACCAAGCTGCTGAACCGGCTGATCGCGTGCGGCCTGCTGCCGACGGACGAAACCGCCCGCCGGGCGCTGGTGACGCTGGCCCCTTACGCCCTGCGCGCTGCGGCGCTTGATCGTCGGCTCGAACTCCACGAGATCGGCCGCTTGTTGTTCCATCTGCATCAGCGCCGCGGCTTTAAGTCAAACCGCAAGACCGACAGGGGTGACAGCGAACGCGGCGTGGTGCGTCAGGGCGTCAATCGCCTCCAAATCCTGATGGACGAGGCAGGCGTCCGCACACTCGGCCAGTTCCTCCATACCCGCCAGCTAAACGGCGAATGGGTACGTGCTCGCAAACGCCCGATGCCCAATGAAAAGGGCAAGACGGTCGAGCAGTATGACATCTACCCAGAACGCGCCCTGGTGGAAGCCGAGTTCGATATCGTCTGGGCCGAGCAGGCGAAACACCATCCGGCGATCATGACGGTAGAAGCCCGCGCAAAACTGAAGGATGCAATCTTCTTCCAGCGCCGGCTGAAGGCGGTCGACCCCGGGGTCTGCACCTTCAAGCCAGATGAACCGCGCCTGCCATGGGCCGATCCGCTGAGCCAGCGGCGGCGGCTCTATGAGCAAGTGAACCAGTTGATGATTGTTATGCCGGGCCAGAAAGGCGTCGCCCTCACGCGGTCGCAGCGTGACCTTGTCGCCGCGGCGCTGCTGGCCAATCAAAAACGCACCTTTATCCAGATCCGGCGGCTACTGAAACTCACCCCGGATCACAGGTTCAACCTTGAAAGCGACAAGCGCAAGGATTTGGTCGGCGATGAGACCGCCGCGATTCTGTCGAAAGACGAGCATTTCGGTCCTGGCTGGCGCAAGCTGCCGCTGGATCGCCAGCGTCGGATCGTTACCCGCCTGCTGGAGGACGAGGATGAGCAGGCGCTGGCTGCGTGGCTGCAGCAGGATTGCGGTCTGGACGGCGCACAGGCCATCGCGGTGGCGCTGGCGCTGTTGCCGGAGGGTTACAGTGCGCTGGGTGAAACCGCCACCCGGGTCATCCTAGCCGAACTGGAAAAGGATGTGGTGGTCTACAGCGAGGCGGCCAGCCGGGCGGGCTATCACCATTCCGATTTCCGCACCGGCGAGATTCGCGATGCACTGCCCTACTATGCCGACTGGTTGCCAACGGCAGTCAGGCTGGGCACCGGCAATCCGGAGGATGACGAGGCGACGCGCTACGGCCGCATCGCCAATCCGACCGTGCATATCGCCCTCAACCAGCTGCGCCGCCTAGTCAACGAACTGATTACCCGGCACGGCCATCCGGAGCAGATCGTCGTCGAATTAGCTCGAGACCTGAAGGCCAGCAAAAAGCAGCGTGAGGAACAGGACAAACGGCACACCGCCAACAAGAAACAGGCCGACACGCACCGGGAAACTCTGGCCAGTCTGGGCCAGCCGGATACCGGCGAAAACCGTCTTCGCCTGCGGCTGTATGACGAACTAGCACCGCTAGAACACAAATGCCCCTACAGCGGCAAACCCATCAGCCAGCGTATGATCTTCAGCAGCGAAGTTGAGATCGATCATATCCTGCCTTTCTCAAAAACGCTGGATAACCGCTTCGACAACCGCGTTCTGGTACTGAACGAATGGAATCGCCGCAAGGGCAACCGCACGCCCTACGAGGCCTTCGGAGCAAGCAGTGACTGGGAGAATATCGCGGCTCGGGCGGAGCAGCTTTCGGCAGGAAAGAGACGGCGCTTCCAGCCAGATGCGATGGAATGGTTCCTGAGAAACGAGAAGGACTTTCTCGCGCGCCATCTGACCGATACTCAGTATTTGAGCCGCCTTGCCAGACAGTATCTCTCGGCGGTCTGCAATCCTGATCAGGTCTGGGCAATTCCCGGTAGCCTGACGGCATTGATCCGCGGGAAATGGCGCTTCGACGAATTGCTGGGTAGCAACACCAAAAACCGCGACAACCACAAGCACCACGCCAAGGACGCCGCGGTGATCGGCCTGATCGATCGGGGCCTCCTGAACACCATGTCTCGTGCATCCGCACAGGCGGAAGACCGCGACGGGCTTGAGCACATTGAGGTGCCGATGCCATGGCCGGGCCTAAAGAACGAAATCAAGACCCATCTGGATGCTATCGTCATCAGTCACAAGCCCGAGCGCAGCGAAGCCGGCAGCGGGCGGATCGGCAAGTTCTTCAAGGACATGGCCTATGCTGTGGTTGGCGCGCCTGACAAACGCGGCGTGCCGCTGGTGGCCCATCGCGTGCCGCTGGAGAGCCTGAAATCTGCCGCCGACCTTGAGGCCATTCACAATAACGAACCGCTGAAGGAAGCCCTGCTGGCCGCCACGCATGGTAAGGATGGCAAGGCATTCACCGAAGCCCTGCTGGCCTTCCGGGAAGCTGAAGGTCCCTTCAAGGGCATTCGTCGCGTCCGCGTGGCTGAACGACGCAGCGTGATCCTGGTTCGCAATCGACAGGGGGTTGCCTATAAGGGCTACGCTTCGGAGGGAAATTTCAGCTTCACCATCTGGCGACTACCGAACGGGAAATGGCAATCGGAGATTGTGTCGCTATTCGATGCTGCGCAGACGAAGTTGGCATCAGCAATCCGCAGCGCTCACCCCACAGCGAAAAAGATCATGACCCTGCGGCAGGACGATATGATCGCGATCCAGGATGCGGAAGGACGCCGTATTATGCGGGTGGTGAAATTCTCCACCAACGGGTCAATGCAGCTGGCTGAGCATTTCGAGGCGGGCACATTGAAGGCCCGCGATGCCGACAAGGATGACTATTTCAGTTACACGAACACGTCTGCCAGCGGCTTGCAGAAACTTTCAGCCCGCAAGCTGCGCATTACTCCGGGCGGAAAGATTTACGACCCCGGCCCTCTGGAATGAGGTCGGGCCATGGAGCGCATAGTCGATATCAGTCAGCACGGCCAGCATCTCAGCATCTACCGCGGATTCTTGCTGGTTGAACGTGATGGCACCGAAGTCGGCAGAGTGGCGCTCGACGATGTCGCCGCCCTGCTGGTCCATGCCCACGGCATCACCTACTCCAACAGCGTACTGGTCGAACTAGCAGCCCGCAATGCGCCGCTGGTGGCCTGCAGCGCCAATCACTTTCCAATCGCCTTGTCGCTTCCGATTGACGGCCATCACGATCAAGGCGGCCGGCTGCGCGCCCAATGGAGTGCGCCACGACCGCTGATGAAGCGGTTGTGGCGAGATATCGTTGCCGCCAAGATTCGGGCTCAGGCAGCGCTGCTGCTCGCGCGCGGAGAACGTGGCGGTGAGGGTATTCGCGCCATGGCGCAACGGGTCAAATCCGGCGATCCAGAGAATCTGGAGGCGCAGGCTGCGCGGCGGTATTGGCCGCTGCTTCTCGGCGAAGACTTCCGGCGCGACCGCACCGCTGATGGTGCTAACGCCATGCTGAATTACGGCTATACAGTCCTACGGGCAGCGATGGCACGTGCCGTGGTCGGCGCCGGCCTGCATCCGACCATTGGCATCGCCCATATCGGGCGGGGCAATTCCTTCGCTCTGGTCGATGACCTGGTGGAACCATTCAGGCCGGTTGTCGATCATGTGGTCATCGGGTTGCTGCAGGATGGCGAGTACGAAGTATCCCGTACCGTGAAAGAGCGGCTGGCCGGAGTGGTCTCCATCGACATGCAATTCCCGGACTCCGTCAGTCCGCTTTATGTGGCGCTCAGCCGCCTGACTCTGTCGATGGCCAGGGCGTTCGAGAACGGCGACGGCAAGCTCGATTGCGCCCGTCCGATATTTGGGCCTCGGCAGCTTGGCTTTGGCGACGCAAAAGCCAGCGTATGAGCGGCAACACCACTCAATTTACGATCCTTAGCGGGTATCGCCTCATGTGGATGATGGCCTTGTTCGATCTTCCGGTAGACGACTCCCAGCGCCGCAGGGCGGCGACGGACTTTCGCAACGAGCTGCTTGATATGGGCTTCCAGATGACGCAGTTCTCGGTGTACATGAAGCACCTGACCGGCAAGGAGCAGGCCGAGTCGTTGACAAGGCGAATTGCGTCCGCCGTGCCAGAGTATGGGGATGTTAAAATCCTATGTTTCACCGACAAGCAATACGAGAATTTAGTCAGTTTTCGGGGGCGAAAGCGGGACACCGCTCCGCAAAACCCCGGGCAGCTGGCGCTTTTCTAAGCACTTCCGCTCGCTTTAGGCAGCTTAGATTTGCCGATAACACTGCCATTACAACAAGTTATCGACAAATCAAGCCTAGCATTTCAGAAATCGTGGTCTAGGCGGAACTTCATCACTTCTCTCCTTTCAGCGCGGCTTAGCCTAGCATTTCAGAAATCGTGGTCTAGGCGGAACTGATCACTGTATCCTGATCGATAGCAGTAAAGCCTAGCATTTCAGAAATCGTGGTCTAGGCGGAACTCTACTGGCAGCGGCGATATGCCGAGCTTGAGCCTAGCATTTCAGAAATCGTGGTCTAGGCGGAACGCCTGTTTCAGCGCGGCGGCCAAGAGGCGGAGCCTAGCATTTCAGAAATCGTGGTCTAGGCGGAACCAACGCCAGCAGCAGACGACCAAACGATGAGCCTAGCATTTCAGAAATCGTGGTCTAGGCGGAACCGACTTTTGCACGGCACCGCCAGCATCATGAGCCTAGCATTTCAGAAATCGTGGTCTAGGCGGAAC
>NZ_JAGOLP010000013.1 GCF_017994015.1 Ferrovibrio sp. | reverse complement strand
GCCTTGCTGCAAGCCTGGGCCGGATCGGCCAGATAGCCGCAGCGGCAGGGATTCATCGCCGCCACCAGCTGCACCCGGGCCGGATAGCTGACATGGGCATTGGCGCGGGCCACCACGGCACGGCCGCTTTCCAGCGGCTGGCGCAGCGAGTCGAGTACGGTGCGGCCGAATTCCGGCAATTCATCCAGGAACAACACGCCCAGATGCGCCAGGCTCACTTCGCCCGGGCGGGCGCGGTGGCCGCCGCCGATCAGCGCCGCCATCGACGCGGAATGATGCGGATTGCGAAACGGCCGCTGCCGCGTCAGCCGGCCATTCTCAAGCTGGCCGGCCAGCGAGGCGATCATGCTCACTTCCAGGATTTCTGCGGTTTCAAGCGGCGGCAGCAGGCCTGGCAGGCGCTGCGCCAGCATGGATTTGCCGGCCCCGGGCGGGCCGATCAGCAGCAGGTTATGGCCACCCGCCGCCGCCACTTCCAGGGCGCGCTTGGCGCTTTCCTGGCCCTTGATATCGCGCAGATCAAGCCGCGCCACAGGCTCCAGCGCGGCTTCGGCGCGTGGCAAGGGCAAAGCCTGGCTGCCCTTGAAATGGTTCACCAGCGCCAGCAGGCTGGGCGCCGCCAGCACGCCGCCGCTGCTTTCATGCGTAGCGCCGGCCCAGGCCGCCTCGCTGCCCTGGCTGCCGGGGCAGATCAGGCCCTTGCCCATGCCGTTGGCGGCGATGGCGGCCGGCAGCACGCCAGCCACCGCGCCGATGGCGCCATCCAGCGCCAGTTCGCCCAGGGCCACATGCTCGTCCAATGCATCCAGCGGCAGCACCCCCATGGCGCCGAGCAGGGCCAGCGCAATCGGCAGGTCAAAATGGCTGCCTTCCTTGGGCAGGTCGGCGGGCGCGAGGTTGACGGTGATGCGCTTCGGCGGCAGGCCCAGGCCGATGGCGCCCAGAGCGGCGCGCACCCGTTCGCGGCTTTCCGCCACCGCCTTGTCGGCCAGGCCGACGATGGTGAAGGCCGGCAGGCCGGCGCTGACCTGCACCTGCACATCCACCGGCAACACCTCGATGCCCTGGAAGGCCACGCTCTGGATGCGGGCGACCATTTAGCGTTTTGCGGCAATAAAGGGGGCATTATACATGCCATGATGATAGCCAAGCGCCATGCCCTTGCCAATCTCGCGATGCAGGCCGGGCCGTCAGCGCCGGATTTCCACTTTCACGACATTGCCTTTCACATGCGTGACGCGGGCATATTGGCCGTTTTGCAGCACGCGGCCCTCCTGCAAGAGGTGGGTGAAGCTGGCAGCGGCCTGCTGATGCGGAAACCGGATTCTGCCGATCAGGAAAGTGTGATGCTGCACAATGCGATCATCGGCATCGCGCAATTCGGGTCGCAGCCAGATATAGCCCTCGATCTGCTCGCCCTTGCCCTGCCTCACCTTATCCAGCAGGTCGGCCTGCGCCATGCTGGGGCGGCTTTCCAGCAACACCATGCCGCCACTGATCACCAGGCCGAAGCTCAGCAAAATCGTGGAATAGGAGAGTAAACCTGCCAAGAACGCGCCGGGGCTGCGTTCAGGCTCAAACCACTGATCGCGATTGCCCAGCCAAAGCAGGCTCGCACAGCCAATCAGCCCGAACAGCACCAGGAAAGGCAGGTAGACCGGTGTGCTCCTGGCCGGCACCCATAATTCGGTGAATTCGTAGGCAACCTCAAAGGCCATACCGTGTGCAGTGATCCCGGCTGATGCTTTAAAACCGCCGGGTTAAACCGGCGCCCCATAACAACAATCACTAGACGATGCTGGGTGGTTTTTGCCAGCAAAAATAGCAGTTGGTTGTGGTTATAAAACAAAAACAGCCGGCCCCGTTGCCAGGGCCGGCTGCTGAAAGCTCGGATTTACCTTACGCGTTGGCGGCGATCTTCTCGCTGCCGATATCGGCATTGTTGCCGGTCGGGTGCATGTTCTTGGCGGCGGTCTTCACCAGCTCGAAGATGGTGGAGCGCAGGTCCTGGCTCGGGATGCGGCCAAAGTAGCGCACCAGCTCCAGCGCCTGGCGGCGCGAGGCATCGCCGTAATCAAAGCGGGTTTCGCTCTGCTCGCCGTTATCCTCGGCGCCCAGCGGCGTGTTGGCCTTGATATCCTCGAAGAAGAAGGACGGGGTGACATTGAGAATGGTGGAGAACTGCATCAAGCGGCTGGCGCCGATGCGGTTGAGGCCTTTCTCGTATTTCTGGATCTGCTGAAACGTGATGCCGACGGCCTGGCCCAGCACGGTCTGGCTCATGCCGGCCAGGGTGCGGGCTTCACGCAGGCGGGCGCCAACCAGGATGTCATGCGGATTCGGATGGGTTTTCGGCGGCTTCGACACGGTTGTATCTCCAGACGTTGAACGCTGACCAAATGTGCGTCCGCCGAAGGCTGACGCATGTCCAGTAAGGATGTGACTCAGAATTGTCCAAAGTGGAAAATTTTGCAAGGAGAAATGTCGTTTATGGAAACTTTCTTTGGCTCTGTCTGCACAAATATTGCGGCATTAGGCCGTGCACTGCTCGTTCTGTGCCAGATTAAACCCCGCATTAACCATCACCTCATTAGAAATTTGCCGGTCTGAATGCAACTGCTCAGACGGGGCGGCATGATTCAGGCGGCTACCAGAGAGGGGATAGCAGCATGCGGAAAACACCTTATACATCCCAAACGTATATAGACGGCATTCTTGAGCAGCTTCAGGCTATGAAATACACCGTATTTCTAGAGCCTGACTTGCGTGACTGGGCCAGCTTCCTGAAGGGACAGCCGGCTACAATCGGCCTGAATGCCACCTTCAACCCGCAGCATCATGACCTCAAGCCCGGCGATGACCTGTATTGGTTGCGGGTGATGCAGGCTGACAAGCCGGTTGCCTGCATTGCCTATCGCATGTTCGACCTGCCAGGCGGCTGGATCAGCTTCCTGCGTTCGGGCCGGCTGTGGTCGCAATATCTGGCGCCGCTATCCTATCCCCGGGTGGTGCACCCCACCAGCCGGGATTATGTCGGCCGCATTGGCCATCATGGCGGCCTGTGGGTGCATCCCGAGCATCGTGGCCAGCATCTGAACTTCTACCTGACCCATCTGGTGCGGGCGCGCTCGCTACAATATTACAATGTCGACCATCATTGCGGCGTGGTGTTTGAGGGGCTGAAGGATTCCGGCCTGCCGCTGCGCCCGGATGGCTATGCCTATGAGCGGCTTGACCTGTCGATGGAAGGTTTCCTGCAAACCGTTGGCCAGCAATCGCGGCTTTACACCACTTATATCTCGCGCGCCGGCATGCTGAAGCAGATTGCCGCCGGGCCGCAACTGCCGCAGGTGAAAGCGCCGGCTGCGCTGCTCAAGCAGGGCCGCGCTGCCTGATACAAAAAAACGGCGCGGCAAAAGGCCAGCCGCGCCGTTTTTTCAAGCAGTCTGCTCTATCGGATCAATGCAGCACTTCGCTGAGCCGGCGGCGGCTGAGCAAAGGATGCACCAGCGTCACCACATGGGTAACCTTGCCGGCGGTGATAAAGGGAAACATGATGCGCTGATAAACGCGCTCGGGCATCGACACGGTGTAGAAGGCCGGCAGGCCAAGCTGCTTGACCTGGGAATAGGTGTGCATCGCCACTTGTTTGGCCGGGCCTGATTCGATCACGCCAATCGGCCGGCCTACATAATGCTCGCCATCCATGACAAAGCTGTGCAGTTCCTGGTCCACCATGACATATTCCTCAACCGCCTCGGCCGAGGTATCCACCATATGCGCGGGATCGGGCGCAAACACCCAGCGCGCCCGCTTCAGAAAAGCCGGTGCGTCCGTGCTGCGCTTGCCGAACCGCTCATAGATCGCCAGCGCCAACGAGGTTTTTCCGTCAGCGGCAGCGGCTTCGCGTATTTCGGTATAGTCGATCTGCACCACGGATTTGTCCGCGCCGCGGATCGTATGACGCTTACTCGAAGTGAGCATGGCCCTGTCTACCGACCCGAAATTTTGACGTCCCGAGTCCGATAGTACCGACTTTTAACTTGTGCCGGTAGCATTTTTTGCAGTTATAGGATGAATTTCTAGTAGTTTTCGGGCAGACCCTGTTCCACCACAACGCCCGGCCGATCCCGGGTAGCCTGCTGTTCGGCCTGTTGTTTCAGGCTGCGCTCGATCAGATGGGCGCGTTGCACGGCATTCAGGCCGATATCAAGGGTTGCAGCAACCTCATGGGCATGGATATCGGCATCCAGAAACGCCCGTTGCTCGGTATCGCCGGTGGCAGCGCCTTCCATAACCGCCAACAAATGCGGGCGGAATCGGGCCGGCACGGCCTGCCACAGCTTGGCCATGGCGGCGCTATCCTCGGCGCTGGTCTCGCCCGGCACAATCTGAATGTCTGCATGCTGGCCCGGCGGGCTGAGCAAGGCGGCCGGGCTGCGGCCATAGGCGGTCGCCAGTCGATGCAGCCAGCGATCCGTCACCCGCAGACGACCATTTTCCAGCTTGCTCAGCGCCGAAGCCGTGCAACTGATCCGATCAGCCGCCTCGGTCAGGGTCAAATTGCAGAACTGGCGCCACAGTTTCAGGTGGTTCGGCGGGGTCGACATGCGGACAATCTCTATTAGGACGGCACACAATAACATTTTACATGGAATTTACCAATCTTGTCCAAAGTGGAAAAATTGTTCTGATTGAACCCATCAGTAAGACTGGAAAACCGTTACCATTGGCGGTATACGGAGCGCGTTCCATTGGGGAGTAGCCTCCCGCCCGGCAGCCGCCAGCATTTCCAGCAACGGAAACGGCGTGTCGCGAGCGGGGGTGGCGTCAACAGACTAGGTGTTGCGGCTTGCCGTACCGCCTTGGCGCTTCCGGCCGGTTCGGCTTGGCGAGACCTTTGGCTTCATACGCTGTTCCCGGGGTTGGGCGCGGCGGATGAGCCATTGGCCTTGTAGCGTCCGACCCCTGTGTATGCCCCACATGCCAGAAGCTTTCCTCACCGTCACCGGCCTGGTTGCCATCGCCGAAATCGGCGACAAGACACAGCTACTCTCACTCTTGCTGGCGGCGAAGTTCCGCCGCCCCTGGCCGATCCTGGCCGGTATCCTGCTGGCTACTGTTGCCAACCATGCCCTGGCCGCCTGGGCCGGCGTGTGGCTGGATCAACTGGTGGAACCACACTATTTGCGCTGGGCGCTGGGCGCTTCGTTCATTGCCATGGCGGTATGGACCCTGAAACCGGATCAGCTTGGCGAGGACGAAGCGCCGGTGAAGGCTGGCCGTTTCGGCGCTTTCCTCGGCACGCTGCTGGCGTTTTTCCTGGCCGAAATCGGCGACAAGACCCAGGTGGCCACCACGGCGCTGGCGGCGCGCTATGGCGAAGTGCTGGTGGTGACCGCGGCTTCCACCCTGGGGTTGTTCGCCGTCAATGCGCCGGTGGTTTTGCTGGGAGAGCGCATCATGCGGGTGCTGCCGCTGGATCTGGTGCGTAAGCTGGCTGCCGCCGCCTTTTTGATTATCGGTGTCGTCACCTTGATTGGTTGGTAGGTATGGTTAAGATGCACCCGTAGAAATGGCGGTGCGATGGCGCGGATCGGACAAAAAACCTATTCAGCAGCGGAAATTAAAACCCTGCTGGAGGCGTTGGAGAAGCAGACCCGTCGCGCCGCCAAAAAGGCCGACGCTGCCATCGACCGCATTTCGCGGCTGGCTTTTGAGCCTTATTACGAATACCGCGAATCGCTGCTGGAGCTGGAAGGTGTGATCGTGCTGATCGAGGATCGCATGGCCAATGCCGACGAGCGCGCCCTGGCCCAGCTGGCCGATTATCACGCCAAGCTGATTGCCAACCTGCTGCGCATGAAGATCGATGTGATCCTGCGGGTGTTTCCGGCACTGGAAGTGGCGGCCAGCCTGCCGATGGGGGCGCAGAAGGTGTTTCTCGCCACATTGTGGGAGATGAAGGAAACCGTGGCGCATATTGATCGCGCGCAGATGAGCCATCTGCTGGATGCCGATGCCCGCAAACGCCTGCTGGTGGCCGAGACAATCCTGGGCGATGTGGCGCAGCGTGCGCCGCGCCTGCTGGAAATGGCCGAATTGCAGGGCCGCGAACTGCTGAAGAAATAGGTCGCGATCAATACGGCACTTTCGGCAGGCTCCAGCCCTGCCACACTGCCAGCAGGCGGATCACAAAACACAGCGTGCCGCCGGCCAGGGCCACCAGCGCCAGTGGCAGCCGCAGCCGCAGCCGCAGGCCGATCACCACCAGCACGGCGCCGGCAAAGGCGGCGGTGGCATAGATTTCCGAATGCAGGATCAGCGGCACACGGGCCAGCAGCATGTCGCGCACCACGCCGCCGCCCACGCCGGTGACGGTGCCGAGCAGGGCAGCCGCCAGGCCATTCACGCCGGCGCCATGCGCCTTGATCGTGCCGGCCACGGCAAACAGCCCCAGCGCCGCTGCATCCAGCACGATGATCGGCAGCATCGGCAGCCGCAGGGCATGTGAGCCCAACAGATAAACCAGCGCGGCGGCCAGGAAGGCGGTGCTGGCCAGGCGCCAATCCTTGATTGCCACCGGCGGCAGCGCCCCGATCAGCACATCGCGAATCAGGCCGCCAACCAAAGCGGTGGAAAAGGCCAGCACCAGCATGCCGACCGGATCAAGCCCGGCGCGCACCGCGATCAAGGCGCCTTGCAGCGCAAACAGGAAGGTGCCGGCCAGATCGGCGAAAAACACCAGCCGCAGCAATGGCGTGGTCACCATGGCCGATCAGCTATTGCGGCGCTGGCCGCGCAGGGTGGGCAGGCCGATGCCGGTGGCATCAAAGCCGCCATCCACTGCCAGCACCTGGCCGGTGATGTAGCTGGCTTCACTGCTGCACAGGAAGTAAATCGCATTGGCCAGTTCGGTTTCCAGGCCATAGCGGTTAAGCGGGATATGGTCGTGATAATCGGCGCGGATTTCCGGCGTGTGCACGGCCTTGGCCATGGCGGTTTCCACCGGCCCCGGCGCCACGGCATTAACCCTGATGCCATATTCGCCCAGTTCCGCCGCCTGCTGTTTGGTCAGATGCGCCAAAGCCGCCTTGCTGGTGCCATAGGCAACGCGCAGGGTGGAAGCGCGCAGGCCGGAGATCGAGGTGATGTTGACCACGGCGCCGCCGCCCTGGTCGCGCATCAGCGCCGCCGCCGCCTGGGTGGCCAGGAAGGGCGCGGTCAGGTTCACGGCCAGCACGCGATTCCAATCGGCCAGCGTCACCTCCAGCATCGGCTTGAACACTGCGATGCCGGCATTGTTCACCAGCGCATCCAGCCGGCCAAAATGCGCATGGGCGCGCTGCACGGCCCCGGCTATGGCGGCGGCATCCGACAGATCGACAACAAGCGCCAGGGTGCGATCTGGCTGCGCCAGCGCCGCGATGCTTGCCTGCAATTCATCGGCCAGGATATCAAGCAGGGCGACGCGCCAGCCTTCGGCGAGGAATTTCTTCGCCGCCGCCAGACCGATGCCGCGCGCCGCGCCGGTGATCAGCGCTACCTTGCTATCTGCTTCGCTCATGTCGCGTTCCACCCTTTGTCCTTGTCTGGTTCGGGGCGTGAATAGAGCACAATTCCCGCAGCCGCGTCAGGCTGCCAGGCTACGCAATCTCTGTCCCGGATCAGCCAGGCGAGCGGGGTCGAGCTCCAGGCCGTGCTGGAAGCCGCGCTCGATCAAGTTTTGCCCCACCCGCGCATCGGCCATGGCATTGACGGTTACCGCCAGTCGCAAGCGGCCCTGTTTCAGGCCAAACCAGCCCAGTGGCCCGTTGCCATCCAGGTTGCCACGCTGCACCAGGGTGAGGCCATCTTCCAGCAGGCCGGCGATGTGGATCATCGCATCATGCTGGCCGGACCAGAACCACGGCACAGCATCAAAAGGTGCCTCAACACCCAACATCGCCTTGGCCACCGCGGCACCCTGTAACTGCGCCGCCTGCCAAGATTCAAGCCGCAATGGTCGGTCGTAACGCGGGTGAAGCCAGCGCGCCACGTCGCCAGCGGTGAAGATGCGCGGCAAGGCGGTGCGGCCTTGGGCATCGGCCAGAATGCCGCCGATGCAATCCAGGCCCAGACTGGCGCCCAGATCGGTGTTTGGCACCGCGCCAACAGCTTCCAGCACCAGGCGGCAAGGCAGGCGTTCGCCATCGGCGAGGAGCAGCCCGGCGACGTGGCCATCATCGGTTATTTCATAGGCCAGTGGTTGAGCATTGGTGCGGATCGTCACGCCGTGGCGCTCATGCCATTGCTGCAACCATGCGGCAATCGCGGCCGGCAGGCGGCCATGCAGAAGCTGGGGCGCGCTTTCCAGTACGGTGACGGCCAGGCCCAGGCTGCGCAGGCTGGCAGCAGCCTCCAGGCCCAGAAAACCGCCGCCGAGAATAACCACCGGGCTGTCGCAGCGACCGGCTTGGGCCGCTTCGGCGGCCAGGCGCAATGCCACGGCATCATCCAGGCTGCGCAAGGTGAAGATGCCGGCAGCCTCGGTGCCGGGCAGGCCAAGCCGGCGCGGCTTAGCGCCGGTGGCTAGAAGTAGACTATCGAAAGCCAGGCTGCGGCCATCGGAAAGCCTTGCCGCACCGGGCGCCGGCTCAATTTCCACCACGCTCTGGCCCAGATGCAACCGCAGCCCGGCTTCGGCCAAGCGGTTGGGATTGGCAATGGCGCAGGCTTCCGGTGTGGTCTTGCCTAGCAAAACCTCCTTGGAGAGCGGCGGTCGCTCATAAGGTGCATGCGGCTCGTCGCCAACCAGCGTTATGGCCTCGCCGTAGCCAATTTCACGCAAGCTCAGAGCGGTGCGGATCGCCGCCTGGCCGCCGCCGATGATCAGCAGATTGCGCATGGTGGTTCAGGCTTCCGGCCATTCGACCTGGATTTCGTCATTTTCCACACGCACCGGATAGACCGCCAGATCCTCGGTCACCGGATCGCCCAGCGCTTTGCCGCTGGGAATATGAAAGCGGCCCTGATGCAGGGGGCATTCGATCACGTCGCCATCCAGATAGCCGTCAGTCAGCAGGGCATATTGATGCGAGCAGATATTCGAGGTCGCGTAATAGCGGTCGCCCAGCTTGAACACCGCAATGTCCTTGCCGTCGAGTTTTGCGGCGAGCATGTCCTCCTCGCTGAGGGAGGGCAATTTAGCAATACATTTCCATACCATAGAAGAAATCCATGCGGTTTTGGGCGACGGGTTGATGTGCTGCAGCAGCACCAGAGACTGCCGGCAAAAGCTAATCGTATACGTAATACGATATGGAATTTTTGAAAAGCCATAATTTGCCCATTTTTTATACTTACAAGAAAATGGATAAATATAAGCCAATTGCTTATAATTTAACCGTTTACAAATGTGCCCAAAATTTAGTAATAGCTTAATCGTATACGATATACATTTCCGGGTGAGGGGTGTGATGGACGCGAATGAAAGCCGGGAGCCGGCTAAATCGGGAGGCCCGCTGGTGCGTATGCGTGGCCTGGGTAAGCAATACCGCACCCGTGCCGGCGAGCCGGTGAATGCGCTTTCCAATGTCGATCTGGATATCGGCCGCAGCGAATTCCTTACCGTGGTGGGGCCGAGTGGCTGCGGCAAGACCACGCTGATGCGCATCCTGGCCGGGCTGGAGGATCACACCAGCGGTGCCCTGCTGATTGATGGAGTTCAGGCGGCCGGGCCACGTCCGGATGTCAGCATGGTGTTCCAGCAGGCCACGCTGCTGCCCTGGCGCACGGTGATGCAGAACGTGTTGCTGCCGCGCCAGTTGCGGAAGACCATGCGCGCCGATACCGAGCAGCAGGCGCGCGACCTGCTTGGCATGGCCGGGCTGCATGGCTTTGAGAATAAGTATCCGTTCGAGCTTTCCGGCGGCATGCAGCAGCGCGTTTCAATCTGCCGTGCGCTGTTGTGCAATCCGAAAATCCTGCTGATGGATGAACCATTCGGCGCGCTTGATGCCATGACGCGCGAAACCATGAATGTGGAACTGCTGAAAATCTGGCAGCGGCAGCAGGCCACGGCAGTGTTCATCACCCATTCGATCCCCGAAGCGGTGTTTCTTGGCGATCGTGTGCTGGTGATGACGCCGCGTCCGGGCCGTATTGCCCGCATCATCGATGTACCGCTGCCGCGTCCGCGCAGCCGCCAGACCATGATGGATCCTGCTTTCGGCCGCATCTGTGAAGAGATCCGCGCCCTGTTTGATGAACACGCCCATAGCCAGGCAGCTCAGGAGGCTTCCGAAAATGCGCCAGCTTCGCTCTCGTTTTGAAGTGCTCAGCGTTCTGCTGGTGATTCTGGTGCTGTGGGAAGGCACCATCCGCCTTGCCGGCATCGCGCCCTATGTCATGCCGGCACCCTCGGCCATCCTGCTGCGCCTGGTTGAAGTGATCCGCGACGGCCTGATCTGGCCACATCTCTTCACCACCACGATCACCATCCTGTCTGGCCTGGGCATTGGCATCATGGCGGGGCTGGGCTTCGGTGCCCTGGTTGGCGTGCTGCCGGCGGTGGAGCGGTTGATTTATCCCTATATCGTTGCATTGCAGACAGTGCCCAAGATCGCCATCGCGCCGCTCTTTGTGCTGTGGTTCGGTTATGGCATCGCTTCCAAGATCGTGGTGGCGGCGCTGATCAGCTTCTTCCCGGTGCTGGTGGCAGTGATTGCCGGTTTGCGCAGCGCGGATCGTGACCAGATCGACATGATGTATCTGTTCGGTGCTTCGCGCTGGCAGTCCTTCCTGCACCTGCGCCTGTTCGCCGCTTTGCCGATGCTGTTCGCCGGTATCGAGATAGCCTCGGTGATGGCCGTGATCGGTGCTGTGGTGGGCGAGTTCGTCGGCGCCCAGGCCGGGCTGGGTTATCTGATCACCAGCATGAACTTCAACCTGGATGTGCCAGGCGTATTCGCCGTGCTGATCGTTCTGTCCAGCATCGGCATCACCGTGCATGGCTGCGCCAAGTATCTCGGCCGCACCCTGGTTTTCTGGACACGCAATGAAAGTCGCCCGGCCACGGGCGTCGCTCCGCATTAAAGTTTTTTTCCTCAGTACAGCCATTCCCCAAACAGCCGCAAGAAAAGGAACAACGCCATGAAGTCGACCCGTCGTAGTCTTTTGCTCGGTGCTGCCATCTGCGCCACCTGGTTTGCCACTGCCGCGCAGCCGGCGCTGGCTGCTGATCTGGAAAAATTGCGCGCGCTGATTCCGGTGCGCCTGATTGACGAAGCCTTCTCGCCCTTCGTTGTTGCCAAGCATATGGGCTATTTCGAGGCCGAGGGGCTGGATGTGGAATTGCTCGCGGCGGGTGGTTCCAACGAAGTGGCCATCCAGATTGCCGCCGGCAATGGCGATGTCGGCGCCGCTTCGCCGGGTCAGGCGCTGATCGGCATGCAGTCCGGTTTCAACATGCCGGTGCAGTATTACTACAATCTCTATTACCAGAACATCTGGTCGATTTCGGTGCTGCCGGAAAGCCCGATCAAGTCAGTTACAGAATTGAAGGGCAAGAAGCTTGGTGTTGCCTCGCTGGGCAGTGCCGGCCTCACTTTCGGCCGCGCCTTTCTTGCCAAGGCGGGCCTGAACCCGGATAGCGATGCCAATTTCCTCGCCATTGGCGCGGGCGCCCAGGCCATGACCTCGCTGCGCCAGGGTGCGGTGGATGCAATGGTGTTCTGGGATGCGGCCCTGGCCAAATTCGAGGTCAACGGCATGAAGACCCGCGACCTGCCGGTTGATCCTGATTTGCTCACCCTGCCGGATGTGTCGCTGATCGTGCAGCCCGACCGGCTGAAGGCCAAGGCCAAGCAGCTTGAGGGCTTCGCCCGTGCTGTTTCCAAGGGCTACGATTTTACCATGGCCAATCCGGCCGCAGCCGTCGCGATCACCTGGAAATACTATCCGGCGGCACGGCCCAAGGCGGAAACCCCGGCGGCGGCGATGGAAGAGGGCATCAAGGTGAATCAGCGCCGCATGGCAATCTGGTCCTCGCCCAAAACCAACGGCCAGAATGGCCTGTTCATCGAGGAAGACTGGATGCGCCTGGTGGATTTCATGATCCAGCAGCGCCTGATGACCGAGAAGGTGAAGCCGACCCGCATCTTCACCAACGAAATGATCCCGGCGATCAACAAATATGATCGCGCTGCCTTGATCGCTTCGGCCAAGACGGTCGATCCGGCTTCCATCAAGTAAGGCAATCGTTATGCAGGCAATATCTTCCGAAACCCGGCAGGGGGCGCAGCCCCTGCCGGAACTGAACTGGCCGGCCGGGGAATATGCCGCTGTGCCATATCAGGTCTACCTCGATCCGGCGATTTATGAAGCCGAACAGACCAAGCTGTTCCGCGGCCCGGTCTGGCATCCGCTTGGGCTGGCGATGGAAGTGCCCAATCCGGGCGATTTCAAGACCACCTGGATCGGTGATACGCCAATTCTGCTGATCCGCGATGAAGCCGGCCAGCTCAATGCCTTCATCAACCGCTGTGCTCATCGCGGCACCACGTTGTGCTACGAGCCTTCAGGCAATCGCAAGGTGCTATCCTGCGTCTACCATAATTGGTGCTTCGACCTGCAGGGCAATCTCAAAAGCGTTGCCTTCCAGCATGGCATCCGGCGCCAGGGTGGTTTGCCGCAGGATTTCTGCATGGGCGATCATGGTCTCACCCGGTTGCGGGTTGGTCAGGTGGCAGAACTGGTCTTTGCCAGCTTCTCGGCAGAAGCACCGGCCTTGGAGGAGTATCTCGGCGAGGTGATGATCCGGCACATGCACCGCATCTTCAATCGGCCGATGCAGATCCTGGGCACCTATTCCCAGTATATGAAAAACAACTGGAAGCTCTATATGGAGAATGTGAAGGACTCGTATCATGCGAGCCTGCTGCACACCTTCTTCACCACCTTCAAGCTCAACCGCCTGACCATGGAAGGCGGCCTGGTGCTGGATGAAACCGGCGGCCACCATATCAGCTTTTCCAAAGTGGCCAGTGAGGATGCCAACGACAAGACCTACGACAATGCCGAATTGCGGGCGCAGAAGAATGACTTTGATCTGCATGACCGCGCCCTGCTGAAAACCTTCCCGGAATTCGACGACGGCATCACTCACGCCATCCAGGGTATCTTTCCGAATCTAATTGTGCAGCAGATTCAGAATTCATTGGCCGTGCGCATTCTGGTGCCGCGTGCGGTGGATGAATGCGAATTGTATTGGATTCTGCTCGGCTATGCCGATGACGATGCCGATAAGCGCCAGATGCGTGTGCGGCAGAGTAATCTGGTTGGCCCGGCCGGCCTGGTTTCGATGGAAGACGGTATCATCGGTAGCCTGGTGCAGCGCGCCGTGCGCCGCGAAGGCGAGGCAAGTACGGTGTTGCAAATGGGGGGGCGCAGCGTCGAGAACCAGAAATCCCGCGTCAGCGAGGCATCCGTGCGCGGCTTCTGGAAGGCTTATCGCGGCATTATGCAGATTTGAGGAGTGCGGCGCTCATGGCCGACAAGAATAGCTACCTGCCTGCGGTGCAGGATCTGATCCATCGTTATGTGCATCTGGTGGATGACGACAAGCTGGAAGCATTGCCCGATCTATTCGTTGAGCAGGCTTCCTATCGTATCATCTCGCGGCGCAGCCATGAACAGGGCCAGGTGATCGGCATCCTGCAATGTGACAGCCGCGCGATGCTCCGCGACCGTATCGCCTCAATGCGCCGCGCCAATATCTTCGAACCGCATCGGTATCGTCATATGGTCAGCGCCACGTTGATCGAGGCGTTGGATGCGGATGGCACGCTGCATGTCGCCACCAACTATTATGTCACCCGCATCATGGAAGGCGGCAGCTTTGAGCTGTTCAGCACCGGTGTCTATCGCGACACCATCATACAGCAGGATGGCGAATGGCTGTTTCGCGAGCGCCTCGTCGTGTGCGATTCCACCCGGATTGACTCGCTGCTGGTGATCCCGATCTAGGCACTTTTGCGCTGTACCAGGGCGAAGCCCACATCAACGATGCGGGCCTTGTCCTTGCCGGGTTGTAGCTTGCCTTCCACCCGGGCCACCAGCATCTCGGCGGCAACACGGCCGATTTCGGCGCCGTCGATACGCAGGCTGGTCAGCGGCGGATCGGCATCCTCGCCAAAGCTTTGATCGCCATAGCCGATCACTGCCAGTTTGTCGGGTATAACGATCTGGCGATGCCGGGCCTCGATCAAAGCGCCCAATGCCAGATTGTCCGAGCCGCAGAATACGCCGTCAATGTCGGGCAGCCGGGCCAGCAGGGTGGCCAGTCCGGTGCGGCCGGCGCCCATCGGTGTCGGCGCCTCGGCTTCATGCACCGGGATGTCGATGGCCTTGCCGGCCAGCTTGCGGAATTGTTCAATGAAGGCTGTAGCGCGCAGTCCGGCGCGGCGGTCATCAGGCGAAATGATTGCCGGTCGTCGGCAGCCGCGCGCATATAGATGCCTGGCCGCAGCCCGGCCGATGGCGGGATGCGAAAACCCAACCAGCATGTCAATCGGCTTTGGCGTCAGATCCCAGGTTTCCACCACGGGTATCTGTGCGGCCTGCAATTGTCGGCGTACCTCGGGCGAATGCACGATGCCGGTCAGGATGATGCCATCGGGGCGCCGGCCGATAATGGCACTGAGCAAAGCCGCCTCGCTGGCTTCGTCATAGCCGCCCTGGCCGATCAGCAATTGATAGCCATGCTGGCGCAGATGCTGCGCCACCTGCTGCATGGTGGCGGTGAACATGGCGCCGCTGATGCTGGGCACCAGCGCCACGATCAGGCGGCTGCGGCTGGAGGAAAGCGAGCCGGCCAGCAGGTTGGGCGTGTAGCCCAGGCGGCGCACCGCCTGGCGCACTTTTTCCAGGGTCTGCGGCGATACCCGGTCAGGTGTGTTGAGGGCGCGGGAAACCGTGATCTTGGTCACGCCAAGCTCGGCTGCGATATCCGCCAGGGTTGGCGTCTTCGCAGATGCAGCACGGATTTTGGCGGGTTGCTTCACAATTGCAGTATAGCCAGAACCGATTTTCCAGGGTAGGTTCACGGCCGATGTTACCGGTAACATTTTCCCCACCAGCGAGATTGCCCCGATGATCGACCTGCATGCCAAGCGCCTGATCGGCCCTGTCATCCGCCTGCACCCAGACGACAATGTGGTTGTGGCCCGCATTGATGTGGTGCCCGGCCTGCCGGTGGAGGGCGATAACCGCCATGCCGGCTTTGTCATCCGTGACAAGGTGCTGGCCGGCTACAAGATTGCCGCACGCGATCTGAAGCAGGGCGAGCCGATCCTGAAATACAATGTCACCGTGGGCTTTGCCGCCGCCGACCTGCCGGCCGGCACCATGCTGCACAGCCACAATACCGATTTTCGTGAATTCGACCGCGATTATGCCCATGGCCGTAATTACAAGCCGGTGCAGATGCTGCCGGAAGCCGAACGCGCCACCTTCCAGGGTATCCTGCGGCCCGATGGCCGTGTCGGCACGCGCAACTATGTTGGCATTGTCTCCACGGTGAATTGCTCGGCCACCGTGGTGCATGCCATCGCGCGGCATTTCACCGAGGAACGCCTGGCGGAATATCCCAATGTGGATGGCGTGGTGGCGTTTAGCCACGCGCTCGGCTGCGGCATGGAAATGACAGGCGAGGCGATGGCCTTGCTGCGCCGCACCTTGGGCGGCTATGTGCGCCATGCCAATCTGGCGGCGGTGCTGGTGATTGGCCTGGGCTGCGAGCGCAATCAGCTTGGCGGCATGATGGCCGAACAGGGCCTCAAGGCCAGCGACAATCTGGTCACCTTTGTGATGCAGGAAACCGGCGGCACGCGCAAAACCATCGAAGCCGGCATCGAAGCCGTGAAGAAGATTCTGCCCAGCGCCAATAATGTGGTGCGCAGCACGGTGCCGGCCAGCCATATCACCGTGGGCCTGCAATGCGGCGGCTCGGATGGTTTCTCGTCGATCACCGCCAATCCGGCTTTGGGCGCGGCGATGGATATCCTGGTGCGCCATGGCGGCACCGCCATCCTTTCCGAAACCCCGGAAATCTATGGCGTGGAACATACCCTGACCCAGCGCGCAGTGAGCACCGAGGTGGGCGAGAAACTGGTGGAGCGTATCCGCTGGTGGAAGGATGTGTATGCCGTTGGCCGCGACGTGCAGATCAACGGCGTGGTCAGCCCCGGCAATCAGGCCGGCGGCCTGGCCAATATCTTCGAGAAGTCGCTCGGTTCATCCATGAAGGGCGGCACCGGGCCGCTGATGGAAGTGTACAAATATGCCGAGCCGGTACAAGCCAAGGGTTTGGTGTTCATGGACACGCCGGGCTACGACCCGTGCTCGGCCACCGGTCAGATTGCCGGCGGCGCCAATATCATCGCCTTCACCACCGGGCGCGGCTCAGCCTTCGGTGCCAAGCCGGCGCCATCCTTGAAGCTCGCCACCAATTCGCCGATGTATCGCCGGCTGGAAGAGGATATGGATATCAATTGCGGCCAGATCCTCGACGGCACCAAATCGATGCAGGAAATGGGGCAGGAGATTTTTGAGCAAATCCTGCGCACCGCTTCAGGCGAAAAGACCAAGAGCGAGCTGCTTGGCGTCGGCGATCATGAATTCGTGCCCTGGCAGATCGGCATCGTGGGCTGACATTCAGCCATCGATCCGGTAGCGCTGCACCAGTTCGGCCAGGTCGCGTGCCTGGGCGGACAGGTTGCGCGAGGCGGAGGATGTCTGTTCCGCCAGGCTGCCATTGCGCTGCGTCATCTCGTCCATGCTGTTGATTGCAATGTTGATCTGCTCCAGCCCAACCGCCTGTTCGGCCGATGCGGTGGCGATCTGTGCGATCAGGTCTGAAACCTGCTTGATGGCACCAACAATATCGGTCAGGGCGGCGCCGGTATCATTCACCAGGGTGGCGCCGGTCTTGACCTGGGCGTTGGAAGATTGAATCAGCGCCTTGATATCCTTCGAAGCGCTGGCCGAGCGCTGCGCCAGGCTGCGCACTTCCTGCGCCACAACGGCAAAGCCTTTGCCAGCTTCGCCGGCACGGGCCGCTTCCACACTGGCATTCAGCGCCAGCAGGTTGGTCTGAAACGCGATCTCGTCAATCAGGCCAACAATATCGCCGATCTTGCGTGAACTTTCCTCAATCTGGCTGACCGCGGCCACGGCTTCGCGCACCACCCCGCCGCCCTTATCGGCATTGTCGCGCGCCAGGCTGGCCAGCCGGTTGGCGGTTTGCGCATTGGCGGCATTCTGCTTCACCGTGGCGGTGGCCTGCTGGCTCGACGCGGCGGTTTCCTCGATGCTGGCGGCCTGGCTTTCAGTGCGATGCGCCAAATCCTCGCTGCCGGCGGAGATTTCAGCCGCAGCCGTGGCAATCGCCGCCGAGGCACCGCGCAACTGGCCGATGATCTCGGCCATGGTGCTGATCAGGTCGTTGACCCCGCTGCACAGGCTGCGGATTTCGCCCTTCTTTGCAGTCATGTCGATGCGATGCGTGAGGTCGCTTGCCTTGGCGGCATTCACCACATCCTGCACTTCCAGCACGGCCTGCTGCATCATCTGGCTGCTTTCAACCTGCGCCGTGATATCGGTGGCGAATTTCACCACCTTGTAGGGCCGCCCGCTGGCGTCCAGGATCGGATTGTAGCTGGCCTGAATCCACACTTCGCGGCCATCCTTGGTGATGCGCTTATACTGGCCGGCATCATATTCGCCGCGCCCCAGCTTGGCCCAGAAGGCGCGATACTCGGCGCTGCTGCGATAGGCCGGCTCAACAAAGACTTCATGATGCCGGTTCTGCACTTCCGCAAGGTCATAACCCATGGTGCGCAGGAAATTATCGTTGGCTTTGAGGATGCGGCCATCCAGGCTGAATTCGATCACCGCTTGGGCCTTGTTGATGGCGGCAAGCTGACCCTGGTAATCAGCATCCCGGGCCTTTTGCGCCGTGATGTCGGTGGCGAATTTCACCACCTTGTAGGGCTGCCCGCTGGCATCCAGGATCGGATTGTAGCTGGCCTGAAGCCAGACTTCGCGGCCATCCTTGGTGAGGCGCTTGTACTGGCCGGCATCATATTCGCCGCGTCCCAGCTTGGCCCAGAAGGCACGGTATTCGGCGCTGCTGCGATAGGCCGGCTCAACAAAGATTTCGTGAGGCCGGTTCTGCACTTCCTCCAGGCCATAGCCCATAGTGTGCAGGAAATTCTCATTAGCCGTCAGAACGCGGCCATCCAGGCTGAATTCGATCACCGCCTGCACGCGATTGATGGCGTCAATTTGGGCCTGCATGTCGCGGCGACGTGCAGTTGAAGTAAAGATCGCAAACAAGAGGCACCTGCTGAACTAATGAGTATGGCTGCCAAGCTGCCGTTATGATCTGGGCAACGGATCATTCCTGTAAGATAGAGTGAAATAACGCGCGACAAGGTTTATTTTTATAATAAATTCAATTACTTGTAAAAATTTATATGCGAATGTTAATGCTCGCTGCATACGGCTTATCGGGCCGGAAAATACCAATCTTAAATGGTGTATATAGCTTTTATTCTGTCGTAGTGAAATGGGTCGGCCGCGCAGCCGCTGAATATCCCCAGCGAAAAATCCGCTTTTCGCCATTGCGGCATCGCCGGCTTGGGCCTATAAGGGCGGCGGGCCACGCTCCCCCAACGGAGTGCTACTATCTGGAAGGATAGAGACAAATGACGAGTAAGCCGTCCCTGCGTCCTGCTGTGGCGCATTTTTCCTCCGGTCCCTGCGCCAAGCGCCCCGGCTGGAACCCTGAAAATCTCAAAAACGCCCTGGTTGGCCGTTCGCACCGCTCGAAAGAGGGCAAGGCGCGTCTGGTGGAAGCCATCGAACTGCATCGCCAGATCCTCGGCATCCCGGCGGATTACCGCATCGGCATCGTGCCGGCATCGGATACCGGCGCGGTTGAAATGGCCCTGTGGTCGCTGCTTGGGCCACGTGGCATCGATGTGCTCGGCTGGGAGAGCTTCGGCTCCGGCTGGGCTTCCGATATCACCAAGGAACTCAAGCTCACCGATGTGCGCAGCCTGAAGGCCGGCTATGGCGAGATCGTTGATCTGGCCAAGGTCGACTGGAACCGCGACGTGGTGTTCACCTGGAATGGCACCACTTCGGGCGTGCGCGTGCCGAATGGCGACTGGATCAAGGCTGACCGCGAGGGCCTGTCGATCTGCGACGCCACTTCCGCTGTATTCGCCATGGACCTGCCGTGGGACAAGCTGGATGTCACCACTTGGTCGTGGCAGAAGGCGACGGGCGGCGAGGCCGCGCATGGCATGATCGTGCTCAGCCCGCGCGCCGTGCAGCGCCTGGAAACCTACAGCCCGGCCTGGCCGCTGCCGAAGATTTTCCGCATGGCCAAGGATGGCAAGCTGATTGAAGGCATCTTCAAGGGCGAAACCATCAACACGCCGTCGATGCTCTGCGTGGAAGACATCATCGACGCCCTGAAATGGGGCCAGTCGATCGGTGGCCTGGCCGGCATGAAGGCGCGGTCGGAAGCCAATCTGGCGGCTTTGGAAGCCTGGGTGGCGCAGTCCGATTGGGCGGCCTTCCTGTGTGCCGACAAGGCGATCCGCTCCAACACCTCGATCTGCCTCAAGGTGGTTGATCCCTGGTTCACGGCCCTGGCGCCGAAGGATCAGGATGCGGCGGCCAAGCAGATTGCCGCCGTGCTGGAAAAGGAAGGCGTGGCGCTGGATATCGGCGCCTATCGCGATGCCCCGCCGGGCCTGCGCATCTGGGGCGGCGCCACCGTCGAGCCGAGCGACACGGCTGCGCTGGCGCCCTGGCTCGATTGGGCCTTTGCCCAGGTCAAGGCCAGCTTCAAGCCGGCCGCTGCCTGAGCTGAATTTTCGGCGGGCGCCGGACGCGCCCGCCGCTTCATCCTATCCCCCAATTGCTATCCCTGTGAGGAACACCCCATGGTGAAGGTTCTCATTTCCGACGAATTGAGCCCGGCCGCTGTTGAGATTTTCAAGAATCGCGGCGTCGAGGTTGATATCAAGACCGGCCTGAAGCCGGATGAATTGCTGGCCATCATCGGCCAGTATGACGGCCTGGCGATCCGCTCCGCCACCAAGGTCACTGCCAAGGTGCTGGAAGCCGCCACCAATCTGAAAGTGGTGGGCCGTGCCGGCATCGGTGTGGACAACGTGGACATCCCGGCTGCCACGGCGCGCGGCGTCTGCGTCATGAACACCCCGTTCGGCAATTCGATCACCACTGCCGAACATGCCATTGCCATGATGATGGCGCTGGCGCGTGAAATTCCGCTCGCCGACCGCTCCACCCAGGCCGGCAAGTGGGAGAAGAACCGCTTCATGGGCGTTGAGCTGTATGGCAAGACGCTGGGCCTGATCGGCTGCGGCAATATCGGCTCCATCGTGGCCGACCGCGCCCAGGGCCTGAAGATGAAGGTGGTTGGCTTTGATCCGTTCCTGACCCCGGAGCGCGCCCAGAGCCTGGGCATCGAGAAAGTGGAACTGGATGAATTGCTGGCGCGGGCCGATTTCATCACCCTGCACACGCCGCTGACCGAGCAGACCAAGAATATCCTGGATGCCAAGGCGCTGGCCAAGGCCAAGAAGGGCGTGCGCATTGTCAACTGCGCCCGTGGCGGGCTGGTGGATGAAGCCGCGCTCAAGGAAGCGCTGGATAGCGGCCAGGTGGCCGGCGCAGCGTTTGACGTGTTCGTCACCGAACCGGCCAAGGAAAATGCGCTGTTTGGCCATGATCGTTTCATCGCCACGCCGCATCTCGGCGCCTCCACCAATGAGGCGCAGGAGAATGTGGCCTTGCAGGTGGCCGAGCAGATCAGCGACTATCTGCTGACCGGCGCCGTCACCAACGCGCTGAACATGCCCAGCGTGTCGGCCGAGGATGCGCCCAAGCTGCGGCCTTATATGAAGCTGGCGGAACAGCTTGGCAGCTTTGTTGGCCAGCTTGCCGAAGCCAATCTCACCAAGGTGATGATTGAGTATGAAGGCCATGTCGCCGGGCTGAATACCCGGCCGCTGACGGCCATTGTGCTGGAGGGCCTGTTGCGCCGCCAGCTCAGCAGCGTGAATATGGTCAACGCGCCGCTGGTGGCCAAGGAGCGCAATATTGAAGTCTCCGAGGTCAAGCATGACCGCGAGGGCGATTACCAGACCCTGATGCGCGTCACCATCCATGCCGACAAGGTGCGCCATCTCTCCGGCACCCTGTTTGCCAACAAGAATCCGCGCGTGGTGGAGATCAAGGGCATCGATATCGACGCCGAGCTTGGCCCGAACATGCTCTATGTCACCAACGAGGATGCGCCGGGCTTTATCGGCCGGCTTGGCACTGTGCTGGGCGATGCCGGCATCAATATCGCCACTTTCCACCTTGGCCGCGCCGCCAAGGGCCAGGAAGCCATCTGCCTGGTGGAAGTGGACGGCCCGATCCCGGCTGAAGTGGCCGCCAAGGTCAAGGCCATTCCCGGCGTGCGCCAGGCCACCCCGCTGCAATTCTAAACCCTGTTGCAGCCAAGGTTTCGCCGGGGTCCCGTTCCAACGGGGCCCCGGTTTGTTTTTGGCCTGCTGCGCAGTTTCCGCTAGTCTTTCCCAAAACCAGGGAGGGACACCATGCCGGGGCCATTGCATGGATTGCGCATTCTTGATCTCACCAGTGTGGTGCTGGGGCCTTTCGCCACCATGACCTTGGGCGATCTGGGCGCCGATATCGTGAAGATCGAGGCGCCCGAGGGCGACATGCTGCGCGGCATCGGGCCGGGCCGCAATCCCGGCATGGGGCCGATGCATCTGGCCTATAACCGCAACAAACGCTCCATCGTGCTGGACCTCAAGCAGCCCGATGGGCGAGATGCCCTCCTCAAGTTGGTCGAAGGCGCCGATGCGGTGCTGCATAACATGCGGCCGCAGGCCATGGCGGCATTGCGCCTGACCTATGACGACCTGCGCGCGGTGAAACCGGATATCGTCTATTGCGGCGCCTATGGCTATGGTGCCAAAGGCCCCTATGCCAGCCGGCCGGCTTTCGACGATGTGATCCAGAGTGTGTCTGGCCTGTCGCATCTCATGGGGCTGACCGGCGATGGGCCGCGTTATGCCCCCACCGTGCTGGCCGACAAGACCAGCGGCCTCACCCTGGTTTATGCCACGCTGGCCGGGCTGATCCACAAATTACGCACCGGTGAGGGCCAGTTCATCGAAGTGCCGATGTTTGAAACCATGGTGGCTTTCACCATGAGCGAGCATCTCTGGGGCCGCAGTTTTGTGCCGCCTTTGGGCGGCACCGGCTATGACCGCGTGCTGGCGCCGGAGCGCCGGCCGAACCGCACCAGCGATGGCTGGGTGGCGCTGATGCCCTACAGCACCGAGAATTGGGATGATTTTTTCCGCTTCGCCGGCCGCGAGGATCTGGTTGGCGAGCCGCGCTTTGCCACCATCGGCAGCCGCACCGAACATATCCGCGAGCTTTACGCCATCAAGGCGGACGTGTCGCAGCGTCACACAACGCAGGAATGGCTGGATTATTGCGCCGCGCATTCGATCCCGGCGGCGCAGGTGAATACGCTCGATGACCTGTTTGACGACCCGCATCTTAAGGCGGTGGATTTTTTCCACCCGGTCGAGCATCCCAGCGAAGGGCCGATTCTCAATCTGGGCATCCCGGTTCGCTTCACCGCCAGCCCGGGCGACGTGCGGCGCCAGGCGCCTCGGCTGGGCGAGCATAGCCAGGCTTTGCTGCGCGAAGCCGGCCTGAGCGAAGAAGAGATTGCCGGGCTGCTGGCGCGGCGGGTGGCAATCCAGGGCTAGGCGGTGTTTACTGGCGGCGAACCAATCACGGAGAAACCGCCATGATCCGCTTTGCCCGCTACGCCCTTCTGCTCATGCTGCCGCTGGCCCTGGCCGCCTGCGGTCCCGATAGCAGCGAAGAAGTGATCAAGAAGGCGGAGAAGGCCGGCACCAAGACCGAACTGGAAAAGGCCCTCGGCCGGCCGACCGATATTTCCAAGCTCGGCCCGCTGGAACAATGGACCTACAAGACCAAGGACGGCCAGGTCACCTTCACCATCACCGGTGACAAGGTGGCGCTCACCACCGGCGGCACGAAGAAATAAGCTAGGGTGCGGACCCGCTAATAATGGGTCCGCACCCTAGTTCAAGCCGGATAAGTCCGCCCGCCGAAAATGGCGCTGCCGACCCGCACATGGGTGGCGCCGAATTGCACCGCGATGCTGTAATCGCCGCTCATGCCCATGCTGAGCTGCTCCAGGCCGTTACGTTGGGCGATGCGGCGCAGCAGGGCAAAATGCGGCGACGGTTCCTCGTCGGCAGGCGGGATGCACATCAGGCCCACTACCGGCAGGCCAAGCCGCTCGCAGCAATCGTGGATGAATGCGTCGGCCTCCAGCGGCGCCACGCCAGCCTTTTGCGGTTCCTCGCCGGTATTCACCTGGATGAAGCAGGGCAGGCGGCGGCCGGTTTTCTCGAATTCCCGCGCCAGTTCCTCGGCCAGTTTGGGCCGGTCGAGCGTGTGGATCACGTCAAAATGCGCCACTGCCTGCTTCACCTTGTTGGTTTGCAGCGGGCCGATCAGATGCAGCACCAGATCGGGATGGGTTTGCCGCAGGGCTGGGTATTTCTCCATGCCTTCCTGCACGCGGTTTTCGCCAAAATGACGCTGCCCGGCGGCCAGGGCTTCGGCCACGGCGCTGGCCGGAAAGGTCTTGGCCACGGCGATCAGCGTGGTGCTGGCCGGCAACTCGGCGCGAATGGTCTGGATAGCGTCGGCTATACTGGCAGGGCTGGCGGCGGACATGGCATGATCCGGAAATGAAACGACGCCGCACGCTAACAAGACCCAGGCAGCAGCGAAAGCCTTGCCGGCCGCCAGGTCGGCAGCCGATGGCGTTCCTGTTCACCGATGCGCAGCGCCTGGCGGAACCCTTGGCGGCGATGCAGCGACTGCCGGCAGGCAGCGGTGTGGTTTTGCGGCAGTATGGCAGCCCCGGGCGCGAAGCTCTGGCACAGACGATGGTGCATCTGGCGCGGCGGCACGGCCTCTGTCTGCTGCTGGCCGGTGATGGCGCGATGGCCCAGCGCTTGGGGGCGGATGGGCTGCATCTGCCGGAAAACCTTTTGCGCCGCGCACTGTGGCGCCCGGAAACCGCGGCGGCGCATGGCGCTGCCGCCATTGTGGCGGCCTGGCGTGCCGGCGCCGGGGCGGTATTCATTTCACCGGTTTTTGCCACGGCCAGCCATCCCGGCGCTCCGGGCCTTGGAATGCTGCGTTTTGCTGTTTTGCTGCGGCTGGCGCGCCGTTATGGCCTCAAGGTTTATGCCCTGGGTGGTATTGATAGCCGGGCGCAAAGGCGGCTGGCGCCGCTCAAGCCCGATGGTTATGGCGGCATCGGCCGCTATCTCGGCTGATTATACGGCACAAAAAGAAACCGCCGCTCCCAGAGGGAACGGCGGCTTCCGAAACCAGCCCGGTGAGGCTGAAAATCGTTTGACTTAGAAAGTCAGGGTGTAGCCGATCGAGCCGATCACACGACCATCGCAAAGGTCGTCGAGCGTGGCGGCAACGCACTGGCGAGACTTGATGTTGGTGTCGACATACTGGATGCCCACATCCAGCGCGCCGAAGAAGGTGGCGAACAGGCCGATATTCCAATCGGTGTAATCAGGCACACCATAGGTGGCGTTGGCCTGAACCTTCTGGCGGCCGACATTGGCGACCACGCGCGGGCTGAATTCGGTGAACGGAATCGGCACCTTCACGCCACCATAGACATAAGTGGCCTTGCCGCTGTCGCCGAAGAACTGGTTGGTATAGTTGATGCCCACGGTGGGGATCACAAAGCCGAAGTCATAATTGACGGCGGCGGCGACTTCCTGGAAGTCATAATTCAGGGTGCTGGTGGCGCCCGGATAGGCGTAGTAGATGTACTTCACATCCCAGCCGAAGCTGTCGATGGTGCCGCGGAAACCGACGGTGAAGTCGGCTTCAGCCGAAGCGCCGCCATTGGCGACTTCCGGCACAAAATGCACGTTGCTGCCCCACAGGCTGATATAGCCGGTAACCGACGGGGTGATAGCGATGGCGGCTTCCAGGCTGCCCTGAAGCGCCGGGTTGTTATCCGTCTGGCTGATGCCACGGAAGGAATATTCCGACACACCCGTGACATTCGCGGTGAATGTCAGCTTGTCATTCGGCTTTTCCTGCGCCAGGGCCGGACCGGCAAGCAAGGCGGCGGCGAGCACGGCGCCAAGAAACTTCGTCTTCATAAGGAGACCTCCAATAACTTTTCCCGGGCCGAGATAAGCAAATTCCGTTTCACATAACAAATACTTGCGTTGAGTTGTATGGGACTGCGCCGAAACCTGTGGCGCGAAAGTCACGGTCCTGTAAAGAACTAGTCAACATGTATAATTTATGGGCAGAAATGGCCGGGATCAGGTTTATTCGACTGCAAAAAATTAAGTCAAATAGTGCCAAATTGGCCATTATTGTATGCAGCGGGACGTTGCCGGCCATCGGGAAACAACCGGCCGCTTCGACTCGTCTTATGGTTTGCAAGTCTCGCTAGGGTTGGGGCCGCCGCCCTGCGTCAGTCTGCGCCGGGCAAAAAGGCGCGCGATAGTTGCGGTTGGCAGGGCTGAATCATACACTGCGCCACCATTCAATATCAGTCGGTTTCTGGGAGAAAACGCATGCTTGGTTTGATGCAGGATCGTCCTCTGCTGATTTCGTCGCTGATCGAGTTCGCGGCACTGTACCATGGCAAAACCGAGATCGTCAGTCGCAGTGTCGAAGGGCCGGTCCACCGCTACACCTATCGCGACCTGGCCAACCGCTCGAAGCAGCTCGCCAATGCGCTGACCCGGCTCGGCGTCAAGCTCGGCGACCGCATCGGCACGCTGGCCTGGAACACCTATCGCCATTTTGAACTCTATTACGGCGTGTCCGGCATGGGCGCGGTGCTGCACACCGTCAATCCGCGCCTGTTCCCGGAGCAGATCGACTATATCGTCAACCATGCCGAAGACAGCTACCTGTTCTTCGATCTGACCTTCCTGCCGCTGGTGGAAAAGCTTGCCGGCCAGCTCAAGACCGTGAAGGGCTTTGTGCTGCTCACCGACCGGGCGCATATGCCCAAGGAAAGCAGCATCCCGAACCTGATCTGCTACGAGGAACTGATCGGCGCTGAGAGCACGGAATTTGCCTGGCCGGAATTTGACGAACGCACCGCCTCGTCGCTTTGCTACACCTCCGGCACCACCGGCAACCCCAAGGGCGTGCTTTATTCGCACCGTTCCACCGTGCTGCATTCCTATGCCGTGTGCCAGCGCGACGGCCTCAATCTCGGCTCGGGCGACAGCGCCCTGGTGATTGTGCCGCTGTTCCATGCCAATGCCTGGGGCGTGCCCTATGGCGCGGCGATGTGCGGCGCCAAGCTGGTTTTCCCCGGCCCGGCACTGGATGGCAAGAGCGTCTACGAATTGCTGCGCGACGAGAAGTGCAATTTCTCGCTCGGTGTGCCCACCGTGTGGCTCGCCTTCTTCCAGTATGTTGATGCCAATCCGGCGCTGGATACCAAGGCGGATATCAAGCTGGAGCGCTGCGTGATCGGCGGCTCGGCGGCGCCGCGCGCCATGATCGAGCGTTTCGCCAAGCAGTTTGGCTGTTTTGTCATCCATGCCTGGGGCATGACCGAGATGTCGCCGCTCGGCACCACCGGCAACCTGCTGAAGAAACATGCCGACCTGCCGGTCGACAAGCGCGTCGATGTGCAGTCCAAGCAGGGCCGCACGGTGTATGGTGTTGATATCAAGATCACCGATGACGAAGGCCGCGAATTGCCGCGCGATGGCGTTGCCTTCGGCAATGTGAAGGTGCGTGGCCCGTGGATCACGGCGGGCTATTTCAAGAGCGAAGGCGGCAGTGTGCTGGATGCTGACGGCTATTTCACCACCGGCGACGTGGCGACGCTGGATGGCGATGGCTATATGCAGATCACCGACCGCGCCAAGGATGTGATCAAATCCGGCGGCGAGTGGATTTCCTCCATCGATCTTGAGAATGCCGCCGTGGGCCATCCGGCAGTGCAGGAAGCGGCGGTGATCGGCGTGTTCCATGCCAAGTGGCAGGAACGCCCGTTGCTGCTGGTGATCAAGAAGCCCGGCCAGGAGGTGAGCAAGGATGAATTGCTCAGCTTCCTGGAGAGCAAGATTGCCAAATGGTGGATGCCGGATGATGTGGTGTTCGTCACTGAATTGCCGCACACCGCCACCGGCAAGCTGCTCAAGACCAAGCTGCGCGAGCAGTTCAAGGATCACAAGCTGCCCACCCCGGGCGCGTGATCTGCAATAAAACCACGACACAGCGGCCGGGCCATAAGCCCGGCCGTTTTTTTATGGATGCCGCTTCATCCAGGCCACGGCATAGGAGCAGAGCGGCACCAGCTTGGTGCCCTGCTGGGCGGCCAGCGCCACTAGGCCTTGCATGAAACGGTCGGCGGCGCCGGTGCCGCGCAAGCTGGGGGGCGCTTCCACATGCAGGATCAGCGTGGTGTCATCCTGGCGGCGATACCGCGCGAACACGGTCTGGCCGGCCACATCCATCTCATACTGGCTGCGGGCGGTGTTGTCGGTCACGCTGCCTGACGGTGCCGCTTCCGGGGTATTCATCGTCACCAACTCCATCTCATTGCGCTCAGCGGTTCGGGCCATCCTTGTCCAGATCGCTGAAGCAGAACACCATATCCACATTTTCGCCGTCACTGGACAGCGGCATCAAAAGCGAACTGCTGGCGCGCCACGGCATCTGGCGCATCGAACTGCCATCGGGGCGGGCGCCGATGATCGGATTGTAGGTATAAACCAGGGTGCGCTTTTCCACGACGATGCGGTAATTCAGCATCACATCATTGCCGGGAATGCCGAGATGCGCGCCCATGTAATTGCCCTGCACCGGCTGCCCGGTGGGATCGCGGCCGCGCAAGGCGGCCTGGGCGGTGCCAACCAGGCGATAGCGCAGCCAGGGTTCCTCGGCCAGCACTTCGGTAAGCAGAATGCCCGAGAGCAGGTCGCGCGGCATGTCGAGCGGATCAATATCCTGGCGCGCCGGCATCAGCCGGTCGCCGCGCAGGGCATTCCAGTATTCCCACATGCGGCGGATTTTCGGCGAGCAATGATCCAGGAACGCCAAACCCACGATCCGGGGATAGGACGATCTGCCGATCTCGTCATCCAATATGCTGCTCACCCACTCCCTCGCTGCTTGCAGCCAGCCGAAACCCGACAGCCGCCATAGCAGGATGACGGCAACTGAACCATCTGGCTAGGCCTTCCGGTAGAGCGCGCCCTCATGTGGTGCCGGATCGGCCCGCACGCGGCCATCCGCCACCATATGGATCAGATGCGCCAGTACCGAACGCCCAGCAGCGCCATGCAGATAGCGCGGCACTTCGGCATACATGTTTTCAACCATGGCCGGGATGCTTTGCGGCCCGGCGGCCAGGCAGGCCAGGATTTGCGCCTCGCGCGCCTCACGATGCCGGATCAGCCGCTGCACGAATTCCTGTGGCGCGATACCCGTGTTGCTGGCGTTGATCGCTGCGCCATGGGTTGGGTAATACACCCGCTCGCTGCGCGGTAGCAGCTTGGTCAGGCTGGCATAATAATCCGTCATGTTGCCATCGGGCGGCGAGATCACCGTGGTGGACCAGCCCATCACGTGGTCGCCCGAAAACAGCGCGGCTTCTTCCTCCAGCGCAAAGCACAGGTGGTTGGAGATATGGCCCGGCGTGTGCAGCGCGGTCATAGTCCAGCCCGCGCCGCCGACACTTTCTCCATCCGAAAGCAGGAAATCCGGACGAAAATCATGGTCGCCGCCTTCTTCCACCGCCAGGCCGCCACGCGGCACCGGATGCGGCCCAAAGGCATAGGTCGGGGCGCCCGTGCGTTGTTGCAACAATGCGGCTCCCGGCGAATGGTCGCGATGGGTATGGGTAATCAGGATATGGCTGACGGTTTCGCCAGCCAAGCCGGCCAGCAAAGCCTCAATATGCGCTGGATCGTCCGGCCCGGGATCAATCACCGCCACCCGGCCGCGCCCGATAATATAGGTGCCAGTGCCATGGAAGGTGAAGGCCGAAGGGTTTTTTGCCACCACCCGGCGCACCAGCGGGCTGATCTCGGCAACATGGCCATAGGCGAAATCCAGGTCCTTCACGAAGGGAATACTCATGCCCGGCGGCTCCCGAAAATTGACGTAACGTCAAGTGATTAGGCTTCATGTGAGCGGGAAACGGATTGACCCGCAACACGCGCTTACATAATGTTCGTTCCCTGACGGCCAAACTATAAGCACAGAATCGTCAGGCGCGAAAAGCGCCGACAGGGGAGGAGGCTAAGCTGTCTGAGATCGTACAGTTGCTTTTGAACGGCATGGCTTCTGGCTGTATCTATGGCCTCGTCGCGCTCGGTTTTGTGCTGATCTACAAAGCCACCGAGATGGTGAACTTCGCCCAAGGCGACCTGATGATGCTCGGTGCCTTCATCGCCTTCACGGTGATTGAGAGCCTGGGCTACAATTACTGGATCGCCTTTGTCACCGCCGTGCTGTTCATGGCCGTGTTCGGCTATATCCTGGATGCCACCATCCTACGCCAGGTGCTGGGCCAGCCGCAATTCGCCGTGGTGATGCTCACCATCGGCCTCGGCTTTGTGTTCCGCGCCGCCGCCTCGATGATCTGGGGCACCGAGACACGCGCCTTCGAGACGCCGTTTACCGGCGGCGTCACCCGGGTGGGTGAATTGGTGATCGCCAATGTCAATCTCTCGATCATCGCCGGCACCGCCATCCTCTGCGCCGCGCTTTATGGTTTCTTCCGCTACACCCGGATCGGTGTGGCGATGCAGGCCGCTTCGCAGAACCAGCTTGCCGCCTATTACATGGGCATCCCGGTGAAGATGATCTTCTCGCTGATCTGGGCGATTTCTGCCGGCGTTGCCGCCGTGGCCGGTTTGCTGCTGGCGCCGGTGGCGCTGATTGATATCACCATGGGCCTGCTCGGGCTCAAGGCCTTTGCCGCTGCGGTGCTGGGCGGCTTCGGCTCGATCCCGGGCGCGGTGGTGGGTGGCCTGCTGATCGGCGTGATTGAGCAATTCTCCGGAGTTTATCTGGAGGAAGGGTTGAAGGACGTGGCGGCCTACATCGTCATTCTGCTGGTGCTGTTCCTGCGACCGCAGGGGCTGCTCGGCAATATCGGTCGCAAGCGGGTGTAAGCCATGCGTTTTTTCTTCAAGACCGACTATAACCAGGATATCAACCTGACGCGCGACAAGGTCGACCGCTTCTGGTACGGGCTGCTGCTGCTTGTACTGGCGCTGGCGCCTTTTGTGCTGGAGGATTTCTGGCTCGGCGAAATCTCCTACGTCTTCATCCTGTCCATCGTCGGCATCGGCCTGATGCTGCTCACCGGTTATACCGGGCAGGTCTCGCTCGGCCATGCTGCCTTCCTTGGTATCGGCGGCTACACCCATGCCGTGTTGCTCTCGCATGGCGCACCGTTCATCGTCGCCATCGTTGCCGCCACCCTGCTTTCGGCGCTGATCGGCATGATCATCGGCTCGCGCGTGTTGCGGCTCACCGGCATCTATCTCTCGATTGCCACGCTGGCCTTCGCCTTCATCATCGAGCATGTGCTGATCAAGTGGGAAAGTGTCACCGGCGGCTTCAAGGGCTTCCCGGTGGATCGCCCGGAATATTTCGGCATCACCATCACCGATGATGTGCCGTTCTATTACCTCACCTTCTTCTGCCTGGTGCTGGCGGTGCTGGCGGCGCTGAACATCCTGCGTTCACCCACCGGCCGCGCCTTCATCGCCATCCGCGACAGCGAGATTGCAGCGCAGTCGATGGGTGTCAATCTGGCGCGCTACAAGACCATGGCCTTTGCCGTCTCGGCCGGCTTCACCGGTTTCGGCGGCGCGCTGTTTGCCCACAAGATCGGCTATCTGGCGCCGGATGCCTTCAACATCCTGCTCTCGATCCAGTTGCTGCTGATGGTGGTGGTGGGCGGCCTGGGTTCGATCCATGGCGCCATCTACGGCGCGGCTTTTGTCGGCTCGCTGCCGCAGCTTATCGCGATTGGGCGTGATTATCTGCCGCAGGCGATTTCGCGCCAGCCCGGCCTGGAACCCGGCCTGTTCGGCCTGATCCTGGTTTTCTTCATCCTGTTTGAGCCCTACGGCATCTATGGCCGCTGGCTCAAGGTGAAGCTCTATTTCTCGCTCTTCCCGATGTACAAGAAGGCCACTTTCAAGAAGCAGAAAACCTACACCAAGTCGGAGCGCAACCGGTGACCTTCTTCAAAGCCGAGAATATCGCCATCAACTTCGGTGGCATCAAGGCGGTCGACGGGGTGGATTTTGAGATCGCGCCCGGCACCGTGTTCACCATCATCGGCCCCAATGGTGCCGGCAAGACCACGGTGTTCAACCTGATCAGCCGCATCTATAATCCCACCGAGGGCCGCCTGATCTTCCAGGATCAGGACATCACCAAGCTGCCGCCGCATGACATTGCCGGCCTTGGCATCGCCCGCACTTTCCAGAATATCGAGCTGTTTGAACATGCCACCGTGTTGCAGAACCTGCTGCTCGGGCGCCATGCGCATCGCGGCTCAAACCTGCTCACCGAATTGCTGTTCCTGCCCAGTGTGCGTCGCATGGAAGTGGAACATCGCAAGAAGGCCGAGGATGTGATCGACTTCCTCGACCTGCAACAATATCGCGACACACTGATCGTGAACCTGCCCTATGGCGCGCGCAAAGTGGTGGAACTGGCCCGTGCGCTCTGCACCGAGCCGAAACTGCTGTTGCTCGACGAGCCATCCTCCGGCCTCAATACCGAGGAGACCGAGGACATGGCCTGGTGGATTCAGGATATCAAGAACGACCTCGGCATCACCGTGCTGATGGTGGAACACGATATGAGCCTGGTGAACGAGGTTTCCGACCGTGTGCTGGCGCTGAATTACGGCCGCGTGCTGGCCACCGGCACGGCGCGGGAAGTGCAAAGCCACCCTGAAGTGGTCAAGGCGTATCTGGGGGGCTGAGCATGGCGCAGGAACCGATCCTCAAACTGCTCAATATCGAGACCTATTATGGTCCGATCATGGCGATCCGCGGCGTCAGCCTGGAAGTGCCGGAAGGTGCCATCGTCACCGTGCTGGGCGCCAATGGCGCCGGCAAGACCACGATCCTGAAAACCATCTGCGGTGTGATGGACCCGCAGAAGGGCAGCGTGATTTTCGAAGGCCGTGAAATCCAGAAGATGGACCCCGACAAGGTGATGCGGCTTGGCATCGGCCATGTGCCGGAGGGGCGCGAGACTTTCCCCTTCCTCACCGTGCGCGAGAATCTGATGATGGGTGCCTATACGCGGCGCGACCGCGACGGCATCGCCAAGGATATCGACCTGGTATTCGATTATTTCCCGCGCCTTAAGGAGCGCGAGGCGCAGCCGGTCGGTTCGATGTCGGGTGGTGAGCAGCAGATGCTGGCCATCGGCCGGGCGCTGATGGGGCGGCCCAAGCTTTTGCTGCTGGACGAGCCGTCGCTCGGCCTGTCGCCCAAGCTGGTGAAGGATATCTTCGAGATCGTGGTGCGTATCAACAAGGAGCAGGGTACCACCATTCTGCTGGTGGAGCAGAATGCCAATGTGGCGCTGCACACCGCGCATTTCGGCTATGTGCTGGAAGTGGGCCGCATCGTGATGGAAGATACCTGCGAGCGCCTGCTCGAGAAGGACGACATCAAGGAATTCTATCTCGGCCAGAAGGAAGAAGGCGTGCGTGGCAAACGCCGCTGGAAGAAGCGCAAGACATGGCGCTAGGTATTTGGGCGCTAGGCATGCGGGCGACAGGCAAATGGGCGGCAGGCCCGGGGAGGGCGTCATGACGGCAATGAACGTGGCGGTCGACAAGGAAATTCTTGAAATCATCGAGCGCGATACGATTCCGCGCTATTTCTGGCGCCGCTGCGCCGAGCGCGGCAGCGCCATCGCCATGCGCGAAAAGGAATTCGGCATCTGGAATGCCATCACCTGGGCGCAATATGGCGAGAATGCCAAATATACCGGCCTGGGTCTGGCGGCCTGCGGCGTGCGGCGCGGCGATGTGGTGTCGATCATTTCCGAAGGCAATCCGCAATGGCTCTATGCCGATATGGGCATTCAGGGCATCGGCGGCGTCACCAACGGCATCTACACCACCGATTCCGCCAAGCAGGTGGATTACATTCTCAACGACAGCCGCACCGTGGTTTACATCGCGGAGAATGACGAACAGCTCGACAAGGTGCTGGAGGTGCGCGACCGCGTACCGTCTTTGAAGAAGATCGTGGTGATCGACATGGAAGGCCTGAAGGACTTCCGCGATCCGATGGTGATCAGCTTCGATGAATTGCTGGCCCAGGGCCGTGCCTTCGAGCAGCAGCATCCGGGCTATTGGGAAGCCGAGCTGGAAAAGGGCAAGCCGGGCGATCTGGCGATCCTGATCTACACCTCCGGCACCACCGGCGCGCCCAAGGGCGCCATGATCAGCCATGCCAATCTGCTGTTCCAGCTTGAGAACAGCTACCGGCTGATGGAGCAGTATCCCGACGACGAACAGCTTTCCTTCCTGCCCTTGTGCCATATCGCCGAACGCGGCTTCACCGTGCTCTGGCCGCTGAAATCCGGCTCCACGGTGAATTTTGCCGAAAGCCCGGACACCGTGCCGCAGAATTTGCAGGAAGTGCAGCCGACGCTGTTCTTCGCCGTGCCGCGCTTGTGGGAGAAGTTTTTCTCCGCCATCGCCATCCGCATGAAGGATGCCACCGGCTTCGGCAAATGGGCCTACAAAAATGCGCTGGGCATCGGCTACATGATGGCCGAGGCCAAGCTGGAAGGGCGCGAGCCGTCGCCGTTGCTCAAGGCCGCCTTCTGGCTGGCCGATCATCTGGTGCTGAAGAATATCAAGCGCATCATCGGCATCCATCGTTGTCGCTGGCTCGCCACGGGTGCTGCGCCGATCTCGCCCGATCTGATCAAATGGTATCTCGCCATTGGCATGGATATGCGCGAGGTTTACGGCCAGACCGAGAATGTTGGCCTTGCCACCGCACCGCAGGATGGCCGGCTCAAACTCGGCACGGTGGGCAAGGCCGTGCCGAATACCGAAGTGGCGCTCAGCCCGGAGGGTGAGATCATCCTGCGCGGCCCGCATGTTTTCCTCGGCTATCTCAACAACCCGAGCAAAACGGCCGAAACGGTAAAGGATGGCTGGCTTTACACCGGCGATGTTGGACTGATCGATAATGAAGGCTGGGTCAAGATCACCGACCGGATGAAGGACATCATCATCACCGCCGGCGGCAAGAATATCACGCCGTCGGAAATCGAGAATCAGCTCAAATTCAGCCCCTATATCTCCGATGCCGTGGTGATCGGCGAGCGCCGTAAATTCCTGTCCTGCCTGATCATGATCGATCATGACAATGTGGTGAAATACGCCCAGGACCTGAATGTGCCTTTCACCAATTTCGCCTCGCTCTGCCGCACCAAGGAAGTGCAGGATCTGATCTGGCAGGAAATCGAGAAGGTGAACAAGAATTTCGCTCGCGTGGAGACGATCAAAAAATTCCGGCTGATTGAGCAGCAGCTCACCGCCGAGGATGACGAATTGACGCCGACGATGAAGTTGAAGCGCAAATTCGTGAACGAGAAGTACAAGGACATGATTGAGGAAATGTATCGCGGCGGCGAATAACGCCGTCGTTTTGGGTGAGAAACGTCAATAGCCAAACCAGGAGAAGGAACAACATGCGAATTCGTACCCTAGCTTACGGCGGCGCCCTTGCCGCTTCGCTGGCGCTGATCGCCGGTGCCGGCCAGGCCCAGTCCGTGCGCGGCGTCACCAAGAACGAGATCGTTGTTGGCATGCATACCGACCTTTCGGGTCCGGCAGCCAGCTATGGCGTCAGCTCGTCAAACGGCCTGCGCCTGCGCTTCGATGAAATCAACGCCCAGGGCGGCGTGCATGGCCGCAAGCTGAAGCTGATCGTGGAAGATCACCAGTATCAGGTGCCGCGTGCTGTGCAGGCGGCCAACAAGCTGATCAACCGCGACAAGATTTTCCTGATGGCCGGCGCGCTCGGCACGCCGATGAACAACGCGGTGTTTGCCGATCAGTTCAAGGCCGGCGTGCCCAATCTCAGCCCGCTGACGGCGGCGCGTTCGATGGCCGAGCCGTTCCACCCGCTGAAATTCACCAGCTATTCGTCCTACTACGACCAGACCCGTATCGGCATCAAGTATCTGGTCGAGAAGAAGGGTAAGAAGAAGCTCTGCACGCTGTATCAGGATACGGATTTCGGCAAGGAAATCCTCGATGCGGTGAACGACCAGGCCAAGGCGCTCAACATGCCGGTGCTGGAAACCGCCACCAACAAGCCGACCGACACCGATTTCTCGGCGCAGATCACCAAGCTGCGCAGCGCCGGCTGCGACCTGATCGGCCTTGGCTCGATCGTGCGTGATGCCATTCTGCCCTATGCCACCGCGCGCAAGATGGGCTGGATGGATGTGGATTTTGTTGCCCAGTCGGCCAGCTTCGACCAGATCGTGGCTTCGGCGCCGGGTGGAGTCACTGAAGGGCTCTATGTCGGTGCCGGCACCATGATGCCGTATCGTGACACGGCTCCGGCGGTGGTCGGCCAGTGGTGGGATGCCTACAAGGCCAAGTATGGCAGCGACCCGAATATCGGTTCGGTCTATGGCCAGGTCATGGGCGATCTCATGATCACGGCGCTGGAAAAGGCCGGCAAAGATCTGACCACCGAGAAGTTCCTGGCTGCGCTGGAAAGCATTGATGGCTATCGCGATATCTTCGGCGGCCCGGTGATTTCCTACAGCAAGACCAAGCACCAGGGTTCCACGGCGGCTTATCTGTTCCAGATCAAGTCGGCCCGCTTCCAGCTTGTGGATGGCCCGCTGGTCTACTGATAGCCTCAGCCTTTCGGCCCTTTGGCCGATGCAACGCCCGCGAGAACCACGCTCGCGGGCGTTTTCTTTTCGCAGATGCGAGATTGCGGCCCAGGTAAAAATAGGGGCTGGCGCGGTTCTGGCGGCAAGCTACACTCTCCCCATAACAATTATAAAACCGGGAGGAAAACCACATGAGCAGAGTCACGTTTGTCGGCTGGGCTGCGGTTCTGGCCTTGTCCGTTCCTTTTGCCGCCACAGCGCAGAGCGCTAAGGTGCGCGGTGTCAGCAAAAATGAAATTGTCATCGGCATGCATACCGACCTGTCCGGGCCGGCGGCGAGCTATGGCGTGCATTCATCCAATGCGATGCGCATGCGTATCGACGAGATCAACGAGGCCGGCGGCATTTATGGCCGCAAGCTGAAACTGATCGTGGAAGACAATCAGTATCAGGTGCCGCGCGCGGTGCAGGCAGTGAACAAGCTGATCAACCGCGACAACATCTTCCTGATGGCGGGGTCGCTTGGCACGCCGATGAATAATGCGGTGATGGCCGATCAGCTCAAGGCCGGCGTGCCGAACATGTTCCCGCTCACAGCGGCGCGGCAGATGTATGCGCCCTACAACAAGCTGAAATATGCTGCCGGCTCCAGCTATTACGATCAGATGCGTGCCGGCATCAAATGGATGGTGGAGAAGAAGGGCAAGAAGAAGATTTGCTCGCTGTATCAGGACACTGATTTTGGCAAGGAAATCTTCGAGGCGGCGCGCGACCAGACCCAGGCGATGAAAATCGCGCTGGTGGAAACCGCCACCAACAAGCCGGCCGATACCGATTTCACCGCGCAGATCAGCAAGCTGCGTGGTGCCGGTTGCGACCTGATTGCTTCCGGTTCCATCGTGCGCGATGCCATCGTGCCATACGCCACCGCCCGCAAGATGGGCTGGATGGATGTGGATTTCATCGGCCAGTCGGCATCCTATGATCAGATCGTGGCCTCGGCGCCGGGCGGCGCCACTGAAGGCTTCTACACCATGGCCGGCACTATCCTGCCGTATCGCGATACCGCCCCGGCGCATCTCGCCGCCTGGATGGACAAATACAAGGCCAAGTATAACACCGATGTGAATATCGGCGCGGTCTATGGCTATTCGCTGATGGATCTGGTGGTGCAGGGCATTGATCGCGCCGGCAAGGATCTGACGCTCGACAAGTTCATCGCCGGCATGGATTCGATCAAGGGCTACCGCGATATCTTCGGCGGCCCGGTGGTCAATTTCGGCCCGGAGAAGCGCCAGGGCTCGGATGAAGCCTTCCTGTTCCAGGTGCAGAAGGGCCGCTTTGTGATGATCGATGGTCCGGTGAATTACGGCAGCTAGGCCTTTCAGTTGGCGGCGGGCCAGCAATGCCCGCCGCCAATCTGCTGCGCGTTGCGTTGTTTGCGTCAATAAAACATATCCATTGCCTGGGGAGGCATCATGTCGGGATTTAACACCACCATTGCATCAGCCATTCTCTGCGCCACGGCTATCGGCTTTGGCCTTGCCGCGCCGGTTGCGGCCCAGCCCAAGGCTCAGGGCGTCAGCAAAACCGAGGTCGTGATTGGCAGCCATACCGATCTGTCCGGTGTTGCCGCCGCTTTCGGCGTGCATTCCTCCAATGCCGCGCGGATGCGTTTTGACGAAGTGAATGCGGCCGGCGGCATTCATGGCCGCAAGATCAAATATGTGGTGGAGGACAGCCAGTATCAGGTGCCGCGTGCGGTGCAGGCTGGCAACAAGCTGCTCAACCGCGACAAGGTGTTCCTGCTGCTGCTTGGCGCCGGCACGCCGATGAACAATGCGGTGATCCCGGATGCGATCAAGGCCGGTGTGCCGAACATGTTTCCGCTTTCCTGGGCGCGCCAGCTTTACGAACCGTTCCATCCGCTGAAATGGGCTTCCGGCGCGTCCTACTATGCGCAGATGCGCGGCGCGGTGAAGTATTTTGTCGAACAGAAGGGCAAGAAGGCGGTTTGCGCGCTGTATCAGGACACCGATTATGGCCGTGAAGTGTTTGAAGGCGCGCGCGACCAAACAGCGGCGATGAATATCAAACTGGTGGAAACCGCCACCCACAAGCCGACCGATACCGATTTCACCGCGCAATTGACCAAGCTGCGTGCGGCGCAATGTGATCTGATCGTGCTCGGCGCCATCATCCGCGATTCCATCGGCGCCCCCTCCACGGCCAAGAAGATGGGCTGGGATGTGGATATGGTGGGCACCACCGCCACCTTTGATCTCAATGTCTCCAGCGCGCCGGGCGGCGCCACGGAGGGGCTTTACACCATGACCCAGATTGAAGCGCCCTATCGTGACTCGCCCAATCCGGCGATCCAGCAATGGGTGGAGCGTTATCGCGCCAAGTTCAACACCGACCCCAATCCGGCGGCGCAATTCTCCTATGTGGCAGCCGATCTGATCGTGATGGGGCTGGATCGCGCCGGCAAGGATCTCACCACCGAGAGTTTCCTCAAGGCGATGGAATCGATCCAGGGTTACAAGGATATTTTCGGCGGCCCGGTGATGACCTTCGGCAGCAACAAGCGCCACGGCACCGATGCGGTGTTCATGGTGCAGGTGCGTAATGGCCGCTGGGTGCGGGTGACCGATTCATTAAGTTGAGCCAGCACGGCCCCGCAAGGGGTGCAAAGCCCGGCCCGGCATGGCAAAACCATGCCGGGCCTTTTTTTATTTTAATCACCGGCAATGTCGGGTGGCATGTCAGCGCAGCGCAGTATAGCGATTGGTATCGGCTTCATGGTGCTGGCGGCGGCCATCTTTGGCCTGATGGATGCCGTGGTGAAATGGCTGTCGCCGCGTTATCCCACGCCGCAGATCATGTTTTTCCGCAGCCTGTTCGCCTTTCCGCCGATCCTGTTCATGATCTGGCGCGGCGGGCGCGGCTGGGCCGATCTGCACACCCGGCGCATTGCCGGCCATGGCCTGCGCTCGGTTTATGGCTGCCTCGCCATGCTGTGCTTTTTCTATGCCTATCGCAGCATGCCGCTGGCGGAAGTCACCGCCATCGCCTTCTCGGCGCCGATTTTCATCGCCGTGTTGTCGGTCTGGCTGCTCGGCGAACGGGTCGGGCTGCATCGCTGGTCGGCCATTGTGGTCGGCTTTATCGGCATGCTGGTGATCCTGCGGCCGGGGCAGGGCATCGGCCAGGGGGCGGAGCAGGGCTTCATGCAGGGCGGTTCGCTGCTGGTGGTGCTGGCCACGCTGCTTTATGCGCTGGCGATGATCCAGATCCGCAAACTCTCCGCCACTGAAACCACCAATGGCACCGCCTTCTATTTCACGGCTTTCTGCACGCTCTATACCGGCCTGGCGCTGCCGTGGTTCTGGGTCACGCCCAGCCTGGCCGATCTGCCGTTGCTGATCGCGGTCGGCCTGCTTGGCGGCATGGCGCAGCTTTGCATGACCCGCGCCTTCGCCCGCGCCCCGGCTTCCGTGGTGGCGCCGTTTGATTACACCCACCTGCTGTGGTCGGTGCTGTTCGGCTGGTATCTGTTCGGCGATTTCCCGGATGCGCAAACCTGGATCGGTGCCGCCATCGTGGTCGCCAGCGGGCTCTACATCCTCTACCGCGAAACCATGCGGCGCGGGCAGGTCTGAACCCTGCGCAGAAAGCCAGCCAGATTGTAAGGGGGAAGTAAGCAACCGCCTGGTCGGAGTGAGAGGATTCGAACCTCCGGCCCCTAGCTCCCGAAGCTAGTGCTCTACCAGGCTGAGCTACACTCCGTCCGGCGGTTGCGGGCGACTGTATAGCGCCTTGCCGGCTGGGGTTCAAGCGGTGGGCGGCGGAAATCGCCGCTAAAGTCCGGGCCGGGGCCGGATGCTCGGCTGGGTGCCTAAAGCGCTCTGTGGATTGCGAAATCCACCGCCTCGGCGAGTGCCTCGCGCATTGCGCCGGCAGGGAAGCCGGCCAGCCGGGCCTTGGCGGTGGCGCCATAGCGCCGGGCGCGGTCCAGGGTTTCGGCCAGCGTGCCATGCTGGCGCATCAGGCGCAGGGCTTCGGCAAAATCCTCGGGCTGTTGCTGCTCGGGCTGTTCAATCACCCGGCGCCAGAATGCGCGCTCGGCTTCCGTGCCACGATTAAACGCCAGCACCACCGGCAGGGTCACTTTGCCTTCGCGGAAATCGTCGCCGGTATTCTTGCCCAGCGTGGCGCCATCGGCGCCGTAATCCAGCGCATCGTCGATCAGCTGGAAGGCAATGCCGAGATCGCGGCCATAACCATCCAGCGCCTCGGCCTCGGCCTCAGGCCGCCCGGCCACCACGGCGCCCACCCGGCAGGCGGCGGCAAACAGCGCGGCGGTTTTTGATTCGATCACTTTGAGATAATCCGCCTCGGTGGAATCCATGTCATTGGCGGTCATCAATTGCAGCACTTCGCCCTCGGCGATCACCGCCGAGGCGCCGGCCAGGATGCGCAGCACTTCCAGCGAGCCGGATTCCACCATGAGCTGGAAGGCGCGGCTGAACAGGAAATCGCCCACCAGAACGGAAGCCTGGTTGCCCCACACCACATTGGCGGTGTCGGCGCCGCGCCGGCGCTCGGATTCGTCCACAACATCGTCATGCAAAAGGGTGGCGGTGTGGATGAATTCCACACAGGCGGCCAGCAGGATTTGCTTGTCGCCCTGATAGCCGCAAAGCTGGGCGGCGCCCAGCGTGAGCAGGGGCCGGATACGTTTGCCGCCGCTGGCGATCAGATGCCGGGCCAGTTGCGGGATAAGCTGCACGTCGCTTTCCATGCGCAGCAGGATTTCGCGGTTCACCGCGTCCATCTCCGCCGCGACAAGCTGGCGCAGCGGCTCTATGCTGGGCACCGGGCTGGGCACCGAGTTGGGAACCGGAGCCGGGCTTTGCTGAATGATCTGGGCCGGTTGCGACAAAGCGGATAATCCTGTGGCAAGAAAAACACTGCGTTGCCAGAAGCATAGTTGGATGGGCTTTTCGGTCAAGCATTGGGCGGTTCATGCCGGCGGAGCCCATGGTTGAGCCGGCTTCCACCGCCACCACCCGCGATGCGCTGCTGGGCGGCCGGGTGATGCTGACCCAGCCGCGCCAGGGCCAGCGCGCCAGTGCCGATGCGGTGATGCTGGCGGCTGCCGTGCCGGCGCGGCGCGGCCAGCGTGTGCTGGAACTGGGTTGCGGCACTGGCGTGGCCATGCTGTGCCTGGCGGCGCGGCTGCCCGGGCTTGGCATTGATGGTGTGGAAATCCAGCCCGATCTGGTTGCCCTGGCGGGACGCAACATCGCCGCCAATGGCCAGGAAGCCAGCCTGCGGGTGCTGCCGGGCGATATCCGCGAACGGATTCCAGGTATCGCGCCCAATAGCTACGATCAGGTTTTTGCCAATCCGCCGTATTTTGCGCCGGGTGCGCATCGCGCCGCCGCCGATCCCGGCCGCGCCCTGGCGCGCCAGGGGGCCGATAGCGCCGCCTGGGTGGCGGCTTTGCTGCGCCATTGCAAGCCGGGCGGCCGGCTCACCCTGATCCAGCGCGTGGAGCAGCTTGGCGCCCTGCTGGCTGCCTTGGCGCCCAAGGCCGGCAGTATCGAACTGGTGCCGCTGTTTTCCAAGCCGGGCCAGCCGGCCAAGCGGCTGATCCTGCGTGCCGTGAAGGGCGGCAAGGCGCCGCTGGTGCTGCACCCCGGCCTGGTGCTGCACCAGCCGGATGGCAGTTATTTCCCGGAAATCGATGCCGTATTGCGCGAAGGCGCGGCACTGCCCATATAATAGGGCGTCAATTCCTTTTGGGTGTAGCTGGGCGATGCTGAAATTCCTGCTGCTGATCGGCGTCATCGCCGCAGCGTATTATGGCTACAAGTATTACGGGCGCTGGGAAGCGGCGCAGGCTGAACGCGACAAGCAGAAGGCCGCCGCCGAGGCCGAGGCGCAGCGCCTGCGCCAGCAGGCGGCCCCCGCCGCTGATCCCCAGCCAGCCAGCCAGGCGGCGGAAATGGGCGGCGAGGACATGGTGGCCTGCCCGGGCTGCGGCACCTATCGCCCGGTTGGCGCCAAGGGGCCGTGCGACACGCCCGGATGCACTGGCGCCAAGCTGTGAAATTACCAGCCGATACGGCGCCATAACTGGCGCGGCCGGGGTGCTTGACCGGGGGCGAGGCGGCCATTAAGGTCCGCCCGATTTTCCGCCACCCTTGGTTCAGCCACCTCAGGCACGGACGGCAGCATAATGGCGCCCACCGGACAGCCCACCTCACATGCTTTTCAAGACCTGATTCTGGCGTTGCAGACCTATTGGGCGCGCCAGGGCTGCACCATCTTGCAGCCTTACGACATGGAGGTTGGGGCCGGCACTTTCCACCCCGCCACCACGTTGCGGGCGCTTGGGCCGGAACCCTGGAATGCCGCCTATGTGCAGCCCTCGCGGCGGCCCAAGGATGGCCGCTATGGCGAGAATCCCAATCGCTTGCAGCATTACTACCAGTTTCAGGTGATCCTGAAGCCCAGCCCGGCCAATGTGCTGGAGCTGTATCTCGATTCGCTGGCGGTGCTGGGCATCGATCACAAGCGGCATGATATCCGCTTTGTTGAGGATGATTGGGAAAGCCCGACGCTGGGCGCCTGGGGCCTGGGCTGGGAAGTCTGGTGCGACGGCATGGAGGTGACGCAGTTCACCTATTTCCAGCAGGTCGGCGGCTATGATTGCTCGCCAGTGGCAGCCGAGATCACCTATGGCCTTGAACGCCTGGCCATGTATATCCAGGGCAAGGACCGGGTATACGACCTGGATTTCAACGGCCGTGGTGTCAGCTATGGCGATGTGTTCCTGCAAGCCGAGCAGGAATTCTCCGCCTATAATTTTGAACATGCCGATACCGAGCAGCTTTTCCGCCGTTTCAACGATGTGGAAAAGGAATGCATCGCGCTGGTGGAAAAGGGCTTGGCTTTGCCGGCCTATGACCAGTGCATGAAGGCCAGCCACACCTTCAATCTGCTGGATGCGCGTGGCGTGATCAGTGTCACCGAGCGCGCCGCCTATATCGGCCGTGTGCGCGCCCTGGCCAAAGCCTGCTGCACACAATGGCTGCGCTCGCGCGGCCATCTGCCGGAAGGGAGCCTGTAGATGCTGGGCGAATTGCTGCTGGAACTGCATAGCGAGGAGATTCCGGCCCGCATGCAGCAGCGCGCCGCCGAGGATTTGCAGCGGCTGGTGGGCGAGGGGCTGAAACAGGCCGGTCTGGGTTTCACCGAGGCACGGGCCTATTGCACGCCGCGCCGCCTGGCTTTGGTGGTGAAGGGGTTGCCGCGCGCCCAGGCCGATCTGCGCGATGAGAAAAAAGGCCCGCGTGTCGGCGCGCCGGAAGCTGCCGTGCAGGGTTTCCTGCGTTCGGCCGGGCTGGACAGCCTGGAGCAATGCGAAAAGCGCGATACCGGCAAGGGCGAATTCTGGTTCGCCGTGATCGAGAAGCAGGGCCGGCCCACGGCCGAGGTGCTGCTCGACCTGCTGCCCGCCGCGCTGGCGGCTTTGCCCTGGCCCAAATCGATGCGCTGGGCCGATCACACCATGCGCTGGGTGCGCCCGCTGCACAGTATCCTGTGCCTGTTTGAAGGCCAGGTGGTGCCGTTAGACTTTGGCCATCTCAAGGCCGGCGACAGCACCTGCGGCCATCGTTTCATGGCGCCGAAACGCTTTGCCGTGCGCGATGCCAATGATTGGCTGCGCTCTTTGCGCGGCGCCTATGTTGAGCCGGATTTCGCTGTGCGGCGCGAGATGATCCTGAAGGATGCCGCCTTTGCCGCCGGCAATGAAGGCTTGGCGCTGATTGAGGATGCCGGCCTGGCCGATGAAGTGGCTGGCCTGGTGGAGCAGCCGGTGGTGCTGCTGGGCGCGATTCCTTTGGCCTTCATGGATGTGCCGCGCGAAGTGCTGACCACGGCGATGCGTACGCATCAGAAATATTTTGCGCTCAATGATCCGGCCGGCAATCTAGCGCCGCGTTTTGTCATTGTCGCCAACACGCTGACCAATGATGGTGGCCGCCAGGTGGTGGCCGGCAACGAGCGTGTGCTGGCGGCGCGGCTCTCGGATGCAAAATTCTTCTGGGACCAGGATCGCAAGCAGCGCCTGGATAGCCGCCTGCCGGGCCTGAAGGACATCGTGTTCCATGCCAAGCTCGGCACCCTGGCCGAGAAGGTGACGCGCATTGAACGGCTGGCTTTTGAGATTGCCGGGCTGATCGGCGCCGATACCAAACAGGCGCGTCGTGGCGCCGAATTGGCCAAGGCCGACCTGCTGACCGGCCTGGTGGGCGAATTCCCCGAATTGCAGGGCATCATGGGGCGTTATTATGCGCAGCATGATGGCGAGCCTGCGGCGGTGGCCGAGGCCATTGCGCAGCATTATTCGCCGCAGGGGCCGGCTGACCGCTGCCCGAGCGACCCGGTGGCGATCAGCGTGGCTTTGGCCGACAAGATCGACATCCTGACCGGCTTTTTCGCCATCGATGAGAAGCCGACCGGCTCGAAAGACCCGTTTGCGCTGCGCCGCGCGGCTTTGGGTGTGATCCGCATCATCCTGGAAAACAAGCTGGCACTGGCGCTGAAGCCGCTTTTTGTCTCGGCCTTGTCGCTGCATTCTGTGCAGGCTGAGCCGGGCCGCGATGTGGCCGATGAATTGCTGCGTTTCTTTGTTGATCGCCTGAAGGTGTTCCTGCGCGAAAAGGGCGTGCGCCACGATGTGATCAGCGCCGTGTTTGCCAAGGGCGGCGACGACGATCTGCTGCGCGTGGTGGCCAAGGCCGAAGCCCTGGGCGCCTTCCTGGCCTCGCAGGATGGCGGCAACCTGCTGACCGCCTATCGCCGCGCCAACAACATCGTGCGCGCCGAATTGAAAAAGACCCCCGATCTGCCGCTGGGCGAAGTGGCCGAAGGTTTCCTGGATCAGATCGAGGAAAAGGCGGTGGCGGCGATCCTGGCCGAGATTGGCCGCGCCGAGCAGAATGCCGCCGGTGATGCCGCCGGCTTCGCCAAATATCTTGCTGCTCTGGCGCTGATGCGCCAGCCGGTGGATATGTTTTTTGAGCGTGTCACCGTGAATGCCGAAGACGCGGCCTTGCGCCGCAATCGTTTAAGCCTGCTCGCCGCCGTTGCCGGCAGCATGGACCGTGTCGCCGACTTTTCGCAAATCGAAGGATGATTTTGTCATGGCCAAGCTGAAGACCAAGACCAAGTCCAAGACCGCCAAGAAGGCGCCGATCAAGCAGGTTGCCGTGAAGAAGCAGGCCGCCGTCAAGAAAGCGCCGGTCAAGCAGGCTGCTGCCAAGAAGGCTGCTGTGAAGAAGGCCGCTCCGGCCCGCAAAGCCAGCGCCCCGGCCAAGCTCAAGCTGGTCTATTCCTTTGGCGATGGTCGCGCCGATGGCCGTTCCGAGATGCGTGAATTGCTGGGCGGCAAGGGCGCCAACCTGGCCGAGATGAGCAATCTTGGCCTGCCGGTGCCGCCGGGCTTCACCATCACCACCGAAGTCTGCACCGCCTTCTACAAGAATGGCCGCAAGTATCCCGCCGAATTGAAGGCCCAGGTTGATACCGCGCTGGCGCGGATTGAAAAGCTGGTTGGCGCCAAGTTTGGCGATGCCACCATGCCGCTGCTGGTTTCGGTGCGCTCGGGCGCCCGCGCCTCAATGCCGGGCATGATGGACACCGTGCTCAATCTCGGCCTCAACGATGTTACCGTGGCGGCGCTGGCCAAGCAGTCAGGCAACGAGCGTTTCGCCTGGGACAGCTATCGCCGCTTCATCCAGATGTATTCCAACGTGGTGCTGGATGTGGGCCACGAGCATTTCGAGGAACTGCTCGAAATGCACAAGGAAGACAAGGGCCTGGTGCTGGATACCGAGCTTTCCGCCGAGGATTGGAAGGCGCTGGTGGTGGCCTACAAGGCCAAGGTGAAGGAAGAACTGGGCAAGCCTTTCCCGCAGGATGTGCATGACCAGCTCTGGGGCGCCATCGGTGCCGTGTTCTCCAGCTGGATGAACAACCGCGCCATCACCTACCGCACGCTCAACCATATCCCGGAAAGCTGGGGCACTGCGGTGAACGTGCAGGCCATGGTGTTCGGCAATATGGGCGAAACCTCCTGCACCGGCGTGGCCTTCACCCGCGATCCTGCCACCGGGGAGAAGGCGTTCTACGGCGAATATCTGATCAACGCCCAGGGCGAGGATGTGGTGGCCGGTATCCGCACGCCGCAGCAGCTCACCAAGGTGGCGCGGCTCAAGGTGGGCAATGAGATGCCCTCGATGCAGGAAACCATGCCGGCCACCTTCAAGCAGCTGACGGATGTGTTCCAGAAGCTGGAGAAGCATTACCGCGACATGCAGGATATCGAGTTCACCGTACAGCAGGGCAAGCTGTGGATGCTGCAAACCCGTTCGGGCAAGCGCACCGCCAAGGCCGCGCTGAAGATTGCGGTGGATATGGTGAAGGAAAAGCTGATCGGCCAGGCCGAAGCGGTCACCCGCATCGATCCGGCTTCGCTGGACCAGTTGCTGCATCCGACGCCAGACCCCAAGGCGCCGCGCACCGTGATCGCCAAGGGCCTGGCGGCTTCGCCGGGCGCTGCCAGCGGCAAGGCGGTGTTTAATGCCGATGAAGCCGAGAAGATGGCGGCAGCTGGCGAAGCGGTGATCCTGGTGCGGGTGGAAACCTCGCCGGAAGACATTCACGGCATGCATGCCGCCAAGGGCATTCTCACCGCGCGCGGCGGCACCACCAGCCATGCCGCCGTGGTGGCGCGCGGCATGGGCCGGCCCTGCGTTTCCGGCGCCGGTACGATCCGCATTGATTATGCTGCCGGCAAGATGACCGTGGGCGATACCGTGGTGAACAAGGGCGATGTGATCACCATCGACGGTTCCACCGGCGAAGTGATCCTGGGCCGCGTGCCCACCATCGAGCCGGCCCTGTCGGGCGATTTCGCCACGCTGATGGCCTGGGCCGACAAGCTGCGCCGCCTCAAGGTGCGCACCAATGCCGAGACGCCCGCCGATGCCGCTGCGGCGGTGAAGTTCGGCTGCGAAGGCATTGGCCTGTGCCGCACCGAGCATATGTTCTTCGATGCCGACCGCATCACGGCGGTGCGCGAAATGATCCTGTCGTCGTCGGTTGATGGCCGCCGTAAGGCGCTGGCCAAGATCCTGCCGATGCAGCGCAACGACTTTGTGCAGCTGTTCAAGATCATGGCCGGTCGCCCGGTCACCATCCGCCTGCTCGATCCGCCGCTGCATGAATTCCTGCCGCATACCGATGCGGATTTTGAGGCGGTGTCGAAGGCCACCGGGCTCAGCGCCGCCGCGCTCAAGGAGCGTAAGAAGGCGCTGGAAGAAACCAACCCGATGCTGGGCCATCGCGGCTGCCGTCTCGGCATTTCCTTCCCGGAAATCTATGAGATGCAGGCCCGCGCCATCTTCGAGGCAGCGGTGGAAGCCTCCAAGGGCGGCGGCAAGGCGGTGGAGCCGGAAGTGATGATCCCGCTGGTGGCCACCAAGGCGGAAATCGACATCCTGAAGCGCCGCGTCGATGCCGTGGCGGTGGCGGTGGCCAAGGAAACCGGCAAGAAGCTGAAATACCTGGTCGGCACCATGATCGAATTGCCGCGCGCCGCCTTGCGCGCCGCCGAGATTGCCGAGCATGCCGAATTCTTCTCGTTTGGCACCAACGACCTGACCCAGACCACGCTGGGCATCAGCCGCGACGATTCGGCGCTGTTCATGGACGATTACCTGAAGAACGGCATCTTCGAGCGTGATCCGTTTGTCAGCATCGACCAGAGCGGTGTGGGTGAACTGGTGCGCATTGCGGTTGAGCGTGGCCGCCAGAGCCGCCCGAATATCAAGCTCGGCATCTGCGGCGAACATGGCGGCGACCCGTCTTCGGTGCGCTTCTTCCACAAGGCCGGGCTGGATTATGTCTCCTGCTCGCCCTATCGCGTGCCGATCGCACGGCTTGCCGCCGCCCAAGCCGCAATCTCGGAAGAGAAGGCCAGCGAAGCGTAAGAAAAAAGCGATATCGCTTTATCGAACGGCGCCGGAAACACCCGGCGCCGTTTTTCGTTTCGACCGGCATCGAAACATCCGGCCCTGCCGTTTGCCTAAACTGCATCCGTAACAGCAAGGATGGTGTGATGCAGGGCGTGACGGGTTTTTACGGCTGGCGCGTGGTCGTGGCGGCTTTTGTTGTGGCGATGTTCGGCTGGGGTTTGGGATTCTATGGCCCGCCGGTTTTCCTGCATGCGGTGGTGCTGCGCACCGGCTGGCCGGTTGGGCTGGTTTCAGCCGCCGTCACACTGCATTTTCTCTGCGGCGCCGCCGTGGTGGCGATGCTGCCGCAGCTTTATCGCCGCTTCGGCCTGCCGCGCATCACACTGGCCGGCAGCGTGGTGCTGGCACTGGGTCTGCTGGGCTGGAGCCTGGCGCTGGCGCCGTGGCAGCTATTCCTGGCAGCGCTGGCCAGCGGCATCGGCTGGGTCACCATGGGGGCGGCGGCGATCAACGCCATCATCGCGCCATGGTTCAGCCGCCGGCGGCCGGCGGCCCTGGCCATGGCCTATAACGGCGCCAGTATCGGTGGCGTGGTGTTTTCGCCGCTCTGGGTAGCATTGATAACGCGGCTTGATTTCACCGGCGCGGCGCTGGCGATCTGCGCGGTGATGCTGCCGGTGATGCTCTGGCTGGTCTGTGGTCCGCTGGCTGTCACACCGGCCCGGCTGGGCCAACTGCCGGATGGCGATATGCCAGATGGTGATCCGGCCAGGAATGCTGCGCCGGCAGCGGCTGAGCCGCCGGCTCTTGCCGGCCGGGCGCTGTGGCGGAACCGGCATTTCCTGACCCTTGCTGCCGCCATGGCGCTCAGCCTGTTTGCCCAAATCGGCCTGATCGCACATCTGTTTTCGCTGCTGGTGCCGGCCTTTGGCGCGCAATGGGCCGGTTTTGCCGCCGGCCTTGCCACCGCCTGCGCCATTGCCGGCCGCTCGGCCGTGGGCTGGCTGCTGCCGGTCGGCGCGGATCGCCGCCTGGCTGCCAGTCTCAGCCTGCTGGTGCAGGCCGCTGGCTCACTGGCTTTCATCCTGGCCGGTGGCGGCAACGTGGCGCTGCTGCTGGCTGGTGTGGTGCTGTTTGGCCTTGGCATCGGCAATGTCACGTCATTGCCACCGCTGATCGCTCAGGCTGAGTTTGCGCGCCAGACGGCTTTGCGTGTGGTGGCCTTGATCGTGGCCTTGGGCCAGGCTGGCTATGCCTTTGCGCCGGCGGCCTTTGGCTTGCTGCGCGAAGCCTCGACAGATCAAACCGCGCTGTTTTTCAGCGCTGCATTGGTGATCCAGTTGGCGGCTATCGGCTGTTTTCTGCGCGGGCGGCAGAGACCCCCCGGGTCAGGCCCGGGGGTGACGATGGTGTAGGGACTTTGGCAGTTGCGTCACCGCCGGGCTTGACCCGGCGGTCTGCGCTTGATTCGGGTCATCCCACCAGCGCGCTTAATGCGCGTCGTCCCAATTGTTGCCGATGCCGGCTTCCACCACCAAGGGCACGCTGAGCTGGGCGGCGCCTTCCATGATGCGCTTGGCCACTTTCACTGTGGCTTCCAGTTCGGCTTCCGGGGCTTCGAATACCAGTTCGTCATGCACCTGGAGCAGCATACGCGCCTGCAATCCTTCGGCGGCCAAAGCTGCCGGCAGGCGGGCCATGGCGCGTTTGATGATATCAGCGGCGCTGCCCTGGATCGGTGCATTGATGGCGGCGCGTTCCAGGAAGGCGCGTTCCGAGGGATTCTTGGAATTGATATTGGGCAGATGCACGCGGCGGCCGAATTCGGTGCTGACAAAGCCGAGTTCATGCGCCTGCTTTTTGGTGCGGTCCATGTAATCGCGGATGCCGGGATAGCGCTTGAAATAGGCATCGATATAGGCCGCCGCCTCGCGCTGCGGAATGCCGAGCTGGGCCGCCAGGCCAAAGGCGCTCATGCCATAGATGATGCCGAAATTGATCGCCTTGGCCGAGCGCCGCACGGTTGGGTCCATGCCTTCCAGCGGCACGTTGAACACTTGGCTGGCGGTGAGGGCATGGATATCCACGCCATCGCGGAATGCCTGTTTCAGCGCGCCGATATCGGCGATATGCGCCAGGATGCGCAATTCGATCTGCGAATAATCTGCCGAGATCAGCTTGTGGCCCGGCTCGGCCACAAAGGCGCGGCGGATCTTGCGGCCTTCCTCGGTGCGGATCGGGATATTCTGCAAATTCGGATCAGACGAGGCGAAGCGCCCGGTGCTGGTGGCGGCCAGCGAGAAGGAGGTATGCACCCGGCCATCCTTGCCGATCTGCTCCTGCAAGGCATCGGTGTAGGTGCCTTTCAGCTTCTGCAACTGGCGCCAATCCAGCACCACCTGCGGCAGCTTGTGGCCCTGGCTGGCCAGTTCCTCCAGCACATCGGCGCCGGTGCCATAGGCGCCGGTTTTGCCTTTTTTGCCGCCGGGCAGGCTCATCTTGTCGAACAGGATTTCGCCAAGCTGCTTGGGCGAGGCGAGGTTGAAGCTCTCCTCGGCCAGATCATGCGCCTCGCGTTCCAGCGCCGCCATGCGGTTGGCGAAATCGGCGCTCAGGCGGTTGAGTTCCGCTTTGTCCACCTTGATGCCGGCCAGTTCCATCGCCGCCACCACCGCCGGCATCGGCCGCTCGATGGTTTCATACAATGTGGTCTGCTTCTCGGCCAGCAGGCGCGGCTTGAGCTGGCGATGCAGCCGCAGCGTGACATCGGCATCCTCGGCGGCATAGGCCAGCGCCTTGTCCAGCGCCACGCGGTCAAAGGTGATGCGCGCCTTGCCGGTGCCGGTCACTTCGTCGAATTTCACCGTGGTATGGCCAAGATGGCGCTCGGCCAGCTCGTCCATATTGTGGTTATGCTTGCCGGCATCCAGGCTGTAGGACAGCAGCATGGTGTCGTCATAGGGCGCCACGGTCAGGCCATGGGCGGCCAGCACCACCATGTCGTATTTGATATTCTGGCCGATTTTCAGCACGGCCGGATCGGCCAGCATCGGCTTCAGCGCCGCCACCGCATCCTGAAGCGCGATCTGCTTCGGCCGGCCGCCGCCGCCCAGATCAAGCCCGTCGCCATTCGGCGCGCTATGGCCCAGCGGGATATAGCAGGCCAGGCCCGGCGCGGTGCTGAGCGAAATGCCCACCAGCTCGGCCTTGGTGGCGGAAAGATCGGTGGTTTCGGTATCCACCGCCACGATGCCGGCGCGTTCGGCGCGCGCGATCCAGGCCAGCAGGCGATCCATATCCTGCACCAGCTCGTATTGCGCTTCGGCCGGCGTTGCGGCTTCGGCTTCGGCAATGGGCGTGGCAGCGGCAGCGTGATCCGGATCGGTCAGCTGCGCCCGGTTTGGCGGCACCAGACCCTTGACCCGGGCTTCCAGCCGGCCGCGCAGGGTGCGGAATTCCATGCTGGCCAGAAACGCATCCAGGGTTTCCCAATGCACCGGCCGGATGGCAAAATCCGCCAGGGTTTCCTGCACCGGCACGTCATCCTTCAGCAGCACCAGCTGGCGGCTGATACGCGCCTTCTCGGCATTGCCGAGCAGGTTTTCGCGCCGCTTCGGCTGCTTGATCTCGCCGGCCCGCGCAAGCAGGCTGTCCAGGTCGCCGAATGTGTTGATCAGTTCGGCGGCGGTCTTGATGCCGATGCCGGGCACGCCGGGCACATTGTCGGTGCTGTCGCCGGCCAGGGCCTGCACATCCACCACACGATCCGGCGCCACGCCGAATTTCTCCATCACCTCGGCAGCACCGATGGCTTTGTTCTTCATCGGATCAAACAGCGACACGCCGGGGCGCACCAGCTGCATCAGATCCTTGTCAGACGAAACCACCACCACTTCCATGCCCTGTTCAACGGCCTGGCGGGCATAGGTGGCGATCAGGTCGTCGGCCTCGAAGCCATCCATCTCAATGCAGGCCAGCGAGAAGGCGCGCACGGCATCGCGGATCGGGGCGAATTGCGGGATCAGGTCTTCCGGCGTTTCGCTGCGGTTGGCCTTGTATTGGGGGTAGATTTCATTGCGGAAGGTGTAGCGGCCGGCATCGAAGATCACCGCCATATGGCTTAGCGCGCCATCGGCCTCGGCACGCTCGCGCAAGGTGGCCAGCATGGTGCAGAAGCCGGATACGGCGCCCACCGGCATGCCGTCGCTCTTGCGCGTCAGCGGCGGCAGGGCGTGATAGGCGCGGAAGATATAGCCCGAGCCGTCGACCAGATAGAGGCGATGCGGCGCGCCGGCCATGCTGCTGGGCCGGTTAATGCGCGTGGGCGTGCGCGGCAGCGTCAGCCTTCAGCACATAATGGCGGCCGCAATAGGGGCAGTCCACCGCGGTTTTCTCACCCATGTTGAGATAGACGCGCGGATGGCCCAGCGCGCCGCCATCGCCGTCGCAGGCAACGGTGGTGCTGTCTACTTCTTTGGTTTCAACCGGCTGCATGGCGGAACCCCGTGATTTGACCGCAGGCTTATGGGGTGATACCTAGCTCAACCCTTGGCAAGATGCCAGGGTCAGCCTCCATTTTGTTCCGGTTTTCACCCTATGTCGGACTTTCCCGCCATCCACCTGCAAGGGCTCACCAAGACCTATGGCAGCGGCCCACGCGCCAAACTGGCCTTGCAGGGCATTGATCTGGAAATTCCGCGCGGCAGTTTCTTCGGCCTGCTCGGGCCGAATGGCGCCGGCAAATCCACCCTGATCAACATCCTGGCCGGGCTGGTGCGCAAAAGCGGCGGCCGCGCCGCGATCTGGGGCCATGATATCGATACCGATCCGCGCCGCGCCCGCGCCGCCATCGGCGTGGTGCCGCAGGAACTGAATCTCGATCCGTTTTTCACCCCGCGCGAGGCGATGGAATTCCAGGCCGGGCTATATGGTGTGCCAAAGGCCGAACGCCAGACCGATGCCATCCTGGCGGCGGTTGGCCTCACCGATAAGGCCGATGCCTATGCCCGCACCCTCTCGGGCGGCATGCGGCGCCGCCTGCTGGTGGCCAAGGCGCTGATGCATGCGCCGCCGGTGCTGGTGCTGGATGAACCCACCGCCGGTGTGGATATCGAATTGCGCCAGCAGCTCTGGGCCTATGTGAAGCGGCTCAATGCCGCCGGCACCACGGTGGTGCTGACCACGCATTACCTGGAAGAAGCCGAGGCGTTGTGCGACCGCATCGCCATCATCAATCATGGCCAGGTGGTGGCTTGTGATCGCACCCCGGCGCTGATCGGCCAGCTGGATCGCAAGGATGTCATCCTCACCCTGGAGGCGCCGCTCGCCGCCCCGCCGCCGGGCCTCGCCGATCTGGGCGCCGAATTGCTCGAACCGGCGCGGCTGCGGCTGCATTACCGCCCCAGCCAGATGCCGTTTCATGCCGTGATGGCGCGCTGCGCCGCAGCCGGGCTGCTGATCCGCGATCTCTCCACCCAGGAAGCCGATCTGGAAGACCTGTTCCTGGAACTGACCCGGCGCCCGGCGGCTTGATCCGGGCCGGGGCCTCGGCTATGGTCCGCCCGGTTCGGTTTCCGATCCCAGGCACCCGTAGCTCAGCTGGATAGAGCGCTGCCCTCCGAAGGCAGAGGTCACAAGTTCGAATCTTGTCGGGTGCGCCATTTTTTTCAAAAAAATAAACATTTTTTCGCCAAGGCAAGACTTGGGCATGGGTCCATTTCAGCCTAAACGGCCCGGCCAATTAACACGCCCCTGACACCTGGAACACAACGTCCATCGCAAGGCCCGGCTCGTGGCTAAAGCTGGCATTTATAGATGCGTTCTTGATCAGAGTGGACTTGGCTAATGTTTGCCTGCCAAGCAAAGTGTGGCCTGCTGCCGGATATGACCGGAATCTGGACAATGTTTGCGCCGATTGACGCGGGTTGAGCAACGGCGTGGTCTGCGGAGCCGATCCATCGCGGAGCAGGCGGCCGAGTTGCGGTCAGTGCGGCTGCAAAGCCAGCCTGGGTTCGGTAAGCCAGCGCATTATGTGGCCGGATGGTATTGTCGTCGGCGACCCAGGTGTTGATGCCAAGCATTCCCACGTCACGTCATCGACCACGTTGAAAATGCGAAAGCTGAGCCCATTCGCCATCTGGTCATGCACGAAGTCCAGCGGCCAGCGGGCATTGGCCCGGGTCTCGGCAAGCAGCCGCTTCAGCTTGCCGTTCTCCTCCTCCAGCGTTTGCTGCCGGCGGGCATCGGATATGTCCATTCCGCCATACTTGGCCTTTCAGGCGTGAAACGTTGCCTCCGAAAGCCCATGCTTGCGGCAGATATCCGCCGTCTTCGCGCCTGCCTCTTGCCGCTGACAAACCGCAATAATCTGTTCTTCCGTTAATCGACTGCGCTTCATAGGTCCGTTCCCCATAAGGTTCGGACTTAATTTAAAATGGACGAAATAATCAATGGTAGGTCGCTCGCCACACCAGGCATGCTGTTGAAACCGTGTGGCCGGCCAGTGCTATCTGCCGGATCATATAAGGCCCTGATCCGCTGTGGAAAATCATTGGTGGCGATGATATATTGCATCCAATTTCATTATATGTTGCATACAAATGTCGACCGTCGATCCCGCAGCTGACGCCACGATCCGCCACCGTATCCTTCAAGCCATCTTCGAACGGCGCCTGCCGCCCGGTGAGAAGCTGACCGAGGAGCGGCTCGCTGAGCTGTTCAGTGTCAGCCGCACGATCGTGCGTCATGCGCTCGCCCGCCTGGCCCAGGACGGGATCGTGGTCCAGCGGCGAAATCACGGTGCGACTGTGGCGGCGCCGACCCGTTCGGAAACACGCCAGTTCCTGGCCGTGCGCCGTATGGTCGAGCCTGCCATCGTGACGCAGCTCGCCGGCAGGCTGAATGCGCCGGATGTCAGTCGCTTGCGTGACCATTTGGCGGCCGAGAATGCTGCCCGCAAGACCGGCGACCGGCCGACGCTGGTGCGGCTGACCGGCGAATTCCATCTGCTGCTGGGCGAGCTGACACAGAATAAAGTGCTGGTCCGGTTGCTCACCGAACTGCAGGCGCTGACCTGCTTGGCGATCCTGCTTTATGCCAGGGGCGAACACGAAGCCTGCCCCCCCGATGAGCATAGCCAGATCGTCGCCGCCATCATTGCCGGCGAGGGCAAGCAGGGTGCCGCTCTGATGCTGAAGCATCTTGATCATGTCGAGGCAGAGATGGATCTCAGTGAACCGGTTGCACGTAGTGTCGACCTGGCCGAGGCACTGGGTATCCGGCCACGCAAGAGCAGCGCCGCTAAAGGCTGAACATCCTGCCGCTGTTGCGCAGTGGCGTCTTGTCGATCCGCAGCAATTCCAACGTGCCCCACAACGTGCAGGCAATGGAATCAAGCACGGGAATGCCGGTTTGCGCTTCGATGATTGGCGCAAGACGGGTGGAATCCATATTCGTGCAGATCACTGCAATCGCATCCGGCTTGTCGGCGGCGACGGCGAGCAGCCAATCCTTCAGTGTCTCTGCCGGCAAGGCCGAAAACGAGAAATTGTCTCGCAGGCCCGCATGACGTTCGGCGATACAGTCGAGGCCCTGGCTGCGGTAATTGTCGATGATTCTTGTCTGCACATCATCGGTATAGGGGGTCACGATGGCGATGCGCCGGGCCTGCAGCCGTTGCAAAAGCATATTCAGCGCCAGGATAGCTGTGGTGGCGGAGATTCCAGTGCGGCGCCGGATCTCAGCGGCCAGCGCAACGTCGCGCTCAAAGCCGAGCCAACTCGCCGATGTGCCATTCCAGGCGATGGCATCCACGCGAGCATGCGCCAGCAGGTCTGCTGCCTGCAGGATCGGCCCAGTATCAAACTGGCCCAGTGCGGCGTCGGAAAGGGCAATCTCGGTGACCGGAAAGCGCGAGAAATGCGCCGTAAGATTCGGTAGCTGCGCTGTCAACGCCGCAGTGGCCGGTTCCAGCGCCGTATTCGAGGATGGCGTCAGCATGCCGAGACGGATCATTGGAAATTGTCCATAAAAAGGGGTGGGGGGCGGAAGCCGAATGCCGCGTGGCTTTCGATTTCGGCGGCGAATGTAAGAAGGCTTTGGTCGCGACCCGGAGCGGCGATCAGTTGCAGGCCGATGGGCAGCGTTTCGCCCGGCGGCCAGTAGGGCAGCGAGAGGGCCGGGCAACCGGTCAGCGTGACAATGGCGGTGATCGCCAGATAGTCGATCACGCTGTCGAGCGAGCGACCATCAATCTCGCGGATTTCGTCAGCATCAACTGCAAAGGGCAATATGGCAGTGCTGGGCGTGATCAGGATATCGAATGTGTCGAAGAAGGCGATGAAGCGCCGGTAGAGAACAGCCCGATCGGCTTCGGCCTGCAAATAGGCCGCGGCGCTCAGGCCGTCGCCGCGGCCGATATTCCAGCGCACGGTCGGTGACAGCAGGTCGCCGTGGCGCTCGCGCAGCGGAGCCAGGTTACTGTGGATATGGGCTGCGCGCAGCGTCGCGAAACTCGCCATTGCGCCGGTACAATCGGGATGCGCTGGGATCAGCGGCCGGCCGGCCTGTTGCATCGCCGCACAAGCGGCATCGAAACGTTCACCCATCGCCTGCGATATGGGCGCTGTACCCAGATCTTTAGAGCAGGCAATGCGTCGCATGGGTGCCGTTGTGCCTGATGGCAAGCGTAACGAGGCTGGATCAAGCGCATCCGGTCCGGCGAGATTTTCATACAGAAGGGCCGCATCGCGAACGCTGCGCGTTAGAAAACCCACCGTCGGCATCGCATCCCAGGCCAGCCGACGCGTCGTCGAAGGGAGATGACCGGCGCTGGGCCGGAAACCTACCACGCCGCAGAAAGCCGCCGGGGTGCGGACCGATCCGCCAAAATCAGTGCCAAGCGCAGCAGGAACAAAACCGGCGGCGACAGCCGCGGCTGATCCACCGCTCGAACCGCCGGAACTCAGCGTCAGGTCGTGGGGGTTGGCGGTGGAGGGGCAGAGTGCATTGGCACAGAGTGCGCCGAAGCCGAATTCCGGTGTGTTGGTTTTACCCAGGATAACTGCGCCGGCGGCGCGAGCCCGCGCCACAACGATGTCGTCCTGTAAAGGGGTGTGGTCGTGATGGATCAGCGAGCCATAGGTGGTGCGCAGCCGGGCGGTGTCGATCAGGTCCTTGACCGCCAGCGGCAGGCCGAAAAAAGGGCGGTCCCGCCAGCCTTCTGCATCCAGTTGCTCAGCCTCCAGGCCTGCAGATCCTGACAGCGTGATAAACGCATGCAGCAACGGATCGCCAGCGGCAATGCGGCGCAAGCATTCGATTGTGGCGCTGGCGGCGCTTTGCCGCCCGGCAGCGATATTATTTAACAGGGAAATTGCATCCAATCGCTTCTCCAATCTGCCGCAAAATGCATCGCGAGCCTAGCTTTCTGCCTAAAAAGACACCGTCGTTTTCAGGGGACGGAAATCGATGAAAAGCAAGAAAGACCGATTCTTTTAAGCAAAACAAGCGCCTGTTCCGCAATCCCGGGAATGGTATGCATCTTGCTATGACTTGTAAACAATAAGTCGCAACATTGGATACAATGGCCCGACATGATGGTTAAAGACATTAATGCCGATCCTGCGATTCAAAAAGCAGGCCAGTCGTTGACCCTGGATGCGATCACGCATCGCTTCGGTAGTGCGACGGCTGTAGATGACGTGACCCTGGATATCCGGGCCGGCGAGCTGGTGTCGCTGCTGGGCCCCTCAGGATGCGGCAAAACCACGCTGTTACGCATTGTCGCCGGCTTCATCAACCAGACCATGGGCCGCGTGATCATCGGCGGCACCCCGATCGATGATTTGCCCCCGAACCGGCGGTCCGTCGGGATCGTGTTCCAGAACTACGCCCTGTTTCCCCATCTCACCGTTGCCGACAACATTGCCTATGGCCTGGCCGCCCGCGGCACCGACAGGGCGGCGCAGCGCGCCCGCGTCGACGAGATGTTGGCATTGGTGCAGATGCAGCGTTTTGCAGACCGCTATCCGCGGCAGCTATCGGGCGGTCAGCAGCAACGTATTGCGCTGGCACGCGCGCTGGCAGTGCAGCCGCGCATTCTGCTCCTCGACGAACCCTTCGCGGCGCTGGACAAGAATCTGCGGCTCGATATGCAGATCGAGATCAAGCGCATCCAGAAGATGTCCGGCATAACCGCTGTGATGGTTACCCATGACCAGGAGGAAGCGCTCAGTATGTCGGACCGCATTGCGGTGCTGTCGCAGGGCCGGCTGGAGCAGTTCGGCACGCCGTCGCAGATCTACGACCAGCCGGAGACGCTGTTCGTCAATACTTTCGTCGGGACCTCGAATCTGCTGTCGGGCCATCTGGAAAGCAGTGATACGACCTCCTGTGCCGTCCGCCTTGATGATGGCTTTCGCCTGATCCTGCCGCGGCCGGCAGAAAAAATAGCGCCAGGAAGCGCCATTGTGGTGTCGGTGCGGCCCGACAATCTCGTTTTTGTCGAGGGCAGCGAAGGATTGGCCGGCAAGGTGGAACTCGGCATGCCGCTGGGTACCACGATCGTACATGAAATCGTCATGGCCTCCGGACGGACGCTGAAGGTCTCGTCCGCCCGATCTGCTGGTGCCCAACCCCTGGCCAGCGGTGTGCCGGTCCGTGTTGCCCCGGCGTCGCTCGAAGCCGTGCAAATTTTTCCCGCACCGAAACAGTGAAACAACGAACGAGGAGGCTTGTGTGATGGAATTTAATCGTCGTGAGGCGCTGCTGACCGCCCTGGGTACGGCTGCGGTCTCGCTTTTTCCCGGTATGGGCATGGCGCAGGCGCGCAAGCTCGTCTTCGCCACCTTCACCGGCAGTTGGGAGGAAGCACACCGGGATGTGCTGGTGCCATATTTCCGCAAGACCAACGGCAATGCCGAGATCGCGCTTGATCCGATGCTTTCTGTCGACCAGATCGCCAAGGTCACAGCCGCTCGCAGCAACCCGCCGATTGATGTGATGCTGCATGATCCCGGCCCGGCGCTGGTTGCAATCGGCCAGGATCTGGTCGAGCCTTTTCCCACGGCGCAGAGCAAGAATTATGCTGATCTGCTGCCTGAGGCGCAGGATCCGCTCGGCCCGGCGATCTTCTTCCAGGTGGTCGGCATCACCTACAATCCGGAGAAGATCAAGACACCGCCGAAATCCTGGAACGACTTATGGAAGCCCGAATATAAAGGCCGTGTGGGCATCACAAACCTCAATTCCACACTGGGCACCGGCTTCATGGTCGAACTGGCCAAGATGAAGGGCGGCGGCGAGGCCAATATTGAGCCGGCTTTTGAGGCACTAAAGGCGTTGCAGCCGAACTTAGCGGCTGTGGCCGCCAATCCGGGGGCATTGGCGACCCTCTTCCAGCAGGGCCAGATTGATATCGGTCCGGGCAATTTCAATGCCATCCAACTGCTGCGCGCGCGCGGGGTGCCGGTCGAATTCGTCAAGCCCGAGACCGGAGCCATCGCCTTCAAGACCAGCATCCATATCGTCAAAAACTCACCCAATGCCAAATTGGCGGCGGCACTGATTGATGCCGCCATGAGCCCGGAGGTTCAGGCGGTGCTGATGAAGAGCCCCTACCTGATCGTGCCGACCAACAAGAAGGTCAAGATGGAGGGCGAAATCTCCAAAGTTTTGGCCAAGGACCAGACTGAATTGCAGAAAACCTTCGTTTTCCAGGATTGGAAGAAGATCAACGAGAATCGTTCCGCCTGGATCGACCGTTTCAACCGCGAGATCAAGGTCTGATCATGGCATCGGGGCGTATGACAAACGGTGCCTCTGAACGAGGGGAGGGCTTCCTGGCCCTCCCGCTCATGCTGTTCTATCTGCTGTTTTTCATCGCCCCGCTGCTCCTGCTGTTCGCTGTCAGCCTGCATGCAGACAAGGAGATGACCTCCTGGGGTCTCACCCAATATGCCAAAACGCTGACCGACGGCTTCGGCCTTGGCGTCCTGTTTGATACGCTGCGGCTCGGTGTGGAGACGACACTGCTCTGCTTGTTGCTCGGCTTTCCGCTGGCCTGGCTGCATCGTAGTGCCGGCCCGCGCTGGCAGGGTGTGATCATCCTGATCACCGTTCTTCCGCTGCTCACCAGCGTCATCGTGCGTACCTTCGCCTGGATTGTCATTCTGGGCAGGCAGGGCATCGCCAACACGCTACTGCTCGAACTCGGTCTGACTGAGACGCCGTTGCGCCTGCTCTACAGCCATGGCGGTCTGGTCATCGCACTGGCCCAGGTTCAGCTGCCGTTGATGGTGCTGCCCCTGATCGACGCGCTACAGAAACTTGATCCAAATCTGGAATCCGCTTCTGCTGCACTTGGTGCCGGCCGCTGGCGCAGCTTTTTCCGCATCGTACTGCCGCTCAGCCTCCCCGGCATCATTGCCGGATCGGTGCTGACCTTCTCGGCCGCCGTCACCGCCTTCATCACCCAGAGCCTGGTCGGCGGTGGACAGCAGCTCTACATGCCGATGTATATCTACCAGCAGGCTCTCACTTTGCAGAACTGGCCGTTTGCCGCCACGATCTCAGTGATCTTCATGGTGGCAGTGCTGTTCTGCATCGCGCTGTTCAATCTGCTCGGCCGCTACACGCGGCGCTATTCCGCAATGTGAGGGGGGCAGCATGGCTGTTGGGCGTCGCCAAAACCTGGATTCAATCAGCTTTAATGCGGTGATGGGCATCCTGAGCGCAGCGGCAGTTCTGCTCATCATCGCGCCTACCGCCATTGTGCTGATCGTTTCCTTTACTGATGGCTATTCGCTGAAATTCCCGCCGCCTGGTTATTCTATTCGCTGGTACGTGGCGCTGGCTGATGCCTGGCAGATCCAGGATGCGGCCTGGAATAGCCTGCAGGCGGCTGTTCTCTCCACGCTGTTCTCGATACTGTTTACAGTGCCTGCCGCTTTCGCTGTGGCGCGATCGAAATCCGCTGCTGCGCGTCAACTCGAAAGCCTGTTCATGTCGCCGCTTGTGCTGCCGGCGCTGGCCTTCGGCCTTTCAGCCCTGATGTATTTCAGTCTGCTCGGCATTCCGCTGTCGCTCACCACCGTGGTGGTCGGTCATGTTGTTGTCTGCGCTCCCTACGTATTCCGCACCACTCTGGCCAGCCTTTCGCAGCTCGATCCGTCGCTGCTCGAATGCTCGGCCAGCCTGGGCGCCAGCCGGATCTATACCTATCGGCGCGTGATACTGCCGCTGATCAGTGGCGGCATCATGGCAGGCGGCTTCATCGCCTTCATGTCGTCTTTTGACAATGTGCCTGTCTCGCTGTTCCTGTCGGATGCGCGCAACGAGATGCTCCCGATCCGCATGTGGCAGACTATGGAAAACACATTGGATGTCCGCGTCGCGGCGGTGTCTGGCGTGCTGATCCTGTTCAGCCTGGCACTAATGCTATTGATGGAGCGCTTCGCCGGCTTGTCCCGCCGCATGCGCTGAGCCTCAACTGCCGCGGAACAGCGAAAAGCCCCAAGGGGTGAATTTAAAGGGGAGATGGAAATGCTGGCTCGCATCGTCGACCGTAAAACGGAAGGGCACGGTGCCGAGGAATTTGCTATCTCGATCCTGCCCGGCGAGCCATTCGCCGACATGAAACAGCACTTCGTATTGGCCGGCGATTACGCCCTCGCCATGCATACTGGCATGGTCGAAGGCGCCAGTGGCACCGAGCCGGCCTTCTGCCAGCTTTTGCGGTTGCGGCGCCAGGCGATGCAGTTCGACGCGCATGCCATCCGCTGGCCGCCCCGCTGCCACATCGACGGCATGAATCGAAATGCCGCCAGCCTTGTTAATGGACATCGTACCTCTCCCTATGTCTGTTGAACAGAATATCATGTCGCGTTGGCGCCGTCTTGGGTCGCCGCTGGCGGCGATGACCGCGCTGCAGGCCTGCGTTGCGCTTGCCGTTTTCGCCGTGCCGGTGCTGGCGCCACATCTCGGGGGCGGACTCTCGCCGGCGCTTCTTGGTCTATATGGCGTGATCGTCTTCGGGCTTGGCGCCGTCACCTCGCTGTTCGGTGGCTTGTTGTGCAACCGGATTGGTCCAATCCGGCTGGCCCAGGCCGTGCTCGGCTGCGTTATGTTGGCGATGCTGCTGCTGGCAGCGGGCCAGCCCATTGGCTTCCTGCTGGCGGCCATCCTGCTGGGATTGGCTTTTGGACCGGAAACACCGGCCAGTTCGGCTGTCCTGGCGCAGGCTGCGCAGCCACAGGAGCGCAGCCTGGTATTTTCACTGCGCCAGACCGGCAACCAGATCGGCGCTATGGCCGGCTCTTTGCTGTTGCCTGTACTGGCGGCCGGCGACTGGCGCCACGGCCCCTGGCTGGTAGCAAGTGCAGCGCTGCTGCTGGCCATTGCCTGCCAGCCTCTTGGGCGGCGTTTTGCGGCGACGCAGGCGCGCACGATGCGCTGGCAGGAAGGGTTGGCGCTTTTGCAGCAGAATGCTGGATTGGGAAGGCTGGCCGCAGCTTCGCTCGGCTATTCCGCAATGCAGATGAGCCTCAACACCTTCCTGATCAGCTTCCTCACGCTGGAACTGTCTCTCGACTTTGTCGCCGCCGGCATTTTACTGGCGGTCGCCCAGGGTGGTGGCCTGATCGGCCGCCTCAGCTGGGGATGGATGACGCGGTATCTCGGTGGTCCCGCGGCCGTGATTGCTGGGCTGGGCCTGGCAATGGCCATCTGTGCGATTCTGGTTGGCAGTGTCATGCCCTATTTGCATGGCAGCGGTCTGTTTGCGCTGGTTTTTCTCTTCGGGCTGACCGCCAGTGGCTGGAACGGTGTCTTTCTTGCCGAAGTGGCGCGGCATGCTCCACCCGATCAGGTCGCCGCCGCAACAGGTGCCGTGCTGCTGGCAAGTTATAGTGGGCTGGTTCTGGCGCCGCTCCTGGTCGGCCTGCTCGCTTCCGGCCTCGGCTATGGTGCGGCCTTCATATTCCTCGGCCTGCTCTGCCTCGTCGGCACCTGGCCCCTGCGCAAATTGGTGTGGCCATGACATCCTCGATCCTTCAGAGCGACGCTCGTTCGTCAGATCTCACCGCCATTGCCGAGCAGATGATCGCGCGCATCGCGCAACACAATCCGACGCTGAATGCCGTAATCCGCCATAACCCGGATGCAGTGCGCGCCGAGGCCGCAAGGCTGCAAGACGCGTATGCTGCGGGGCAGCCAATGCCGCTCTATGGGCATACTTTCACGGTGAAGGATAATCTCTGGGTTGCGGGCGAGAAGATCAGTCAGGGCTCATTACTGTTCCGCGATTTCATCGCACCTGAAGAGGCATGGGCGGTGGCGCGGCTACGGCAGGCTGGGGCGCTGTATCTCGGCATCACCAATTGTTCGGAATTTGCCTGCAAAGGCATGACTACAAATCTGCTGCACGGCCTGACACGACACCCGCAGGCGCCGGAGCTGACGCCAGGTGGATCGTCTGGCGGTGCCGCCGCTGCGTTGGGAGTTGGGATCGGCGATTTTGCCCTTGCTACCGATGCCGGCGGTTCTGCGCGCAGGCCGGCGGCTCATTGTGGATTGGTCGGCTTCAAACCCTCCGCCGGCGCCATCCCACTCGGCCCCGGCTTCAGTGAACCGGTTTTCGGCCATGGTGTAATCGCGCCGATGGCGCGTTGTATGACCGATCTGCGGTCGGCTTTCTCTGTTCTGGCGGCTTTCGATCCACGCGATCCGGCCAGTTGTTCGCTTCCACCAGCTTTTGCGGGCAATCCCATCCGCATCGCTTTCAGCCCCAGCCTCGGTCTCGATGTCGCAATCGATGACAGTGTACGCCATGGCGTGGAAAATGCTGTTGAGGCGCTGCGTGCGGCTGGAATGTCCATTGCCCAGGTATCGCCCGCCTGGCCGGACGGCCTCGGCGAAGCTGGGTTCATGCCGCTGCAATATGCCGGGCTCGCGGCGCTTTACGGCGCGCGCTATCATCAGAATCCGGAACTTTTCGATCCCGATATCGGGCGGCAAATCGAGGCCGGTCTGACTCTGCAGGGCCAGGATGTCGCAGCCGCGCTGCTGCTGCGCGAGACCGTGGCAAAGACTCTGGCGCGATTCTTCGGCGATTTTGATCTGCTGCTCTGCCCTACCGTCCCATGCACGGCCTGGCCAGCGACGCAACTTGGCCCGGCGCAGATCGGTGGCCGGCCAGCCGCGCCGCGCGACCATGCTGTTTTCACACCGATCTTCAATCAAGCCGGTGTGCCGGCGATTTCCGTTCCCTGCGGCCGCGATGCTGCCGGCCTGCCATTCGGGATGCAGATAATCGCTCGGCGTTTCGCCGACAATTTCCTGCTCGATTTCGCCGCCCGAGCGGAAACTATTTTCGCCGAATGCGGCCTGTGGACCGGAGCGACCGCATGACACGGATATTGCTGATCAACCCGAACACCTCGCAATCGGTGACTGATCGCATTGCCGCCGCGGCGCGGGCTGCGGCTGGAGCAGCGACGACGCTGAGCTTCGCTACGGCATCCTACGGTGTGCCTTATATCGCTACACGGGCAGAGGCCGTTATTGGTGGCCGCGTGGCGCTGGAAATGCTGGCCGAGCAGGTCGGGCAGTTCGACGCTGCGGTAATCGCCGCCTTCGGCGATCCCGGTCTTGGCGGTGCGCGCGAGTTGATGCCGGTGCCGGTGATTGGTCTGGCCGAAGCCGCGATGCTGACTGCCTGCATGCTGGGCCGGCGTTTCGCAATCGTGTCTTTCGCCACGGCACTCGGGCCGTGGTATCGCGAATGCGTGGAATATCACGGCCTGACCGGACGACTGGCTGGCATCAGCCTGCTGGATGGGCCGTTCAGCGATATCGGCGACGTGCAGGCGGAAAAAGAAGCCCTGTTGATCGATCTGGCGCAGCGCGCCATCAAGCAGGACGGTGCCGATGTCGTCATTCTCGCCGGGGCGCCGCTGGCCGGTCTGGCGCAGATCGTAGCCGACCGCATCCCGGTGCCGGTTGTCGACGGCGTGGCGGCGGCAGTGAAACAGGCCGAATTGCTGGCACAACTGAATCTGCGGAAAGCGACTGCCGGCAGCTTCCGCCGGCCCGATCCCAAGATGGTGACCGGCGTGACGCCGGCATTGGCAACCCTGATCAGCGGCAAGGATGTGGCATCGCCATGAGCGCCAATTTTGATCTTGTTATCCGCGATGCGCGCATCGCCACAGCAGCCGATACAATGGTTTGCGATCTCGGTATCCGAAACGGCGTGATTTCCGCACTTGGACAGGAGCTCGGCGCTGGTCAGCGCGAGATCAATGCGGCTGGCCGCCTGGTGCTGCCGGGTGGCATTGATGCCCATTGCCATCTCGATCAGCCAATGAGCGACGGCTCCGTGATGGCCGACGATTTCGCCTCCGGCACCCTGTCGGCGGCCTGCGGTGGCACCACGACGGTGATTCCCTTCGCCTGCCAGATGAAGGGCCAGTCGCTGCGTGCGGCGCTGATCGACTATCATGCGCGTGCCGAGGGCAAGGCGCTGATCGACTATGCCTTCCACCTGATCGTCAGCGATCCCACGGCTTCGGTGCTGGGGCAGGAACTGCCGGCCCTGATCGGCGAGGGTTATACGTCGTTCAAGATCTATATGACATACGACGATCTGAAGCTGAATGATCGTCAGATTCTTGAGACGCTGGACGTGGCACGCCGCGAAGGCGCCATGGCAATGATCCATGCCGAGAATACCGATGCCATCGCCTGGCTGACCGAACGGCTGGAACTGGCCGGCCGCATCGCGCCTAAGTATCACGCAGTGGCGCGACCACTGCTGGTCGAGCGAGAAGCGACCCATCGCGCTATCAGCTTTGCCGAACTGGTCGATGTGCCGATCCTGATCGTGCATGTTTCGGGCCGCGAGGCGGTTGAGCAGATTCGCTGGGCGCAGTCGCGCGGTCTGCGCATCCATGCCGAAACCTGCCCGCAATATCTCTTCCTCAGCGCCGAGAATCTCGACCGGCCGGGGCATGATGGCGCCATGTGCATCTGTTCGCCGCCGCCCCGCGACAAGGCAAACCAGGAGGTGATCTGGGCCGGCCTGCGCAACGGCACTTTTGATATTGTCTCTTCAGATCATGCGCCCTTTAAGCTGAACGGGCCGACCGGCAAGAAGGTGGCCGGCGAGGGTGCTTCATTCTCAAAAATTCCGAACGGCATTCCGGGCCTGGAGACCCGCATGGCATTGCTGCTGTCGGAAGGTGTGCTGAAGGGGCGTATCACGCTGCAACAATTCGTTGCGCTCACCGCCACCAATGCCGCGAAGCTATACGGGCTTTACCCGCGCAAAGGCTCCATTGCCATTGGTTCCGATGCCGATATTGTCATCTGGGATACCAGCACGAGCCGGACCATCAGCAACGCCATGCTGCACCACAATGTCGACTACACACCCTATGAAGGGATGGAGATATCGGCCTGGCCGGACACAGTGATCTCGCGAGGTGAAGTCATCGTGGATGACGGCAAGCCTGTCGGTCATACGGGCCGCGGCCAGTTTCTGACCTGCGCCCGGCCGCAATCTCGCGGCTGAAACAAGCGATACCTGTCTGCTCACTGATCGGCCGTCCAGAAGCAGAGCCATTTCTCCGCTTGTCGCAAACGGCAGGGCTTTTCTTGTCTTTTGCGTTGGATTTCTAAAGGAAATGAAGCCGATGCCGTATGCTCTGCACGCATGTCGATCCGCTAGGTGCTGGAGCGAGTGAGGGAAACCCCCGCCCATTTCGACCGGGATCGAAGCATTCTGTCAGGCTTTTCGGATAGGCTGCTGCCGTATTGTTTCCTCCTTCAGCCAGACCCGAGGCCATGACCGATCTGTTCAGCCTGTTGCCCGCCTATTCCGCGCCGGTTTTCCTGTTCATCGCCGCCGTGCTGGTGCTGGCGGGTTTTGTCAAAGGGGTGATCGGCCTCGGCCTGCCCACCATTTCGGTTGGGTTGCTGGGGCTGATCATGGCGCCGGTGCAGGCGGCGGCTTTGCTGCTGGTGGCCAATCTGGTCACCAATGCCTGGCAATTGCTGGCCGGGCCGGATCTGCGTGGCATTTTGCGCCGGTTATGGCCGATGCTGGCCGGCGTGGTGCTGGGCACATTTCTGGGCGCGGCATGGTTTCCGCTCGGTGCGTTTTCCTGGGCCACGGCGTTGCTCGGCCTGGCCCTGCTGGCCTATGCCGGGCTGGGCCTGGCGCAGCGTCAGTTGCCATTGCAGCCCGGGCAGGAGATATGGGCCGGGCCGCTGGTTGGTCTGGCCACCGGGCTGGTGACAATCCTCACCGGCGTGTTTGTGATTCCGGCGGTGCCGTATCTGCAAGCGTTGCGGCTGGAAAAGGATGATCTGGTGCAGGCGCTTGGCCTGTCCTTCCTGGTTTCCACCATCGCGCTGGGCCTGGCTTTGCTGGCCACCGGCGCCGGCGGTTATGGCGATGGCATGGCGGCGGCGGCATTGCTGGCCTTGCTGCCGGCTTTGGGCGGCATGCTGCTGGGCCAAGCCTTGCGCAGCCGCATCAGCGCCGCCAGTTTCCGGCGCTGGTTTTTTGGCGGGCTGTTGGCACTGGGCGGCTATCTACTAGCCAAATCATTGCTCCATGCGTGATGCAACCTACGGGTTGACGGGTCAAAATTAAGGCCATAGGGTCGGCATGCAGTGTTGTTGTGCCTGGCCGAGGAGCGGCCCGGTTTTGTGTCAAGCTAGGCTGGTGGGGATGAGATGGGCGATTTGCGCAAGTTTGCGGTGGTCTTGCTGGCCACCGGCATCGCTTCTCTCGCCAACCCTGCCACTGCCCAGGCGCAGCAGGCCGGCGCCAATCAGCCCGAATTGAATGATGCTTTCCGCCAGTTGCTGAGCCAGCCGGGCAATCTGCAAGCCCGCCAGAGCGTTGCCCGCAGCCAGGTGGAGCAGGGCAATTATGAGGGCGCCATTGCCACGCTGGAAGGCCAATTGCTCGATCCCAATGCCGAGCCGGCCTTGCGGGTTGAACTGGCTTCGCTTTATTACCGGCTCGAATCCTATCTGATGGCCGGGCTTTATCTGCGCCTGGCGCTGGCCGATCCGCGCCTGGATGCCGGCCTGCGTGCCTCGGCCACGGCCTTGCTGGAAGATATTCAGCGCCGTATCCAGCCCGGCCCCAAATTATCCGGCAGCCTGTCGCTAGGCCTGCGGGCGCAGAGCAACCCCACGGCCGCTTCTCAATCTGACACGCTGTTGCAGGCCGGCGCGGTGCAGACCGTGCCAGCCGGTTCACGCCCGGATAGCGATCTGGATGGCTTCGTGGCCGCCAATCTGCAACATGAATGGGATTTTCAGCGCCAGGATAGCGCCACCCTGGTCAGCACTGCCAATCTGTTTGCCAATCATTACAGCAGCGCGGCGGATTATGATCGCAACGGCAGCAAAACCGATCCGCGTGATCTGGTGGCGCTCAATCTCACCTCGGGCATCCGGTTTCAGCCTGATCCGGCCGGCCTGAAGCATCTGCTGCTGCGGCCGTATCTCGGGCTGACCGAATATCTGCTGGATGGCAACCAGTATCTGGTTGGCCTGGGCGGCGGTATGGATGCGGAATACCGCTTCAGCAACGGCGCCACGCTGGTCGGCGCCACCTATGATATTCGGCGCAATTTCTATGCCGAGCGCGCCGATGTGAGCAACGCCCAGGGCCAGAGCGGCTATGAGCGGCGGCTGCAATTGCGCGCCAAGCAGGAATTGGCGCCGCTGCAAAGCCTGGCCTTGCTGGCCAACCTGACCGACCGCGTCGCCGACCGTGATTTTTTCCAGTATCGCGGCGCCGATCTGCGCCTCACCTATACCATCGGCTATCGTAATCCGTTGCAGGCCGATACCGGCGCCAACTGGTTTTCCAGTCTCTATATCGGCGCCGCCTTGCGCGATTATGACGGCCCGGATGCCAGCGTCGCTCCGGGCGTGACGCGCGCAGACCGCGATTGGCGCATCGGCGCCACGCAGTTTGTCGGCCTGAACAAAAGCTGGGGCCTGCTATTCGGCCTTGAATATGCCGTGGTTGACTCGAACCTGCGCAATTACAGTTTCAACAACACGACCGGCATGATGAGTGCCGTCTATAATTTCTGATGCAGCGCCGCCTTTTTCAGAATTTCTCTGGGAGCAGACCAATCATGCGACCGACCCGGCCATCCAACCCGATCCGCAGCTTTTGCCTGTGCAGTGCCGCCGGCATGGCCTTGCTTGTCGCCGCTCAAGCCCCGGCCCAGGCACAGCAGGCCGGTGTGGTCTCTGCCGCCCGTAATGCCCCATTGGCGGCTGGCGCGCCGGTGCAGGTAGGCCAGCGCCTTGTCACCGGGCCGCAGGGCGGGCTGCATGTGCTGTTTCTCGATCAATCTGCTGTTTTGCTCGGTTCGAATAGCGCATTGACGGTGGATCGTTTCAGCCATGACGGCAAGGGCGGCGCCATTGCCATGACCCTGCATGCCGGCTCGGCGCGTGTGGTGGGCGGCAAGAACAGCAAGGTCCAACCAACGCTGATTACCACCAAACAAGGCCAGGTCGCCATCAGTGGCGGCGTCGCCAGTGTTGAGGCTGCGCAACAGGCAACCCACGCCACCATGCTGTTTGGTCAACAAATGCGGGTGACATCGACAAACGGGGAAACCCAGGACATCATGCGCCCAGGCTTCGGCACATCCATGCTTTCTGATGATGCTGCGCGCCAGCAGGCCGAGGCTATAGTAGCCGCTTCGTCTGGGTTTTCGGCTCTGTCAGATTCGACATCGTCGACGCAGAATCTGTTTGACCATTTCACAAACATTCTGAATGGCGGGGTCTCTCTGGCACCTGATCATTTTAGTAGCTTCCTCAACACCGTCGCCGATACGGGCAGCCTGAGAGCGCTCGGTGTTGATTCCGTGCGTTCACTCCAGTCACCACAGGCGCAGACCCTTCAGGGTTCGACGACAGGTGGCGCGACGACTGGCAGCGCGACGGGGGGCAGCACTACGGCGGGCAGTTCAACAACGGCCATGCAGAATACCGGCGCGACCACACCGCCGGTGCTGGCACAGGATCGCTTGTCGCTCACTGACAATACCGGTGTGATCACCCCGATCAATCCCACGGTCGGTATTGCCAGCCCGCTTAACAGCATCGTGCCGCAAGCCGTGGTGGTTCCGGTAACCATCATCGCCCCGCGCGAACCGGAGCCGATGTAAGGCTATTCCGTCCAGCCGCCGCCCAGCGCCTTGTAGAGATCAACCAAAGCGGTGTAGCGGCCCAGCAATGCCTGGGCCAGCGCGTCATTAGCCTGGAACACGGTGCGTTGCGCATCCAGCAGGTTGAGGAACGGCACAGTGCCGGCGCGGTAGCGCGCTTCCACGATGCGATAGGCTTCGCGCGCCTGGTCAAAGGCCTCGCGGGCATAGGTGTAGCGTTCGGCAGCATTGGCCGTGCTGGTCAATGCGTCCTCCACATCGCCAAAGGCGGTGATGGCGGCCTTGCCGTAGGTTTCGGCCAGTTCCTGATAACGCGCGCGGTTGAGGTCTTCCTGGCCTTCCAGCCGGCCGCCCTGGAATAGCGGCGCAGTCAGCGAAGCGGCCAGTGAATACAGCGCGCTTTGCGGCTGAAGCAATGTGTGCAGCGCGCTGCTTTGCAGCCCGGCGCCCATGGTCAGATCCAGGCTGGGCAGCCGTGCCGCCTGGGCCACGGCGATATCGCGGTTGGCGGCGCGCAGATCGGCCTCGGCCTTGCGGATATCCGGGCGCCGCGCCAGCAAAGCGGAAGGCAGGCCGGCTTTCACCGCCGGCAAGGCCAGCGCATCCAGCGATGTGGTGCTGATGGCAAAACCCTGCGGCGGCCGGCCAAGCAGCAAGGCGATAGCGGTCAGGGTCTCGCGCTCGGATTGGCGCAGGGCGGGAATCGTGGCGCGCTGGCTGGCGACGGAATTACGCTGCTGCGCCACTTCCAGTTCGGATGCCACGCCTAGCTGGCGCTGGCGTTCCAGCACCGCCAGCACATCCTCGGCATTCCGCAGCGTATCCTCAGCCAGCCGGATACGGTCGCGCACCGAGAGAAGCTGAAAATACGCCGTCGCGAGGTCGGCATGCAGGGTGAGGGCAACGGTTTCGCGGTCATAGCGGCTGGCGGCCAGGCGCTCCAGCGCGGCATCGCTGCCGGCGCGGTTGCCGCCGAACAGATCCACCTGATAGCCGGCAGTGAGGCCCAGATCAAAGCTGTTGCGCACCACGCGGCCGCTGCTGGCCGTGCGCGTGCTGCTGGTGCTGCTGCTTGAGGGCGACCAGCTGCGGCCGGCACCGCCATCGGCGCCCAATGTGGGCAGCAAGGCAGCGCCGGCAATCCTGGCCGAAGCCTCGGCCTGGCGGATCCGCGCCAGCGCGGCGGCCAGGTCGCGGTTATTACTTTCGGCCTGGCGCATCAGGCCATCCAGTTCGGCGCTGGCAAAGCCGCGCCACCAGCTGGTATCCGGCCATTCCGCCAAAGCCGTATTGCTGGCCGCATCCCAGGCGGCGGGCGCGGTGATGGCCGGCTTGCTGAACGGGTCGCCGATCTCGCAGCCGGCCAGGCCAACAAGCAGGCCGGCGCAGAGCATAACGCGCCGCAGATTGGGCGAGGGGGACAAACGCTGCTGCATGGTCATTCCGTGGCGAGGGCGACAACCGGGTCAAGGCCGGCGGCCTTGCGCGCCGGCAGGTAGCCGAAGGTGAGGCCAGTGAAAAAGGCGCAGCCGAAAGCCAGCAGCACCGGGCCGGCAGCATAGATCACCGGCTTGTCGAAGGCGGCATAAAGCGCGGTGGCGCCGAGGCCAAGCAGCACGCCCAACGCGCCGCCCAGGATGCAGATCACCAGGGCTTCGGTATTGAATTGCAACAGGATGTCCATACGCCGGGCGCCGGTGGCCATACGCACACCGATCTCGCGCGTGCGCTCGGTCACGCTTACCAGCATGATATTCATCACGCCGATGCCGCCCACCAGCAGCGAGATGATGGCGATGGAACCCAGCAGCAGGGTCAGGGTGTTCTGTGTCTCGGTGGCGGTCTGGATGATTGCCGCCATGTTGCGGATCTGAAAATCCTCGGCCTTGTGGCGTCCGATCAGGGTTTGCCGGATCAGTTCCTGGGTTTCATCAATGCGGGTCACATCCTTCACCTGCACGGTGATGGTGCGCACATAACGCTGGCCAAAGAGCCGCAGGATGCCGGTGGAAAGCGGCACCAGGATGGTGTCGTCCATGTCGGTGCCCATCGGCGAGGCGCCCTTGGCTTCCAGCACGCCGATCACCTGGAACGGGATGTTGTTGAGCAGCACATAACGCCCCAGTGCATCGCTGGCCGGCATGCCGGGATCAAACAGGGCTTTCAGGATGGTCTGGCCCAGCACCGCCACCGGCACGTAATTGCGCACATCCTCGTCGCTGAAAAACACACCTTCCGCCACCGGCCAGTCGCGTGCCTGGGCAAAGCCGGCGCCCACCGCATTGGCCTGGGTCAGATAGTCGTTATTGGCAAAGCGCGCCGTCACCTGGCCGCTATATTCGCCCACCGCCACAGTCACGTTGGCCAGGCCGTTCAGCGCTTCGGCATCGGCCGGCACCAGGGTGGCGGTAACGCCGCCGGATTGCCGCATATTGGGCGCGCCGGGGCGGATCAGCAAAAGATTCGTCCCCATCGCCGAGATGCGATCAAGCACCGATTGCCGGGCGCCGTCGCCGATTGCCAGCATCGCCACCACGGAAGCCACACCGATAATAATGCCAAGCAGGGTGAGCAGGGTGCGCAGCAGATTGCCGCGCAAAGCCTGCAAGGCCATGCGGCCGGCTTCCAGCAGATTGGCGCCGGCGGCGCGCGGCCTGGTGGCCGTGTGGCGTGGCGGGGCGGCGGCTTCCTGCGGCCCGGCGGCCTCAATCTGCTGGTCGGATACAATGTCGCCATCGCGGATTTCCACCACGCGGCGCGCCTGGCGCGCCACCTCGGCGTCGTGCGTGATCAGCAGGATGGTATGGCCGCGCTGGTTCAGGTCGCGCAGCAGCTTCATCACCTCGGCGCCGCTTTTGGAATCAAGCGCACCGGTCGGCTCGTCGGCCAGGATCACCGGGCCGCCATTCATCAGCGCCCGGGCAATCGAAACGCGCTGCTGCTGGCCGCCGGAAAGCTGTGTCGGCTTATGCTCCAGCCGCTCGCCCAGGCCCAGCATTTGCAGCAATTCCACCGCGCGCTGGTGGCGTGCTTCGCGGCCCAGGCCGGCATAGATCGCCGGCAATTCCACATTGGCGGCAGCACTGGAACCGGGCAGCAGGTTATATTGCTGGAAGATGAAGCCAAACGCCTCGCGGCGCAGCAGGGCGCGGCCATCGGCATCCAGTTCGGCCACTTCGCGGCCATCATAACGGTAGCTGCCGCTGGTTGGTCGGTCGAGCAGGCCGATCAGGTTCATCAGCGTTGATTTGCCCGAGCCGGAAGCGCCCATGATGGCAACAAATTCGCCGGGATGGATATCCAGCGAAATGCCATGCAGCACTTCCACGCTCAGGCTGCCGCGGCTGAAACTTTTGGTGATGTTGCGCAGTGAGATCAGCGGCTGGCTGGTGGCTGCCGTCTCAACGCGGCCGATCTGCGGCATCGCGGTCATAGCCGTGGGGTCCGCGCCCAGTTGCCGCCGGGTGCGCCGCCAGCGCGCGGCTGATCCAGCAGCAATTCGTCGCCGACTTTCAGGCCGCTGCGGATTTCCGCCGTGATGCGGTTATTGGCGCCGATTTCCACGTTACGCTCCACCGGCTGGCCGTTTTCCAGCACGCGGGCGCTATAGCGGTTGCGGCTGCCCGGCATCTGCTTCAGCGCCGCCATCGGCACCACCGGCACATTCTCGGCATGCGACACGATGAAGAATACCTGCGCGCTCATCTGCGGCAGCAGGTCATTCTGCGGGTTGCTCACATCGAACAGGGCCGAATACAGCACCACGTTATTCACCACCTGCGGCGTGGGCAGGATCTGGCGCAAGCTGCCGGTGCGGCGCCGGCCGGGCTGGCCCAGGGTGGTGAAATAGGCCGGCATGCCCAGTTTGAGGCGCGACACATCGGCTTCCGAAACCTGGGTCTGCACCGTCATCGTATCCAGGTCGGCGATGCGCAGGATGATCGGCGCCTGCTGATTGGCGTTCAGGGTCTGGCCCTGGCGTGCCGTGATGTCGATCACCGTGCCGGTCATCGGGGCATAGATCTTGGTGTAGCTCAGATTGGCAAGGTCGCCCTTCAGCGTCGATTCGGTCTGCTGCACCTGGGCATTCAGCGCCGCGATCTGCGCCGTGATGGCTTTGGCATTGGCTTCCGCGCTGTCAAAGGCATCCTCGCTGGTGGCGCGCTCGGCCAGCAGGCGGCGCTGGCGCTCATACTGCTTCTGCGCCAGGGCCTGCTGCACGGTCTTTTCGGCGATCTGCGCCTTCAGATTCATCAACTGCGCCTGGTCGGCGCTGACCCGCGCCTCATAAACCGTCGGGTCGATCTGGGCCAGCAATTGGCCCTTTTCCACCCTGGCGCCGATCTCCACCAGAATCTGCTTGAGCTGGCCGGAAACCTGGGTGCCCACATCAACGTAATTCAGCGGCTGCAAGGTGCCGACGGCGGAAACTGTGTCCTCCACCATGCCCAGCGCCACGGTCTGGCTGCGCGGCGCCACGATGCTGCGCGACTGGTTGGCGTAATACCACCAGGCGCCGCCACCAGCGGCAGCGGCAAGCAGGGCAAGAACAAGGAATTTGGCTGAGCGGGACATGATTTCACTGATTCCGGGGGCGGGTACTTGTAGCCTAACACGGGCCAGGATTGCGAATCCTTCGCAGGCCGGGCCACCTATTATCGCGGAAATCTTGTAACATTTCCCTTCAATCGATGTTTCCGTAACGGTAGCCGCGCCGGTTGTATTTCCGAATTTTTATGGCCGTCTTATCGATAAGTAATTGGCATTCGCAAAGTCATTCTGTTTAGTCTGTGTCATGAGCAATTCCGTGCCCATCGCTGAGCCGGTCGCCTTTGCGCTTGCGCAAATGGACACGCTCGGCGTTGCCGCCTGCTATATTGATGCCCAGGAGCGGCTACAGGGCTGGAATCAGCAATATCTCAAACTGTTTCCCGAGCATCTCGGCACCATCCATGCCGGCTGGGATTATCTGGAGAATCTGCGGCACTATTTTACGGTCAATCATGGCGCGACGATGACGCCGGCGCGACTCGACGACATGGTGACGGCCGCGGTGGCGCGGCATCGTGGCCAAACCGGGCCGCTGGATTTCCAGAAGCGTGACGGGCGCTGGCTGCGTTCAAGGGTGAACTGGCTGCCCGATGGTGGCGTGATCAAAAGCTGGGCCGATGTCACCGCTGAGGTGCTGCATACCGAGTCGGCGGTGGTGGAAGCCTTGTCCACCTTGCAGCAGGCCCTGCTGTGCTACGATCAGGATGGCCGGTTTTTCTTTGCCAATAACCGCGCTTCCAGCTTTTTCCCGCGTCTGATCGAACATTTCCATGCCGGCGCCGATTTTGCCGGCCATCTGCAACTGCTGGCCGGCGAGGCGGCGGATGAGGATGATCGGGCCGCCTTGCTGCAACTGGCGGCATTTTCCTGGCCGTCTGCCGGCGAGCCGGCGCCGGTGCTGGCCAAGCTGCGCGATGGCCGAGTGGTGCAGATTGAATTGATGCCGTCGCGCAATGGCGGTCTGACCAGCGTGTGGACCGACATGACCGAGGCGCATCGCCTGCTGGCCGAGCGCAGCCGGGCAGAGGCCGAGGCCACGGCAAAATCCGAATTCCTGGCGGTGATGAGCCATGAAATCCGCACGCCGCTGAACGGTGTGCTGGGTTCGATCAGCTTGTTGGATCGTGCCAGTATGACATCGGCCGACCGGGCTTTGCTGGATACCGCACGCGCCTCGGCCGAGCATCTGCTGCATCTGCTGAACGACATCCTGGATTTCTCCAAGCTGGAAGCCGGCCGGGTTGAACTGGACGACGCCAATTTTGAGCTTCGCCGGCTGCTTGAAGGCGTGGTCGATGCGGTGCGCAGTCGCGCCGAGGCCAAGGGCCTGTTCCTGGATTGTCGCCTGGCGCCAGAGCTGCCGGCCAGCCTGCGCGGCGACCCTGGCCGCCTGAGGCAGATCCTGTTCAATCTGCTCGGCAATGCGGTGAAATTCACCGAGGCCGGCTGGGTGCGGCTGGAAGCCGGCTTGGCTGTGGCCTGCGACGGCACGCCGCAACTGGAAATCAGCGTGGCCGATTCCGGCATCGGCATTTCCGAAGAAATCCGCCCGCTGCTGTTTCGCCATTTCACCCAGGCTGATCGCTCGATCACCCGGCGCTATGGCGGCACCGGCCTGGGCCTGGCGATCTGTGGCCAGCTGGTGGCGCTGATGCAGGGTGAAATCACCGTGGAGAGCATGCCGGGGCGCGGCAGTGTGTTCCGCCTGCGCCTGCCTTTGCGCCTGGGCCTGCCCAGCCTGATTGACCAGCCGGTGCAGCCGGGCCGCCCGGTGCTGGTGCCGCTGCCGGCACTGAGCCTGCTGGTGGCCGAGGATAATCCGACCAACCAGATGATCCTGGGCACCATGCTGCGCCAGCTGGGCCATCAGGTCAGCATCGCCAGCAACGGCATCGAAGCCTGTGCCATGCTGCGTCAGGGGCAATATGATCTGGTGCTGATGGACATGCAGATGCCGGAAATGGATGGCTTGGCCGCCACCCGCGTTATCCGCGCCATGCCGGAGCCTTGCGCCAAAGTGCCGATTGTTGCCGTTACCGCCAACGCGCTGGCCGGCGACCGCGAACGCTGCCTGGCAGCGGGCATGAACGGCTTTGTCACCAAGCCGATTGAAGTGGGCAGCCTGGTTGCGGCGATGCAGGCGGCATTGGATGAGGCCAGCACCGGCGGGGCAAATCTGCGCCAGCCGGCGTGGCCCGAAGCAGCGCCGGCCAAGCCAACCCTGGCACCGGCAGCAGCACAGGCGCTCGGCGCGCTGGCGCAGCGGCTCAAGCGCCAGGCCGCTTCGCCCTGATTCCACCAAGGCGTTGTGAGTCTACCGGCAATCACGCTAGATAAGCGCATGAGCCGGGCGCAAACAGACAATAACCCAGAGGATGCCGCCGCTATCGCGATGCCGGCGGTGGCCGGCCGTGGCGTGCAATCGGTGGAGATCGGCGGCCGGCTGTTGAACAGCCTGGTGCTGGCCAGCCAGCCGATGATGCTGCGCGATCTGGCTCAGGCGGCGGAACTGACGCCCGGTCAGGCACATGCCTATCTGGTCAGTTTCCGCAAGCTCGGCCTGGTGGAGCAGGATGCCGCCAGCGGGCGTTACCGGCTCGGGCCATTTGCTCTGCATCTGGGCCTGGCCCGCTTGCGCAACACTGATCCCTATCGCCTTGCCGCCACTGCCGTGGTTGATCTGGCTGAGCAGCTTGAACTGATGGTCACCATTACAGTTTGGGGCCATGCCGGCCCCACCATTGTGCTGGTGCAGGAATCCTCGAACCAGATTCACGCCAATGTGCGGCCCGGCGGCTTGTTCACAGTCAGCGGCACCGCCACCGGCAAGGTGTTTGCCGCCTATCTGCCGCGCAAGCTGGTGGAACCGGTGTTGGCCGCCGAACTGGCCACCTCGCGCAAGGGCTGGAGTGCCACCAGCGACATGGCGCCAGAGGAGTTGCTGGCCGAGTTCGAGCGCGTGCGCCGCGCCGGCTTATGCACCACGGTGGACAATCCGGTGCCTGGCGTCAGCGCTTTGGCGGCGCCGATCTTCGATCATACCGGCCGCATCATGCAGGTGATCACCGTGATCGGCCCCACCGCCAAGGTGGATGTCAGCCCGGAAGGCGGCCAGGCCCAGGCTTTGCTCGCCTTCACCCGCCGCCTCTCCGCCGAACTTGGCTATAGCGGCTGAGGCTGAGGTGATACCAAGTCAAAGTATGCGCGGAGCATCGGTTGCCCGCCCCCTCTCGTCATCGCCTGTCTTGACCCACGACTACCCGGTTCCTCCCCCTCTCGTCATGCCCGGGCTTGACCCGGGCATCTCATTTTCCAGGGAATTCAGACGTTTTCTTTGCAAAAAAACGGGATGCCCGGGTCAAGCCCGGGCATGACGAGTGAGGGATGGGAAATGCAGGCATCACTCCGCCATACCTGCGGCATGGCGGCCGGCGATATAGCCGAAGGTCATGGCCGGGCCGAGGGTGATGCCGCCGCCGGGATAATTGCCGCCCATGATGCTGGCCATGTCGTTGCCGGCGGCATACAGCCCCGGCACCGGCTGGCCCTGGCCATCCAGCACCTGGGCATGGGCATCGGTCTTGAGGCCGGCAAAACTGCCCAGATCGCCGATCACCACGCGCACGGCATACAGCGCGCCGCGTGAAACCGGCGCGATGCAGGGATTGGGCGTCACGCTCGGATCACCCAGATAGCGGTTATAGGCGGTGCTGCCCTTGCCAAAGGCGGGGTCTTCGCCCTTGGCGGCATGTTTGTTGTAGTCAGCCAGCGTGGCGGCAAAATTATCCGCATCGAAGCCGCAGGCGGCGGCCAGTTCGGCCGGGGTTTGGCCGCGCTTGAGATAGCCATTCGCCAGTTGATGCGCCAGCGGCACCGGGAAGGGCTTCACATGGCCCAGGCCATAGCGCCGCAAGGTGACATGATCGGCGATCAGCCAGGCTTCCACTTCGCCTTCCGGGCCACGCGGCAGATCCTTGCTGGCTTTCACCAAAGCCTGGCAGAAATCGTGATAGGAATTGCCTTCATTGACAAAGCGCTTGCCATCGCGCGCCACGGCGATCACGCCGGGTTTGCCGCGATCGATGAAATGCGGGAAGGTGCCAAAGCTGCCGTCGCCATTCGGCACCCGCGAGATCGGCACCCAGGCGGCGGCATTGGGCAATTCGTCGGCGGTCTGCGCGCCCAAGGGCCGCGCCAGCTTGATGCCGTCGCCGGTATTGCCGGGCGGCGTGGGCGTGTAATGCTCGCGGCCGGTTGGGGCATGCGGATAAAGCTGCCGGCGCCGTTCGGCATCATGCGGGAAACCGCCGGTGGCCAGCACCACGCCCTTGCGGGCCAGCACCGTCACATCGCCATCCTTGGTGCCGATCACAGCGCCGGTGACCCGGCCGGCTTCGCTGAGCAACTGCTTCGCCGGCGCTTCAAGCCAGAGCGGAATGCCCAGGTCGGCGGCTGATTTCGCCAGCCTGCCGGCCAGCGCATTGCCATTGGTCAGCCGCATGGCGCGGCCATGGGTGAGCAGGTCGCGGCCATATTTCACCAGAAGCTTCGCCACATAGGCGGCGGAAACCACCGAGCGTGTCACGTTGAAGAAATGCAGCAATTCCTTGCCCGAGCCGATCATCATGCCGACAAAGGTGATCTCCTTCAGCGGCGGCCGCAAAGTCTTGATCTGCGCGCCCAGTTCGCGCCCATCCATCGGCTCGGCACAGATCGAGCGGCCGCCCGCGATGGCGCCCGGCGCATTCGGGTGGTAATCGGAGAATTGCGGCCCGAGCACAAATTTCACCGCCGTTTTGCTCTCGAAAAAATCCACCATGGCCGGGCCGTTATCCAGGAAGGCATCCACCCGGGCGGCATCAAAATGATTGCCGGCCTCGTGTTGCAGATAGGTGCGGCCGGCCTCGCGGCTATCCTGCATGCCTTCGCGTTTGGCCAGCGGGTTGTTCGGAATCCACAGCCAGCCGCCGGAACGCGCCGTGGTGCCGCCATAGAGCGCTTCCTTTTCCACCACCAGCACATCCAGGCCATGCAGCCGGGCGGTAATGGCGGCAGCCATGCCGCCGGCACCGGAGCCAACCACCAGCAGGTCGCAGGAATGGGTCTTGTTCGCGCTCATCTTGGGCCTCGTCTGCAATACGGAAAAAATCAGGCGGCGAGATAGCCGCCATCCACCGGCAGCATCGTGCCGGTGACATAGCTGGATAGGCGGGAAACCAGGAACAGCACCGGGCCGACCAGTTCATCGGGCTGGCCCACACGGCCCATCGGCGTGTGCTGCATGAAGCGGCTGATGGCGGCCTCGTCGCTGCGGGTTGCCTCGGTCATCGGTGTGGCGATAACGCCGGGCGCAATGGCGTTGACCCGGATGCCGTCGGCCGCCAGCTCAATCGCCAGCGCCTTGGTGAATTGCCGGATGGCGCCTTTTGAGGCGCTGTAGGCGCTGTTACGCGGCGCCGAGACAAACGACATGATCGAGCCAAGATTGACCACGCGGCCGCGCGTCTGGCGTAATTGCGGCAGGGCGGCGCGCAGCATGTTTTTGCTGCCGGTCAGGTTGACGCGCAGCGTATCGTCCCAATCGGCATCATAGCTCGCCGCGTCCAGTGTCACACGACGGATGATGCCGGCATTGTTCACCAGGATCGAGGCCGGGCCGAGCGCAGCCGTGCTGGCGGCCACAAAGGCTGCGCATTGTCCGATGTCGCTTACATCCAGGCCGGCGGCAAAAGCCTGGCCACCCTGGCCGCGGATTTCCTCGGCCACGGCAGCGGCACCAGCCGCATTCACATCGCCCAGAGCCACCGCTGCACCCGCGGCAGCCAGGCCCAGCGCGATGGCGCGGCCATTGCCCTGCGCGGCGCCGGTGATGATCGCCACATCGCCTTTCAGCAAGTCAGTGCCGGCCAGCAGGCCGGAGGTTGTTTCGTTCATTGCTGTTCCCGCCCTTGTGTTCTGTCGAACTCACATTAGGTGAATTCGTGTATTGCGAACCGTTTCGTTATTACATATATTAGCCGCAGCCCAGATTGCAAATGGTCTTTTCAAAGTCCATTGCGGCGCGGGTGGGAAACCTTTGGGAGGAAACCATGCGGAAGCATATTCTCGCTGCGGCCACGGCCGCGGTGTTCGGCGCGTTGAGCACGTTGGCGCCTGCCGCCACGGCGCAGACCAAGTCCATCGATTTGCAGAGTGTGTTTGGCCTGCAAACCCCGTCCATCGGCCAGAGCCCGGTCAAATGGGCCGAGCGCGTGGCGCTGATGACCAACGATCAGATCAAGATCAAGGTGCATGGTGCCGGCGAATTCGTGCCGCCTTTTGAAGTGTTCGGCGCGGTCAGCAATGGCTCGATCGCCATGGGTTTTGACTGGGTGGGCTATTGGGCCGGCAAGATTCCGGTCGCCAACCTGGTCGGCTCGATGCCGTTCGGCCCCAACCCGGAATTGTTCCTGGGCTGGATGTTCCAGGGCGGCGGTCTGGAGATCATCCAGAAGGCCTATGATCCGCATAATGTGAAGGTGATCCCCTGCCATCTCGTGGTGCCGGAAGCTGGTGGCTGGTTCAACAAGGAAATCAAGACGGTCGCCGATATCAAGGGCCTCAACATGCGCATCGCCGGCCTGGGTGCCAAGGCGATGGCCAAGCTGGGCGCCAATGTGCAGCTGGTGCCGGCGGGCGAAATCTTCGTCTCGCTGGAGCGTGGTCGTATCGAGGCGGCGGAATTCTCCGCGCCGCAGCTTGATCTCGGCCTCGGCTTGCAGAAGATCGCCAAGCATTACTACTTCCCGGGCTGGCACCAGCCGGCAAGCTGGGACACGATCATCATCAACATGAATGTGTGGAAGGGTTTCACCCCGAAGCAGCAGCAGATCATGGTGGAAGCCTGCAACGCCAACATCACCTTCAATCTGTATGACCAGATCAACGCCCAGATCGACGCCATCGAAAAGATCGAGGCGGCGGGCGTGAAGGTGCAGCGTTTCCCCGATGAAGTGCTGGCTGCCTTGCAGAAGGCTTCCACTGAAGTGATGGAAGAGGAAGCCACCAAGGACGCGCTGTTCAAGGAAGCTTATGCCTCGCTGACCGCCTACACCAAGCGGGTCGGCCGCTGGGGCGACCTGCAATTGCTGCCGCGTAACAAGTAATCTGGCTTGCCGCCGGTGCCGGGGCTTCCCTGGCATCGGCGGATTCCCTGATCCGATTATGCCAGGCCCGATATAGGCTGGCGCCGGGAGGCCCGCATGATCCAGTTCCTACGTTCCATTGAAGCCGCCTGCGCCTGGTTTGGCCGCGCCGTTGGCTGGTTCAATCTGGTGCTGATCTTCGCCGTCTGCATTGCTGTGGTGATGGTGCAGTTGCGCATGAATGTGCTGGTGGAATGGCCGGTCACACTGCCCTTGCTTGGGCCCCGCATGACCATGAATGGCATGATCGATCTGCAATGGCATCTGTTCGCCGCCATCACCATGCTGGGCGGCGTCTATGCCATGCACACTGATAGCCATGTCTGCGTTGATTTCCTCGCCGCACGTTTTTCGCCGCGCACCAAGCTGTGGGTTCGGCTGTTTGGCGATGTGGTGCTGCTCACCCCGTTTTGCGCCATCATGACCTTCTATGCCTGGCGTTTCGCCATGTCTGCCTTCACCAGCAATGAAGGCTCCAGCTATGGCGGCCTGATGGATACCTGGATCATCAAAGGCGTGATGCCGCTCGGTTTCGGCCTGCTGACGATATTTGGTGTGGCGCGCAGCCTGCGGGCGATTGTTGAACTGGCCCAGGGCCGCCAGGCGGAGGCGTAAGTGATGGAATATTTCTGGCCCTTGCTGATGGTTGTCGCCCTGCTGGGCGGCATCTTTGTTGGTTATCCGGTTGCCTTTGTACTGGCCGGCATTGGCGTGATCTTCACCTTCCTGGCCGATGTGCCGATCCTGTTCCTGTCCACCGGCGTGTCGCGCACCTTTTCCGGTATTCTGAGCAACTGGCTGCTGATCGCCGTGCCGCTCTTTGTGTTCATGGGCCTGATGCTGGAAAAATCCGGCGTGGCGCAGCGCCTGCTGCGTTCGCTGGCCGGTATCCTAGGCCCGGTGCCGGGCGGCTATGCCTTCGCCGTGGCGGTGATCGGCATCGTGATGGCGGCTTCCACCGGCATCATCGGCGCCAGTGTGGTGCTGATGGGCATGCTGGCTTTGCCGGCGATGCAGGAAAGCCGCTACGATCCGCAGCTTTCCACCGGCGTTATTGCCGCTACCGGCACGCTTGGCATCCTGATCCCGCCCAGCATCATGCTGGTGGTGCTTGGCGATACCATGCGCATCTCGGTGGGCGATCTGTTTGCCGGCGCGCTGATCCCGGGCCTGATGCTGGGCGGCCTCTATATCGTCTATCTGGTTTTTGTTGCCATCTTCCAGCCCCAGCGCATGCCGCCGCTGCCGCGTTCGGCGCGCGTCAGTATTCGTGAGGCGGCCTGGAACCTGGCGCGTGACCTGCTGGCGCCAATGGTATTGATCCTGCTGGTGCTGGGTTCGATCATCGCCGGTATCGCCACGCCCACCGAAGCGGCAGCGCTGGGTGCGCTTGGTGCGCTGGTGCTGGCGCTGCTGTCGCGCGAACTCAGCTTCAAGCAGTTCCTCGGCGTGCTGAATGAAACCACCAAGACCACAGCGATGATCATGTTTGTGATGATCGGCGCCACGGTGTTCAGCGTCATCTTCCGCAAGCTTGGCGGCGATACCATGATCGCCGATGCGCTCGGCATCGACGAGGCCGGGGTCAATCCCTATTGGGTGATGTTCATCATCATGGCCTTCATCTTTGTGCTGGGCATGTTCCTGGACTGGGTGGAGATCACTTTCATCGTCATGCCGATTGTGGCGCCGATCATTGCCGGCCTGGATTTTGGTCTGCCCAAGGAACAGGTGTTGCTGTGGTTCGCCATCCTGTTCGCGGTCAATCTGCAAACCTCGTTCCTGACGCCGCCATTCGGCTATGCGCTGTTTTACATCCGCGGCATCGCGCCGCCGGAAATCAGCATCAACATGATCTACAAGGGCATCATCCCGTTTGTGCTGATCCAGCTTGTGGCCCTGGTGCTGTGCATCTTCTTCCCCGAACTGGTGCTCTGGCTGCCGGAAAACCTGCTCGGTAAATAACCCGTCCCGTTACACCCAATCCTCAAGGAGACCAGCCATGGCCAAGGGCTTCGCTTCCACCAACGACACCGAAGACAAGGTGGTGTCCTTCACCCAGATGGGCGAGGGGCTGTATGCCTTCACCGCCCAGGGTGATCCGAATACCGGCGTGATCGTGGGCGATGATGGCGTGATGGTGATCGACACGCAGGCGACGCCGAAGATGGCCGGCAGCGTGATCGAGCATATCCGCCGCGTCACCGACAAGCCGATCAAGTATGTGGTGCTGTCACATTACCATGCCGTGCGCGTGCTGGGCGCCCAGGCCTATGGCGCCGAGCAGGTGATTGCGTCCGATGCCACCCGCAGCCTGATCGTGGAACGCGGCAAGGAAGACTGGGATTCGGAATTCGGCCGCTTCCCGCGTCTGTTCCGCGCCGCCGAAACCATCCCCGGCCTGACCTGGCCCAGCATGACCTTTCCGCGCAAGATGAGCGTTTATCTCGGCAAGCGCCGGGTTGACCTGATGCATCTTGGCCGCGGCCACACCGCCGGCGATATCGTTGCCTGGGTGCCGGATGCCGGCGTGATGTTCTCGGGCGATCTGGTGGAATACCATTCCGCCTGCTATTGCGGCGATGCGCATTTCAAGGATTGGCCGAAGACCCTGGATGCAATCGGGGAATTCAACGCCCGCGCCATCGTGCCCGGCCGTGGTGATGCCCTGGTGCATGCCGATCAGGTGCGTGACGGCCTGGCACTGACCCGCGATTTCCTCACCACGCTGTATGGTTCGGTATCGGAAAGTGCCGCCAAGGGTCTCAGCCTGAAGGATGCCTTTGATCGCGCCAACGCCGCCATGGCGCCGCGCTTTGGCAATTTCGCCATCTTCGATCATTGCCAGCCGTTCAACGTCGCTCGGGCCTATGACGAGGCCAGCGGCCTGGATCATCCGCGTATCTGGACCGCCGAGCGCGATCTCGACATGTGGTCGAAGCTGCAAGGCTAAGAATTTCGCTGACAGGGCGCCGGGATCGTGGCAGATAATGCGCCATGATTCCGGTAACCCGCTCCATCTCCCTGCAGGATGACGAGATTCAGTTGAGCTTCATCCGTGCTTCCGGGCCGGGTGGGCAGAATGTCAACAAAGTCTCCACCGCCGTGCAACTGCGCTTCGACGTGGCAGGCTCGCCCTCGCTGCCGGAGGAAGTGCGCCTGCGGTTGAAGGCGCTGGCCGGCCAGCGCCTGACCAATGACGGCGTTCTGGTGATCACCGCCCAGGCTTATCGCAGCCAGGAGCGTAACAAGGCCGAGGCCATCGAGCGGCTGTGTGAACTGATTCGCGAAGCCAGCCACAAACCCAAGCCGCGCCGCGCCACCAAGCCCACCAAGGGTTCGCAGCAGCGCCGCATGGACAGCAAGGTCAAGCGCGGCAACGTCAAGTCGCTGCGCCAGGGCAAACCCAGCTTCGATTAGTTACCGCACCAACTGGCCCTGATCGGCTGTGAGCAGGCGGTAGCCGACGCCGAGTTCGGTGGCGATGTAGCGCGGCCGGGTCGGGTCCGGCTCGATCTTCTGGCGCAGCTTGCGCATGAAGATACGCAGGTAATGCACGTCCTCGGCATGGGCGGCGCCCCAGACATGGCGCAGAAGCTGGTCATGCGTCAGCACCTTGCCGGCATGCAGGGCGAGCTGGCTCAGCAGCTTGTATTCCTTGGGCGACAGCCGCACCGGCTCGCCGCGCATGGAAACCACACGATGCGCCATGTCGATGGCCAGTTCGCCAACATTGAATACCGGCTCGCCGGCCACCGCATCGGCCTTGCGCCGCCGCATCAGCGCCTTCACCCGGGCAACAAATTCCGCCATGCCGAACGGCTTCACAACGTAATCATCGGCGCCGAGTTCAAAGGCGCGCACCTTCTCCACCTCGCGGTTGCGCACCGACAGAATGAAAACCGGCACGGCGCTCCATTCGCGCAGGCGGTTCAGCACATCCAGGCCGTCCATATCGCCAAGCTGCAAATCCAGCACCACCAGGTCGGGTGGTGCTGCGGCGGCCTGGCGCAAACCATCCTGGCCCGATTCGGCCTCGGCCACCTCGTAGCCATGCACCGACAGGCCGGTGCGCAGGAAACGCCGGATCGGTGCCTCGTCGTCGATCACCAGGATTTTCTGTACGCCATTATTCTGGCTGGTCTGGGTATTCATCATGCCTCCATCGCCGGCTCGGCCGGCGGCACTGGTAGTGAAATACGGAAAATGCTGCCCTGGCCAGGCCCGGGGCTTTCGGCC